>NZ_BMYI01000016.1:50685-107665 GCF_014652195.1 Gemmobacter nanjingensis
CCCGCCACCCCACGCGACAGGTCGCGTGGGGACCCCGTCTCCCCCGCCTTTACAGCGCGAAACAAATCAGCCGGGCTTTGCCATCAAGGCCCTCGCCAGAGGCTCGGACTGCCAGGCCGGAGCGTCCGTGGGCTTTCGTCGCCATGAAGGCCGCGACGGCCGCGGTCCAACTGACGGAAGCATCCCATGTACGCGCACGACGATTTCGAACCCGATCACAGCACGTCCCCGACCGGCCATGCCATCGAAGAACTCGAACTCTACGGCTACCGTCCCTCCGAAGATGAGGCCGATCCCCGGATCACACCCGAAGATCACGTTATCCAAGGCGCAGTCTCCGAGATCTTCGACGCCCTAATTTCCACCATGGCCGACACCAGCCTCGATTTCGACCTCGACGAGATCCTCTGGTCCACCGTCAACACCTTCCACCGCGCCGTCGAGCGGATCGAGACCAAACTCGACGATAACGAGCAGGCACAGAAGCGCCTTCAGCGCGAACAGGATGGCAGCGAGGTCAAATCCGTCCAGCTCGAAACCCTGATCGGCGCGGGCCAAAGTCTGATCGAGCGCCGCGACAGCATGGAAACCTTCCGCGATGCCGCCGCCGACATCTATCTGCGCACCACCGGTACGCCCTGGTCGCAACGCTCCGGCTCACGGGTCAACCATCGCCAGATGACCTCGGCCATGATCGACAGCCGCGACTTCATCGCCGCAAAACGCCGGGCCGACAACGAGGTGCTGCTGCCCGCCGGACCGAAGATCGCCTTCTCGGGCGGTGACACCACCGATCACCGGACGATCTGGGCCAAGCTCGATCAGATTCACGCCAAGCACCCGGACATGGTGCTGATGCACGGTGGATCGCCCAAGGGCGCGGAACGTATCGCGGCAACCTGGGCCAATAGCCGCAAGGTCGCACAGGTCGCGTTCAAACCCGACTGGGCGAAACATGCCAAGGCAGCACCGTTCAAGCGCAACGACCAGATGCTCTCCACGATGCCGATCGGGGTCATCATCTTCCCCGGCACTGGCATTCAGGACAACCTGGCCGATAAGGCTCGGAAGATGGGCATCCCGGTCTATCGCTTCGGAACCGGCAGCGCGTGAGCGCTGCCGGTTCGGCATAACGCCATTGCGCACTACTGCAAGAGCGCCAGGTCCTCCCAGCGAATCCGGAGGTAACGGCCTGAGCGCTTTGGCAATTGCTTGCGGCTGACCATTCGCCCGGAGACCTGGAACTCTGCATTTATTTTGACCACGAGCAACTTGTTGAAATGCCTCGATGTATCCACCATCACTACGTCCTTGGTCTTGAAAGGTGTGATGGTTTTGATTTCGACATGATCGTTTTCGAGCCTGCCGTCCGAACCCTGCGCGTAGGTCTTGTTCAACTTAATGCCGTAGGTGATGGCCCCGAACAATTCGCCGATATCGCCATACACGGACAAATGCAGGCCAGTCTCCAGATGGTAGCTCTCAGCGAGTGAGATCAGGTCCTCAAAATACGGGATCATTGATCGGATGGCGTTTGGATACTTCGCTCCCCACTCCTTGTGACGAAGCTGCTCATCGATGTCTGACCAGCTTACCCATTCGCCATCGTCGTAAAATGCTCGATCTGACCAATCGATTTCTGCCATAGACTTTAACCCGCAGCCTTCCACCCAACAATATAACCACCGTAGAGGTAGAGCCGATACTGGTCTACCAGACGCATAAGGTTTCTCATTCAACCTGCTAGTTTTCGGACAGGCCTGGCCTCGAAAGCCATCGCTTCTCGCGCGGTGAGAGGAATGCTGCTATGCTGTGATTGCGCCATGGTGGTGGTGGTGGTGGAAGGCGCAGCCGTCCGACCTTTTGCACGGAGTCACCACCATGATCGTTCTCGGAATTATTGTTTCCATTGCAGCCATCGGGACCATGTGCTGGCTGCTGTTCAATCTCGCCGTTTTTGCCCTGCCGTTCTTTATCGGCCTGAACGCAGGCATATGGGCCTATGGCACGGGCGCTGACTGGCTTGGCGGCATCCTCATCGGTCTTATCGCTGCGGGTCTGACAGTGGCGGTCGGTCAGGGCCTGCTCATGCTGGTTCGTCCGATCTGGGCACGGCTGCTGATCGCTTTGACCTTCGTTGCCCCGGCGGGCGTGGCAGGGTTTTACGCTACGCTCGGGATCGTCAAACACATGATGCCGTCCGAGACGTGGCAGATCATCTTTTCGGTAGTCGGTGCGGTCGCGGTGGGCGTGACGGCGTTCCTGCGCGTTGCAGGCATGGCGGCAACCGGCCCTGCGGACGGGAACCTTGCACGCACCTGAACTGGAGTGACCCGTAGAGGCAGGACCAGAAGCGGATACGGATCATCTGCCGTCTTCGTCAGGAGGCGGGTGGGTAGATAGCGTGTGGATCCCAGGGCAGCGTGAGGCACAGGCACGGTCCATAGGAGCGCAGGACGGTCAGTGCCAGCATTCGAGGACTGACCGAAAACCGGTTGGGGCAATGCCGATAGCACAGGCCGGAGAAAAGGATGTGCACGACCTGAAACGCGGGGGACCAGACAAGCCGGTGCGCCGGTCTGGTCATCCTGATGGAGCCTCGAGGTTGCCACCGTCCCCGTTCACCCCCGTGTCTCGACCGCTCCAAACGGCCTCTTCAATGGCCTGATCTGGCCGAAGAACAGCGCGATGCGCTTCGACCGCTTTAGCGCAACAGCGTCGTCACAACTTTCTTCCCCTGCCGGCAAAGCCGCCATTCCGCGCGGAACAAGAAAGTTCCTCCTGTGCTGTCCAGCCCCTTTGGGGTGCGCCAGCGTTCGTCTCCGGCCGGTCGATCGCCATAGAGGCCGCAATGGTGCGGGCTCGGAAACGGAAAGCGGAGACTTAAAATGGCAACCATCGGCACCTTCAAGAAGACCGGCTCGAACGAATTCACCGGCGAAATCGTCACCCTCAGCGTCCAGGCCAAGGGCGTGCGCATCATCCCCGACCTGCGCGCCACCGGCGAGAATGCCCCCAGCCACCGCGTTCTGGTCGGTCGCGCTGAAATCGGCGCCGCCTGGTCCAAGCGCTCCAACGAGGGCCGCGACTATCTGGGCCTCAAGCTGGACGATCCAAGCTTCAACGCTCCGATCTACGCCAACCTCTTCGACGAAGAAGACGGCGAAACCTTCTCCCTCATCTGGTCCCGCCCCAACGGTCGCCGCGGCGACTGAGGCGCGGAACAAAGGCTCCGACCGCAAGGTCGGGGCCTTTCCCGTGCCCGCGGGAAAGCCGCCAGGCCCGGTGACCTGACCGGGCTGGAACTGCTCAGCCGGTCAGGATCGGGATCATGGTTTTCACATGGGCGTCGATCCGTTCCAGCACGGGCGGGGGGACCACCTCGCGTTCCGGCAGTGTCCACCATTTCGCATCGATGCGTTTCACCGTCTCGACAACGGCCTTGAGCACGGCAGGCTCGGGAAGCCTTGCCCGATTGGCAAACGTCTTCCAGCGGGCCGGGGCCAGGCCCTTGAAGGCCCGCTCGCCGCCCAGAGACAGCGCCAGCCCATCTGCCGGAATATAGGGAATGGTCGAAAGCATGTCGTAGATCGGTGCAAGAGCGGGCGTGTCGCCGTCGCCCGAATAGATCAGTGACCAGTTCTTGAGGTGCATGTCGCCATTGCCCATGACCACCGAGAAGGTCAGCCGCCGGACAAACTCCAGCGCGGCGAACGGCGAGATTGCCACATTCAGCACAGAGGCGATGTCGTGGGAGGCGGCGCCATCATATTTGCGCGCCGGGTACAGGCCGAAAACCTGCGCGAAATCCTCGATATGGATGCGCTCCCCGTCTGCCCCGCGATCAAAACGCCGCACGAGCAGGACCAGCCCCTCGGCAAGTGTTTCAAACTCTTCGGGAATGCCCTCGAACTGGTCTCGGCTGACCAGTTCCCGCTCAGGCACATTCATACCGATGGCTTCGGCAAGCGCGAGGTTCGCGAACTCGTTCTCGGACACGCCCGGAAAGGCGGTCGAGGGGAATTTCGCAATATATTGGCCCTCGTCATCCCCGAGCGGCAAGGTCAGCCCGCCGCCTTTGCCGGTGTTCTTCATCACCGAGAGCTTCATCTGCACGCCTGCCAGCGAGAAGCGAGCCTTGGGCCGTCCTTGGGGTGGCGCCACCCCGATGCCGGGTTGGCCGTCACTGGGCAGCACCCGAACGGCCCCCGGCAAATCCGCACCAAGGGTGGCCAGGAGATCGAAATCATTCCCCGGCCGCACATTGCCCGCATGGTGTTTTTCCATCGCCTCGCGCAGCCGGTCTTCGGGCAGCAGGTTGGCAAAGAAGGGCGGCAGGCTGCCTGCGACAGGTCGCGGATCCTTGCGCAGGCCCCCTGATGCCGCGCGCAGCGACAGGCTCAGAACCGGAATGCCGCCGGTCGCGCGATAGGCTGGATCAAGGCTGAAGGCGTTGAAATCACCCGGCGTCCTGACGATCGTGCCAACCTTCGCACTGTTCAGGAACACGTCCAGCGCGGTGATGGTCTCAGCGGTACGGACGGCTGTCATCGTCGCTCTCCGGTTGCGGGCTGAAGGCCGGATGATCATCCTCGGCCTCGGGGCGCAGAAGCGCCTCGATGGCGGGCACCATCGCCTGCGGGACCAGCATCATTTCCAGCCCAAGCGCCCTGGCAATGTTGATCAATGTCGTGGTGCGCGCAGCCGCCGCCCCCGTCTCGATGTCGCGGTAGCGCGGCCGCGATATACCGGCGAGATCAGCGACTTGCTCCTGGGTCAACCCCGCTGCAAGACGCGCGCGGCGAAAATGGTCGCCGATCAGCCTCAGTGTTTCTTCTTCCGCCTTCATGTGACGCCTTTACAGATCATTTTTGCTGCACTGATCTGGATGGGTATCATATCCAGCGCAGAACGCAAAGAAAATGATCTCCAAACATATCACGATCATTCCTCTTGGAGCGTTTGGGGATCATCTTGTGCTGGTCGGCGCTACGGCCAGCACAAGTGCTGCAATTGCGGCATACAGGCGAATCAGTCGGGCTGCATGCTCAGCCGTGCAGATAACGCCCTGGCCAGATTCGACGATTTCGTATGGCGTATCGGGCGAAGGCGACTAAAATAGCCGTAGTTCTGGAATGCGCGCCGGTCGCGATGGGAGGTGATCATGCATGATCACCGCTCGACAGTCGCGGGCCGCACGCGCGTTGCTGGGTTGGACGCAGGAGACGCTCGCTGACAAGGCCCGAATATCGCTGACTGCCCTGAAACGCCTTGAGTCCGAGAACCGGCTCGAGGTGTATGAGACAACGCGGGATCAGGTGCGCCGGGCGCTTGAAGCAGCAGGGATTGTTCTCCTGTCCACGGATCGCGGGCAAGGAGTATTGCTGGTTCATGACCAAGACGAGAAGAGATACCGACAGATCCGTGACGCCTGACCGGCGCCGGCGACATCATCAATCCGCTGCGGCGGCCTATGCTCTGTGGCGACCCGCGACATGACATCTCCGGTTCCTCCCTTCGACGATATTGCACCTGTTAGCGACGAGCTGACCAAATATGATCGCGCGCATATCAAGCTCTATATGCGGCTGCTCGATGCCGCCGGTAATGGGGCGGAATGGACCGAAGCCGTCAATGTGCTGTTCGGAATTGACCCTGTTCGGGAACCTGAACGCGCCCGGCAGGTCCATGACAGCCATCTGGCACGGGCGCGCTGGATGACACAGAGCGGCTATCGTCAGCTGCTGCGTAATCCGATAGATCGGACCTGACCTCGCCGCCGTCGCACCAGTGATGCCTTCAGAGCATCACCCCATGTCTTTGTCCCGGCTTCCATCTCGGTAGAGGCGCCGCAATTCTTTCACGCTCCACCTGTGCAGTTTCAACCAGGAGCGGAGCAATGAAGCCGGATACATCCCGCTGGCGAGACCAGAACCAGTATGAATTCTACGATGCGCTGCCCGTTGAGGGTGTCGCCTGGGAATGCCTGCGGCGTAACGCCTCCTACCAGGCCAGTTTCGATGATCTTGTAGCGCAAGGCGCCGGGCATCTTCCCTTTGCGGATGATGTCCAACATCGCTGGGGGTTGCGATTTCCCGGCAGACCCCGGCTTTTCCGCGCTCGACCAACCGGTCATCTGGTCGCCTGTTGCCAATCCGGACATGCTGATGCTCGGGGCAGCGCCCGATTTTCTTCCGCCTTCTCCGTCCGCCTTATCGGTAGATCTTGCTGATGCCATCTGCGGACCAGAGGGGACATATGGTGTCTGCGACGCCAGAGACGGCGTTCAATATCTGATCCTCGCCGACACCGATGCCAATTCGCAGCCGGCGATCATTCTGCCACTTGACGAAAATCTGCCGGATCGGCTCGAAGCCATTCTCAGGCTCTGGCACATGCTGGCCGGGAAACCCGCGCGCCGCGACCCCAGGATGACGCCGTATCAGCGCCGGCGGTTTCGCCTGATGATGCAAGCTGCCGACGGAAACGCCAACCACGCGACCTATCGTGAGATTGCCATCGCCATCTACGGAGAGGCGCGCGTTCGCGCTGAGCCGTGGAAGACATCGGCTTTGCGCGCCTCTGTCATCGCCCTTGTCCGATCTGCCGCCGCGCTGATCGACGGCGGTTATCAGGACCTTTTGCGCCATCGTCGCAAACCCTGACACTGACGTCTGATCGAGGGTGAGGATTCTACCCCTTCGATCTTCCTCATCCCCCATGCCGCCGCGCCTTCGCCACCGTGCGCATGTCATGCCGTTGATCGTCAGCGGCATCCTGCACAACCACGGAGGCCACCCCATGCGACCTGATCTCGCCGCCTTGCCGCCACGCTATCTGCGCACCAAGGAAGCCGCCGATTTCCTCAGTCTGTCCGCGCGCACGCTGGAAAAGCACAGAACCTACGGAACGGGACCTGCCTATCACAAGCTCGGCGGCCGCGTTGTCTATTCGGTCGAGGATCTCGCAGCCTGGGTTGCGCGCGGATCGGTTACCTCCACGTCGGACCCACGCGGACAAGTTCTCCCGGCGAAACCTATGCCGCCGACCGCATTCACCTCGCCCAAGCGCATCACGCGCTGAACACGGCGGTCAGCCCCTGATGGCAGCGCAGCACCCATCCGCCTCGGAACGCGGGCAACTCGATCTGTTTCGGGCGCTTCCCGGGGAATTCGCACCACGAGACGCGCAGGATCTCATGGCCTATCCTTTCTTTTCCCTTTCCAAATCGCACCGTATCCGCCCGATTGACTTTGCCTTGGGCAACGTCTCGATCCGTGTCGAAGCTGTTCCCGATCACGGTATGGCGACGATCTGGGACGCCGATATACTGATCTGGGCGGCCAGCCAGATCGTGGAAGCGCGGGACGCCGGTCTGCGCACGTCGCGCCTGATGGCGGCAACGCCCTATGAAATCCTGACATTCACAGGGCGCGGAACCTCCCTGAGGGACTATCAGCGCCTGAAGGCGGCGCTGGACCGGCTGCAATCGACCACGGTTGCAACCTCGATCCGCCAGCGCGCGAATGGACGGCGACATCGCTTTTCGTGGATCAACGAATGGCACGAGCGGACCGATGCCAATGGCCGTCCGGACGGCATCGAGATGATCGTGCCCGACTGGTTCTACAGTGCGGTTCTGGATGACGCCCTGATCCTCACCATCGACCGGGCCTATTTCAATCTGACCGGCGGGTTGGATCGCTGGCTCTATCGCCTGGTGCGCAAGCATGGTGGGCGACAGAAAAACGGTTGGCGGTTCGACTTCCGTCACCTGCACCAGAAATCGGGCAGTCTGTCGCCGTTCAAGCGCTTCGCCTTCGAGCTGCGCGACATTATCCGCCGCCAGCCACTGCCCGGCTACACCCTGTTCGCCGAGGTCGAAACCGGCGGCCGGATGCTGCTCGCTTTCGAGCCTGTCCCGGCCTGTGGAAAACCTGTGGATAGTCTCGTGCTATCGGGAACCCGGACTATCGTGCCATCAGGAACCGGAGGCTCGTGCTATCGGGAACCCAAACACCTCCTATCCTTCGGTAACAAAAGCGAAAATCGCGCCCTTAACTTAGAGTCTAACACAGAATCTAACTTTGAAGAGCGGCAGCGCGATGTGGAAAAGCTCATCGCGAAGGCTGGTGCGGCCCTCAGATCGGGTGCCCATAAAGGCAAGCTGACGCCCCCAAAGCAAGGAGCGCCCGCGTCAACAAGCACGCCTGAACTTCCTCTCGGCAAACCGGGAGGACGGCGATGATTGTCGCGCTCCTCAATCAGAAAGGCGGCGTGGGCAAGACGACGCTGGCGCTGCATCTCGCCGGAGCCTGGGCCGCGGAAGGCAAGCGCGTCATCCTGATCGATGCCGACCCGCAAGGCTCCGCACTCGACTGGTCGGAGCGGCGCAGCGATGAAGGGCTGCCAAGGCTGTTCACCGTCATCGGACTTACCCGCGATACCCTGCACAGGGAGGCGCCGGAACTGGCGCGTGACGCGGATCATGTCGTCATTGATGGTCCGCCCCGTGTCGCTGGTCTGATGCGCTCTGCGTTGCTTGCAGCCGATCTGGCGCTGATCCCGGTGCAGCCATCGCCCTTCGACGGCTGGGCCTCGGCCGAGATGCTGGCGCTTCTGAGCGAAGCACGCATCTATCGTCCCGAGCTTGCCGCCCGTTTTCTGCTGAACCGATGCGGTGCGCGCACCATCATCGCCCGCGAAACGGCCCAAACACTAGCGGACCACGATCCACCCTTGCTGGCCACGACCATTGGCCAGCGCGTCGCCTTCGCTGAAGCCGCACAAACCGGGCGACTGGTCTCAGAGACCGATGGCGGCGAACGGGCTGCACTGGAGGTCACAGCGCTGGTGGCCGAGATCGATAGCCTCGGGCTCGGGAGGATTGTGCGATGACACGTCCACCCGCCAAATCCGGCTTCGCATCGCGTCCGGGCAATCCCGATAGCTGGGTCAGGGCCGCCGATGCGCCGGTAACAGGAAAGATGGCTGCCGAGGCGTTTACCGCCCGCCTGACCATCGACATCACGCCCGAGCTACGCGGGCGCATCAAGGTCGCTGCCTTCCGGCGCGGCGTCACGGTCGCCGTGATGTTGCGCGAGCTGCTGGTCCGCGAGTTTCCACCCACCGAAGGAGATCAGCCATGACCGGCAAGACCGCGTGTGCAGTGCATGAACATCCGCGGCCGGGCGGACCAGCTCCGTTCACCACATTGGTCGAACTGACCTTCCAGAAGAAGAAGGTCGAGCGCTGGATCAGGTTCGGTCACAAGAGCTTTGAGCAGATCATCGACCGCCGCTGCAGTCTGATCGGTTTTGCGCCCGAAAGCATCTTTGCCTTCGTCCGCTGGGCCTCCAACGATTACGGCACCATCGTCTCGCGGCTCGACATCCTGCGCGCCGTTGGTCGCGGCGAACCGTACCAGACCGTGCCCTTCGTTCGTCCTGGCTGCGAGATCCTGCTGCGTATTGATGGCTGGCGACAAGTCCAGCGGGTGCTGGCCCTGATTGATGCCGTGGACGCGCTTGGCATCGATCCGGCGGATGTTGCGCCGGACCATTGGCGGCACGTCCACAACCGCTTGAGTGCCGGTCAGGAACCCAACCCCTACACCCCGGAACGCCATGCCGCGTGGCTCAACCGCCGGAGGATCTGGACATGAGCCGCCGTCATATCCTCGCCGTGTCCATGCTGGCCGTCGGCACGCTTGTCGCCACGGCGGTTGCCGATCTGCCAACCCGGCTGATCTGGAACGCGACTGCCAGCGCGCCCATCGGCTTCTACACGGTTGCTCCCGCCGATACGCTCGAAATTCCAGAACTCGTCGTCATCATGCCGCCCGAACCGCTGGAGCGGTTCATGGTCGAGCGCGGCTATATCGGACGCGGCGTGCCGCTGCTGAAGCGTGTCCTCGGCCTGCCGGGACAGCGCGTCTGCCGCAACGGTGCGACCATTACCGTCGATCATGTCGAAATGGGGGACGCGCTGGAGCGCGACCGCATGGGCCGCGATCTGCCGGTCTGGCAGAGCTGCCGCATCATCGGCGACGGTGAACTCTTCCTCATGAATTGGGACGTCCGGGACAGCCTCGACGGCCGTTACTTCGGACCTGTTCCCGCCAGTTCCGTCATCGGCCGGGCGCTCCCGCTCTGGACCGATGAGGAAGGCGATGGCCGCTACGAATGGCGGGCGGCCACGCATTGAACCCACGCCAAATCCACAAACACAGGAGACATACCATGCCACAGATCGGTCAATTTGCGCGTGACGCATCCGGCTTCGCCGGTCAGCTCGTCACGCTCACCATGAAGCGCGATCTCGTTATCGTGCCCGCCGAACATTCCGATGCGGAGAATGCGCCGGACTATCGCGTCCATTTCATTGAACATGACGGGCCGGAGGTCGGTGCTGCATGGAAACGCACCGGCGAAAAGGCTGGCGAATATCTCTCGGTGCTGCTCGACGATCCCGCCTTACCGCAGCCGATCCGCGCCAATCTGTTTCGCGACGACGATGCAGGCTCGTCATGGTCGCTGCACTGGAGCCGCCCGCGGCCCCGCGAAGATCGGGACTGAGATCATGCGATCCCGCGCCCTTCTTATCTTCACGGCCCTTCTGTCGGCTGGCAGCGGCTCGATGCCGGCCATGGCGCAGGTCACGCCGCAACCCGCGCCTGTTACCGCGCATCCCCATGCTGCTTTCATTGCAGAGGCGTCACAGCGTTTCAGCATTCCAGAGCACTGGATTCGGGCCGTGCTGGGTGTGGAAAGCGCGGGCGATGTGCGCGCCATTTCATCGGCGGGCGCGATGGGACTGATGCAGGTCATGCCCGATACCTGGGCGGGCCTGCGCAGCCGCCATGGCCTCGGGCGCGATCCTTACGATCCGCGTGACAACATCCTCGCAGGTACGGCGTATCTGCGGGAGATGTGGGACCGCTATGGCAATGTCGCGGCCATGCTTGCCGCCTACAATGCCGGTCCCGGTCGCTATGACGAGCATCTGGCGACAGGTCGCACTTTGCCCGCAGAAACACGCGCCTATGTCGCCACGCTCGCACCTGTTCTCGGCAGGGCGACTGCGCCTGATGTGCCGACGATCGTGCCGCCGCCGCCACCGGATTGGCGCGAAGCCCCGCTCTTCGTTGCGCAATCCGGCGGCATTTCAGCGGCGGTTAATCAGCCATCGAGCGACATCCACGCAACCGCTTCTCTGCGCGATCCCGCCGTTCAGGAGCCGCAGGACAGCGGCATATTCGTGGCCCTTGCGAGCGATGGCGACAAGCCATGAGCATGGCGTTTACGCGCTCGTTCGGTCCATTTCCGGTGTGCAGTCAGGCTTGGGTGCGCCTGGCAGCATTCCCGGCAGGAAGGGCAAAAAGGGAAGGAAAGGCGGAGGGCAAGATAAAGGAAACCGGCACCCTGTCGGGGCAGTTTCTGGGCAAGCCCTTGTCTGCACACTGTTTTGGGGCGCGGCGCACGGCACCCTGCTTTTGGGTCTCGCGTGCCGCGATATGGCGCAAAGCCTTGGCTTTGTTGGGTTTTGACCGGCACTATAGCCTAATATCTGCCGTTTCCGTGTCTAAACGGCAGGGAATGGGCTCATGAGCGCCGACGACGAGAATCGCTTTCGCCCCAGGCCGGGCCGGATCAAATTCGACGTGCCGAAAGCGGGCAAAGCCAAGAGCTTTCTGACGCAGGCGAAGAAGCTGGCGCGTCAGCTTAGCAACAGCCCTAGTAGATCATCGTCATTCGCATCACGGACGTCCTCGTCGTCCTCATCGGGTTCGGCCGGAAAGAGCGGGAAGGCATCGCGCGCTGGCAAAGGTCCGGGCGTCAAGCGTGGCCGTGGCGCGGCCTATGTCCGCGCCCGAACCCTGTCGGGCGGGTGGCGTCACAGCGCAGCCGGAGTGCGTCGCGTCGTCGTCAAAACCCGATACGTTCAGAGCGCGGGGAGGAATGGCAAAGGTGCTGCCCATCTGCGCTACATCCAGCGCGACGGAACATCGCGTGATGGCCAACGTGGCCAGCTCTATTCGGCGACCGAGGACCGCGCTGATGGAGATGCCTTCCTTGATCGCGGCAAGGATGATCGCCACCAGTTCCGCTTCATCGTCTCGCCCGAGGATGCCGCCGATCTTTCCGATCTCACCGACCACACCCGCGATCTGATGAGCCGCATCGAGGCCGACCTTGGCACGAAACTCGATTGGGTGGCTGTCAATCACCACAATACCGGCCATCCCCATGTCCATGTCATTGTTCGGGGGAAGGACGATCTGGGCGAGAACCTGGTTATCAATGGTGACTATCTCGCCAATGGTATTCGTGAGCGGGCGAGCGAACTGACCACGCTGGAACTCGGCCCCGTGACCGAGATCGAGCAGAGCCGCAAGCTGTCTGCCGAAATCGATCAGGACCGCTTCACGCGCATCGACCGCGCCATGACCGAGGAAGCCGACGAAAGGTTCCTCGATCTGCGCCACGAACCGGCAGATGCACGCCGCCAGTTCAACCGCACACTTCGCCTGCGCCGTCTCGCCAAGCTGGAAAAGATGGGGCTGGCTAGGGAACATGCACCCGGCGTCTGGGAGCTTGGCGCGAAGATGGAACCGGCGCTGCGTGAACTCGGTGAGCGCGGTGACATCATCCGCAACATGCACAAGGCGCTGAAGGCCGATGGGCAGGAACGTGATCCGATGACCTTCCAGCTTCACGATGCCGCACCCGCGGCGCCCATCACCGGCCGCGTCGTGGACAAATATCTCACCGACGAGATGGGCGAGAACCTGACGCTCGTGGTGGACGGCATCGACGGGCGAACACACCATCTTCCCGGCATTGATCCGGCCCGCGTTGAAGATGCCCGGATCGGCAGCATCGTGGAAGTCGGTCCCGCCGATACAGCGCAACGTCCCTCTGATCGCACCATCGCTGCGATCTCGGAAAATGGTATCTACCGACCGAGCCGCCACCTCGAACAGGCGAAGTTCGAGGGACGTGTGCCGGGTGGCGATTATGAGGGCTATGTCGATGCCCATGTCCGGCGATTGGAGTCGCTACGCCGGGCCGGGATTGCCGAGCGGATCGACGCCGACCAGTGGCGCATCCCCGAAGACTTCGAGAGCCGCGCCACCGCCTATGATGCCGGTCGCAACCGGCAGGCCAGCATCCGTGTCGTCTCGACCTTCGATCTGGAAAAACAGATCGGCGCCGATGGCGCGACCTGGCTGGACCGGCGATTGGTCACACCGGACGCCTCGGACCTTACCCCGGCAGGGTTCGGCCAGCAGGTGCGCGAGGCTATGGACCAGCGGCGTGAACACCATATCGCACAGGGCGATGCCACGCGGCAGCAGAATGGACGCATCCTCTATCGGCGCAACCTGCTCGCCAATCTGCGAGAAAGGGAAGTGGCCCGCGTCGGTGCGGAAATGGCCAGCAGCAAAGGCTTGCCGTTCCGGGCGGCTGCCGATGGCGAAAATATCAGCGGCAAGTTCACCGGGATCGCACATCTATCGAGCGGCAAGTTCGCCATTGTCGAAAAGAGCCACGAGTTCACTCTTGTCCCATGGCGGCCAGTGATCGACCGCCAGCTCGGCCGCGAGGTTGCGGGCATCGTGCAGGGTGGATCGGTATCGTGGCAAATGGGGCGAACACGAGGGCTCGGGATTTGAGCCTTTGCCGATCTGGCACCTCGCAAATTGTTCTGTCGACATCGGCATCTGAAAGGGCCTGTCCGATGTGCCGCCGATAGTATCCGGCAACACGGCACCCCTGCTTTTCCTGTTGCCGCTTTCGAAAACGTCTATTCTTTGATCGGCTCCGACTCTCTTGCCGATTGGAGCCTGTATGCGTGGTGGCCGAATACTCTGGGGCCAGATCATTGTTGTATTCACCATTGTCCTGGTGATGGTCTGGACTTCGACGCAATGGGTGGCCTTCCGCCTTGGCTTTCAGCCCCAGCTCGGCAATCCGTGGTTCGATGTTGCGGGATGGCCGGTCTATTATCCTCCGGCCTTCTTCTGGTGGTGGTTTTCCTATGACGCCTATGCGCCCGGTATTTTCACCGAAGGCGCGTTCATCGCCACGTCCGGGGCGTTGTTCGCTATCGCCGCCGCTTTTTTCATGTCGATCATCCGGGCGCGCGAGGCGCGCAACGTCGCCACCTACGGATCGGCCAGATGGGCCGAGGACAAGGAAATCCATGCTGCCGGACTGCTCGGTCCCGATGGCGTGGTCCTTGGCAGGCACAGCAAGGACTATCTCCGGCACGACGGCCCCGAGCATGTCCTTTGTTTCGCGCCCACCCGATCAGGCAAAGGCGTCGGTCTCGTTGTGCCGACGCTGCTGACCTGGCCGGGAAGTTGCATCGTGCACGACATCAAGGGTGAGAACTGGAATCTGACGGCCGGCTTCCGGTCCCATCACGGCCGCGTCCTGCTGTTCGATCCGACCAATGTGCATTCCGCAGCTTACAACCCGCTGCTGGAAGTCCGTCAGGGGGAGTGGGAAGTCCGCGATGTCCAGAACATCGCGGATATTCTGGTCGATCCCGAGGGCAGTCTCGACAAGCGCAACCATTGGGAAAAGACCAGCCATTCGCTACTGGTCGGCGCCATCCTGCATGTTCTCTATGCCGAGAAGGACAAGACGCTGGCGGGGGTCGCGAGCTTTCTGTCCGATCCGCGCCGTCCGGTCGAGGCGACCTTGCGCGCCATGATGGACACGCCGCATCTGGGCGAAGCCGGTGTGCATCCCGTCATCGCCTCATCGGCACGCGAGCTGTTGAACAAATCCGAGAACGAACGCTCCGGCGTGCTGTCCACGGCGATGTCCTTTCTCGGTCTCTACCGAGATCCGGTCGTGGCCCGCGTGACGGCCCGCTGCGACTGGCGCATTGCTGATCTGGTCGGAGCAAAAGAACCGGTCAACCTCTACCTCGTCGTACCGCCCTCGGACATCAACCGGACCAAGCCGCTGATCCGTCTGATCCTCAATCAGGTCGGGCGGCGGCTGACCGAGGAACTGGAAACCACCGGAAAACGCCATCGTCTCCTGTTGATGCTGGACGAGTTCCCCGCGCTCGGGCGGCTTGATTTCTTTGAATCGGCGCTCGCCTTCATGGCCGGCTACGGCCTCAAAGCGTTCCTGATCGCGCAGTCGCTCAACCAGATCGAGCGGGCCTATGGACAGAACAACGCCATTCTCGACAACTGCCATGTGCGTGTCGCCTTTGCCGCAAACGATGAACGCACCGCCAAGCGGATCAGTGATGCGCTCGGCACGGCCACGGAAATGCGCGATTCCACCAACTATGCGGGCCATCGCCTCGCGCCCTGGCTCGGGCATCTCATGGTTTCGCGGCAGGAAACAGCGCGGCCGCTCCTGACACCGGGCGAGATCATGCAGCTTCCGCCAACCGACGAGATCGTCATGGTAGCGGGTGTGCCGCCCATCCGCGCCGCCAAGGCGCGCTACTATGCCGATGCGCGGCTTCAGGAACGGGTGCTGCCGCCGCCCGATCTGCACAAGCAGTCGGTGAAGATGGAAACATCGGCACCAGACGACTGGACGAGCCGTGTTGTTGCGGCCGCGGCCGGCCACGGACCCGCGTCGAACAGGTCCGACGACGATCCTGCCAATGCCGGTATCCGTCTTGAGCCGGAGCTTCCCGAACATGAGGAAATCATCCCGCCACCACCGCCGCCATCGCAGGAGTTCGATTTTCTCGATGATGAGCCCGACGTCGATGCCGCCAAAGCCCGTGCCATGCGTCAGCGGATGCGCATGGTCGCGCGGCAGGCGTCACTCGACCCAAATGACGGCATCGAGCTTTGAGAAGGAAGACAGGCATGACGAGTCGCACCCGCATGAATGTCTACTTCTCCCCGGATCTGCTGAAGCAGGTCGAGGGTCTGGCGCTGCGTCGCAATGTTTCAAAATCCGCAGTGATCGAGGCTGCGGTAGCATCCTTCCTGTCCGGTGACACGACCCAACGGCTGGAAGCCGCAATGTCGCGACGCCTGGATAAGCTTGGCCGCCAGTTCGATATGCTGGACGAAGATGTCGCCATCCTCGGCGAGACGCTTTCGCTGTTCGTACAATTCTGGCTCACCATGACGCCGCCGCTGTCAGATAGCGCGAAACAGTCGGCACGCATCAAGGGCAACGAGCGCTTCGAAGGCTTCATGCAGACGCTGGGCAAGCGCCTGGCTTCCGGCGACAGATTCCTGAAAGAGTTGTCGCGGGATATCGATTCGCTTCACGATCTTTCGTCACAAGGCCAGTCCGAAGCGGATGGAAACCAGCTCTGAACTTTCGATCCATCCTATTTACCGCCCTGCGCCGCCGATGCCCGCACACGCGTAAACATCTGTTGAAACGGCCCTAAATCAGGTTCTTTTAATCGACCCCAATCCGGGGTCCGTCTTTTGCGCGTCCCGCCATGAACGGGGCCGCCATGACCGCATCACATCAGAAACCCGAGACGATTGCGCGTGGTGCGCGGATGCTGCGCACCGCGCTCGGTACATCGATTGCCCGGTTTCTGGAAGATCCAGCTGTGGTCGAGGTGATGCTGAATCCCGATGGCCGCATCTGGGTGGATCGGCTCTCCGAAGGGCTGGCCGATACGGGGGAGAGGCTGTCGGCTGCCGATGGCGAGCGGATCGTCAGGCTGGTCGCCCATCATGTCGGCGCCGAGGTTCATGCCCGCAATCCGCGTGTGTCGGCTGAACTGCCCGAGACCGGAGAGCGCTTCGAAGGGTTGCTGCCGCCTGTCGTCACGGCGCCGACCTTTGCCATCCGCAAGCCTGCCGTCGCGGTGTTCACGCTCGACGACTATGTAAACGCCGGGATCATGACCAGTGCTCAGGCCGAGGTGCTGCGCCTGAACGTCGCCACGCGCGCCAATATCCTTGTCGCGGGCGGCACCTCGACCGGAAAAACCACGCTGACCAACGCGCTGCTGGCAGAAGTCGCCAAGACTTCGGACCGCGTCGTGATCATTGAAGACACGCGCGAACTGCAATGCGCCGCGCCCAATCTGGTCGCGATGCGCACCAAAGATGGCGTGGCGACGCTCTCCGATCTGGTGCGTTCGTCGCTACGCCTGCGCCCGGATCGCAT
This sequence comes from Gemmobacter nanjingensis, assembly GCF_014652195.1. Classification (NCBI taxonomy): domain Bacteria; kingdom Pseudomonadati; phylum Pseudomonadota; class Alphaproteobacteria; order Rhodobacterales; family Paracoccaceae; genus Gemmobacter; species Gemmobacter nanjingensis. The sequence goes on from NZ_BMYI01000016.1 coordinate 67,818, forward strand.
CCCGGTCGGCGAGGTGCGCGGGTCCGAAGCTCTCGACCTCCTTAAAGCCTGGGGCACCGGCCATCCGGGCGGGATCGGCACCATCCATGCCGGTTCCGGCATTGGCGCGCTGCGACGCCTCGAACAGCTCATCCAGGAAGCCGTCATCACCGTCCCGCGCGCCCTGATTGCCGAGACAATCGACCTCGTCGCCGTTCTTGCCGGACGCGGCTCTTCCCGCCGGCTGGTCGAACTCGCCCGCGTCGATGGGCTGGGGCCGGACGGCGATTACGCCATCACGCATCCCATCACTTTGGCAACCACCCCGAAAGGAAACCCTTCATGATCCGCACGATTTCACGCGGCTGCCGCATCATGGCAACCGCCGCTGCCACTGTTTCCATCAGTCTGATGCTGGCGCCTGCCGCACACGCCTCCGGCTCCTCCATGCCCTGGGAGGCCCCGCTTCAGTCGATCCTCCAGTCGATCGAGGGTCCTGTCGCCAAGATCATCGCCGTCATCGTCATCATCGCCACCGGCCTGGCGCTGGCCTTCGGTGATACCTCCGGCGGCTTCCGCCGCCTGATCCAGATCGTCTTCGGCCTGTCCATCGCCTTCGCCGCGTCGAGCTTCTTCCTGTCGTTCTTCTCGTTCGGCGGCGGGGCGCTCATCTGATGGCGGGTGGCCTCGAACAGCTCGACGCGGTGCCGGGCTTCTCCATCCCGGTTCACCGGGCGCTGACCGAGCATATCCTGCTCGGCGGCGCACCGCGTTCGATTGCCATCGTCAACGGCACGCTGGCCGGCGCCGTCGGCCTCGGCCTTCGTCTCTGGCTGGTTGGCATCGCCATCTGGGCGGTCGGTCATTTCCTCGCGGTATGGGCTGCCAAACGCGATCCGCTTTTTGTCGAGGTGGGCCGCAGGCACCTGCGCATACCCGGTCATCTGTCAGTGTGAGGGCGCGGCCATGATGAACCTCACCGAATATCGCCGTACCGCTACCCGCCTCGCGGATTTCCTGCCCTGGGCCGCGCTGGTTGGCTCGGGCGTCGTGCTGAACAAGGACGGCAGTTTCCAGAGGACTGCGAAGTTTCGCGGGCCGGATCTGGATTCCGCTGTTGCCGCCGAACTGGTCGCGGTCGCCGGGCGTATCAACAACGCCGTGCGCCGCCTCGGCTCCGGCTGGTCGATCTTTGTTGAGGCACAACGAAGCGAAGCCGCGACCTATCCCGGCAGCCAATTTCCTGATCCGGCCTCCGCTCTTCTCGATGCCGAGCGCAAAGCTGCCTTCGAGGAAGCGGGCACGCATTTCGTGTCAGGCTACTTCCTGACCTTCCTCTGGCTGCCACCCGCCGAAGATGCGGCTCGCGCCGAGACCTGGCTCTACGAGGGCCGTGAGCAATCCGGCGTCAATCCATGGGAGCTGATGCGCGGCTTCATCGACCGCACCGACCGCGTGCTGGCGCTGCTCGACGGCTTCATGCCCGAATGCCACTGGATCGATGACGCGGGCACGCTGACCTATCTCCATTCCACGATTTCCACGAACCGCCATCGTGTTCGCGTGCCCGAAGTGCCCATGCACCTCGATGCGCTGCTGGCCGATCAGCCGCTGACTGGCGGGTTGGAACCGCGCCTTGGTGACAAGCATCTGCGCGTCCTGACCATTATCGGCTTTCCGACAGCGACCACGCCCGGCCTGCTCGACGAGATGAACCGGCTCGCGTTCCCGTATCGCTGGTCCACCCGCGCCATCCTGATGGACAAGACGGACGCGACGAAACTCCTCACCAAAATCCGCCGTCAATGGTTCGCCAAGAGAAAATCCATCGCCGCGATCCTCAAGGAGGTGATGACCAACGAGCAATCGGCGCTGGTGGACACCGATGCGTCCAACAAGGCGCTCGATGCCGACATGGCCTTGCAGGAACTGGGCGCTGACGTCGCCGGCATGGCCTATGTCACAGCAACCGTCACCGTCTGGGACGCCGACCCCCGTATCGCCGACGAGAAGCTGCGTCTGGTCGAGAAGATCATTCAGGGCCGTGACTTCACGGCCATGCCGGAAACTGTCAATGCCGTCGATGCCTGGCTAGGCTCGATCCCCGGACATGCCTACGCCAATGTCCGGCAGCCGCCGATCTCGACGCTCAACCTCGCCCACATGATCCCTCTATCGGCCGTGTGGGCGGGGCCGGAACGGAACGAACATCTCGGAGCGCCCCCCTTGCTGTACGGCAAGACCGAAGGTTCGACTCCGTTCCGGCTTTCCCTTCATGTCGGCGACGTGGGCCATACCCTCGTCGTCGGCCCGACCGGCGCGGGCAAGTCCGTGCTGCTGGCGCTGATGGCGCTGCAATTTCGCCGCTATGATCGCAGCCAGATTTTCGCTTTCGATTTCGGGGGATCGATCCGGGCATCCGCGCTCGCCATGGGTGGCGACTGGCATGATCTCGGCGGTGGATTGACCGAGGGATCGGAGGTTTCCGTTTCCCTGCAACCGCTGGCGCGGATCGATGATGCCTATGAACGGTCATGGGCCGCTGACTGGATCGCCGCGATCCTGATGCGTGAAGGCATGATCATCACGCCGGAGGTGAAGGAGCACATCTGGACGGCGCTGACATCGCTGGCATCCGCCCCGGCGGGGGAACGGACCATCACCGGCCTTGCCGTGCTGCTGCAATCCAACGATCTGAAACAGGCGTTGCGCCCTTACTGCATTGGCGGCGCCTATGGCCGGTTGCTCGACGCCGAGGCCGAACATCTCGGATCAGCCGATGTACAGGCCTTCGAGATCGAGGGGCTGGTCGGCACTGGGGCTGCGCCTGCCGTCCTGTCCTATCTGTTTCATCGGATCGGCGACCGGCTCGACGGTCGGCCAACCCTGCTCATCATCGACGAAGGCTGGCTGGCGCTCGATGACGAGGGGTTCGCCAACCAGCTGCGCGAATGGCTGAAGACACTCAGGAAGAAGAACGCTTCCGTCATCTTCGCCACGCAATCGCTCTCGGACATTGACGGCAGCAATATCGCGCCCGCCATCATCGAAAGCTGCCCGACGCGGCTGCTTCTCCCGAATGAACGCGCCATCGAGCCGCAGATCACGGCAATCTACCGCCGCTTCGGCCTCAATGACCGGCAAATCGAGATACTCGCGCGGGCCACGCCAAAGCGGGACTATTACTGCCAATCGCGGCGCGGCAATCGCCTGTTCGAGCTTGGCCTCAGCGAAGTCGGCCTCGCGCTCTGCGCCGCATCATCCAAATCCGATCAGACCCGTATCGCCGAACTCGTCGCCGAGCATGGGCAGGACGGTTTTCTCGCGGCCTGGCTGCGCCATCGCGGCGTCGAATGGGCCGTCGATCTGATCCCGAACCTCACAAATCTTGTCGAACGGACAGAGCCCGCTCGGCCGGTCGCGCCAGACCAAATCCATCCAGATGACAGCCAAGAAAAGGAGACCCTGCCATGATCCGTATCCCCGTTTCCCGATATGTCAGTGCATCCGTGCTGGCGCTGACGCTCGCCATGCCTGTTGCACTGTCGCCCATGCTGGCAAGCCCCGCTCACGCTTTTGGCTTCGGCCGCATCGTCTATGATCCGACCAACTATGCGCAGAACCTTCTGACTGCCGCACGTACGCTGGAGCAGATCAACCACCAGATCACCTCGCTTCAGAATGAAGCGCAGATGCTCATCAATCAGGCGAAGAATCTCGCCAGTCTGCCATATTCCTCGCTCCAGACTTTGCAGCAGAATGTCCAGCGCACGCAGCAGCTTCTGGCCCAGGCGCAGAACATTGCCTTCGACGTGCAGAACGTCGATCAAATGTTCCAACAGAAATACGGCAAGGTTTCGCTGTCCGCGACCGACGCCCAGCTCGTCGCCGATGCGCGGTCCCGCTGGCAGAATACGGTCGGCGGTTTGCAGGACGCCATGCGCGTGCAGGCTGGTGTCGTCGGAAATATCGACACCAACCGCGCTGAAATGTCCGCCCTTGTCGGGCAGAGCCAGAACGCCACCGGCGCGTTACAGGCGACACAGGCGGGCAATCAGCTTCTCGCGCTCCAGTCGCAGCAGCTTTCCGACCTGATCGCGCTGATGTCCGCCAATGGTCGCTCCGAAGCCCTGATCGAAGCCGAGCGTGCCACCGCCGCCGAACAAGGCCGCATCCAGCGCGAGCGCTTTCTGACGCCGGGATCGGGCTATCAGCCCGGCAATGCCCGGATGTTCGGCAACGGCAACAACTGACCGGACAAGAGGGGCGCGACATGGACGGCAAGATGCTGGCCCGGCTGGGCGCGATCATATTCGTGGCCATCGCCATCACCGCGACGGTGATCGAAATGACACGCGAGGACGAACCAGCACAGCCCCGCGCGGCGCCGGCGCTTCAGGCGCCTGCCGATCCGCTGCGCCAGAGCCTGCGCCACTGCCAGCAGTTAGGCGAGGCCGCCGTGAACGATCCCGGCTGCCTCGCCACCTGGGCCGAGAGCCGCGACCGGTTCCTCGGCCGGACGCCGGTGCCCGCCGCCCCGCATCAGAACGGGGGACAGTGAACCATGGGCGGCACCGGCGTCATCGACAACTTTCTGGGTGTTTTCACCAGTTACATCGACAGCGGCTTCGGCCTGCTTGGCGGCGAGGTCGCCTTCATCGCCACCACGCTAATCGTCATCGACGTGACGCTGGCCGCACTCTTCTGGTCCTGGGGTGCGGATGACGACATCATCGCCCGGCTGGTCAAGAAGACGCTCTTCGTCGGGGTCTTCGCATACCTGATCGGCAACTGGAACAATCTCGCCCAGATCATCTTCGACAGCTTCGCCGGTCTTGGCCTGAAAGGTTCGGGCACCAGCTTTTCCGCCGCTGATCTGCTGCGGCCCGGCAAGGTGGCGCAGACTGGCCTCGATGCCGGTCGCCCGCTGCTCGAATCCATCTCGGACATGATGGGTTATTGGTCGTTTTTCGAGAACTTCATCCAGATCGCTTGCCTGATGTTCGCCTGGGCGCTGGTACTGCTGGCCTTCTTCATTCTCGCCGTGCAGCTCTTCGTCACGCTGATCGAGTTCAAGCTGACCACGCTGGCGGGCTTTGTCCTCATTCCCTTCGGCCTCTTCGGCAAGACCGCCTTCATGGCCGAGCGCGTTCTTGGCAATGTCGTCTCCTCCGGCATCAAGGTGCTGGTGCTCGCCGTCATCATCGGCATCGGCTCGACATTGTTCTCGCAGTTTACGGCCGGTTTCGGCGGCGTGACGCCGACCATCGACGACGCCATGGCGATCGTGCTGGCCGCACTTTCCCTTCTCGGCCTCGGCATCTTCGGTCCCGGCATCGCTTCCGGTCTGGTTTCTGGCGGCCCGCAGCTTGGCGCAGGTGCAGCAGTTGGAACCGGTCTCGCCGCTGGCGGCATGATGCTTGCTGGCGGCGCTGCCGCAGGCATGGCCGCGAAGGGAGGGGCAGCGGCGCTGTCGGGTGGAGCTGCTGCCGTCCGTGGCGGTGCTGCTGCCGCAGGTGCGGCGAGCGCCGCCTATAGTGTCGGATCGCTCGGCCAGTCAGGGGCTGCCGGTGTTGCCTCCGGCCTCGGCGGTGTTGCCCGCGCGGCAGGCTCAGCCGCAGCATCGCCCCTGAAGCGGACGGCATCGAAAGCAGCGGAAAGCGCCAAATCCAGCTTCTCCGATGGCGCGCGCGCCGGGCTCGGCGTCACCGGTGGATCGTCCTCGCAGGGAACCATTGGTGGTGCGAGCGTGGCCGGTGCCGCACCCGCCTCCGCACCGGCGGGCGGACCGCCTGCATGGGCGCAGCAGATGCACCGCCGCCAGGCGCTCAATCACGGCACGACCATGGCCGCCCATGCCGTCCGCTCCGGTGACAGCCACGGCGGCGGCTCTTCCGTCAACATTTCCGAAAGTGACCGCTCATGAACATCTTCAGACGTCCAGCGACCCATTACGGCAAATCGCCCGAACCCGAGACGCCTTACCAGAAAGCCGCACAAGTCTGGGACGAGCGCATCGGCTCGGCTCGCGTGCAGGCCAAGAACTGGCGCTATATGGCCTTCGGCTCGCTGATCCTCTCGGCGGGCTTCGCTGCCGCGCTGGTTCTGCAATCGGCGCGAGGGACCGTCGTGCCCTGGGTGGTGCAGGTCGATAATCTCGGCCAAGCCCAGACCGTCGCCGCAGCCACCGCCGATTACCGTCCGACCGATCCGCAGATCGCCTTCCATCTTGGCCGTTTCATCGAGCAGACGCGCTCGATCCCGGCGGATGCCATCATCGTGCGCCAGAACTGGCTGCGCGCCTATGAGTTCGCCACTGATAGGGGAGCGGCCGCGCTCAACGACTATGCCCGCGCCAACGATCCGTTCACCCGTGTCGGCCGCCAGCAGATCGCAGTCGAGGTTTCCAGCGTCATACGCGCCTCGAACGACAGCTTCCGCGTCGCCTGGACCGAGCGTCACTATGAGAACGGGCAGCTTTCCAGGACCGAGCGCTGGACCGCGATCCTGACCATCGTGATCCAGACGCCGCGCGATGCCGAGCGTCTGCGCACCAATCCGCTCGGCATCTACGTCAATGCAATTTCATGGTCGCGGGAGATGAGCCAATGACCATCGCGTTTCCCCGCAATTCCGCCTTGCCGGTTTTCCGTAAGCCCGCCCTCGCGGCTTTGATGCTCTCGGCCACCATGCTGGCAGGCTGCGCCACCAACAAGACGCCGCAGTTCAGCTATGATGCCAATGTTCCGGCTCTACCGACCGTGCAGGCCACCGTTACGGATGATCGGCCCCGACCGCTTCACACGCCGCCAGCCTGGACGGTTGCGCGTGGTGGGACCGCAGCGGGAACACCGGCAGGCCGGGTCGAGAACGCCAATGCCGCCGCCCGCGTCGAACCGCGCCGCGAGGGTTACTATAACGCCATCCAGATCTATCCCTGGTCGGAAGGCGCGCTCTATCAGGTCTATGCAGCACCAGGACAGATCACCAATATCGCGCTGGAGCCGGGCGAAAGCCTGACCGGCGCGGGACCGATCGCGGCGGGAGACACCGCCCGCTGGATCATTGGCGATACCGAGAGCGGGAGCGGTACGTCGCGCCGGGTCCATATTCTCGTCAAACCATCCCGATCCGACATCTCAACCAATCTCGTGGTGACGACCGATCGACGCACCTATATGATCGAGCTGCGCGCCCGCGAGGCGCTCTATATGCCGTCCGTATCTTGGTCTTATCCGGCGCTGCCTGCCGGTCAGCGCCAGACCGTTCCCGCAGCACCCATCATCCCGGTCGAGGCGGCACGCAACTATCGTTACGGCCTGACCGGAGATACGCCGCCATGGCGGCCGATTTCCGTCTTCGACGATGGCCGCCGTGTCTATGTCGTTTTCCCGCGCGGCATCGTGCAGGGAGAGATGCCGCCGATCTTCGTCATCGGTTCCAAGGGCGAGACCCAGATCGTCAATTCCCGTGTTCACCAGAACATCCTGATTGTGGATCGCCTGTTCGGCGCGGCTGAGTTGCGTCTTGGTAGCGGCAAGCAGCAGCAGACGGTCAGGATCGTTCGCATCGAGCAAAGGCAAGCTGCCCAGCCCGCCAAAACCGGGGAGCAACCGTCATGAGTGAAGAGGCCACCACCAACCCAACGCCGATGCGTCTGCGTGCCGAGCCGCCGCGCGTCACGCGCCTGTCGCGCAAGATGCTGGCCGGTGCCGGGGCTGTTGCGCTCCTCGGCATCGGCGGGGCGCTGATCTATGCGCTCCAGACGCGCGACATGAGCGGAAACGGTGAAGAACTCTATTCGACCGAGAATCGCGCCACGGCAGATGGACTGGCGGGTCTGCCGAAGGATTATACCGGGCCGGTCCTGGGGCCGGCATTGCCGGGCGATCTCGGTGGCCCGATCCTGGATGCCCAGAACCGGGGTCAGCCCGTCACGCCGCCCGCCATGGCGACGCCTGCCCGCGATCCTGCCGAAGAGCGCCGGCTTGCCGAAGAAGAAGCTGCGCGTCTCAGTACAGTGTTCTTCCAGTCCGGGCCAAGAGTGGCGACGACGCCTGGCTCCAATATGCCGGGCCTTGCTGGCCTTGACCTTGGTGGCCAGCCCGCAACACAGGACCGCCACACGGCATTTCTGAATGGGCCGGTGGAACGGCAGACCGTTGCCATGGATCGGATCATGGCGCCAGCCTCGCCCTACATCCTTCAGGCAGGGGCCGTAATCCCGGCGGCGATGATTACCGGCATCCGCTCGGACCTTCCCGGCCAGATCACCGCGCAGGTCACGGAAAATGTCTATGACAGCCCGACCGGCAGCCTGCTGCTAATCCCGCAGGGAACGCGCATCATCGGTCAGTATGACGCCGGTGTGCAGTTCGGTCAGCGCCGCGTGCTGCTGGTCTGGAACCGCCTGATCCTGCCCAACGGCCGCTCTATCGTGCTGGAGCGCCAGCCCGGTGCGGACGCTTCCGGCTATGCCGGGCTGGAAGATGGCGTTGATTACCACTGGTGGGATCTCATGAAGGCGGCGGGGCTGTCCACGCTGCTCGGCATCGGCACGGAACTGGCGACCGACGACGAGGATCGTCTGATCCGGGCCATCCGCGACGGAGCGCAGGATACCATCAATCAGGCAGGGCAACAGATCGTCCAGCGCCAGTTGCAGGTCGCGCCGACCCTGACGATCCGGCCGGGCTACCCGGTCAGGGTCATCGTTACCCGCGATCTCGTACTCGAACCTTATAGGAACTGACCATGACGAAGCTGAAGCTCGGGCCTCTCATCGAAGACAAACCCGTGAAGGTGGCGGTGGAACTGCCGGGGCCGCTGCACCGCGATCTTGCCGCCTATGCCGAAGTGCTGGCTCGCGAAACCGGCCAGCCCGCTGCCGATCCTGTCAGGCTGATTGTGCCGATGCTGGAGCGGTTCATTGCGACAGATCGGGGCTTTGCCAGCGCCCGAAGATCTCGCTCATGAGGTGCCGCGCGTGCCATTGCGCGTCGCGGCGATGATTTCCATCAACGTATCGACGGCCTTTCGTGTCGCGTCCCATTTGGCGGGCTGATCCATTTCCCGGTTCTGAAGGGTGAGGCTTACCGCACCATGTACCGTTGACCAGAACATGAAGCTGTAGCGACTCAGATCCATGCCGCGCAAAAAACCTTCCTCCTGAGAGCAGCGAAGCCCCGTCAGAAACAGATTGAATATCTGGCTCCCGGTTTCGCTCGACCACGGGTCATCGCTGACCCCGAGCTTCGGCGGCGGTGTGAACATCAGCCGATATAGCGTGGGGTTTTCCAGGGCAAAGCGGACATAGGCATAGCTGCCATCACGCAAATAGCCGAATGGATTGCCGCGCATCTGTTCGAAGATGGCCAGCTTTTCCCTGTATAGGCGGTTGAACCCTTCTTCCCGAACGGCGCGCAGCAAGGCGCTTTTGTTGCGGAAATGGCCGTAAAGCGCTGGTGCTGTGCAACCGATGGCATGCGCGACCGCAGTCAACGGTACGTCGAGGTCGCCACGCTCTGACAGCAGCCGGATCGTTTCGTCGATCGCACGACGAGCAATATCAAGTTCTTGCTCTTTCCGGGGACGGGCCATTCCGGTGCCTGTTGCAACTTGTCGTGAAAACTAAACGACATTTACTTTTTTCGTTGACGGGACGGAAGTCAAGAAGCAGCATTCGGTAACTGAACGTCGTTTAGTTTGAGGATGTGCGGAGAGCTGATGAACGCACACAGATCGATTTTCGCGTTGATGATGGCGGGGTGCCCGTCAGAAGCCGAACGCTGTTTCGGATGATGCACCATGGCTGTGATCGGGAACAATCAGACCTCGCCTGATGATAGCCTCACAAACGTCGTTGAGGGGAAACCCGGTACATCTGCGGTCCGGCTGAACCAGTTGCGATATTTTGTTGCCGCCGTCGACTATGGGAGTTTTCGCAAGGCTGCTGCCGCGCTTTCTGTGCAGGAATCCTCCATCAGCCGACGAATCCGTGATCTCGAAGATGAACTCGGGGCGTCGCTTTTCATGCGTCATGCTGGCGGGGTGCGGTTGACCGTTGCCGGGCGGGAATTCCTGCGCAACGCTCGCCATGCTCTCCGCCAGATCGACATTGGGGTGACCAAGGTGGCGGCGGTTGGCCGGGCAGAGCAAGGGCTGATCAAGGTCGGGATATTTTCGTCCCTTGCGTCAGGATTTCTGTTCGATCTGTTGCGTGCCTTCGGCACGCGCCACCCGAACGTGCAGGTCGACCTTATTGACGGCAATCCGCCCGAGCACATCGCGGCTGTCCGGAAACTTTGTCTGGACGTCGCATTCATCACGGGAACCGCGGCATGGGATGGCTGTGAGGCGGAGCATTTATGGTGCGAGAAGGTTTTCGTGGTGCTGCCCGATAACCACCCTTTGACGGGCAAGCCGGAACTTGGATGGGGCGATTTGGTCTCCGAGCGGTTCATTGTGAGTGACGTTGCGCCGGGTCAGGAGATCCACGACTATTTGGTTGCTCACCTTGCGGGTCTCGGCCGCCACCTCGATATTCAGTCTCAGCAGGTCGGCCGCGACAATATCCTATCGCTGGTCGCTCTCGGTCGCGGCCTCACTCTGACGAGCGAAGCAACAACCGTGGCCCAGTTTCCAGGGATTACCTACCGGGAACTTGCGGATGAGGTGCTGCCGTTCAGCATGGTCTGGTCCGCGCAAAACGACAATCCGGCGTCTCGGCGGTTGTTGAGCCTGGCACGATCGCTGACAGGGCTGGCCCGGCGAAAATAGGGTTTGACGGCACTGTACGATCACGCCGTAGCATTGGCTGCAATCGACATCGACCGTGTCGGCATCGAAGATGTCGTGGCCCTGCCCACCTCCAGGCTGACCGACTTCGATAGCGCTTTTGCCCCGCCGTGTTTGTGCACGGTGACACGGTGCGCATCCGGCCTTCCTCGGGCTTGACAGTTTGAGGTTTGTTAGAATAGAAAGTATACGGACATCGCAAGGTGTCCCATATACTTTTTATCCTTTCAAGTGCGGCGGGACGAGCAATGCTGAAATGGGGTGTCGAGAGGCGGTTGGAGTTCATCGAATTCCGCCTGTTCTGGGAGGGGGGTGTCAATCGCTCTGACCTGATCGATACGTTTGGCGTCTCCGTTCCGCAGGCGTCAAAGGACTTGACCCATTATCAGGAGCGTGCGCCGCAGAATGCGGTCTATGACAAAAGCGCTCGCCGCTACGTAGCCGGCCCGGAATTTCAGCCGGTGTTTCTAGACCCTGACCCGGACGCCTATCTCATGCGGCTCCGATCGATGGCGGAAGGTTTCGCCGACGCGGGGGCGAACTGGCTCGCTGCCCCGCCTGACATGGATATCGCTCTGACTTTGCGCCGTAAGGTCGATACTGAAGTTCTGCGTTCAGTTCTGGCGGCAGTGCGGGAGGAAAGATCGCTGGATCTTCACTACCAATCCATGAACCGCGATCGGCCCGATCCGGCATGGCGGCGGATTACCCCGCATGCCTTCGGCTTTGATGGCCTGCGCTGGCATGTGCGGGCCTGGTGCCATGAGACGGAGCGCTTCAAGGATTTCCTGCTCTCGCGTGTCCTTGGATTCGGCGAGTTCGGCGAGCCAGGTGCTGCTGCGGCACAGGACCGGCTGTGGCAGGAAACCTACGATATCACCCTTGTGCCGCATCCTGATCTGTCGGTCGGTCAGCAGGCGGTGGTCGCAAAGGATTACAACATGGCGGACGGGCGCGCTGTGCTGACAGTTCGCTACGCCATGCTGTTCTATGTGCTCAAGCGGCTAGGACTCCTTGATGGGGCTAGGCTGCGTGATCCCCGGACCCAGCATATCGTTGCCGCTGACGAAGACGAGGTTGCGGCCGCCCTTGAGCGTGCGCAGCAGGAATTCGATGAGGCTGACGTAGCAAGCGGGGCGGCGCCTCGATGATGGCTACCGTATCGAAATACCGCATGTCCTTCAGTGTGGGCGGGCTGATGCTCAATGAGAGCATCGTGATTGCTCAAGCTTATCAACCCGGTGAGAACTGGGCATCTGCTCGTGAGCGGTTGCTGGCCCAGGGCGCGTCATCCTTACCCAAACTGGCCTCGCAAACCCGCGCGCTTCGTGAAGTGTACGACCGGATAGGCCATCTCTCCGATGCCGAACGTCATTACCTGTCGGTAGAGGCTGACCGCGCCGAGCAGCAGGCGATGATGTGGCTGGCGGTCTGCCGGACCTATCGTTTTGTCCACGAATTCGCCGTCGAGGTGATCAGCGAACGCTACCAATCATGGCGGCTCGACCTGGGCCATGAGGTTTTTGACCGCTTTCTCGCGGAGAAGGCTGAAAGCGATCCCGGCCTCGCCGCTCTTTCAGCTTCAACCTGCGCAAAATTGCGTCAGGTCTTGTTTCGGATATTGCGTGAAGTTGGTTTGATAAGCGTCGAGGGTAGAATTCAGCCGATTTGGTTATCGGGGCGCATGAAGCGGCTGATTGAGGAGAGTAATCCGGCGGACTTGCAGGTCTTTCCCGGAAATGGGGGGTAATGGTGGGCACGAAAACTGATCGGCGCGCCCGCGCCGAGCACCTATTCAGGGTAGTTTCCAGCGATCGGTTCTTGCAAAAGCAAGGGCTGGGAAACGAGGTTCCCTTTTTCATCTGCGCTTTTGATGCCGAAGACGGACTGAGCCTGGGCGAGGATCGTGAGGATCTGATCGCCCGGCTGAGCCACGCCGGTGTGCGCGTACTTGATATCGATCTCTATGACCTTTCGATCAGGATCCTCGAAGACCGGGGTATCTTCGAGCAAATCCTTGAGGTTGAAGTCGAAACGGAAAAGGCGGAGCTCAAGGAGCTGTTGCAGGGCGTTCTGGACCCGCAGGCGCACCTCATTCCAGAGATTGCGCGGCGCATCGAAGAAGTCCCGCACGACGTGATCTTCCTGTCAGGCGTAGGTGAGGTTTACCCTTACCTGAGGTCGCACAACGTACTCAACAACCTGCAAAGCACCGCGAAAGATCGCCCGACGGTCATGTTCTTTCCGGGAAAATACACACACGCGCTGGCGACAGGAGCATCGCTGGAATTGTTCGGCTTGCTCCATGACGACAAATACTACCGCGCGTTCAATATCATGAATTACGAGGTCTGACCGATGGCTACTTTTCTGCGTGATATCTTTGCCAAGCCGGTCGACCGTTCGATCGATGGGGTGATCAAGGCTGACGACAAGGCCAGCCTCCTGACCGAGCTTGATGAATATGTCATCACCAACGAGATCGGCGCCCGACTGGAGCAATTCCTCGACGCCTACAACAATTACGATACCGCGAACGGCGTGTGGATTTCGGGCTTCTTCGGATCAGGTAAGTCTCACCTGCTGAAGATGCTCGCTCTTCTGCTGGAGAACGACGAGGTCGAGGGGCAGCACGCCATCGAGATATTTGAGCGCAAGCTCGCGGGCAACCCGATGCTGGCGGGGGCCTTGCGCAAGGCAGTGTCGATCCCGTCCCGGTCGGTCTTGTTCAATATAGACCAGAAGGCGGATGTGATCTCGAAGACGGATGTCGATGCACTTCTGGCCGTCTTCCAGAAGGTCTTTGACGAGATGTGCGGCTATTATGGCAAGCTCCCGCATATCGCGCAGTTCGAGCGTGATCTCGACAGCCGCGGCAAGCTCGATGCCTTCAAAGCGGCCTTTGCGCAGTCTTCCGGAAAGCCTTGGGAGCGCGGGCGCGAACAGGCTCTGATGGAAGGCAAGCACATTGCCGCCGCCTTTGCCGAGGTCACGGGCGATGAGGTCAAGGATATTCTTGGTCAGTATCGCAAGGATACGAAGGTCTCGATCGAAGATTTTGCCAATATGGTGAAGTCATGGATCGATGCGCAGGGACCGAAGTTCCGGCTGAATTTCTTCGTCGATGAGGTGGGGCAGTATATCGCTGACAACGTCAAGCTCATGACGAACCTGCAAACCATTGCCGAAAGCCTGAACACTAAGTGCAAGGGGCAGGCCTGGATTGTTGTCACTGCCCAGCAGGACATGGGTTCGGTTATCGGGGATCTGACCGCGCAGCAAGAAAATGACTTTTCGAAAATCCAGGCACGCTTCGCCAACCGGATGCCTCTGAATTCCCAGGATGTGGCCGAAGTCATCCAGCGCCGCCTTCTGGCTAAGACCGAGGCCGGTCAGATCACCCTTGGCAATCTTTACGATGCTGAGGAGAACAACCTGCGCACCCTGTTCGATTTCGGCGATAATTCCTTCAAGTTCAGGAACTTCTCCGGAAAAGACCAGTTCGTCGCGAGCTACCCGTTCCCGAACTACCAGTATGACCTGTTCCAGCGCGCGATCATGGGCCTCTCGCAGCATAACGCGTTTGAGGGTAAGCACAGCTCGGTCGGCGAACGCTCTATGCTGGGGGTGTTTCAGGAGGTGGCCAAAAAGCTGGCCGACACGCCGGTTGGGGAGCTGGCGACCTTTGACCTGATGTTCGAGGGGATTCGCACCGCCCTGAAGTCATCGGTTCAGCAGTCAATCCAACTGGCTGAAAAGAACCTTGGCGATGATTTTGCCGTGCGGGTGCTGAAGGTGTTGTTCCTTGTCAAATACGTCAAGGAATTCAAACCGACTGCCCGCAACATATCGATCCTCCTGTTGTCCCGGTTCGAGGCGGACCAGACCGAGCAGCGCCGCAATATCGAGGAGGCTTTGTCGCTTCTGGAGCGTCAGACGCTGATCCAGCGCAACGGCGAGGTCTATGAATTCCTCACCAATGAAGAAAAGGACGTCGAGGCCGAGATCAAGGCGATTGCCGTCGACCCTGCCGAGATAGAACGGCAGCTCGATGAACTGGCGTTTGGAGCGATCCTCCGTCACAGCAAGATCAAGCATGCTGGCACGGGTGTCGATTACGCTTTCACCCGCAAGCTTGACGGCCACAGCCTGAACCGGGAACATGAGCTTTCCGTCAATATCATCTCACCCTTCAGCGACGATTCCGACGCGCCGGATGTGGTTCGCTCGAACAGCATGGCAAGCGATGAGATGGTTGTCCTGCTGGGACGTGATGTGCGCTTCACGCGCGATCTCGTCCTCTGGCTCCAGACCGTGAAATTTGCGCGTCAGGTCACCAGCGGGGATGCCCAACCCGGTCGTGATCGTATCATTGCGGAAAAGCGTGACCAGAATACACGGCGTGAAAAGGAACTGGTGCAGCGGCTGCGCGGCCTGATCGCGGATGCTCGCCTTTTCGTGCGCGGTGCCGAGCTGGAGATCGGCGGCGAAGATCCGCAGGAACGGCTGGTCAAAGGTTTCCAGGTCCTGGTCGACAAGGTCTATACCAGCCTGCCTGTGCTGCGCGGCGCCACCTACACCGAAGCCGATCTTGGGCGTGCCGGACGCGTCGATGGCGGGCTTTTCGGCGGCGAAGGCAGCGGTTTGACCGAAGCCGAGCAGGACGTGTTGAATCACGCTCAGGCCCAGATGCGTCTTGGGACGCGGGTCTCCGTCAAGGCACTTGTCGAGAAGTTCGGCGCCAAACCTTATGGCTGGCCGTCCATTGCGGTGCTGTGCCTGACTGCAAGCCTTGTTGCGCGCGGCAAGCTTGAGGCACGGGCCGACAGTGCTTTGCTGGAAGGGGATTTGCTGGTGCAGGGGCTGCGCAACAGCCATGCCCTTGGCAATATTCTGCTCTCTCCGCAGATCGAGTTTACCGCGGCCCAGATCCGCAAATCGCGCGAACTGTTCCAAGCACTGTTCGACCTGCCCGCTTCGGGGAATGACGCGCGCAGCTTGGGTGCGGAGTGGCAGACGCAACTACGCAAAATGGCCAGTGATCTTGAGAAAGAGAGCCGGGCAATAGCAGGTTACCCCTTCGCCGCCGCCCTCGACCCCCTGCGAACCATGCTCGACAGCATGTGCGACCAGTCGGCGACCTGGTTCATTACCGGCCCGGTTGGGCAGGAAGATCAGCTGCTGGATGCCAAGGAGGATATCCTCGACAAGGTCCGCAACTTCATGTCCGGACCGCAGAAGGGCATCTACGACGAGGTGCGCGCTTTCCTGACGGCGCAGGACCAGAACGTTACCTTTGCCGAAGATTCTGCCGCCGATGCGCTGCGTCAGGCGCTGGCCGATCCGCAGTGCTTCAAGGGCACCGCGGTTCAGGAACTGAAAGCGGATTTCTACGCCCTGAAGGAGCGTATCGAACAAACTGTTCTGGCAGAGCGCAACGCCGTCATAGCGGCGATTGAAGAGGTGGCCGAGAAAACCACCCAGACCTCGGAATTCCGTGCGCTACCGCCAGAGCAGCAGACGCGAATTCGCGATGAGCTTGCCGCGCAGAAAGCCAGCGTGGCCTCGCAAACTCTGATCCCGGCCTTGCGCCATCGGGCGACAGAAGTGCGTTCCAACCTTCTGGCCGACACGCTGACGCGGATCGCCGAACTGACGCCTGCACCGGCGCCAACTCCCACGCCTCAACCCGAACCTGCGGGCGGCGTGGCCGAAGCCCAGGCCAAGCCATATGTGCCGCCGAAGCCGGCAAAGCCCCAATATGTCAACGCCCAGTCGATCACCGTCTCTATCGGGAAAGCCTATCTCGAAGATGCAGACGATGTGACCCGCTACCTCGACGAGATGAAAAAGACCCTGCTGGCCGAGATCGGCGCGGGCAAGAAAGTGATTGTCTGATGGATACCAACGCCCTGAAGAAATTTGCGCAAAACGCGCGCAACCTGCTGATCGATCAGGTCACCGCCCGGCTGGACATGGTGCTGGCCGAGAGCGCAGCGGCCCGCCGCGAACATCCCAAGGCAATTGCCAGGCTGGAAGCGGCCGCCAAAAGCAACCGTGCCCATGTGATCGAACAGGCCGCTTACACCTGGTTCAACCGTTTCACCGCGCTGCGCTTCATGGATGTGACGGGCCTGACCAACCCGCGCGTCGTATCGCCTGCCGATGGTGCTACCCGGCCCGAGATTCTGGCCGAGGCGATGGCAGGCAACCTGCCGGATCGCGCCCGGCCTGAGATTGCCGAATATCTGAACGGTACACGCCCCGCCCATGATGGGCAGGCCGAGGCCTATCGGCTGCTACTGATCCATGCCTGCAACGAATGGCATGGCGCCATGCCCTATATGTTCGAGCGTGCCGACATGCTCGACCGGGCCGAGGATTATACCGAACTGCTGATGCCCGACGATCTTCTGTCGCCGGACAGCATCCTTGCCCGCCTGCGGGAGGTGATGACCGAAGATGCCTGCCAGGATGTCGAGATCATCGGCTGGCTTTACCAGTTCTACATCAGCGAAAAGAAGGATCAGGTCTTTGCTGGCCTGAAGAAGAACCAGAAGATCACTGCGGAGAATATCCCCGCCGCAACACAGCTGTTCACCCCGCACTGGATCGTCCGCTACCTGGTGGAAAACTCGCTGGGGCGGCTGTGGCTGCTGAACCGCCCGCAATCGAAGCTGGCGGCGAAGATGGATTATTACATCGCGCCGGAAGAGCCGGAGACGGATTTCCTGCGCATCACCCGGCCCGAGGATATCCGCATCTGCGATCCGGCCTGTGGCTCGGGCCATATGCTGACCTATGCCTTCGACCTGCTCTATGAAATCTATGCCGAGGAAGGCCATGATGCGGCCGAGATTCCCGGCCTGATCCTGAAGCATAACCTGACCGGAATCGAGATTGACGACCGCGCCGGCGCGCTGGCAGCCTTTGCCATGTCGATGAAGGCGGCGGCAAGGCTGGGGCGGCGGCGATTCCTGCGGATGGAGGAAAAGCCCGACATCGTCGTGTTGCAGGATGTGCGCTTCACGCCTGCCGAGATGCAAGACGTGGCCGCCGTGGTGGGCAAGGATCTGTTCACCGATGAATTGCGCGAGACGCTGGGGCAGTTCGAGCGGGCCAAGAACTTTGGCTCTCTGATCGTGCCTAAGCTGCGCGATCCGGCCGAGGCGCTGCGCGTGGTGGAGGCGCGTGATTTCGGGGCCGATTTGCTGCTGAAGGAGGTGCAGGAACGCGTTGTGGCCGTGCTGCGCATGGCCGAGGCGCTGGGGCCGAAGTATCACGTCGCCGTCGCCAACCCACCCTATATGGGCGGCAAAGGTATGAACGGAAAACTGGGCGATTTCGTCAAGGCCAGCTATCCAGAAAGCAAGTCCGATCTTTTCGCTGTGTTCATGGAGCGAGCGCTTGGGCTTTGCGCTAAGCGCGGCCTGATGGCGATGATAAACATGCAGTCTTGGATGTTCCTGTCGTCCTATGAAAAACTACGCGTGAAGTTGCTGTCGGATGCCATGATCTTGTCCATGGCACATTTGGGAGAGCGGGCTTTTGACAGCATCGGTGGAGCGGTGGTTTCCACCACTGCATTCGTGATCGAGAATGCTCATAGCTTGGATCACGAAGGCACATTCATCCGCCTTGTAGATGGAAGTTCCGAGGCTGAAAAAGAAGCGCAGCTTAAAGAAGCAATTCAAAATCCGAACTGCGGCTGGTTTCACCGCGCCTCGGCGGAAGATTTCGAGAAAATACCGGGTAGCCCAATCGCATATTGGCTAAGCGAAAGATATTTTAAGATCTTCGAAGAGGCGGAAACCCTTAAGGAGAGCGCTGAGGTCAAACACGGCCTGTCAACTGGAAAGAATGAAGAAGTTGTGCGTCTTTGGTCGGAAGTCAACGCTCAAGAATTTGGGTCGCGTCACCAGTCCAGAGACGCCGCACTTGCGAGCGGAGATAAATGGTTTCCGTATAACAAAGGTGGAGAATTTCGAAAGTGGTTCGGCAATTGTGAGTATGTCCTGAGATATGACGAATTCGGCAACAGTCTGATGGCCACTTTCTCGGGCCATCGCCATGACGGGAAAAGTCATTATTTTCTTGAAGGCGTTACTTGGACCTTCATTTCGAGTTCGAGCTTTGCAGCGCGTTACACGTATCCCGGATTTGTTTTTGATGTAAGCGGCTCTTCACTGTTTGTAGATACGCCCAAGTTGGTTACCGGATTTCTTTGTAGCAATCTCTGCTACAATATTTTGCGAGCACTCAATCCGACCCTCAACTTTCAAGTCGGGAACCTTAAGTCGCTCCCGATATTGCCAGCCAAGATAAAGGCTAACGGTGATGCGCTTAAGAGTGTCACCGAAGCCTGCATCGATCTTAGTAAATCCGACTGGGATGCCTACGAAACCTCTTGGGATTTCACCACTCTGCCGCTCCTCTCGCCCGAGCATCGGGATCAGACGCTGGCCGGCTCTTTCGCCCGGCTTCGCGCCCATTGGCAAGGCATGACCGATGAGATGCAGCGGCTGGAGGAGGAGAACAACCGCATCTTCATCGACGCCTATGGTCTGCAGGACGAGCTGACCCCCGAGGTGCCGATTGAGGAAATCACCCTCACGTGCAACCCGGCCTATCGCTATGGCGTGAAGGGCACGGAAGAGGAGCGTGAGGCGCGGCTGCGTGAGGATACTGTGGCCGAATTCCTCCACTATGCCGTGGGCTGCATGTTCGGGCGCTACAGTCTCGACGCGCCCGGCCTGATCCTCGCCAATCAGGGCGAAGGGATGGAGGAGTATCTGGCCCGTGTGCCGGAACCCAGCTTCGCGCCAGACCGCGACAATGTCATCCCGGTGCTGGATGCCGACTGGTTCGCCGATGACATCGTCACGCGCGCCCGTGACTTCCTGCGCATCACCTTTGGCGAGGCGAAGTTCCGCGAAAACCTCGCCTTCGTTGAGACGGCACTTGGCAAGGATCTGCGCCGTTGGTTCACGAAGGATTTCTTCGATTATCACGTGCGCCGCTACAAGAAGCGCCCGATCTACTGGATGTTCTCCAGCCCCAAGGGCAGCTTCAATGCACTGATCTATATGCACCGCTACCGGCCCGACACCGTCTCCGTCGTGCTGAATCAGTATGTGCGCGAATTCATCCATAAGCTGGAGGTGGAGCGCGCCCGGCTGGAGAAGCTGGCCGACGATCCTGCCGCTACACCCGCCCAGCAAACAAAGGCGCAGAAGGAAACGGCCACGGTCATCAAGCAGATCGCCGAGCTGACCGAATGGGAACGCGATGTCGTCTATCCGATGGCGCAGCAGAAGATCGCCATCGATCTCGATGACGGTGTGAAGCGCAACTATCCGCTGTTCGCCGGTGCGCTGAAGCCGATCAAGGGGCTGGAGGCTGCGGATGACTGACCGCATCACCGCCGGCCTGATGCGGCTCTATGAGGATCAGGGCCATCGCATCGTTTTCTGGTATGACGCCGCCCGCGATCTGCGCACGGCATTCGATGCGGTTGATCTGCCCGGCGTGACCAAGCTGGAGATCGCCAACAACGAGTTCGGCCTGAAATACCGCGTGCTGCGGCAGCAGCCGAAGGCGCGGTTCCTGCTCTACAAGGATGGCCCCGAGCCGCCGATGCCCGAGAACTGGCTGCTGGATGTGCAACTGGCGAGCGCCGTCTTTCGCGCCGATCAGGCGGCTATCTGGGTGGCGGATTTGGGCATTTCGGCGAAATATGAAGCCGCCGTGCGCGATCACGCCGAATTCTACCGTTCCGGCAAGCGGCTGGAAGCCCTGCGCGCCATCGAGCGCGAGCGCCCGTCGCAGAGCGCCAACGATGTTCGCCGCAAGATGCTGGCGGTCTGCGCCGGTGCGGATGGCGATCTCGATACGGTGATCGAGGCGTTGCTGGCTGAACTGGCTGATGGACAGGATGATTCACTGCGGCTCATCGACCGGGTTGGGCTGGCGGAGTTTTTCTGGAAAGAGGTTTCGGCGCGCTACGGCTATAGGACGGATACCCCGGATTTTCAGGATTTCGCCATCACGCTGTTTTCCAGCACCTGGGCGCGGGCCATGGGGGAGGCTGCGCCCCTGAATACCGATGCCGCTCTGATGTTCCGCCGCTGGAGCGCCTCGCGCCGGTGGGGTGAAGCGTTCGAGAAGCTGTCGGGCGATTATCAGGACGTGCTGAAGATCAGGGACGATCTGGCCTCCCGCGATTTCCGCACCCTGATGCCGCATGATCATTTCGAGGAAGTGGATCGGCGGATCGTCGTCGCCATCGTTGAGGGGCTGGCCCAGCAGAGCCTGCCCGCGACAGATGTTCTGAAATGGGTGCGCGATCGCCGCCAGAGCCATTGGTATAGCCGTTACGCGGATGTCTATCAGGCCATTGGCTATGCGACCGAGTTTCAGCAGGCGCTGGCCGAGGCTGATCTGACGATGACCAGCCTGTCCGATGGTGTGAAGCGCTATTCCGCAAGCTGGTTTCGACTGGACCAGCTCTATCGCAAGTTCATCTATCACATGCAGAAAAGCGGTCAGTCGGGGCTGCTGTCGGCGCTCTATGAGGCGGTTGAGAACCGCTACACCACGAATTTCGTGCTCAAGTTGAACGATGCCTGGCAGGATCAGGTGGCTCGCCTCACGGACTGGGCGGTCCCGGGCTTTCCACGTCAGGTGGATTTTTACCGGGGGCAGGCTGCTGAATACCGGCGCAAGGATCAGAAGGTCGTTGTCATTATCTCGGATGCGCTGCGCTATGAGGTGGCCGAAGAGGCACTGCGCGAGATACGCAAGCTCAATCGGTTCGATGCTGAACTGAAGCCGATGATCGGGGTTTTGCCGAGCTACACGCAGCTTGGTATGGCGGCGCTGTTGCCGCACCGACAACTGGCGATCCGCGACGACAATGATCTGGTGCTGCTGGACGGTGAAAGCACCATGGGGGCCGCTGCGCGTGAAAAGGCGCTTGCTGCGGGCCGGGCTGGAGACCGGGTAAAGGTTCTCGCGGCTAAGGATTTCATGAATCTGGGATCATCGGAGGGCAAAGACCTCTTCCGGGATCATGATGTCCTCTATCTGTATCACAACCAGATCGACGCGATTGGCGACAAGCTCGCCACGGAGGAAAATGTCCCAGCTGCGGCAGAGGCTGCCATCGAGGATCTGGTGAAGCTGGTGCGGAAGCTGACTTCGGCCAATTTCTCGAACATCCTGATCACCGCCGATCACGGCTTCCTGTGGCAGCACAAGGCTCTGGAAGAAAGCGGCTTCGCGCTGAGCGAGCCGGAGGGCGAGATCGTTACACGAAACCGGCGCTTCGTGATCGGCCGGAGCCTTAACAGCAGTGGCGGCATGAAGAAGTTCTCTGCTGCACAGCTTGGGCTGGAAGGTGAGCAGGACATTCTGATCCCGAACTCGATCAACCGCCTGCGCGTCAAAGGATCGGGCAGCCGCTTTGTCCATGGCGGGGCGAGCCTGCAGGAGATCGTCCTGCCGGTCCTGCGTGTCGGCAAGCAGCGCAAGGAGGATGTCGGACAGGTTTCGGTGCAGATCATTCCGCCACCCCGTGCTCAGATCACCACGGGCCAGATCCAGGTCACCTTCTATCAGGCGGAGCCAGTGACCGACAAGCAGCAGCCCCGGCAGGTGCATGCAGCCATCTTTGCCGACGATAAAACACTCATCTCAGACGAAGCCGAGTTGGAATTCGATTTCACGTCTGAGAACCCGCGCGAGCGCGAGCTGTCGCGGAGCTTCCTGCTGTCCAAGGCGGCAGACGCCTATAACAATCAGACAGTCTTCCTGAAGCTGCGAACGCGCATCGGCAAGACCAGCCATTTCGAAGATCACGCTTCGCAGCCGCTGCTGCTGAAACGCGGGATCAGTACAGATTTCGATTTCTGAGGTGCCGATGTCGACCCTTGATGACAAGATCAATGAGCATTTTGCCGGTTTCGTGGTCCGTAAGGACCTGGTGAAGGCCGTGAAGGGGAACGCCATTGTCCCCACTTATGTGCTCGAATACCTTCTCGGCCAGTATTGCGCGACCGATGACGAAGCCTCGATTGCGACAGGCATTGAAACGGTCAAGGACATCCTGCGCAAGCACTACGTCCATCGTTCCGAAGCGGGGCTGGTTCAGTCGACGATCAAGGAGCGAGGCCGCTACAAGGTCATCGATCAGGTTAGCGTGGCGCTGAATGAAAAGACTGATGCCTATGAAGCGGTTTTCGAAAACCTCGGAATCAAGCGGGTTGCCATCGACAGTGCCACGGTCAAGGCACATCCGAAACTGCTGGTTACGGGTATTTGGTGCATCGCCGATGTGCAGTACGAATTCTCGGAAGACAGCAGGATATCTCCCTGGATCATCGACACGTTGAAGCCGATCCAGATCGCCCGCGTGGACTATGACGGCTATCGCGAGACGCGTGACAAGTTCACCACGGAGGAATGGATCGATCTGCTAATGCAGAGCATCGGCTTTGACCCGTCACTGTTCGGGCGCAGGTCAAAGCTTTTGCAACTGTTGCGCCTGGTGCCATTTGTTGAGCGTAACTACAACCTCATCGAGCTTGGCCCCAAGGGGACGGGAAAATCTCATATCTATTCCGAGTTTTCACCACATGGTCAGCTGATCTCGGGCGGTGAAATCACGGTTCCCAAGCTTTTCGTGAACAATTCCAATGGGCGGATCGGATTGGTCGGCTTTTGGGATGTCGTGGCCTTTGACGAATTTGCCGGCCGCGAGAAGACGGCGAACAAGGCGCTTGTCGATATCATGAAGAACTACATGGCAAACAAGCAGTTCTCTCGTGGTGTAAATCCGATGGGCGCCGAGGCCAGCTTCGCCTTCGTCGGCAACACGGACCATAACGTGCCTTGGATGCTGAAAAATACGGACCTGTTCGAAGCTCTGCCGCCGCAGTTCCACGACAGCGCCTTTATCGATCGATTGCACGCCTATCTGCCTGGATGGGAGGTCGACATCATCCGGGGTGAGATGTTCACATCTGGCTATGGGTTCATTGTCGACTATCTCGCCGAAATCCTGCGCCATCTGCGTGCGGAGGACTTCTCGCACCGGCCAGATCGCTATTTCACCATTCCGGTTCAGACCCATATCCGGGACCGCGCCGCGATCAACAAGACCATGTCAGGCCTGCTGAAGCTGATCTTCCCGAATGGAGGCGAGACAGAAGCCGAAGTTGAAGAGCTGCTGCGGTTTGCGATTGAATGCCGCAAGCGGGTGAAGGACCAGCTCCTGCGGATCGACAGCACCTTTGAGGCAGCAGATTTCCATTACATCGCCTCTGATGGCGCAAAACGCGCCGTAACCACGCTCGAGGAAGAGGAGTTCCCCCAGTTCTACCACCGTCGATCAACCGACGATGGAAGTGACGGTGTGAATCAACAAGAGATTGGGTCGGTACCGGCAGAGCCGGTCTCAACGGCGGCTGCTTCCGCAGCGCCTACCGTTACCGCTGCCCCGCACTCCCCCCCAACTCCCGGACATGTCGTTTTCACAGAAAACCGCAAGGGCATCAGTTTCGACAAGATCTTTGGTCCTTGGACGGATGGCGCGACGCGGATCATCATCACAGACCCCTATATCCGGAAGTTCCATCAGGCGCGCAACGTAATGGAACTGATCGAGATGCTGATCAGGCGCAAACAGCCTGAAGATCAGATCGCTGTGCATCTTGTCACGGCTCCGGACGATGGGAACATTCAGGAGCAGCGAGAGTGCCTGGACGGGATTGCTGAAGCCTGCACAGGCACGGGCGTCGATTTCACATGGGCCTTCGATGGGAGCGGCACTCTCCATGCACGCGACATCACGACGGATACTGGCTGGAAGATGGTTCTGGATCGCGGATTGGATATTTTCCAGCCAACGCCTCGCAAGATGAACGGTTTCTCGCTGGGAGAACGGATGCAGGAGCACCGGATGGTCCGTGGCTTCTACGTGACTTATGTCGAGAACCTTTAGCTTGGTCGACCGTGTTGGCGGTGCAGGTTCGGCTACGCGCTCGGCCGGAAGCAAGAAGTAGACCTCGATGCCCAAGCCCTCATCCTCGTTACAGTTTTCCTGATCCGCAGATTGCAGGCCATTCATGCACTACCCCTTCCTCGTCACTGATCCGCGCTCCGGCCTGCAATACCGCCTGACCGATACCGGTCTTGCCGAATTGTCCCTTGCCCCCATTTCTGCCGAATGGGCGCCGGGGCGTGCCATTGCCGAAGCGCCTGACCCGGTCTGGGCCGAAAGTCTTGCCAATGCGCCTGTCGAGACGATCTCGGCGGTGACCGCCGCGCTGACGGATCTTGTGCTGGCCACGCCGGATCTGAAGGTGCCGAACGTCGATCACCTGCCAGACAGCCGCGCAAAGCGGCATCTCTTGGCGCTGGTCGCGTTGTGGCAAAGGTTGGGGGATGCGCTGCCAGAGGGGCTGGCACCGATTTCCCATGTGCTGGCCCTGCCGCATGGGTCGTTCCTGGGCTCGTTGCCGGTGGTTGAAGGTTCGCTGGATCCTCTAGCTCCTGCGGCGCTGCAGGCGCTTTTTGCCCGGTTGCGGGACGAGTTCGGCACTGTTCCCGCAAGCGCCTATACGCCCCGGGCCGCAATCGGCAGCCGCCTGCACGCGTTGCAAGGCGGTGTTTCAGCGCAGGATATCGAGGCCGGGGTTCTGGATGACAGCCTCGCGTTCTATGGTCTGCGCGATCCCGCCGCCTGCGCCGATTTCGCCGCCGCCAAAGCCCGGGCGCTGATTGAGTCCGGCGTTTCGGCCCGTGAAATCGCCGTGCTGTCGGGCGATGATCTGCGCCAGATCGCGCGCGCTTTCTCAGCCCAGGGAGTGCCGCTCTCGGGTCTTCCGGGCCAATTACCCGAGCGAGATGTCATTGGCGAGACCGCGCTGCATCTGGCCCTCGCGAAACGCCCGCCGACCCCGGCTATGGTTCTGGCGAGCCTCGCGCTTTCTCCCCTGATGCCCTGGTCCGTCCAGACCGGGCGCGATCTCGCAGAAGGTCTGATGAATGGCGATTTCCGAGGGACCATCCTCACTGGCACGCCCGCGCATAAGGAACTGTGGGACGATATCCGCGCTTCGGCCGGCAGCCTGCAGCAACTGCGCTTCCTGCTGGACCGGATCTGCGAGCGGATCGGGCAGGGCGATCAGGTGCGCGCGCGGCTGACCGTGCCGCCCGGCGAGGGAAGCCCCGATTGGGAGGCGATCCTGCGTGGCATTCAGGTCATGCCGCCCACGGTTGCGGACCCCGACCGCAATCTTGAAGGCGCCAGCCTTTGGTCTGCCTTCGAGACGCCCTGGCGCCCGTGCCGCCATTTGATCGTCAGCGATTTCACCGACGGGCTCTATCCTACCCGTCCGCGCGCCAATCCGCTGTTTCTCGACAGCGAGATTGCGGCGATCCGCGATGCCACCGGCCTTCAACTCCGTGGCAGGGCCGAAGGGTTGGCGCAGGGCCTTCAGATCTTTGACCAGCAGCTTCAGGCCGTATCCGAAAGCGTCACATTCCTGATCCCCTGGCGCGATCTGGCAGGCGGGCGCTTGCAACCCTCGGCGGGGCTGTCGCTCGTCGCGCGGGCGGTGGCGGGCGTCGAGGATGCCAGCGATCTGATCATCGATCTGTCGCGGCTGAACCCGGCGGACTGGCCGGTCGCATATCACACACTGATTCCGGTGCCGGAACCTGCGAACTTGCCCGAGGCTCTCGATTTCCCGGGGCATGACCTTCTGTCCCTGCGGCGGCGCGTTGACGGCACCGCCAAACCGCAATCGCCTTCGCGGCTCGAGACGCTGCTGGTCAGCCCTCTCGCCTGGCTTCTGGCCGAGGTCGGGGCCGAGGATATGTCCTGGTCTGCCGAGGAACTCGACGTGATGGCCAAGGGCAATATCGCCCATGATGTCTTTGAAAATGTCTTTCTCAAAGACCAACCGATCCCCGAACCGGAGGCGCTGGCAACTGCCATCCCCGAGGCCTATGGCCGGGCGCTGACCCGGCACGCGGGTTATCTGCGCAGCCCCTCATGGGAGATGGAGCGTCGCGGGCTGGAGCGTGAGATCATGGCGGCGGCCCTGCGCTGGCGCGACCATCTGCTTGCGCTGAAAGCGAGGATCATCGGCAATGAAATCTGGCTGGCCGGTGAGGCGCATGGCATCAATCTGCATGGCAAGGCCGACGCGATCCTTGAACTGCCTGATGGTGCGCTCTTGATCATCGATCACAAGAAAAGCGGCACCAAGGGCCGACGGCAGCGGATGGAGGCGGGCTGGGATCTGCAGGCAGGGCTTTACGCCGATATGATAGCGCGGCCCATGCGGCGCGAGGGTGACGGCATGGACCCGCTGATCGGCCGCAAGGTGGCGGTCGCCTATCACCTGATGAATGATGGCGGGCTGCTGACTTCGGGTTTGGTCTTGCCCGAGGGCTCGCCCGCCCGCGACATGGGCGATGCGGTGAATGCCGGGGCGGTAGCCAAGCTGGCGGAGCGCTTGGCCGAACTTGGTGCAGGACGGGTCGTGCTGAACACCTCTGAGGATGCGGCCTTCTTCAAGAAAGAAGCCGGCTTCACCCCATATGCGCTGACCGATGGCTCCGCCCTTGTCACCGCCTTCATCCGCCCGGTCGAGGAGGAATGACCATGGCCCCCAACGCAGATCATGGTCTGGTCATCGTCCCTGCAGGCGCCGGCGCCGGCAAGACCCACCGCATCAAGACCCAGCTCTCGGACTGGGTGAAACGTGGCATCGTCCGGCCCGAGCGCATTTTTGCCGTGACCTTCACCGAGGCTGCGGCGGGCGAGCTTCGCGAGAGGATCCGCGCCGGCCTTTTGGCCGATGGGCTGGTGGCCGAGGCGATGGCGGTGGAACGCGCCTATGTCTCGACCATCCACGGCTTGGGCCTGCGCCTTCTGACCGAACATGCACTGGCGGCGGGCGCCTCGCCGCAGCCGCGTCATTTGGGCGATGCCGAGCGTGATCTCTTGATCCGGCAGGCGCTGGCCCATGCCAAGGCGCTGGACCCGATCAAGGCCGAACCCGAGCGGTTTGGCTATGCCCCGAACTTCGTGAAGGGCGAGACGGTCGAAGATTCGTTGCGCGGCCGGGTGCTGTCGATAATCGACCTTCTGCGCAGCCTTGGCGACAAGGGGCGTGACCCCGGCCTGATCGCCCCGGCGCTGGCGCGGCTGGATGCGGTTTATGGCCCGGTGCTGGAGGACCCTGCGGCGGCTGGCGCCTCACTCGAGACCGCCGTTCAAGCCATGATCACTGCCTTCCCCGAGGGCGGCATGGCTACCGTTGCGGCCAAAGGTCCGAAGGAAACGCTGGAAAAGAACCTCGCGCTTTTCCGGCGGGTGGCGCGTGATCCGGGGCTTTTGGCCCTTGACTGGGGTATCTGGCAGAACTTGCGCGGGCTTTTCACCTCAAACAGCCGCACGAAAACGCCCGACGGGTATGACGACCTCGCCACGGCCATCATGGCGGCGGCGGATGTCCTGCCCTCGCATCCCGGCCCGCTTGAGGATGCCAAGCTGCACCTGTCCTGCCTGATCGCCTGCGCGCAAGAGGTGATGGCGGCCTATGAGGCCCGCAAAAAGGCGCTCGGCCTGATCGACTTCGCCGATATGATCACGGGGGCCGAGCGGCTCTTGCGCACCGACCCCGCCGTGCGTCAGGCGGTGCTGGACGAGATCGACTGCGTCATCATTGACGAATTCCAGGACACCAACCCGGTGCAATTCGCGCTGCTGTGGCAGCTTGGCCAGCACGCACCGCGCACCCTGCTTGTGGGCGATGTGAAACAGTCGATCATGGGCTTTCAGGGGGCCGATCCGCGCCTGTCGCAGGCGCTTGCGGCGGCTAACCCCGATGCGACCCAGCCACTCGACCGCAACTGGCGCTCGACGCCGGCCGTCATGCAATTCGTCAATGCGATGGGGGCGGGCCTCTTTGGCGCGGGCTATAACCCACTGGCACCGACCCGTGATCCGGTCGCAGGTCCCGCGATCGAGGTGCTGAACGCTACGCAGGGACGGCGCTCACAAAAGTATTCGCAGCCCCCAGAACACATCGCCGAGCGCATCGCCCGTATCCTGACTGATACTGAGACTATCACCGACCGCCACACGAAGGCCGCCCGACCGGCTCGGCCCTCGGATATCGCGCTGTTGGTCTGTCGCCACACCACCGCCGCCCGCTATGCCGAGGAACTGCGCGCGCGCGGCGTTCCGGTGCGGATCGCCGAGGATGGCTGGGCGAAAAGTCCGGTGATTGTTGCCGCCCGCGCCGCGCTGGCCTTTGCCGCCAATCCGGCGGATATCCATGCCGGGCTGCTCTTGCGCACGCTTGGCCCGGACCCGCTGTCCTTGCAGGAGACGCTATCCGCCCAAATGGAAGGGCGGCTGGTGGATGACCCGGTGCTGATGCGGCTCGCCGCTCTGTCGAACCTTTTGGCCCGCCTGCCGGTGGGTGCGGCCCTTGATCTGGTGTTGGATGCCGCCGGCCTGCGCCTCTGGGCCGAACGTCAGCCTGACGCCGCCCAATCCCGCGCCGATCTTATGCGGCTAGAGGCTGAGGCGGGTGAGTTCGAAGCCGCGCATCGCGATCTCAAATCCGCCTCGGGGTTCCACGGCGAGACTGCCAAGGTCTTTCTCGGCTGGCTCGACGCCCGTGGAGGCGAGCGCGATTTCGACCGTCA
This sequence comes from Gemmobacter nanjingensis, assembly GCF_014652195.1. NCBI lineage: Bacteria > Pseudomonadati > Pseudomonadota > Alphaproteobacteria > Rhodobacterales > Paracoccaceae > Gemmobacter > Gemmobacter nanjingensis. Next base: position 97,326 of record NZ_BMYI01000016.1, read on the forward strand.
TCCCGATCCTTCCGCCAACAGCGCCGAGGCCGTGGAGATCGTCACTTGGCATGCCTCCAAAGGGCGGGAATGGCCGATCACTGTCGTCGCAGAGTTCGACTATGGTATCGAGGAACGTGCGGGGGCCACTGCGACCCGTTTCGATGCCTTGGACCGCATCGACGATATGGCGGTGGTGCTGGGGTCCGCGAGCCTGATCCACACGCCCGGCTTTGCCGCGCCCGAGGCGACCCGCCGTTTCATCGAAGACCGTCGCGCCGATTTTGAAGCCAATGCGAAAAACCTTCTCTATGTCGCCCTGACCCGTGCCCGTGACCGGCTGGTGCTGGAATGGCCGGGTTTTCTGAAGGACCGCGAAGAAGACGCGCCCGAGGCTACGAACCTGTTTCATATCCTGTCCGATACTTGCGCGCCGCAGATCGGGGCGGGCAGCCTGCGCATCAATGGCGTGGTTTGCCCGGCGGTCATCACGCAGCTGCCTGAACAGGCGGGATTTACCGAATATGTTGGCGGTGGGGCGGCCCCGGCGCTGCGCCTTGGTGCCGCTGCGCCGTTGCCCGTGACACCGCTGACGCCCTGGCGGCTGCAGCCCTCGCAAACCCGTAGTGCGGGGGTGCCGCCCGTGTCCCGCCGTATCAACATCGGAGCACCCTGGCCAAAGGCACTGAACGATGCCTACCGCGGCACAGCACTGCATCTGGCGCTGCGCACATACCTGACCCGGCCCGATCTGGCCCCGGCTTTGGCTCTCGCGACCGGGCTTGACGACGCCACTCTTGCGCTAGTGGCCGAGCGCGCCACGGCGCTGAAAGCCTGGCTTGTCGATCAGGGCTATACGGATCTGCGCGCCGAGATTCCGGTGCTTGGCCACACGCCCGAGGGTGCAGAGATCCCCGGTGCCCTCGACCTTCTCGCCATCGGCCCGGCAGGCGCGATGCTGATCGACCATAAATCCGGCGGCGGCGGTGTCGGGTTCGGCCCCTATTGGCCACAGCTTTCCAGCTATGCCGGACTGTTGGCCGGACTATACCCGCAGCATCCGCTGCAGGGCGTGGCGGTGTTCTGGGTCGATCACGGTTGGCTGGAACTGGCAGATGAGGGCGCGTCAGCGGGAGCTTTCGCACAGGCCAGAGTTAACTGATGCCCTGGGGAATACTTGCGCCCGATACCGTGGTTTCGCAACGGCGCCAGCAGAACCTCGGGCTTGCGGCGGCGGTTCGTCATTTCAATGATCGGGCGGTCCCCGGAATCGGCGGCATGTGGTTTCCCATGCCCATCCTTTGGTCGGTTCTGGCGATCTCTATCGCCGAGGAACTTGGTGTGCCGGCACTACCTGTCGGCAACGCGGTCGAAGCGCGCGTCATGCTTGAAGTCATCGCGGGCCCGCAGGATCGCCGCGTGCGAGGGGCGAGGAAGATGCAGGGCTTGAAGGATAGCAGTTTCCACAATCTCAGGCGTCGCGGAACTTATGTGGTTCAGCCGATCCGCATGGCGATGGTGCAACCTCTGGTCGCACTGGGATTCGTGCAGGGCAGCCGCTACGGCGCGTTCCGCATACATAGCGCTGGCAGAGAGCTGTTGGAGCTAAATGCGATGAAAGAACCGCGCCGTTTGCTTGGTGCCTGGGCGCATGGCAGACAGCCACATGGCCTGAAGGAGGCCCTGGCAGTGCTTTCCCCTGTTGGGGCTGTCCCGGAAGCGGTGCGTAAACTGATCCTTGCCCGATTGCTCGACGGAAATGATCCCGGCTCGACCCGGCGCCGGGCCCTGGCGCGCCTCGGCACTGGCCCCAGCTCCGCGCATTTGGACCAGGAAACCGCATTGGCGGGGCTGGCGCCGGATCATTGGTCGGATTTGCGCGCAGGAGCGGCTTTTATGGATCTGCGCGATGCTGCGTTGTCGGTGTTGGACCAGTTGGAACAGCATCTGCTGAAGCTTCGCGACGATAATCAGCCTGTGCGCCTGTCAGAAGCGGACGCAGCCGAAGTCGCCACCGAGCCGCTGAAACAATTGCGAGATCTGGCCTCGGCAAAAGGCGCGCTTGTCAATCAGGGCAATGAGGAGACTAGCCGCAGATTTATCGCGGAAATCCGAAATCTGTCCGATCAGCAGCTGATTCAGAGGCTGGCCGAGCGCGATTCTACCGTGATTTGTCAGCGCGAAGGCCACATTGTTCTCGGGCCGGCTGCGGGCGAGTTGCGGGGCAGCTCGGAGACCCAGGACGAGAATCGGCCCCCTCAGGACGAGGCCTTCGCGCCGCAGCTTTTCCGGCTGCACAATCTTCATTGTCTGGTGACGGAGCTGTCCGGAAAGGTGAACCCGGGCAGCCGTGACGCGGGATCGGAGGCCGTCTGATGCAGAACACGACGCTCTACTCCCTCTTCATGCCGCCCGAAGATTGTTATGGCGACTTTGGCCTTATGTGCGGCTTCACCGCGACGCGGCAGGTCCTGGGGCAGATCCGCCGAACATTCACAGGCGAGATGGCGCGCCCGGTGCTGGCCGCCTTCATCCATCCAACAGTGAATGCGATCTCGGACGTTCCGGGACTTGCCTGGATGTGGATGCGCCTCGTGGGACGCGGCTACAACCTTCTCCATGCCAAGGTGGCGCTTCTGGGTTTTCGCAAGCGCGGCGGAGATGGCTATGTCATTCGTCTCGCTGTCAGCACGGGGAACTGGACACAGGATCCGCTTACTCGCAGCATCGACCTGTTCTGGTTGATCGATCTGGACTCTGCTGTGCCTGACGCACAGGACATTGCCGATATCCGCGCTGCGCATGAGATGTTTGGATGGCTGCGCGAGCGGGCAGATTGCGCCCTGATCGAACGCAGTTTTGACGGGCACCGGCCAGACGCCCTGCTGGAGGCCGCGATCACAGCCTTGCCTAGGTCATCCGCGCGTCCCCGCTTCATCGACAGCCGCAATCAGGCGCTGTTTCCTCAGGTGATCGAGCGCCTGGGTACCAAAAAGAAGGCCGACCGTCTCATCCTCGGGTCTGGCTATTTCGAGAGCGACGGCGATGGTGCTGCTGGCCTGCCAGAGCGACTGCGCCGCGCATTGGTGCAGGAGAAATCCCTGACGAAAACAGCGGCTCTCGACCTGTTTCTTAACCCGTCCTCCTGTCAGGGGCTTGCTGCCCGGGCCGGTGCCTTGATTGACGCAGGCTGGAACTTGCGCCCTCCGCGCTCTGTCTTGCATGGAACTGATGGGTGCCTGCATGCAAAATTTGTGGTGCTGGCGTCGGGCGAGGCCGAGGCCTCGGGACGGGCTTATCTTGGATCCGGCAATCTGAGCATGAACGGGTTTGAGCGTGCCGCAAGCGCCGGGGGAAACCTTGAGGCAGGTGTGATCGTCGATCTGCCGGAAGGACTGAAATGGCCGCGACGCAGAGACACGCGGAACGGTATCGCCGCTGTTTTGCCGATCCAGTTCACTGATGTGGTGACGCCCGAGGCCCTGCAGCAAGGGGAAGGCTTTGTGCGCCCCGATGAGCCAGAAACCCAGCCGCCAGTTGCGTGGCTTATATGGCAAGACGGGGTGCTCTCGGCCCCCGAAGACAAATCGGTGATGGTGATTGGTGTCGATGCGGCTCAGGCCCAGACACCTTGTCCATGGCCTGCACCGGCTCCAGCGATTGTGACACTCGCGGAGGGCGGCTGGCGGCTGCCTGTCATTTCTTCCGAAGCACTTGTTGTCGCTCGCCCCTCCGATATGTCGGTCGAAGATATCCTTGCCAGCCTTGGCTCATTTCCCGAGCCAGGTGATGCTGACAGCGAAGATGAGGGTGAGGAAGGCGAAGAGCCGCTCACCGACGCCTCAGATACCACCGAAGCTCCGCCAGCTGCCTATCCCATTCGCAGGATGATGGAACTTCTGGTGCGTCTTTGTGAGACACAGGCAAGGTTGGACCCGCGGGATTGGCAAAGGTGGTGTCGGGAGTTGCAACAGAACCTTTGCGCTATCGCGTCTCGCGAAAGAACGATGCTCGAGTTCTTCCGGAACGCCAGGGCAAATCCACTGCCTGCTCTGGGAGATCCGCGTATGCGCCCGGAAGGGGTTTCGCCAGACCTATTGAGAGATGCGCTTTTGGCGGTGTCCGTCGCGTGGGAGCTCAGCGCTTACCCATCGCTCTGGGAACGGGAGGCCGCGTGATGGTGGACTGGAACGAGGCCGCGAGCATTCTGGATCGTATCGCAGGGACGTCTGATGATACCCTGCTAGATCATGGCCAGAAGGCGAGTGTCACAGAACTAGCGTGCCGTATCCGGGCGGGCCAACGCTCGGCCCTGCTGGCTGATGAGGTGGGTATGGGCAAGACCCGCATTGCGGCGGCGCTGATCGCAGCGGTGCGGGAGGCGGGCGGACGCAGCGCCATTGTTCTGCCTGCGGGCCTTGGGGCACAATGGCAACAGGAACTGAAACGGTTCAACGCCGACGACAAGACATTGCTGCCGCTGCGCAGCTATGATGGTTTCATCTCCGGTTTCTTGCACGATACCGATGCGGAGGGGAGCGCAAGACGGTTACACAGCCATAAGGAGTGGCTTTCGGATCGCCGCAAGCAGCGTGAGTTGCCGGAGAACGGCTGGGCCGCCGAAGAGATCATAATGATCTCTCATTCCTTCGCGAACATGCAGTTTCCCAATCGTGGAGAAGGCCCCGCTGGAGGCTGGCGCCGGGAACTCTTACCCAACGTCGCCCGCCTGATTGACGGCCGACGGCGCAACTTCATGCGCGAAAATTTCCATTCGGGTGAGGTGGGCTATGTATATGCCAGTCGCCGTGCGGCGCGGCACATTGCCCAAACGATTCTGGACCACGAACTGCCGCGCGATGCCATTAACGGCGATCAGAAATGGCTTTCGGCGGACGATTACAAGAACAGGATCCTGCCGCTGATCGGCTATGGCCTGGGTCAGTTTGATCTCATAGTCGTTGACGAAGCCCACAAGGCGCGCGGCGCAGATTCAAGCCTTTCGCGCATTCTCGGCCCGGTAAGCTGGGAAGCGGATGATCCTTTTCGTCTGGGCATGACCGCAACCCCGGTCGAGCTGGACTCCAGCCAGTGGATCGACACGCTGGAGCGGCTCAATGGTCGCGATGACGATCAGGATATTACTGCGCTCGCAGAGCTGACGGAATGGATCACCGGCTATGTGGATGTTGTTCGTCGGATTCAAACCGAAGAACTGGACGAGACGCTGACCGGGGAATTCGAGACCTCCGCCCGGCAGTTCTATGCAGCATTGCGACCATATGTCCTGCGCCGGGACAAACGCAGTGACCCCGAATTCTGCGTCTTCAAAGACAGTCATGGTGATTATCGTGAGGTCATCGATATCCCGGTTTCACCGGAGGCAGAGGGTTTTACCCGTGACTGGTTGCGCCGCTTTTGTGCGGCTGAGGCGCTGTCGTTACTCCCTCAGGATGATCCGCGTGTGAAACGGGTCAGGCTCGCCGTTGCCCAGGGGTATGGGTTCGGCTTTGGAGAGGATGAGGAAGACAGCCCTTCAGGCATGACAGATGCAAACCTCGTTGGTCCGGCGGGGTTTTGGACGGAAGCTTTCACCGCTGAGAGCAACGACATCTATAGCCACCCCGCGATCCTGGCGGCTGTGAGACAAATCGAGGCCTATACACGGGCCGGCGAGAAAGTGCTCGTCTTCGGCAGGTTCCTGATGCCGATGAATGTGCTGACCAGACTGCTGGACGCGCGTGAGATGCTGCGTCGTTTGCGAGACGGACAGCACTGGCCTGCCAGCGGGATCGGGGAAAGCAATATAGCAGCTGTCATTGCGGCGATGAGGGATCCTGATCTTGCGGTGGCGGGTGGGGTCGACGAAATCGATGTGATGTTGAAAACCCGCTATCAGGAGTGGGCGAGCGAGCGCCGGGCTGAACTCGCACGGCTTCATCGGGAGTTGGAAGACCTTGCGCTGGAGGGAGGAACTGCTGCATTTCTGTCAGAGATTCTGCGCCATGAGGACGGCAAACAAGACCTTCAATTAGGGGCTTTGCTCGAGGCACTTGGTGGCAGGCGGGAAGTTGCGGGCGCTTCCTGGACGGGGCGGGAAATGCTCGGGCTGTTCGAAAAACTGCTCCTGGAGCTTGCCGGGGATGATGAAGCAGAGAACAACGATACGCAGAAAGCCCGGCTGGATGCCTGGCTGAACGACTATTCCGGGCGCGAGGGCAACTTCGCCAGGATGATGTCAGGCGCAACCGCACCGCAAACGCGGCGTATGCTGCAATCTGCATTCAACCGGTCGTCCAGTTGGCCGATGGTGCTCCTCGCGCAATCCCGCGTCGGGCGTGAGGGCCTGAATCTGCATGAGGCCTGTCGCACAGTGATTCTACTGCACGCGGAGTGGAATCCCGGCATTGTCGAGCAGCAGATTGGGCGTGTGGATCGCAAGAACAGTCTTTGGCTTCGCGAATGGCGGAAATGGAGGGATCATGGTGATGGTCTCCCGCCCCGCATTCGGGTTCACCCTGTTGTCGTCAGTGGCACATACGACGATCACAACTGGCAGGTTCTCAAGGCGCGTTGGCTGGAACTGAGGGCGCAGTTGCATGGCGATGTCCTGCGTCCCGTTCCAGGTCGGTCAGAGGTGATAGATGACAAACGAACCTACGCTGACCGCGTTCGGCGCGCAGTGCCGGATTTTTCGCCGGGAGAACGTGGCGGTTGAGTTGTAGTGTAACCGATACTCACGCTGCTGTTCGGAATAGGACGGAATGAAAGCTGCTATTTTTAGCAACCATTCTCCTAGCGTTGGATTTGGCGTTGATAGGAAAATGGCTATTAGTAGGTCGCAAGTAATGGTGGTTGCAGCCTCCCGCAACCATCTTTACCGGCGTCGATTGCAAGTTGTGATCGATGCCGGTCCCCGCAACCATCTTTACTTGCTCGGGCAACAAGTGAAGATTAGATCCAGCCCCCGCAACCAGAATATATGAATGTTATCAATAACATGCGCCCCGCCAACCAGCGGGGCTTCCTGCGTTCCAAAAACCCGTGGAAGCAATGTGGAAGCACTCGAACGCGCTTTGCACCTGTGACCCGGCCGCAACGCACAAGAAATCTGCGCGAAGTCGAAAACCTCGCGCAGTCTTGCCGTCCGGCACTCAGCCAATCGTCGCGTCTATTACAGAGAAGTTCCGCGCGGTCGGCATGCAGAACAGACACCGGCCTTCACTGGCAGCCTGCCAGACCTCGCCTATCCGGCGCTTGTCGCCTTCGCTGTCGTAAAGATGCGCGCCCTTGTATTCGACGGCGAGTATCCGGCCATCTGTCAGCAGGGCCACGAAGTCAGGATAAAACTTCTGGTGCGGCAGTTGCAGCCAGAATGAACCCGCCTTCCGTTCCAAGTTCCTGATCCAGTAACGCACCTTCGGGTGCTGATCGAGATAGACAGCACAGTCAAATTCTTCCCCGTTCGGTTCAAGATCGCCTACAAGTGGCGTGTAGTGTTTGCTGAACTTTGTTGCCCCGGCGTAGGGTTTGTTCGGCGCATAGCTTTGTTCGTCAAACAGGATCGCCAGATCGGCATTCATGGCGAACTGCTCTGCATTCACTGAGAACAGGGCGTTGTATTGCCCGGTTTCCCGTTCGCCGCGCAGGTCGTCTATCAAGGCCCCAATCGCCTTGCGCAGATCGTATTTGTTGCGCGCCAGCACGGCCAGGTCGAAGCCTGCCGCCATCAGGGCTTCGATGGCCTTGACGATGAACAGGACGGCACTTGGCTTCGTTATGTCACGATGGACAAGGCCAAGGTCAATCCAGTTGGACAGCCGGGCCACCGTGTCGAATGCAGGCTCTTGGATGACGGCGGAAAGTTCGCCCTGCAAGCGTTTGGCAAAGTCGATGACCACCTTGCCGTCGGTCGTCACGTCAATCTGCCCGGTCTTGGCGGAATCCGGCAGCTTGAACCGTCCGACAATCGCCGCAGGGTCGCACTGATCCAGCCGCCAAGGCAGGTCCAGAAAGTGCTCTTCGCTGAAAAGCTGCAACTCGCCCTGCTTACGGAAGCCAAGCATGGGCACCATGAAGGCAGGCTTGTCGTCCTCGTCTGCCGCAGAAGTCTGGAAATGGTTGCTCTTCGCGTAAAGCCGGTTGATGACCCGTTCCACCTTGGGCACCGACGCCAAGGCCAAATGCATCAGGTTCCGCGTTTCCTTGTTCATCGCACCCTTGAAGGTCAGCGTCCGCGCAGCCGGATCGAAGCTGACTTTTGCCTGCACCGAGGGCGGCAGCTTTTGAAGCGCCGCGCTCACCACGGCGACCGGGGCGGCATCAAGGGGGATAGGGTCCGATACAAATGGGGCGGCCATATCCGCAAAACCCATGCTGCCCTGTGCCGCGACCAGTTGCGCAACTTCCATGCGATTGAAGCCCGCGCCCTCTACCAGCCCGTCCTTCAACTGAGTAGCTGTCGCGTTGAAGTCTTTGGACAGGATAAAGGCGTAAGACTGATTCAGCGCATCCCGTTGTTTGCGCTTCGCGCGGGGCATGCGCAGAACACGGCCAAGGATTTGTTCAACCGCTGTAGCCGAAACCTGTTCGGCAACCGAGCAAAGGACATAGGCAAAGGGGCAGTCCCAACCTTCCTTGAGCTTTGAGACGGTGATGATGTAGCGCACAGGGCAGGATGGGCTGCGAATATCGCTGATCTTGTCCAGATCCTTCTCAGGCCCGGTATGCACCGCAATCTGTTCGGCTGGAATGTTCCTGCCGGTCAAATGCGCTTTGATCTTGTCCCATGTCAGCCGCGTGGGATCATCCTTTGACGCGCTTTGCGCCTGAAACAGAATGATGGGCCGGATATATTCGCCGGTCTCTGCCTGTTCGGCCTTTGCGGCTTCTTCCAGCGCCGCCCGGCAATCCAGTGCCGCCCCGATGGTCTTTTCCCAATCCGCTTCTGTCGTCAGGCGGATCGGCATCTTGATCATCTCTTCCGCCTTCAGCTCCGCCGCTGAAACCGCGTATCCTCGTGAACGAGCTGCGGGTCGCATTCCGTTCAGCATTTGGAGCGCTGCCTGATGCAACCGTGCAGAAGATCACAGGGAAGGTAGACAAGGTCGGAAAGTTGATCCGCTCGTTCCGCAACGATCCGCTGCCCAAGGTGGCGGTGACCGTAGACCTCCTGACGACTGGTATCGACGTCCCTCGCATCAGCAATCTCGTGTTCATGCGACGCGTCAACAGCCGTATCCTTTACGAACAGATGCTTGGCCGCGCTACCCGGCTATGTCCTGAGATCGACAAGGAGAGCTTTCGCATCTTCGACGCGGTGGACCTTTACGCTCATTTACAAAACCTCACCGACATGCGGCCGGTGGCTGCGGACCCAAGCTTCACCCTTACAAAGCTGTTCGAAGAACTCAGCCAACGCGGTGATGCGGTCCATAAAGAGCGGGTGCGTGAGCAAATCGTCGTTCGCCTCCGTCGCAGGCTGCGGCGCTTGTCGCCAGAGGCGCGGGCCCGATTTGAGAAGGCTGCAGGTGAAACTCCAGAAGAAAGCCTGCAGCGTTTCATCTCCGGCGATGCCAGCGCCCTTGCGGAATGGGCGGCTGAGCGACCGTCACTAGGCCCGATTCTTGATTGGACATCGGAGGATGGCACGCCGAACTTTATCCCGATCTCTGAACATCCCGATCGGGTGACGACCGTTTCGCGCGGCTATGGCACAGCAGATCGGCCTGAGGACTTTCTGGACGCTTTCGCCACCTTTGTCCGTTCCAATGTTAACACCATCGCTGCCCTGAAGGTCATGGCAGTACGTGATTATTCCGCTGTGACCCTTGCCGAACCGATCATCGATCCTCGAGGCCTCGGATTTAGTGGGGTCCTCACCGACATCTTTGGGCTACCCTCGACGCTCGATAAGCCAACACAGATCAAGATCGATCGTCGAAATACTCTGGCTGCGCAGGAAGAGCTTTCGCCCGCGCTTGCGAAAGAGTTCGAGAAGATCAATGCAGAGCTTCGCCATCTTGGGTTCCTCTACGAGGAGCGCGACAAACTCTACAGTCGCTTCTTGAGGCAACTGGGGAACGTGGAGCTTGCCGACGTTGAACCATTGACGCCGGAAGAGCTGCGCGCACGTGAAGAAGAAACGCGCATGATAGTTGAAACACTAATTGGTAAGAAATGATTTACGTCCATCGAGACTGGAGCAAGGTTCCAAAAGAGAAACTGGATGCACTGAAGGCACTTTCAGACGCCTTGGTGTTGATTTCCACTGAGAAGTGACCCGTGTAGGCGCATAATTTCCACTGAGATTTGACCCATGTGACCCTCCCCCAAGCGAAGAGCGAGGGGGTCAAAGGAGT
>NZ_BMYI01000017.1:0-103732 GCF_014652195.1 Gemmobacter nanjingensis
ATCAACGATACAAAAAACACCCGGACGCGGGGTGGAGCAGCCCGGTAGCTCGTCAGGCTCATAACCTGAAGGCCGCAGGTTCAAATCCTGCCCCCGCAACCAAAAAATCCAGTCTTATCAAAGACATGCGCAGCGCCCCACGGGGCGCTTTTTGCATTCGCGCGTTTACATCAACGCCACATCAACACCACCACAGAAAAACCGCAACAGCACGCACAAGAGGGCAGTGGCATGCAGCGGCGGGTATTGCTAGCAACGTCGCCCTGCGTGCTGCGCCCTCATTCTGGCTGCCGGGTCACGTCGGGACACAGCAAACAGGCTCAATCCGGTTGTAAAGGCGCGGATTCGACGGCAACTTGTGGATGAAGCCATATGTCCCGCGCACCCTTTTGGGGCGCCCGTGCCAACAGAACTGCCCAGAATTAGGATGTGAAGTTTTCCGCAGGAGTGCCCTTGAGTTACTGGATCGATCAGCCCCCATCCGCGAGCAACCTACGCTTGTTCCAGTCCGAAGGGACATGGCTGGCATGGGATGATCGCGACGAAGATGGAAAAACCCGCCGCGGAGCAAAAGGACAAGTCGAAGAACGACTTCTTTCGGCCCTGAATGCAACGAACCTGATGGCCCTACTGGGTTCGGGCGCATCATTTGCAGCGAAAAATGCGGATGGTAACCAAGCTCCTGGCATGGGTGATCTCTGGGACGATGCTCGACAGAAGGTCGGGGAAGAAGACTTCGACAAGGTTGTAGCCGGGGTCTGGGGTGCGACCGGCAAGAAGGACATCGAGTCGCTTCTCAGTCTGTGCAAGATGACGGTTGAGCTGCAAGCTGCCCGCGGAGCAGGCGCTGGCCAGGATGCTGCTGGCGGCGCGCATCTTGACCTGCCATCCTTTGTTCTGAAAGCCGAACGGGCGATCTTGGATCGCGTCGACTTTGTCTCGGAGAAGACGGACCTCATTTCTCACAAGGAGTTCCTGCGCCGCCTCGCCCGCCGAAGCGCTGAAAAGGCGCGTGTGAAACTTTTCACTACGAATTACGACCGCTGCATTGAGGAAGCAGCCGTCGCCCGGAACTTGGCTCTGATCGACGGCTTTTCCCACTCTGCGGTCCAGCGGTTCAACCGCGATCACTTTCAGCAGGACATCGTGCGTCGATCTGCCAGCGGCACGCGCGCGGACTATGTTGATGGGGTTTTCCACCTCTACAAGCTGCACGGGTCGATGGACTGGCGGCGGCGCAAGTCCGATGGTGTGGTGATCCGCCGCCTTGGCCACGACGGGAACCATGAGCCAGTGCTGATCTACCCGCGCTCTTCGAAGTATCAGGAGGCCTTTGCGCCGCCCTACCTCGACATGTTCGCGGCTTGGCAGGCGGCACTGCGAGAACCCGACACGACATTGATCGTCAGTGGTTTCGGATTTGCCGACGATCACATCAGCGCACCGATCTGGTCTGCGCTTGAGTCAAACCTCTCGATCCGCCTGGTGCTTTGCGATCCCTGCTTCGTGCCAGTTGCCCAGTTGGATGACACAGGACTGATTGGTGAAGCCCATGTCATTGAACAGACGAGCGACCAGCTCAAAGACTACCAAACTCGTATTCTTCGGCTTGTCAGGGAGGGAGACAGCCGGATCACGGTCCTGAACGGCCGCTTCAGTGATCTGGCCCTCGCGTTGCCTGAGATCATTGGGGAGACCGACCGGCAACGGCTGGAGGCTCGACTTGAGCGTATCCGAGGGCAGGACCATGGCGACGGATGACCGCTCGGCGCTGATCGACGGGGAAAAGCGCCTTGGTACTGTGACCAAAGTTAGCGCGTCCGGGATCGAACTGAACCTGCCACAAGCCCTCGCTGCGGCCGGTCGGCGAGGCATTGCGCGTGGGACGGTGGGCGACTTCGTCTTCATCGACTGCGACCAGGCAGTCATACTCGGACGCGTCGTCGAGGTTCATATTCCCGACCGCAACCGTCCCGCCCTTGAAAGACAGATCGAACGCGAGCCCAGCGTGGAGCCGGTTGGCAGGGTTCAACTGCTTGCCACGATCCGCAAGACGACGCAGACCGTTGTCAGAGGGGTGCTCGTTTCACCGAGGGTTGGTGATGGTGTTTTCGAGGCCAATGGCCCTGCACTGTCAAGCTCGATCCAGGCCGCTCTCTTTGGTGGCGTCGATGTGCAAGATGGCGCACAGCCGATCGCCGTGTCCCTCGGTCGAATATCTGGCATCGACGACGCCGAAATCGCGTTACCGCCGGAAAAGCTGTTCGGCCGCCACTGTGGCATTTTCGGTGCTACCGGCGGTGGGAAAAGCTGGACGCTTGCAAAGCTCGTTTCCGAAGTCGCTCGCCTAGGTGGAAAGGCCATCGTCTTTGATCCGACAGGTGAGTTCTCGGGCAAGCTCCCCGGCGCGGTCGAGTACGTCTTCACGCGGGCCGAAGATGGCCAGACGCTGGTCAGGTTTCCTTCGGACAGGATGACCGAGTTGTCGCTCTTTGCGCTCCTGCGCCCCACGGGTCAAAGCCAAGGACCGACCATGCGCGAGGCGATTAGGAGCTTGAGGGTGGCGCGCGCGCTGGCGACCGACCAGCAAATACAGGCACAAGACATCGCTCAGGGCAGGCAATACTTCGATCAATCATTCGGGACAGTCTGGGTCGAACAGGCGGGCACGATTCGCAAGACCGGCCAGAAGATCGCCGAATTCAATCGGGCTGCAGATCGCTATGCCACAGCAATCGCGAGCGAAAGCTGCAACTTTGATATCCATCGGTTGACCGATCAGATCGCGAATGAGTGCATCTGGCCGGATGATCGCAACGACCGGTCCAAGTTCGGCGGGCCGAACGACTCTACCTTGGGATACTGCAACACGCTGATCGTGCGCATGCGCGGAATGCTGGCGTCCGCAGAGCTGCGATGTCTGTTCGGGAACGAGGGCGAAGATATCTGCACCCTCCTCGATGGCTTCCTGAACAACCCGCAGCAACGGGTATGCCTGATCTCGTTCAAGAACGTTAGTTTCAACCACAACGCCCGCGAACTGCTTCTGAATACAATCGGTGAGTATCTCCTCGGCCTCGCCCGTGCCGACCGTTTCCGGGCGCAGCCCGTCATCTGCTTCCTCGATGAGGCACATCAGTTCATGGGTCGTTCGGTCGGGGACGAGTTCAACAGCGTCTCGCTCGACGCATTCGGCCTGATTGCCAAGGAGGGCCGGAAGTACGGGCTGACGACTGTTCTCGCCACACAGCGTCCTCGCGACGTTCCGCAGGACGTGCTGAGTCAGCTTGGGACGTTGTTCGTCCATCGGCTTACGAATGAGCGCGACCGCGAGACAATCGAGCGGGCCTGCGGTGATCTGGACAGGTCCGCCGCAGCATTTATCCCGTCGTTGAGCCAAGGCGAGGCAATTGTCTTGGGGCCGGATCTTCCCGCTCCCCTGCCGATCCAAATTACAGCGCCTGATAAGACATCTCAGCCAACCTCTCGCGGCCCAGATTACCAGCGCGCTTGGCGGCAACTCTGATCAGGTTCGCCGTGCTCGCTTCGTACGCCTCGGAGTTCATCTGCACGCCCGCGCCTGATCGCGTAACACCGCGTAATCGCCGAGCATCCGCACGATGACGGCCCCTTCCGGTAGCCCCTCGACCTCATCGGCGGCCCGAACCTGCTCAGCGCTGGTGTAATCAACCACCGGCGGGCAGGGCGCGCGGGTATCAGAACCTGCCGCCGCGCAGCCGGTCAGCCAGAGCATCGCGATCACGAGGACGGCGGGCGGCAGCTTCGAGCATCTGGCGCCGGATGGCATCGCTTCTCTCTCTGGCATCAAGCCGTTCGGCAGCGCGCCCGGCGCGTTCGCCCGCGCGGCGCAGGTTCAGCAGAAACAGCAGGATCGCTGCGGCGGTGAGGATCAGGCCCAGCACCTTGCGCGCCGGGCCGTGGGTGAGGAGCCAGCCGATCACCGCTGGCCGCGCTTCCAGTCGTCGAGCCGCGCGTGGATCGTGACGGCAATACCGATCAGGGCGATGGCAATAAGCACCCAGCGCAGCGTGTCGAGATAGGGTACCAGCGGCTGGATGGTGGACTGGGTTTCCGCAAGGACGTCCTGCAGCACCTCCACCCCGGCTGCGCCGACAGTGGCGGCACCCGCGGCCCCGCCACCACGCAGCGTGCGGCTTTCCGACAGGACTTCGCGCGCGGGCGGCAGTTCCGGCGCGAAGGGCACGGGCCGTGCCGGAAAGGGATCGCCCCAGCAGCGGGCAGGCCCGAGGTCGATGTGCATGAACCCGGAGCGCGGGTAATAGCCGAACCCGAGGAACCCGACCGCCCTCGCGGCCGCCTCGAACGCTGCAGGATCGTGGTTTGACATGGCGATGTCAAAGGCGGTCGCCTGCATGTGCTTCGAGGCCGGGGCGCCTCCAACAGCGCGGTTGTGTTCGGGGCTGCGATAGGCTGACCGAACAATCAGCGGCTTGCCCAGCCGGTCGCGAAGGGCCTGCAGCTTGTCCATCGCCTCGGTGTTGATCTTGATCGAACCGGTGCCGCGGCAGGCGATCTCGGCTGGGGAAAAGCTGGGCCAGCGCCACGCCTTCTCGGGAACGTCGCGCCAGGTGGGGAAAGACAGGGTCGGCATGGTGGATCCTCCAGATGAAAAAACCCGCCTTGAGGGCGGGCGAGGTGGTGGTTTTGATGATGAAATCGGCAGCGCCTCCGCGTCAGGGCGCGCTGCCGAAGATCTTCAGCTTGATCGCGATGCCTGCAAGAAGCGCGAGGATCACGCCGGTGGTGATCAGGTGGACCGCGCTCTGCACGGCCGTGCGGCGGACAAAGCGGATGGCATCGAGCAGAGCGCGCAGATCGCGGATGTCGAGGGCGGCTTCTTTGCCGTCGAGCCCGACATCTGCCAGCGCGCGCTTCGCCCCCTCTTCTGCCGCCCTCGCGAGGAGTTCCTCGAACTCGGCATCCGGCATACGGACATGGCCCTCTCCGGAACGGCGCGGGCTCATGCGGATAGGATCCCGACTTCGGCAGGAAGGTTGAGGTTGGTCCAAGCACTGCTGTCGGCCGGGTTCAGTGCCCATGTGGAATAGATCGACCGTGGCATGAGGGACGGCACGGTGACCGGAGCCGCATCATGGTTGACCCCACCTATGCGCAGGAAACCCGCGACCATCTGCGGCCCCACTGTCCCCGCCTGTGCGATCTGCTTCACATGCACGCCCGCGATGGCGGTGACCGCTGCAGGCCCGGTCGGCCCGGTCAGCGAGAAGGATAGCCGCTGCCCGGCCGTGTTGCTGGACACGCGTGTGCCGACATCCTCGTCCTTCAGCGCGTCGATGCTGCCCACCATCTGGCTGAAGGTCGCGATGGCGTTCGGTGTGCGGCGGACAAAGCGGCGCCCGATAGTCGATACCCCGTCCAGCACCGCGAAATGCGCATAGTACCAGGTGCGACTGCTGGCAGAGCCGTGCAGCCCGACATTCGGAAAGACGATCTGGACCGGCTTGCCCTTGCCTTGGGAGTTGGCGGCTGTAGCCGTGCTCTGAAGAACGCCGTCGACATAGAAGTCGATGGTGATGCTGGCCCCCACCGCCACGCGGACGTCGATCCATTGCGGCTGGCCATTCGGCGGGCTGTAGCTCGAGTTGCCCTGAACGACCGTGTCGCCACGGGCGATAGCATGATAGCGGCGGGTGCTGGTGAGAGGCTGGATATGCGCGATCCGGACGAAGTTCGCGTCGTAGAAATCGACGAACCCTGCATTGCCTTCGGTGATGAGGTCGGCTTCCCCGCTCGGCGGAACATACCGAAACCCCAGCCAGAGATCGCCAGAGGGTGCCGCAAATCCGAGGGAAAACGGCATCGCGAAACTGCGCGATCCACTAAAACGGATGCCGTTCACGTCGAGGTTGGCGTCGAACCCGATGGCGGTCGTGTTCAAGAGTCCGGAGATGCCCGAGACGTCGGTCGGCTGGTGGCCGAGATGCAGGATGTAGCTCATGGCAGTTCCACTTCGATGTAGAGGTTGGCTTGGGTCCAGGTGGCCCCGCGGCCCCCACCGTGCTCGATGAAGAACGCGGTATCTGCGGCGGTGAGATGTGCCCCGCCACCCCGGCTGATCCAGAGAGAGGCTCCCGCTACGCTGAGGCCTCGATCCCAGCCGATCTCGAGGAAGGCTGCGGCGTCGAAGATGCGGAGGTCGGGATCGAGGTAACCAAGCGCCGTCACGCCGGGAGGCACGGGGTAGCTGAACTGAGAGGGGAGCGAGCGAAGCGTGCCGCCATCGCCTAGATTGCGCCCTTGGATTTGCGGATAGAAGGCCGAGCTTCCGCCCGCGGTCCAGGTCGCGGCGCCGCTCACCGGATCGTCGCGCCAGACTCCGTTCTTCCCGATCCAGAGGCGGCCGAGGGCCGGATCGAGGACGAACATCAGCACATCATTTGCGCCGAAGGTCGGCAGACCAGTCAGGCTTTGTTGGGCCGTTGTAGTTGCCGAGGACCAGAGCGCCCCTGTGCCACGCCAGCCGATCGAGCCCAGCGTGATGGGGTTGAGGCCTGCATTGAACTCCTCACGCTGCGCAGCCGCGACGACGCCCATGTAGCCGTCGAAGGTTGCGGCACCCGGGGCGCAAAGGACTTCCCAATAGCGCCGCCCGTCTGTCGGCAGGATCGCCTTGGCGGTCGGCAACCAGCGCAGGTAGTTGGTGCCGCCCGAGGTGTTCACGGCGGTCTGATTGCCGTCGGACAGGGTGTAGCCTGAGGGGCGGCGGGTGGTGTCGAGCTGCCAGATCGCGCCGATATCCACCGGGGGCGCAGCATCCCCGCCTTGGGCGAGAATAGCGCCGCGCATCATCAGAAGGCTCATGCGACGGCTCCCGCCAGCGCGCCCTGTATGATCCAGGCATCCGCCCCGCGCTTCACGAGGGCGGCCCCCGCCCATTGGCCGTCGAGTGCGACGGAACCGCCAACGACGCCGTTCAGCGACACTCCTGCGGCTGCAGTCACTGTCGCGACCCCGGCGCCAACCTGTGTCACATTTATCAGCGAACCGATCTCGAAAGGAACGGTCGCGTCGGGGGGAATGGTTACGGTGACAGCCGAGGAGCCGGTGGTCTCAATGATGCTACCCAGATCGACGCCTTCCAGCGTGTGGCTCGTAGCGGTCAGGGTCCGGATGAGCACGATGCTTGGACGTGGCACCTCGACCCACGCCCCAGCGGTGAAACGAACATACTGCGCTTCGTCGGTGATCCAAACCTGCCAGCCCTCCTGCGGGGGCAGATAGACCCAAGCTGCAGCCCCGCCTGGCGACTGATCCCAAAGCGCCAGCGCATTGGGATTGGCCCCGGCCGCGGCGGGAACGATCAGCATCTGGCCCGTGCTGCCGGTGGTGGGTAGCGGCGTGGTGCGGGAGGTTGCGCGCGCCTGCACGAGGGCCGAGAGGCGTCGCAGGTCTTCGCTGAGGCTGGTGCCCCAGTTGCGCTGGCCGGGATCGTAGAAGGCGCGCAGCCCCAATCCCGGCATGATCCGTTCCGGCATGCTCGTCCTCGTTCGTTGTCGTGAATTCCGGGTTCAGGTGCCCCAGAGGAAGCCCCAGCCGCGGTCCCATCCTGCGGCGAAGGGGGCCGTCAGCCGAAACCACCGCGCCTCGCGATCCGTGACCCAGCTGCCCTCGACCAGACGCCGGGAGCGGACGGCCAATTCGATCTCGGCCGTGCGATCCGGGGCGCCGAATTCCGGGATGGCCTCCGGCGCGAGGGTCCAGCTGGCAGCGGTCCCTGCGTCGATGACGACGCCAGGGGGCAGGATGGCCACGCCGCTGTCCGGATCCACCCAGCGCACCTCGATGATGTAGCCGACCTCCGGTTCGGGCCCGATGGAGGCGCCGGTGTGATCGACGATCACAGGGCTAGTTTGGGTCAGCCGGTCACGATGGGCCCAGCTCAATGCGAGACTTCCGGTGACCAGAGCATCGACGTTCGGCGCGTAGCTGCCGTTCCCTTGCACCCGCCCGGGCGGCAGGGGCCGGATGGCGCGGCGGTCCAGCGTCACGGCATCTTCCGGTGCAAGCGCGAAGGCCAGCGTGCCGCGCCCAGTCTCTGGGAGAAGCCGGGCTGCCAGTGTCTCGCCAGCCGCCCAGCTGTCTTCGGTGATCCGTGCAACATCGTCGAAGAAGATCACCGGCGTGCCGGAGGCATGCGAGCGCGGGACCGTGTCGAGACAGCCTCGGCCGACGGTGATGCTCGTCGGCGTGATCCCGTCGACGCGGACCAGTTCTCCATCGATGCTGGCGAGCGTCCCGATCTCGACCTCGCCGATATCACGCCAGCCGGTGACCGGGATCACCCGTGCCTCCGGGCCATCGGTCACATCCGCAGCCAGCAGTGCCGTTGGGGCGAAAGCGACGACGCCCTCCTGCGCGGGGCCGGTGCCGGGGTCAATCCAGAGCTGAGCCGCGAGGGCATCGGCGCTGGGGCGTTCGCCGGTGGCCACGAGCGCGCCTGCGTCCGGATCCTCGGCAAGGCGCCGGTCGGCCTCGCTGTGGCCGAGCTCGCGGACGAGAAGCCAGTACGGGGCTTCCTCGACCAAGCGGCGTGCCAGTGCCCGCGGCGGGGCGGCGACACCCGAGCCCGTGGGCATCCGTCCGCCTGCGATGGCGGTGGCGCCCAGCGCGAAGACATCCTCGGCGATCTTCAGCCGGATTCCATTATCGCGGCCGTCGCCCTGTCCGATCTCCGAAATCCGCATGACGGCATCGTTGAGCCCGCGGCGGGACGACCGCAGCCGGATCACATCGCCGGGGCCGAGATCGGCGCCTTCGCGGTTCACCACGATCTCGCCGGTCAGAAGCGGCGCTGACAGAGCGCGCAGGTCGCGTTCGGCCACGCGCACGGCGAGCCCCTGATAGCGGATGCCCGGATAGTCGAGCGTGGTGGCCAGCACCTCGCCCATGGCCTGGACGCGAGCAGTGTCGGTCACAGAAACCGCTCCGGTATCGTCGGTCCAGGCATCGGTGAATCGCACGGTGACGCTGTTCACCAGATCGGAAGGCGATCGGCGGCCGAGGCGGCCCCAGTCCACGACATTGGTCTCGTCGAAGAGGGGAAGACTGGCGGCCGTGTAATCCGCCCGGATCAGCTTCAGTTCCCAAAGGCCGGTGCGTCGGTCGATGAACAGCGTGGCATCTATATGGTCGAGGACGCTGGCGATGAACTCCTCGATTGAGGAGTCTTGTTGCCAGATCAGCGAGAGGCCAAAGCCCTCGGTGTAGAGTGTATCCGCCGCCCCCGTGAAACTCGCCCCGATCTCGACCGAGGAATATCCCAGGCCCCAATCCCGGTTGGTCAGGCATTCCCGGATGATATGAGCCGGGTTCATGTCCGGGCCGTTGCCGAAGGCGCCGCGCAGGGAGGCGACCAGCGCTTGCGGGTTGCCGGGCGGAATCACTGGCACCCCATCGACGGGGGTGTTGTCGATCTGGGCCGTATAGGACGTGTTCGCGAGCGAGATGTTGAAGCCGAAGATATCGGCAAGCGGCAGGGTGCGGATGAACGCCAGCGCCGTATCGACCGAGGAGACGGGTGCAGGCTCGCCATCGGTCACGAAGATCACGATCCGACGCTTCGATCCGCCTCCCGCAAAGAAGGTGTTTGCCTCCGCGAAGGCCGCGTTGAAACTCGTGCCGCCGTTGGTGAAGTTGGAGAGCCCCAGCATCCAGGCCTCGAGCGCGGCATAGTCGTCCGGACCCATGTTGCGTCGTTCGATGGACCCGGCGACCGTTGCGTTCCAGAGGACGATGCGGATATCGTTCGGCCGGTCAGGATCCACGCCCGCGGCAATCTCGCGGATAAGGGCGGCGACGCCTGCCTTCTGAGCCGACATGCGCGTGCCCGACATGGAGCCCGAAACGTCGAGGGCGATGTAGATCGCCGCATCCGAGATGTTGGCCTCCGGGACGATGGCGGCCTTCTCGGGATACCATTGTGCCGCGCCTGCCTCGCCGGTCAGGACGCGGGTCACGCGCACGGCCCATGGCTTCAGGTACGGGTTGATGCCGAGATAGACCTGCCGCAGCACAAGGCTACAAAGACCGCGATAGGCGGGGACGTCCCCGCCCATGCGCGCGGCGAGGTAATCGTTCGGCCCCTGTGCGGGTCCGCCCATCAGCACATCGACATCGCCGCGGATGCCACCCTCTCGGCTTTCGCCGCCGAAAAGGTCGGGCTTGTCGATCCGGATGCGGCCGCCACCCGCGCCGGTA
Organism: Gemmobacter nanjingensis; assembly: GCF_014652195.1. Lineage (NCBI taxonomy): Bacteria > Pseudomonadati > Pseudomonadota > Alphaproteobacteria > Rhodobacterales > Paracoccaceae > Gemmobacter > Gemmobacter nanjingensis. Next base: position 10,261 of record NZ_BMYI01000017.1, read on the forward strand.
TTGCTGGCGCCGGTCGTGGCCTCGAACACCTCGACCGATTGCGCCGGGAAACTCAGCGCCTCGGGCAGGACTGTCCAGCGTGTGATGTTGGTCGCGGCATCGAATGTGACGGCCTGCAAGGTGATGGTCTGGCTCGACCCGTTGGCAAGTGTGAAGCGGTAATCGCGTCCGATGCGCACGCCCGCGCGGGTGCCGACAAAGCTGATGGCTGCGCCACTGTCGCCCGCCAGTGCTGCGGTGGCTGCCATCCCTCCGACAGTGCCGATGCGCGTCTCGACCGCCGCGCCGCCGCCTCCCGTGGAGCCCCCGCCGGTCGTGACGGACCAGGCGGTGCGGCGGTCGACAAGGATCTCGCGGATGGCGTCGACCGGCCCATGGCAGAGCGCCAGATGGACCCCTAGCGAATAGCGATAGCCGATGGTCTGGGCCTTGCTCCTACCGCCCATTGTCTGCCTCGTCGTTTGCAGCGAGGTTTGTCGCCTCACGCATCTCGGCCTGCAGGATCACCGGTTCCACCAGCGCGTCGCCCGTTGCGCGCAGGGTCTCCGCCTCGATGCCGCCATCGAGAAACGCCTGCCAGTCAAGCCCATGGCGGCGGAACCACGGCCGCACGCCTGCAAGGCAGTAGCGTGCCGCGCGCAGGTCCTGGATCGTCACGCGGGTCACTTCTTGCCGCCTTTCTTCTGGATGGGATCGACCCGCAGGTCCCCGGCCCAGACGACATTTGGGCCGGTGATCAGCACTGTGCCGAAGACAACTGGGATCGGTCGGCCTTCCTCGGCCGTGGGCAGCGTGAAATCGTCGAGCCCCGCAGCCTGGGGCTTCTCGACCTTGGGCCGCGGGCTCAGCGCATAGGAAATCGCCGAAAGCACGAGCCCGAGAACGAGCCGCGCAATGAAGGTCCAGACCATGGATGATGCTCAGACGATTGAACTGCCGCCGAAGGGATTGCGGCCGGGGATCTCGGGGAAGCCGCCGAAGTTCGGGAGGTTGCCGAACTTGGCCGCACAGGTCGCTGCGCGCAGGTCACAGCCTGGGGCGATATCGGCTACGACGGGGATCGGATCACCGGTCTCGGGATCGCTCTCGGGTGCGGCCAGCGCCGCTGCCACCTCCAGCATCGGCCGCGACAGTGTGAGGGTTGTTCCGACATGGCCGGTGATGAACCCAAGCTGCGCCCCAAAACTCAGCACCCCACCGCGAAACCAGCCATCGGGTTGGCCACCCGCCTCCGGGATCGTCAGGACATTGCCCGACGCGGCCGTCACGGTGCCGGTTTGCCAGTGGAACCCGATGTCGAGCCCGCAACCACGGCCGTAGAGCGCATGGCGGCAGAGGCGCTGGTACTTTGCGCGGACACCTGCCCGGCGCAGGGTGCTGAATACGGACTCACAGTTCAGCAAGATCCGGACGCCCTCGACCTCGGCCCCGACCACGCGGCCTTTCCAATGCGCCACCGTCTCGCCCAGAACCTGCTCATGGCCACGGAAGATGGTCAGCGTGACAGGTACGTTGCCCAAGGGCGCGAGGAACCGCCGCGCGAAGGGGTGCGAGAGCGGCCAGGTCAGTTCCAGTCGGCCACGTTCGATCTCGCTCGTCTGCACGACATCACCATGGGAAATGGCGGCGGCCTCCCAGGTGATCGTGTCGCCCTCGCTGGCGGCACTGGTCCAGTCCGTGGCCCTGCTGGTGAAGCGCCAGACCTGATCGCCTTCGACGAACTGGTAGAGGTAGTACGGGCGGCCCTCGGCCGTCGAGGACTCGATGGTGGCGTAGGTCATTCGGAAACCTCCACGACCGGCAGGGTCACTTCGCTCGCAACAGACCCATGTCGGATCTCGATCCGGTCCGCATCCGACCGCACCAGCGTCAGGAAATGCACCTTCGTCCCGATGGCCACGGGCTCGCCGAGGCTGGACGATAGCGTCAGCCGATGATTCGCACCTTCAGCGACAGCCGCGTTGATCGTCCGGAACCGGAACCCGCTTGGCATCTCGAGCAGGATCGCACGCCCGATATAGCCCGCCAGGTCCGTGATGGGCGCCACGCGCATCAGCGTGGAACCGGAGGACATGGCCGCACGCAGCTGCAGCTCGCGCCCCCAGGATGGCAACCAGAAGTTGGTTTGCCTGCCGCGGAGGGACCACAGCCAGCGACGCAGTGCCCAACGTTCCGCCGCGCCCTGCGCCTTCAGGGTAATCGCCTCGCCCCTCTCTAACTGATCCCGCAACGGTTCCACCACGACGGGCCCGAAGCCGTTGTCCACGTATTCGACGGCACGGCGCAGGCTGGCGGTGATCGGCGAACGGGTCAGGCTCGGGTCGGTCTGGACCGGGCGGCCGAGATAGGTCGGCATGACCGGTGCGGTCAGATCAGGGGCATCGCGCAGCAGGAAGGTGGCGGTGATCATGCCGTCACTCTGGCGGCGACGGGCGATCTCGACGGGGGCCGAAAGAAATGCCGACCGCACCGGCGCAACGGTGATGCGCGCCGCTGCCACAATGGCCCCCGGCAGCTGCGCGCCCAGCGGTTCCACCAGGATCAGCCGATCCGCATCGCTGCTGGTGATCTCCGCCAAGGAAGCCTCGGCTCCATCCACCGCAATGGCAACAGCGTCCCCTACCCGGAAATCCGCCACCGTGGTGTCGATGGAAATCTCGGTCGCCGCCTGCACCACATCTGCCGTCGGTTGCACCGCCATGTGCCAAAGCGGCACCCGCCAATTCCCGACAAACCCGGCCCGCACCAGTTCTGACGCCCGCGCCATGCCCAGCGCGTCGCAGCGATGCTGGAAGGTAACGATCTCGCGGGGACGGGACCGCAGCGCGATGCGCTGTTCGCCCGCCTGGGACTGCAGCACATCCGTGCGCCATTCCAGCACCTCGGTGATCTCCTGCGCTGCCGGAAAGGGCCAGAGGGGCTCAGGCATTGATGGCACCCCGATTTCGGCGGATTACGTTCAGGATGGCCCGTTCGCCCGAAGGCGTGGCGAGATAGTCCCCGACGACAGACGGGTCGAGCACGTTGATGATGCGCGTCGACGTCGATGATGCAGCAGCCGCGCCATCGCCATTCATCTCGACCCCGAGCCTGCCGCCCTTGCCTCGACGCAAGGGCAAGATGGCTTCCGGTCCTGCCTCGCCCATCAGCCCCACGCCCGTGGCGAAGGGAAACACCGTCGGCCGGTTCACCACGCCACCCCGTGCGAAAGCGGTCAGTTCTGCGCCCCCGGCAAAGACCCCGCCCTTGGCAAAGCCGAAGAGGCTCCCGAAGAAGCCGCCGCCCCCCGAAAATGCGTTGATCAGCGCGTTCTCGATCGGCTTGAAGGCCAGATCGATCAGCCGGGTGGCGAGGTTCTGCGCGATCCGCGAAATCGCCCCCGCGAAGGTCTCCCAGGTGAACTCGCCCGAGGTCAGGGCCTCCTTGATCGGGCCAGTGATGTCCTGTGCGAGACCTTGGGCGATCTCGCGCGACTTCTCCTGCGCCTTGCGGACAGCATCGGCCGTGGCCTCCCAAGCATTCCTAGCAGCATCTGCCCCTTCGCGCAGCGCATTGCCTGCGCCGCGCCCCGAACTGCCAGCGGCTTCCGCGACCTCGCTAACCCCCTGAAGGGCAGTGCCGAGGCCCGTCGCGGCCGTGCGTGCGTCATCGAGCCCCGCCGCTGCTTCGGTTCCGGACGCCGAAACTGCATCCCGCAGGGCCGCCACGGATTGCAGGGGAGCGGTGGCCGCTGTCGCCACTTCGCCCATCATGTCGCGCAGCCGTGCGGCCTCGCCCCGTGCCGCCTCGGCTGCAGCGGTCAGGCCCAGATCGGGCGGGGCGATGGGGTCGCTGTTGAAGGCCGCCTCGAAGGCCGTACGTGCCTCCGCCCCGGCATTTGCCGCGGCCCCCTCAAACGGGTTCTCGATCCCGCCGAGCTCGATGGTGCCGATCAGAGGTACCCGCTTCTCGATGCCCAGCACATCGAGACCCGCATTGATGCCTTCGAGGAATCCGTCGATCCGCGCCGCCACGCCGTTCAGCATGGCCTCGACCCCGCCGATCAGCGCATTGGCCGCGCCATAGGCGAACTCGCCGATCGTCGCCGGCAGAGCCGACCAGAGGACCTTCACCGCCTCGATCGCCCCCTGAAACGTGTTCAGCGTGGCGTTCCCGAACCCCACCACCGCCTCGAGCCCGGTCTGCAAGGCGGCGGTGATGCCCGCGCTGATCTCCGCCCAGCCCGCCATGATCGAGAGGCCCAGCGCGACCATGCCGAGCTTCATGCGATCCCAGACCTCGCGGGCCACATCGCCCAGAAGGCCCAGCGCGGCTCCGACGCTGCCCGTACCCTGAACCAGCCGCCCGAACTGGAAGATCAGCTCGCCCGCGCCGACGATCAGCGCCCCGATGCCTGTGCGGATCAGCGCGCCGCGCAGGACGACGAGGGCCGTCGCAAGTCCCCGGACGGAGAGCGCGGCAGCTGCCAACCCTGCGACCCAACGCCCGGCCATGATGCCCACAAAGGCCGCGGCATAGGAGGCCATGCGGCCGAGGTTCTCGCCCAGCAAATCAAGGGCCGTCCGCAAGGCTCCGCCTTCGGAGGCCAGCGCCACGAAGGCTTGGGCGAGCCAGGTGACGGCAGGCGCCACGGCGACAGCGATCTGGTTGCGGATCCCGTCAAAGACCATGCCGAGACTGCCCAGCGCGATCTGGGTCTGGCGCAGCGAGGACAGTGCCTCGCCGTCGAGGATCGCACCGACGGAACGCGCCTGATCGCCGAAGCGCGTTATCTCGGCCCCGCCATCGCGCAGAAGCGGTAGAAGGCGCGTGGCGTCCGAGGCCATGGCCTCCAGGTAGAAGGTCATCTCCTGCTGGCTGAGCCCGGCCTTCTCGAGCGAGGTCACGTAGAGCTGCAGGGCTTCCGGCCCCGAGAGACGCGCGAACTCTTCGGCCGTGACGCCCACACGCGGGGCGATCTGTTCGAAGAAATCCTTCATCGGCCCGCCACCGGTCTGCAGGAAGTCACCGACCCGGTCGTTCACGTCCTTCAGGATATCGGCCAACTTCTCCTGCTCGACCCCGACCGTGCGTGCCCCGGCCGCCCAGCGCTGGAAGCTTTCCGGTGTGGCATTGGCGACTTGCGCAAACTGCCGGATCTGGTCGGCGCTCTGGGCCGCGCTGCGGACGATGATGCCAAGCCCTGCCGTGGCTGCAGATGCGGCCGCAGCCATGGCGATGCCCGCACGCCGGGCAAAAGCAGCCAGTCGGGTGTTCGCGGCCTCCATCTCGCGCGACAGGCGTCCGAAGCCGCGCGTCCCTGCCTCACCGATCCCTTCCAGCTCGGCGCGCACCTGGCGACCGCCGACAGCCGCGAGGCGGACAGAGACCCGTTTCTCAGCCATCGCGGCGACCTTCTCTCTCTTCGTTCAACTTGCGAACCATCACGGCTTCGATCACCGGCAGCAGTTCGACAACGGCGCGGGGGGAAATGCCCATGGCGGATGCCATGGCCAGTGCGGCGGTCAGGTCCCAGCCGAGGACGGCGCCGGGGACGGCGCGGATCTGCCCACCCATGCGCTGCGCCAGATCCCAGACCTGCCAGCCCTCGAGGCTCAGGGGCGCGTTCAGGATTTGCGGGCAGTCCGGGCAGCGCCCTTCGCAGGCTTTGCAGTACCCGTCGCCCCCACTGAGGACCCAGTCAGCGAGGGCGGTGAGACGTTTTTTTCTGCTTCGAGCTCCAGACCCTTGGCGACATAGGCGGTCTGGAACTTCTCGAAGATCGGCCAGAGATCGAGGAGCGCGTCGATGCCCTCGGGGCTGACCGGGATAGGGTTGCCATCGGCATCGCCCACACCGTCCCAATCGACGATGGCGCGGGTGGCGATGGCCTTGGCGAAGATCACAGCGATACTGTCATCGGGCGTGCCAGGGGCGATACTGCGCACGGCCGGGTCGGTTCGGGCCGCGACCATGATGGCGGTGGTCAGGGGTTCAACCTTCACACGCACGCCCAGCGCAAGATCCAACCACTCAGCCTCACGAGCAAGGTTCAGGCGTAGCATGATCAATACTCCTCGATGTCGTTGACGAGCGTCGTGGTGCACATCCGGCCCAAGGTGGCATCCCGGGCGGCCTGCCAGTCGAAGGTGGCCTGGATGCCCTGCGGCCCCGGGATCTCGATCCGGGGGCGTGGGAGGTAGACGGCATGTGCCGAGAAGGAGAAACTCTCGCCCGAGGGCAGGACATAGGCGAATGTGAGGGCGCAAGGATCGCCCGCAATGGCCTGATTCACCAGCACCTGATCGGCGAAGCGCACCTCGATCTTGCCGGTCAGCGCGGCGATGGAGGGGTCCGCCCCGTCGATCCGACCGTCCGAGCGGATGGTCTCCACCCGGTCGAGATTGTTGGCATAGGTGATCTCGGCCGAGATAATGTTGCCGAGCGGCTGGCCGTTGCGCGTGATCGCCCCGTTGAAATGGCCAAAGCGTTGGAGGTTGAGGTCAGCCAGTGTTCCCGCTGCGGAGGCACTGGCGATGGCTTCCCCTTGTGCGACAAGGCTGGCCGTTGCGGTCAGCAGACCGGAGCGCTGCATCTGCCAGCTTAGGCTGTCGAGGACACAGCCAGAATACATGGCATAGCGCGGCACCTCCGGCATGCCGGTCTCGATGGACATCGACGGGAGCGACCAGGCACCGGAGCGGAACTCGTGGGTGAAGGGTCCCGGTGCCGCGCCGGTCGTCACGGGTGCACCGAAGGCCGCCTTCAGCCAGAAGCCGAAGGCCGCGGCATCGATCGGCACCACGACATTGCCGTCCGCCGTGACCGCATCCTTGATCGGCGCAAGAGGGTCGCGGCCGTAACCGAGCAGTTCGCTGTTCAGGAGCGGTTGTTCCGACCCCAGCGTGGTGCTGGCGAACGGCATCTTCGTGAAGCCGCCCGCGGGTGGGGTTCCATAGGTGGTCTCGAACGCAAGCGCCATCTGCGCCCGCGCGCCTTGCGCACGTGCCATGGGGGTCTCCTTGATTTGCGGGTGTCAGGCCAGGGGGCCGGTGGTGATGTAGTTCAGTACGACGGTGACTACTGCCGCCTTCAGCGCCGCGGCGCCCTCAACCGGCAGGTCCACCGAGGTTGGGGCCTCCGGTTCGACCCAGTCACAGACGCCGCCGAGCGTCCGGTCTGCCTCCAGCGCCGCACCTATGGCGGTGATCAAGTCATCGAAGGCGCTGGCCCGGCCGGTGCCCGCCTGTACAAAGACCTCCAGCTCGGCCCGGTGCTGGTAGTGATAGCGCAGGGGCGACAGCGTCACCTCCGGCTCGCCCGGCTGGCCGTCGCGCAGGATGATCAGCCCGGCCGCCGGGATTCGTTCGGGCAGTACCTCGTCACGCAGGGTGAGGGCGGCAATCGGCTGCAGCCGCGCATGCAGCGCGGCGAGGATTGTTTCGCGGGATGAGGACATAATCTCTTCACTCAAGAGAGCAGTGCGGGTTTCAGTAATCTCTAAGCAAATCCTTCGCGCCTTGCGTTCTTCCCCGCATCTTCACGTAGATCGAGAAACCAAGTCCCAAATTCGCATCTCCGTTTTCCAACGGTGAGTTGCAAAGGCCCTGCATTTGCTGACGGATCCGGCGAGCAACCTCCCCAATCTGCTGCCGCTTGGTCAGCGTGGGCGCGTCTTGGCGGACTGCCATCAAGGTATTGAAGAACAACAGGTCCAGTCCTGATGATGCAACAAAATCAACACTCTCTTGGTATCCAGCAATCCATGTGACTGGGGCATCGTTTTTGAACAGATAGTCCGCGAGTGCTCGCGAGCCAAAGAGGCATGACCCAAAGTACAAGCCTGTCAGATTTGATCCGTTTTCCCTTGTGATGCGGAGAAGTATATTCTTGAGGATCGTTCGGGAGATTCGGTCACCACCATGAAGATGAAGGCCAGTGTCACTGCCGTGCATTGCCAAGTATGCAACGGTCGTTGCGCGGGACCTAGAAATCCGCTCCAGCGCAGAAACGAAAGCGCCTTGGGTACCGACCATCTCATAATCGTAAGCATGGTGGCTGCCAAAATGAAGATCAGAAAGAAAATCAAAGAGCGGCTTGACAGTAGTATTCTTCTTGATGCCGTTTGCTGCGTCATGCCAACGGCTTTCTATCACGCCTATCTTCGTGCTCATTTCGCGGTCACCATGAATGAAAACGTTACTCCATCGTGAATCCTGCCGGGCGCTGTCTGCAAATGTCAACGGAGTAGGCTAAACTGAGTATCGCACAGTTGCCGCACCTGTTGATTGTCACTTCCCCATCCACGCCGCCACGATCCGCCCCGCCACGCCGTCGACGGCGCGTTCTGCATCCCTCGCCAGATCGAGGTGCTTGCGCAGCTTGACCTGCGGCACGAGGAGGAAGATCGGCACAGTTGTCAGCCCGCGGCCGGTCTTCGCCCGTGACGCCACAGCTCGGCCTTTCGTGTTCAGCCGCCCCTCGGCTACCAGCAGGCTTGGGCCCCGGCGCCGATAGACGAACCGCAGCCCTAGTCCCGTGCGGCGTTCCCATTCGCCGGGGGAGATGCGCCCACCACGGGTGGATTTGCCCGCGGCCGGGGTGGGGATCGCCAGCCAGAACCCGTTTCGCGACCGGATCAGCGGCCCGGTGTCATGCGCACCGACGATCACCGGGGCGTTCGACCAGACCAGCGCCGCGGCGTTCAGGCTTTCGCCGCCCTTGGGATAGGTGGCGAGGCGGATCGAGTTTCCGAGCCGGGTGCCAAGCCCGGCTCCGGTGATCTGGCCGCGCCAGGCGGATTTGAGGCCCGCGCCTGCCTCACGCATGACGGTGGTGACGGCCCTTTCACCGGCAGCGATTTCCGCCTGCATCAGGGCTGCAAGGTCGGGGCTGAATTCCAGCTTCAGCTTCATGTTGGCCTCAGATCGAGGGTCCATATCAGCCGTTCGCGGTCGCGCAGCGGTTCTCCCTGGATCACATGGCTGTCCGCGCCGATGACGATCACGTCGCCCGGGCGCGGGGCGGGCAGGTCGGCGACGCGCACATCTACCACCGTCGTATCGCTTACGAAGCGCCCCGCGCCGAAGTCGGTGACGCGGTCGGGCGCGCGGCGGATGATGCGGATCGGGCGTTCCTCGGACGTCGTTGCCGAGATCCAGAGGGCGGGGGCCGCCAAGGAGGCATGGGTGAAGATGCGATCCATGGCGCCGGCAAAGACGGACATAGGTGGTGTCCGTCAGTTCGACGTGTGCAGGCGGATAGCCAACCGTGGCCGCTTGTTCACCGGCAGGATCGAGGCTTCGGTCATAACGTCGATCCAGCGGCCCTTCTCGTCGAGATGCTGGCGGGCGTAGAGGGGCAGGCCGATGGTGTTGGCGGTTTCCAGCAGGTTCGCCGGGCCGCCATAGGTGGTGAAGGTGTCCATCGTGCCCAAAGGGAAGGCGATGCCCTCGTTCGCCGGGACCAGCCGTTCGGTGGCCTTGGTCGAGAGGGTGACGGTGCCCGAATATTCCTCGAACAGGATGCCGCCGAAGGGAAAGTTGCGGCGGACGTCCTCGCGCAGCGGCTGGGCGCCGGTCGAGGCGTAGAACTTGTAGGCCTCCTCGGTCTTGGGATGCGCGATCAGCTTGTCGAAGAACTCCCGGCTGACCAGCGCATGGACGGACGTCATCGCCTCGCCCAGCAGATTGTCCTCGATGGCGCGCAGAACCTCACGAACCTTGCCCTGCACGTTGGTGCCTGCGGTGCCCAGCACGAAGTCGACGGAGATCTGAGCGAGGCCGAATTCGGTGAAGTAGTTGTAGAGGGTGGTCCCGGCCCCATCCTTCACGATGCCGCGGAGCGCGTTCATCTCCATGTATTCGCGGGTCTGGGCATGCTTACGGCGCATCAGGAGCAGCTTGCGGTTCATCACCTCGACGAGGGTATCGGCTGCGTCGAAGGCGCCCAGCGCGGGGGCGCCTTGGATGTCGGCGGGCAGGACCACGTCGTCATGCGGAATCCACGGCAGAGCGAAGCTGCGCATGGACCGGCCCTCGCGGGTGCCGACGGTGGCGGGGCCGCCGAGGGGGACGGAGGGCAGGAGGCTCAGGACGCCCTCGTACTGTTCGATAATGACGGACCGCTGGCTGACCCCTTCGAAGCGGAAGAGGCCGATCTGGGCAAGGCGGGTGTAGAGGTTGGGCAGGATGTTGATGGCCTGCGTCATCTCGGCCAGCGAATAGCCGCCAGCGTCGAAGGGATTGCGGACGAGGGTCATGGGGATGCTCCGGGGAATGAAGGGATGGGCGCCGCCGGATGGGCAGCGTCATACGCCGTCGCGGGCAATGATGCCGACGGCAGCGAGTTGGCCGATCTTGGTGGTGATCTTTGCCGTGTCATCGACGGTGGCGTCGTAGGCGAGCTCTGCGCGCGAGACGATGGCCGGGCCACGGGCCAAGACGATGCCGGTGGCGTCGGCCAGCGTCGCATCGACGGCATAGAGCAGGACGGCCGTGGCAGTCTGCGCGCCATCGGTGCCGCTGCTGGTGGCCAGCTTGTATTTGCCGCTGGCGGTGATGCGGCCGAGGACAGCGCCGATGGGATAGGGCATGCCCGCGAGCAGCGTCACCACTTCGCGGGTGTAGTTCGGGTTGACCTCGTATTTGAGGACATCGCCCATGCTGGGCGGTTCCGTCAGGACGGGCATGGTTCAGTCTCCAAGATGTTGGTGGATGGGGGTGCCCGATCTGGGCGGTCTGCGTCAGCGCGAAGCGGCGGCCGACTTCTTCGCAGCCGTGACGATGGGACTTTCCTTCGCGCCCGTGGCTGGGGCGGTGGCGATGATGCCCGCGGCATCGCTGCGCGCAGCGAGATCGGCCAGGACCTTGGCGCGCAGGGCCTCGGGCTTCACGCCCTTGGCGACGGCATCGGCGGCATCGATCTGGATGCCGAGACGCGCGGCCTGCGCGCAGACCTGTGCGACCTCGGCCGCCTCGGCGCGGATGGCTTCGGGCGAGATCGCGGCCGCCGTGGTTTGCGGCGGCGCGACTGCCGCGGGCGCGGCCGGTTCCGGCGGGGTGCTGGCAGCAGGCGCGACCGCAGGCTGCGCATTGTCTTCGGGGGCAGTGGTCATCATCGGGCCCTTTCCTTTGGGTGGGGTTGTGCCGCGAGGTACGGCGGCGAAAGCACGGAAGGCGGTGACCGGATCGGCCACCTCGTCGGCAAGACCGGCGAACACCGCCGCCTCCCCGCGGAACACGGCCGCCTCGGTTCCCAGTGCGCGTTGGGTGTCGAGGCGACGGCCGCGCCCCTCGGCGACGGTTTCGGCGAAGAGCTGACGGAGGTCTTCCAACTCACCCGCGATCCGTTCGCGGACGGACTCGGGCAGTGGCTGATAGGGGTTCGCATCGACCTTGCGAGCCCCCGCATGGATCAGCGTGACAGCGATGCCCTTCTGGTCGAGCGCCCCGCTCATGTCGCTGTGCATGGCCACGACGCCGATGCTGCCGACGGCGCCGGTCCGGGGCAGGATGATCCGGTCGGCCTGGGAGGCCAGCGCATAGGCGGCCGAGAGGGCGTGATCGGCGACGAACGCTTGGACCGGCTTCTGAGCCCTTGCCGCGCGGATGCGATCCGCCAGATCGAAGGCACCCGCGACCTCGCCGCCGAAGCTGTCGATGTCGAGGGCGATGCCGCGGATGGCGGGATCGGCAAGCGCCGTCTGCAGCTGCGCCGCGATCCCCTCGTAGGAGGTCAGACCGGAGGATTGCCCGATCCAGGCCCCGCGATGCACCAGCGTGCCCGCGATCTCGATCACAGCGATGCCGTCCACCACGGCGAAGGGCTGGCCACCATTCCGCGCCTGGCGGTTGGTCAGGTCGTCGCCGAACAGCGATGCCCGGGCGGGCAGGGTGGCCGCATGCTGATCCTCCGTCGCAATCTTTAGCCCCTCGACGCTGATCTCGCGCCCCACAATCCGAGGGCCAAGGCCTGTCAGGAAGGCCAGCGCCTTGGCGGGATCGACCATCAGCGGTGTGTTGAAGACGCGCTGAGCGATCTGGGTGTGGTGCATCATGCGTCCTCCGTGGGCCGGGGTTCCCGGTCCTCGCCGTCGTCATCCTGATCGTCGCTGTCCTGCTCTTCCTGCCGCTGACCTTCGGCATCACTCGGCCCAGCGCTGCCGCCCGCCGCCTGTGCGGGCGATCCGGGCCGCCGGAAGTCGAGACCCAGTTCCGCCTCGCGCTTGCGTTCCGCGGCGATTTCCCGGTCGACCTGATCGGCGTCGTAGCCGCGCTCCGCTATGGCCTGCGTGCGGGACTTCAGGCCCGCCTCGATCTGCAGGATCTCGGCCGAGGCATCCTTGGCGGGGTCGATCCAGTCCCACTTGGTCGGGAGCCAGTCGCAGGCGAGGTATTGCCGCCGCTCCGTGGCATAGCCCGGCAGATCGATGGCCCCGGCCAGGACGGCCATGTCCATCCAGCGCGTCCAGACGGCCCGGCAGAGCTGATAGACCATCACCGAATGCTGGAAGGCCGAGATACGGCGACGGAAGTCGACAAGCGCGATCCGCGTGTTTGAGAAGTTCCCTTTCGCCGTGTCGCCTGTCAGATACCCATAGGGCACGCCCAGCGCGGCGCCGATCTGCAGGAGCGTCCGGTACTGGAACGGCTCATAAGTGCTGCCCGAGTCCGGGGTGGACGGCGTGGTGACATCTTCGCCCGGATCAAGGCGCACCACCTGGCCGGGTTCGACCTCCAGATCGTCCTCCGCCGGATCGAGGGCGGTTTCCGGAGCGGGGGAGGTGATGAACATCGCGAACATCGCCGCGGTCTTCTTCCGCTCGAGTTCGGCATCGTCGTAGAGATCGAGGGTGAAGAGTTTCACCACGGCGGCCGCAAAGCGCGACACCCCGCGCAGCTGGCCTGCCTCGACGGGGTCGAGGATATGGATGACCTCAGACGCGGGCACGCGCACCGTCTCGCCCGCCAGCCCCGGATCGGTCATGTCCCCCGGATGGCGGCGCAGGAAGTGGTAGGCGACGCGCCGCCCGATGCCGTCGAACTCGATCCCCTGCCGGATCGATCCCGCACCGGGCAGGACGCGGGTCATGTCCTGGGGCAGCATTTCCGCGGGCAGCATCTGCAGCTGCATCGGTACCGTCAGCCCGTCTTCCGGCCGCCGCGTGCGGATGCGCAGGAAGACCTCGCCCGCCAGGAACACCTCCCGCGCCGCCCGGCGCTGCAGGCCGAAGAAGTCGGTCAGCCCCTCGGCATCGGCCTCGTCGGTCCAGGCCAGCCAAAGCTCCTGCAACTCCTCCTTCTTCACCGCGTCCGCGATCTTCGAGGAAGGCTTGATCCCGTCACCGACGACATGGTTCGCGAAGGCATCGACGGCGTTCGCGGCATAGCCGTTGTTCCGGACCAGCCAGCGCGCGCGGGCGGTGATGGTCTCGCCCGAGGTGGCGATCAGCGTGTTCACATGCGCCCGCGTGGCGCGGAACCCGCGCATGCGACGGTGGGACTGTGCCGCATCGAACCCGCCGATGATGGACCCAAGGCGGGCGCGGAAGGTGTCGAGCACCATGGTCACAACCCCTTGGTCGCGACGGTGCCCCAGCGGCGGCGGCGCGGGGTTGCCGAGGCGGTGGCGATCCGCCCCTCCAGATCCCGGATCGCCGCCGCCAGTTCGGTATCCGAGCCATAGGCCACGGTCTTGCCGTCGTAGCTGACGCTGCGCAGCCCGGCGAAGCGGGCTTCCTGCAGTGCCGTGAGCAGAGCCTGCATACGTTCCAGGTCCATCAGTCCCTCATGAAGTTCGGGGTGTAGGCCCGCCGTTTCCGGCGCGGCGTGGTCAGGGTTCCGGCCTTGGGTTGGGCCGGATCGGGTGGTGTGGGGGCCGCGGCGATAGCAACAGTAAGGCGTGTTTCCACGCCCGCCTGCGCTTCCAGTCGCCGCCAGGTGGCTTCGTCCCATCGGTCGGCGCCGAGGATCCACGCCGCGGCACGGGCATAGACCCGGCAGTCCAGCGCCTCGTTCCGCTCGCGCATCTTCTGCCATTCCTGATGGGCATAGCCGCGCTTGTTGCGGATCGTGACCAGCTGTTCGGCGACCAGCTGCTTCAGCCATTCGGTGTCGGCCCAACCGGGCAGGTGGATCGTGCCGGGGGCGTCGAGCATCCCGATGGCGCGGTCCTCGTCCGAGGGGCGTTCGATCCGCAGGAACCGGTAGGTCTCCGCCTTGAATGTCGCGGTCGCCACCGACCAGAGCCGCGCGCCCCGGCGCAGGCGCTTCCCGCCGATGGTCGCATCGACGAAGGTCGGGCCCGAGACCGGAGCCGACCGGTTGAAGCCTTCGAGCCCCTTCAGCGGCGCCACCTGTTCGAAGCCAACCTTGCGCGACCACGCGTAGACGGCCGCGGCCTCGTAACCGGTGTCGATGCCCAGCCGCGCTACCGTCATGAAGGCGCCGTTCGCATGCTGCCATGAGCGGCCGAGGAGGGCCGTCAGCTTGTCCCAGGCTGCCGGATCGTCAGGCCCGCCCGGAATGACGATGTGATCGACAAGCCAGGACTCGAGCCCTCGGCCCCAGGCCCAGATATCGACCTCGATGCGGTCCCTCTGGACGTCGGCGCCTGCCGTCAGGAATAGCCCCGCCATTGGCACCGTGCCCGGCTTCCAGGATTCACGCCGATCCGCCAGCCGCTGCCATTCCGGCGCATCGCCAGACTCGACCCATGTCTCGCCCAGAAGCGTGTTGCGTGCGGCGCGCAGCGTCTCGTCCGACCCTTGGGCTGCCAGCCATTCCCGCGCGACGTCGGACCAGCTCTTCCAGCCCAAGGGCGAATAGAGCGCCGAGAGATGGAAGCCGATGGCCTTCGGATCCCTGGAAACCGCCGTCGCCCGCCATTCCCCCTTGGCCAGCATCTCGGTCTTGTGGTGCTCGGCGATGGGACGCTCGCAGCCCTCACAGTGATAGGCGGCGGTTTCAGGCTTCCCCTTTGCCCAGCGCAGTCGGTCGAATTGCAGCCATTGCATCGTGCCGCAATGCGGGCAGGGTACGAAGTAGCGCCTTTGATCCGATGCCTCGAACTCGCGCTCGATCCGGCTCAGGCCCCGGATCGTGGGCGTCGAGACCATGAACACCTTGCGCCGGTGCGAGAAGGTGGTGGTCCGTGCCTCGGCCAGTGTGACCGGATCGCCTTCCTCGTCGGCCGAGGCGGGATAGGCGTCGACCTCGTCGAGGAAGACATAGCGCGCGGGCATCGACCGCAGGCCGGTCGCGGAATTCGCGCCGGTCAGCACCAGGATGCCGCCGGGGAATTCCTTCGACAGCATCGAATTCCCGGCATCGCGGGACCGGGCCGGGTTCACCCGCTCGCGCAGCGCCGGGCTGTCTGCGATCAGCGGATCAAGACGGCCCCGTGAGGTGCGCTTGGCCAGTTCGAGGCTCGGCAGCACCGCCAGCATCGGCCCTGGCGCGTGATGGATGACGAAGCCGATCCAGTTGTTCCCTGCCTCGGTCGCGCCCACCTGCGCGGCCTTCATGAAAGTGATGCGCTGGGCGGGATGGCCGGGCGAGAGCGCATCCATGATCTCGCGCAGATAGGGTGCGCGGGCGGTGCGATAGCGTCCCGGCTCGGCCGCGCCGCGCGACGACAGCCAGCGATGCTGATCCGCCCATTCCGACACCGTCAGGTTCGGATCGGGGCGCATCCCCTGCCGCCAGACCCTCAGAAGGTCTTCGGCACCGTCGAAGCCGAGGTCGAGGTCGGCCGTCAGGTCGTTGTCGTCATCCTCATCATGCAAGCGAGACCCGGAGGTCGGCGAGGGCGTCGAGCTGTTCGCGGACATGGGCTTCCAGCACCCTCTGCATGATCGCGGTCTCGATCGTCACCGATGCCCCGGATTGCCGTTCCACCTCCGCCATGATCTGCGCCGCCATCAGCGCGGCCACCCGTCCGGGCCAGGTCACCCAGACATCCCGTTCCTGCCGTGCGAGCCGGAACACCAGCGTTTCCGCCCGCGCGCGGTCGACCAGCGTGCCCTTCTTCTTCTGGACGGCCAGCTGTCGTTCCTGCGCCGCGTAGACCGTGAGCGCGGTGCGGGCCTTGATGTAGGACGTGGTCTCGCCCGGGGCGCTCGCCAGTCCATCCCCACCCAAGCTGCGCCGCTGCTGGTCGGGGTCCGTCATCTCCGCCCGCCGCACATCCGAGGCTGCGGCGTTGATCGACCCGTCGTCATGGACCACCAGCCGCCCGTTCTTGCGCGCCTTCTGCACCCCGCCGCGGGACAGCCCGGAATGGGCCGCATACTCGCGTTCGCTCATGCCTTTCATGGCGCCGTGAAGCCTATCAAGATATTGAAAATAAACAGGAAAATACAATCAATCCCGTTGATTGTCTCCCCCTCCGGAGCGATTCTGTCGTCCATCAACAGGCCGCATCGCGCCGATCCCAGGAGGGCTTCACCATGACCACGACCACCATCCGCATCGACTATTCCACCCTTCCCGAGGGCTTCGACCTGAGCCGCCCGGACGCAATCGCCGAGGTCATCGAGCAGGCGCTGCGCGAGAGCGGGATCCCGGCCGAGGCCTCCGACGTCCTGTCGCACCTGAAGATCGAACTGCCCACCGCCCAGCTGGGCGCCGCCAGCCGCACGCTGGCCGAGATGCGGCTGATCTGACTGGAGCGATCAGAAAGCACTGATATTGCTCCGATTTGCCTACGATCATCCGCCCGACAGAGCGATGGTGTTGGCACCAGAACGATGCAACTCAGCGAAGGATGCCACCACCATGACCCGCCGCGCCGCCGACAACTCCAAGGCCCTCGACGCCTTCATCGCTGCCAAGGCCGAGATCGACACCATGCTGGAGCGCCTGAAGGCCCTCAGCGACGACCACTTCGAGACCCACCCCGACGAGATCCATTGGGGCCATGTCGGGACGCTGAAGCACTACGCGGGCCTGCTGCGCCAGATCACCGACAGCGCCTTCAAGGAAGGCGAACACGCCGCCTGACGCGTCCACACGTCGCGATGGCCGCCCCGTCCGACGACGGGGCTTGCCTCCGTAGAAGGCGCGCACACCGCGCGCCACAGCGCCCGGAGGCCCCGATGACCACCCCGTCCGACACCCAGTCCCTGATCCTGTCCCGCGCCGCGACCCGGCCCGGCAATCTCGCCCTGCCGCTGCCCGAGGGGCTGGCCGGTGCCGCCGCCAAGATGGTGGTCGGCAAGATGATCGCCCGCGGCTGGCTCGAAGAGGTCGAGGCGAACCTGCGCCGCGGCGAGCCGATGTGGCGCGAGACGGGCGACGGCCATGGCACCACGCTGATCGCGACAGAAGCCGGGCTGAAGGCCATCGGGATCGAGCCGGTGGTGGCCAGCGCTGTCGCTAGCGTGCGGAAGGCGAAGCCGAAGCAGGAGGCTGAACGGACGCCAGAAGAAACCGGCACCGCCAAACCGGTCGTCATCCGCGCTGGCACCAAGCAGGCGCAGATCATCGCCATGCTCCAGCGCCCCGAAGGCGCGACGGTCGCCGAGATGGTCGCGGCCACCGAATGGCTGGCACATACGGTCCGGGGTTCGATCTCGGGCGCGCTGAAGAAGAAGCTGGGTCTGCCCATCACCGCGGAAAAGGTCGAGGGGCGGGGGACGGTGTATCGGACCGGGTGACGACGCGAAGAGCCCAAAGCAGACGCCTAGATTGGTGTGATGCTGCAGCACAGCCCGCCGGTTGACACAAACAAAATCAGTCTAGCAAAACTATACAAACATGATAGTATAGTTAAGTGTTAGCCAAGGTGCATTGAAAATGACTGTATCCCCCCGCAACCGTTGGGCGGTTCTGGTGACTGTGGCGGCTGGTCTGCTGCTGATCACGCTGGACAACTCCATCCTCTATACCGCCCTGCCGACCCTGACCCGGGAACTGGGCGCGAGCCAGACCCAGGGTCTGTGGATCATCAACGCCTATCCTCTTGTCATGGCGGGGTTGCTTCTTGGGGCGGGCACGCTCGGTGACCGCGTCGGGCATCGTCTAATGTTTCTGATCGGGCTGGTCCTGTTCGGCATCGCCTCGCTGGTCGCGGCATTCGCGCCAACGGCCAATGTCCTCATCGCGGCCCGGGCCTTCCTTGCGGTCGGTGCCGCCGCAATGATGCCCGCCACGCTTGCCCTACTGCGGGTCAGCTTCACCGATGAGAAAGAGCGCAATTTCGCCATCGCGATCTGGGGCTCGATCTCGGTGATCGGCGTCGCACTCGGGCCAATCATCTCGGGCTTCCTGCTGTCCCATTTCTGGTGGGGATCGGTGTTCCTGGTGAACGTGCCGGTGGTGGCCCTCGCGTTCATCTCGACGCTGATTGTGGCACCGAGGGTTGCTCCCGACAGGTCGCGGCACTGGGATTTCGTCTCATCCGTGCTGGCGTTGGTTTCCCTAGCGGCGCTGGTGATCGCCATCAAGGAAACCGCTCATGCCGGGCAATCCTGGGCAGTCCCCGCCGCCGCAGCAGCCATCGGCCTGATCGCAACGCTCCTGTTCACGCGTCGGCAATCCCGGCTGGCGGACCCGCTCCTGAACTTTGCCTTGTTTCGCAACCCGGCCTTCCTTGCGGGCACTCTGGCTGCGGCCTTTGCCATGTTCGCCTTCGCCGGGCTGCAACTGGCAACCACGCAGCGCTTCCAGCTGGTCGCCGGCTTCACGCCCATGCAGGCGGGCATCCTTGTTTCGTTGGCAGCCATCGGGTCGCTGCCGACCGCAATGCTTGGTGGTGCCTTCCTGCACCGGATCGGGCTGCGCATCCTAATCGCGGGCGGGCTGGCGGTAGCGACGGTCGGTGTCCTGATCGCAACCTTGGGGATCAGCCACGGCATCGGTTGGCTGATCGCCGGATCGGTGCTTGCGGGTGCTGGGGTCGGGGCGGCCATGTCGGTGGCCTCCACTGCCATCGTCGGCAATGCGCCGGTGAAAAACGCCGGGATGGCAGCCTCGGTCGAGGAGGTTTCCTTTGAGTTCGGCAGTCTGATTGCCGTTGCCCTTTTGGGCAGCCTGATGGCGGCGGTCTATTCTCTGGGCGTTGTTTTGCCTGGGGGCATCGCTGCGGCGGCGCGCGACAGCCTGCCCAATGCTTTGTCGATTGCCGATGAGATGGGCGCCGATGGCATTGCGCTAAAACAGGCCGCGTCAACGGCGTTTGACCGCGCTTTCCTGATGGTGATGTATGTCGTCGCGGGTGTCATTGCGCTTGGTGCGCTGTTCACCGGCGTATTACTGCGGTCCTATGGACCGGGTTCGCAGTCTTCGCACTATCCGCATTGAGGAGATCACGATGAGAGAGAGCAACCGTGACAAGATCCTCGATGGGGTGGTGCGGCTGATCGTGCGGGATGGGGTCACAGCGGTCACCTTCGACGCTGTGGCTGCAGAAACCGGCATAACCCGGGGAGGGATCATCTATCACTTCTCCTCCCGTGATGAGCTAATCCTAGCCACGCACCAGCACCTTGCCCGGCAATGGGAGGCGCAACTGCTCAGTCTTACACCGGACCCGGACCTGCCCGCCGACCGCTACAAAGCCTATGTGCAAAGCTGCAGCCGGGATGCCACCCGGGCCGAGCTGCTGATGATGCTGGAAAGCGCCGGGGATGAACGGTTGGCTCAGGTGTGGTCAGAAGTGATGGATCATTGGGCACCACCGGCTCCGCAGGTGGATGATCCTGTGGGCCGAGCAAACTTCTTGGCGCGGATTGCAGCTGACGGGCTTTGGGCTCACCGGGCCATGGGCGGACGACCGCTGTCGCCGGAGGTCAAGGCGATGGTGACCGACTCGCTGCTGAGAATGATGGAATAGTGGTCGACGCCAACGCGACCGTCCGCTTTGTCCGCATAGCTGACACAGCGTCTGGTTCTCTACCACGTTAGTCGCTCGCAAGTATCGCCTTCCTCCCAGTCGCCAACTCCCAACGCCGCACCGCCACGTCGCAGTAGACCGGGTCCAGTTCCACCGCGCAGCATCGCCGCCCGGTGCGTTCGGCCGCGATCAGCTGGGTGCCGGAGCCGCAAAAGGGTTCGAACAACAGGTCGCCCGGATCGCTGAATGCCTCCAGCACCGCCTCGACCAGCGCCACGGGGAACACGGCCGGGTGGGATCCGGCGGCGCCCAAGCCCCCTTTGTGGCGCATGATCCGGAAGACGCTGTCCGGGATGCGATGGCTCTGGATCGCGTTGCCGGTGCCGGTCTTGCGATGGACCGTGCCGTCGGCCCCGCGCAGTCCGCCGCCACCCAGGGTTTCGCCCGCGTGCTTGCTTTCGACCGTCTTGTTCGGCTTCCGTGGCTGGCGGTTGAAGTGGAAGATGAACTCGTGGGACGGTGCCAGTCGCCCGTTCCAGTCGCCTGGCAGGCCCGGCCCCTGGTCCCAGACATACCAGCCGAAGCGCCGCCAGCCCTGCGCGCGCATCCAGTCGAGCCAGCCTTCCCAATAGGGGATCCACTCGCCATCGCGGTGGACGGGGCCGAGGTTGACTAGCAGCTGGGCATCGGCGGTGACGGCTGCTGCGGCGAACACGCCCTGCATCAGCGCATCCCAATCGCCGACCTTCTCCTTTGCCGCGCCATAGTCGCGCTGCTGCGCATAGGGCGGGGAGGTGAAGAGGAGCGACGATTGCGCGCCGCCCATCAGCTGCGCCACCACGGCCGGGTTGGTGGCATCGCCGCAAATCAGCCGGTGATCGCCCAGCTCCCAGATGTCGCCTGGCTGGGTGATCGGATCGGCCGGAACCTCCGGGATCGCATCGGCAGTATCATCGTCGATGGGCGCGCGCTCGTCGACATCGTGCAGCAGCGCATCCAGCTCGTCGTCGGGGATCCCGATCAGCCCGAGGTCGAAGTCCTCGGCCATCAGCCCGCGCAGTTCCTCGAGCAGCAGCGCCTCGTCCCACCCGCCCAGTTCGGTCAGCTTGTTGTCCGCGATGCGGTAGGCTCGGCGCTGCGCCTCAGTCAGATGGCCCAGTACGATCACCGGGGCCTCCGGCAGTCCGAGCTGGGCCGCGGCTAGGATGCGGCCGTGGCCCGCGATCAGCTCGCCGTCGGCAGCGACAAGGCAGGGGACGGTCCAGCCGAACTCTGCCATGCTGGCGGCGATTTTTGCCACCTGATTGGCGTCATGGGTCTTTGCATTCCGGGCGTAGGGCCGGAGACGGGCGAGGGGCCAATGCTCGATCCGGCCGGGCAGTAGGGGCGCGTTCATGCTGCGAGCCGCTTCGCCTTGAGGGCGGCGAAGGTCTCGCCGGTTTCTGCCAGAACAGCCTCTTGGCCGGTGAAGGACTGCCAACGTTCGATGGCGACATCGACATAGGCTGGGTTCAGTTCGACCCCGAGGCAGACCCGGCCGATGGTCTCGGCTGCGATCAGCGTGGTGCCGGAACCCATGAAGGGCTCATAGACCGCCTGTCCGGGGCTGGAGTTGTTCAGGATCGGCCGCCGCATGCATTCGACCGGCTTTTGCGTGCCATGCAACGTGTCAGCGTCCTGATCCCGGTTGGCGATCTGCCATAGCGTGGTTTGCTTTCGGTCCCCGGCCCAGTGGCCCTTGCCCTTGGCGCGCACCGCATACCAGCAGGGTTCGTGCTGCCAGTGGTAGTCGCCGCGGCTGAGCACCAGCCGGTCCTTTGCCCATATGATCTGCGACCGGATGGCGAAACCCGCGGCGGTCAGGCTGTCCGCCACGGTCGCGGCATGCAGCGCGCCGTGCCAGACATAGGCGACGTCGCCGGGAAACAGCGCCCATGCCTCGCGCCAGTCGGCCCGATCGTCGTTCAGAACCTTGCCGGTGCGCTTGGTCTTCGCGGCCCCGGCTGCATTACGCCAGGAGGGGTCATATTCCACCCCATAGGGTGGGTCGGTCACCATCAGCAGCGGGCGCACATCACCCAAGAGCCGCCCGACCACATCGGCCGAGGTGCTATCGCCGCAGATCAGGCGGTGCGACCCAAGCTGCCACAGGTCGCCCGGCACCGAGACTGGTGTGACGGGAACGCCCGGAACATCGTCCTCGCCCTCGACCGGACCTTCCCCGCCCAGCACCTCGGGATCCCGCAACAGCGCGTCGAGGTCATCGTCGCTGATCCCGAGCAGCGTCAGGTCGAAATCCTCGGCCAAGAGCCCCGCGATCTCGTCGCGCAGCAGGGCCTCATCCCACTCACCCAGTTCCGTCAGCTTGTTGTCGGCGATCCGGTAGGCCCTGCGTTCCGCCTCGTCGAGATGGCTGAGGCGGATCACTGGCACTTCGGTCAACCCGAGCATGGTCGCGGCCATGACCCGGCCATGGCCCGCGATCAGTTCGCCGTCGTCGGCCACCATGCAGGGAACGGTCCAGCCGAACTTGGCCATGCTGGCGGCGATCTTCGCCACCTGATCGTCGCCATGCATCTTGGCATTGCGGGCATAGGGGCGCAGCCGGGCAATCGGCCAGGACTCTACCTGGCTCGGCGCGAAGACGAGGTCCATGGGATGGGGCTCGGGATGTGGGAGAGGGGAAATGAAAAGCGCCCGCGAGGGGGTTCCTCCGGGCGCAATTCTTCGATGATCAAGGGGTAGGTCAATGGGGGCAGGTCTGTCAACCCGAAAAGTGAAGCGGATTCAACGGCTTCTAGCGAATTGGCTCTCGGCGGTGGCTTCTGGCCACCTGGCTTCCCCGAAGGTGGCTTCCCTGGCTTCCCGCCGGGAATCCACCCTAGCCAGATCGTGATTCCGCAAGCCGCTGATCTGACTCAAGATTTCCGGTCTCAGCGCGCAAGGTGGCTTCCGCCTGGCTTCCCCGGTGAAAACGCCTCACGCTAGCGAGCCGCCGCGCTGCGCCCCCCCGCATACGTTTGGGGCCGGGGAGGAACCAGAGGAGGGGGGACGGCACACCATCGGTGGGCTTGTTGGTGTGGACAGCCTTCAGGTCATCGGCTTTCGGCGGCGGTCGCCGCTTGTTCCCGGATGCATCGGCGTCTAACGTCCATCTGATAGAAATTGCAGGGCTTTCAGGCTGTTTGACCATGCGTTTCGAGTAGACTGGAGTGCTGCGCCGATTCGATCCCGGTGCAAGTGGGCGGAGGGAAGATGACGGTTCTGGAAGATATCAAGAATGGCGCTCAATTGCGCGGCGTCGTTCCGGGCCAGCCCGTCGAGGTAGTTTCTGTCGAGTGGATTGGGGATCAGGCAATAAACCTTGTCTATCGCGTGCCCGGCGGTGGTGTCGCCGAAACAACCCTCTATCGCGACGACCAAGCCCGAATTGATCTGGATGCCCGTGGTCGTGCATGGTCTTTTGATGCCGATGGTGATCTCTTGCGCCTCGTAACTGAGGCCAATCGGATAAAGCTGGCGCATTATTTCGACCCCTATCTCGCTATTCACACCAGCCTAGTGGATCCGCTTCCGCACCAGATTTCTGCAGTGTATGGCGAAATGCTTCCGCGCCAGCCGTTGCGCTTTCTGCTCGCCGACGATCCGGGTGCTGGAAAAACCATCATGGCAGGGTTGCTGATCAAGGAATTGATCGCCCGTAGCGATCTGGAGCGCTGCCTTGTCGTCGCACCTGGTAGTCTGGTCGAACAGTGGCAGGACGAGCTTGGTGAGAAGTTCGGGCTGGAATTCGATATCCTGACCCGTGACATGATCGAGAACTCCCGATCCGGAAATCCGTTCAGCGACCGCAATCGACTGATCGCCCGGCTTGATGTTCTGGCCCGGAACGAGGAGCTCCAAGACAAGCTGGCTCAGGCTGCAGAATGGGACCTGATTATCTGCGACGAAGCCCACCGCATGTCCGCAACCTACTTCGGCGGTGAGGCGAAATACACCAAGCGGTATCGCGTCGGTCAGAAACTCGGCGAAGCCTGTCGTCATCTGCTTCTGATGTCGGCGACCCCTCACAACGGGCATGAGCAGGACTTCCAGCTGTTCATGGCGCTGCTGGATGGTGACCGGTTCGAGGGCCGGTTCCGTGATGGCGTGCATTATGCGGATACCGCTGACATGATGCGGCGTCTGACGAAAGAGGAACTGCTGCGCTTCGATGGCCGCCCGCTCTTCCCCGAGCGTCGCGCCTACACGGTCAAATACGAGTTGTCGCCCGAAGAGGCCGCGCTTTACGCTGCAGTGACCGAGTACGTCCGCAACGAGATGAATCGGGTCCAGCGCTTTGCGGCCGAAGACGGCAAGAAACGGAACAACGTCGGCTTTGCCCTTCAGATCCTACAGCGCCGCCTCGCGTCCTCACCGGCCGCGATCTACCAGTCCCTGAAAAGGCGGCGCGAAAGGCTTGAGGCGGAACTAGCCGAGGCGCGCCTGATGGTGCGCGGCAAGAGGTCCGGTTTCGATACCCCCGACGTGCCGGATGACGCCCTGCAGAACCTCGAGGAACTCGGCCAGGACGAGATCGACGATATCGAGGATCGGATTTCCACGACCGCGACCACGGCCGAAACCGTCGATCAGCTCGCACTTGAGGTCGAAACTCTGCAAGGCCTTGAACGAATGGCGCTGGGCGTTCTCAGCTCTGGCCAGGACACCAAATGGTCACAGCTGAACCGCATTCTCGATGATGAGCTGATGGTCGACTCCCAAGGCAACCGCCGCAAGCTGATCATCTTCACTGAGCCGAAGGACACCCTCTACTACCTGCATGATCGCGTGCGGTCGCGTCTTGGCCGCACCGATGCGGTCGAGGTGATCCATGGCGGTGTGTCCCGCGAGGATCGAAGGAAGATTGTCGAGCGTTTCATGCAGGACCGCGACATGCTGGTGCTGATCGCGAACGACGCGGCTGGTGAAGGTGTGAACCTCCAGCGTGGCCACCTGATGGTGAACTACGACCTCCCCTGGAACCCGAACAAGATTGAGCAGCGGTTCGGCCGCATCCACCGGATCGGCCAGACCGAGGTCTGCCACCTTTGGAACCTCGTGGCAGCTGATACGCGTGAGGGCGAGGTCTATGCCCGGCTTCTGGAAAAGTTGGAGGCGGCACGCGAGGCGCTGGGTGGGCGGGTCTACGACGTCCTTGGCGAGTTGTTCGATGGGACAGCGCTGAAGGATCTGTTGTTCGAGGCGATCCAGTACGGCGAGCAACCCGAGGTGAAGGCCCGGCTGTTCGAGGCCGTCGATGGTGCCGTCGATCAGCAGCATCTGCTCGATCTTCTGGCCCGTCGGGCGCTGACCAATGACACGATGCCAGCTGCCAAGGTGCAGGAAATCCGCATCGACATGGAACGCGCCGAAGCCCAGCGCCTGCAGCCGCATCATATTCAGAGCTTCTTTGTCGAGGCGTTCAAGCGCCTTGGTGGCCAGATCAAGCCACGAGAACAGGGTCGGTGGGAGATCACCCATGTCCCGGTCAGCATCCGCGAGCGTGACAGGCAGATCGGCACGGGCTCTCCAGTTCAGAAGAAGTACGAACGCATCTGCTTCGAGAAGGGCAAGGTGAACCAGCAGCCCGTGGCAACGTTCGTCTGTCCCGGTCACCCTCTGCTCGAAGCCGTCATCAGCATCGTGCGCGAACAGCACGACCATCTGATGAAGCAGGGGGCGGTCATGGTCGATGAAACCGACCTCGGCCAGGACTTGTCTGCCATCTTCTTGCTGGAACACAGCGTCCAAGATGGCCGCCCAACCAGCACCGGCAAACCCCACGTCATCTCGGAGAAGCTTCAGTTCGCATCGATTGACAAGACAGGGCAAGCCGCGAATGCGGGGATCGCCCCGCACCTTAACCTGCGCCCCGCTACGGCTGAGGAGATCGCGCTGGTTTCTGACAAGCTGCACGAGGACTGGCTGCGTAATGATTTAGAAAAGGCCGCAATCCGTTTTGCCACCGTTGATCTCGCCCAGAGCCATGTGGCCGAGGTAAAGGCCCGGCGTTTGCCCGAGGTTGCCAAGGTCGAGCAGGAGGTAAAGGCTCGCCTGAAGAAGGAGATCAACTTCTGGGACAACCGCGCCGCCGAACTGCGTGAGGACGAAAAGGCAGGGAAGAAGACCCGCTTGAACTGGCAGAACGCAGAGCGCCGGGCCGAGGACCTGGCCGACCGTCTGAAACGCCGGATGGAGCTGCTGGAAAAGGAGCGCTTCATCTCGGCTCAGCCGCCGCGAGTGCGGGGTGGCATGGTCGTCGTGCCGAAGGGGCTGCTTTTGGCGAAGGCTGCCGTCGCAAGTGGGGCCAAGGCCAGTGCCTTTGCCGAAGATCCGGAGGCCCGGCGGATCAGCGAGTTGAAAGCCATGGAGGCAGTTATCAAGGCTGAGCGTGCGCTGGGCAACGAGCCGTCGGATGTATCTGCTCAGAAGGTGGGTTACGACATCTCTTCTTTCGATCCCAAGTCTGGGCATCTGCGCTTCATCGAGGTCAAGGGCCGCATCGACGGCGCCGACACTGTCATGCTGACCCGGCAGGAGATCATCACGTCCTTGCACGAGCCCGGAAAATACATCCTCGCCATCGTTCAAATCGAGAGTGGTTACGCCCAAGAGCCTCGGTATGTTCGGGGGGCGCTGTCTGACCACGAGCCTTCGTTTGAACACACAGCGATCCAGTTCAACCTGAAGCGCCTGCTAGAGCGGGCAGAGGCGCCTAGATAGCCGAGCTCATCAAGATGCAGCAGAACACCCGCACCACATACAACTTTCCTGCCCGCGCCTTTACCGAGGAGCCGAAGCCGTTTGCCGACGAATACTGGCGACGGGCTTTTCGCCTCTTGCGGATGGTCGGAATCCTGCATGGCAAAGGGTTTCAAGGCCTCAGGGTCTTTCCATACGAGTACCCACTTGCCTATCGCATCTACCTTTACCCTGGCGAATACGCCGACCATTCCGGTGTGCGATGCCGACCCGAGTTTGAAGCGGAAGATAATCGTCTCTTGGCGCGGCACACGTGCGCCAGCGGGTCCAAATACTTCGAATGGGAAGACGCACCCGGCATGTCCGCGCATCAACTTGCCCTTCGGTTCATCGAACGCTTTCCCGAAATTGCTCGTGCAACATACCGCCTCGATTATGCCTATGCCGGTTGGTACGCGACCCTCCTCTCTGCCTGTGAGTATGGTTACATCCCCTATCTCTTTGGAGAATATGAGCCCGAATACGGTGCGCTGCGCATGCGCAAGGTGACAGAAGCGGACACCCACGAAATGGAATGGTTTCCCCTGCCGCCTTCGGCCAGCTATGGGTCATACCTGAAGCCGCAGCCCGCGCCACGTTGGCTTGCTGACAACGACGAGAATTCCTGAAGGAACGCCCATGCCGCAGTCCAAACCCTACAAAAAGAAACTGATCGAAGTCGCCATCCCGCTCGAGGCCATCAACGCCGCCTCGGCGCGGGAGAAGTCGATCCGGCATGGGCATCCCTCCACCCTGCACCTTTGGTGGGCGCGGCGACCTTTGGCGGCGTGTCGTGCGGTGCTGTTTGCGCAGCTGGTGGACGATCCCTCCAGCCACCCTGACCAGTTCCCCACCCATGAGGATCAGGAGCGCGAGCGGCAGCGGCTGTTTGCCATAATCGAAGACCTGGTGAAGTGGGAGAACTCGACCAACGAAGAGGTGCTGGAACGCGCGCGGGCGGAAATCCGGCGCTCTTGCGGTGGGGTCCTGCCGCCGGTCTATGACCCGTTCTCGGGCGGCGGGTCGATCCCGCTTGAGGCGCAGCGGCTGGGCCTGCCTGCCTATGGGTCCGACCTGAACCCGGTGGCGGTGATGATCGGCAAGGCGATGATCGAGATTCCGCCGAAGTTCAAGGACATGGCACCCATCCATCCCGGCATCAAGGAGCGGTCATTCTACCGCAATGCCGAAGGGTTGGCCGAGGATGTGAAATACTATGGCGAATGGATGCGCGAGAAGGCGTGGGAGCGTATCGGGCATCTCTACCCGCAGGTAGACCTGCCGAAAGAGTATGGCGGCGGCAAAGGGACTGTTGTGGCTTGGATCTGGGCCAGGACCGTGCCAAGCCCTGATCCAGCATTTGCAGACGTTGATGTTCCGCTTGTTCGGTCATTCCAACTTAGTGACACCGCTTGGGTCGAGCCAGTTGTCGACGGTAAGCACTACTCATTTCGCGTGCGAACGGGCGGATTACCAAATGCTGGCAAACTTGATGGGACCGTCAGTAGGCAAGGTGGTCGTTGCCTTGTCTCAAACAGTGCGATGCCGCTCAACTACATCCGTGAGACGGCGCGCAAGAGGGGCCTAGGCCAAAAGCTGATGGCGGTGGTGGTTGAAGGCACACGAGGGCGTGTCTTCATTTCTCCAACTCCAGAGATGGAGAAAACTGCCTTCCTATCGAAACCAAATTGGCTTCCAGAAGAGCTCGTTACAACTCCGTCCCATGAGGTTGATCGCTTGCCAATGTACGGCATGACAACTTGGGGAGCAGCTTTTACGGACCGTCAGGCAACTGCTCTGACAACGTTTGTCGATGTTGCGAAGGAACTCAAAACCCAGATTGCCAATGACCTGAGGCGCCACGGAGATCTCGGCGCAGTCGATCCTACTGAGTACTCGAATGCCATTCGAGTCTATTTGTCGTGTGCGATTGACAGGTGCGCTGATGCTTGGAGCACTATTGCGACGTGGGCGACGAGTGGGTTCATCCGATTTACCTTTGCTCGGCAAGCTATCGCCATGACTTGGGATTTTGCGGAGTGCAATGTATTCAGCACGTCCACGGGAAATTTTGGCGGTGCCGTTGATTGGGTAGTAAAGGCGCTGTCAGAGCTTCCGGCACTCGGAATGGGCAGCCTCAAGCAAGCTGATGCCAGATTTGCTGTATTGCCGAAGGCTAGCTGCCTTTCCACTGATCCACCCTATTACGACAACATTGGCTATGCTGACCTCTCGGACTACTTTTATGTGTGGCTCAAGAGATCTGTTGGAGACATTTATCCAGAGGTATTCTCGACGATTGCGGTGCCCAAATCGGACGAGTTGGTGGCAATGCCGCACAGGCATAAGAACCGCCGAGCGGCAGAAGATTATTTTCTGAATGGGATGTCAGAGGCGTTCGCCAATATCGCGGGTCAGCTAGATCATAGTCTACCGGCTACGGTGTATTACGCGTTTAAGCAAAGTGAGGTTTCTGAAGAAGGGCTGACGTCGTCGGGATGGGCAACATTCCTTGAAGCAATCATCTCTTCTGGACTGTCAGTAGTCGGGACTTGGCCCGTGCGGACTGAGAGGGCGGGACGGACCATTAGCGTGGGTACGAACGCGCTTGCTACTTCGGTTGTCCTTGTCTGCCGCAAGAAGGAAGCCTCGGCCGAGGTCATCACCCGGGCCGAGTTCATCCGCGCGCTGAAACGCGAACTGCCCCCGGCCATCGGGGAGCTTCAGGCAGCAAACATAGCTCCGGCTGACATGCCGCAGTCGGCCATCGGCCCTGGCATGGGTGTTTTCTCGCGCTACAAGGCGGTGCTGGAATCCGACGACAGCCCGATGACGGTGAAGGCCGCGCTGCAGCTGATCAACCGCGAGCTCGACGAATACCTTGGCGGTATTCAGGGCGAGTTCGACGCCGACACCCGCTTTGCTATCACCTGGTTCGAACAGAACGGGCTAAAGGCGGGTGACTACGGCACGGCGAACAACATCGCCACCGCGCGCGGCATCTCGGTCGAAAGCGTGAAACATGCCGGGATCGTGGAAAGTGCGGCCGGAAAG
Source organism: Gemmobacter nanjingensis (assembly GCF_014652195.1). Taxonomy (NCBI): domain Bacteria; kingdom Pseudomonadati; phylum Pseudomonadota; class Alphaproteobacteria; order Rhodobacterales; family Paracoccaceae; genus Gemmobacter; species Gemmobacter nanjingensis. Next base: position 39,913 of record NZ_BMYI01000017.1, read on the forward strand.
GTGCGCATCCTGAAGCGCGACGAGATGGATGCGGAATGGGAGCCGGATGCCGATGGCCACCTGACCGTCTGGGAATGCTGCCAGCATCTGGTGCGACTGCACGAGAAACACGGGATCGGCTATGAGGCGGCGGTGATGCTGAAGAAGTTCGGCCCGAAGGCGGATGACGTGCGCGACCTGGCCTATGTGCTTTACAACATCTGCGAAAAGCGGGGCGACGCGAAAGAAGCGACCGCCTACAACGCGCTGATCGCGGACTGGACCGACCTGACCCGCGAAGCCGCCACCGCGCCGCTGGCGAACCGCAGCGGTCAGATGAGATTTGAGGTTTAAGGGGGGGCGCTATGAAGATCGACGATCCATCTTACGCTCTTGGCCAGTTCTTCGGCGGAGTGGAGCTTGAAACCTGCACCGATCCCGGCGTCTCGCGCCCCCGGGTGAAGGCAGTGACCGTGTTTCCCCCCACCATGCGGGTCGAGTTCCCGCGGAACCTGCGAGAGATGTTCCCCCTGGGCACAAGGTTCAAGGCGACCGTCAAGGTGTGTCAGAAGACCGTGGATGGCGAGCCCAACGGCCCGCCGTATCTGAAGGCCTACGACATTTCGGTGATCGCCGCGTCCGTGCCTGACGAGGGATTGATGGCCAAGGTTCGCAAGGGCAGCATCAGTGGGCTGTCCTACGAATACCATTGGGTTACAAAGAGATAATCCGGGCTTTGTGCCGGAAGAAGGATTGAGTGCATGGCAAAGTCGACCCGCCAGTATGTGTTTGAAGGCATGGAGCTTCTCCCCGAGGCTCTGACCCCCTTTGTCGAACGGCGTCTTGAGGCCTCATTGCAGGGGCATTGGCAGATCGAGGTTGCCCAGAAGGTTGGATTGCGCCCGAACGCCAACGGACAGGTCGGGTGGGACCAGCAAGGCCTGCTCAAGGCGATGATCTCGTATTGGGGCGATGCCTTTCGCTCGGTACTCGGTCATGCTGAGCGGTCGTATGTGGGCGAGCTGCTCGAGATCCGGAACAAGCTGTCGCACAACGAGACCTTCACCTATGACGATGCCGAACGCGCGCTGGACAGCATGCGGCGGCTGATGGAGGCGATCAGCGCCTCGGACGTGGCAGATCAGCTTGGGAAGATGCGCGACACGATCCTGCGCACCAAGTTCACCGAATTGCAGCGCAACGAGGAGCGGAAGAAGAGCCAGCGGTCCGACATCTCCGTCGAGACGGTGGCGGGGCTGCTGCCGTGGCGCGAGGTGGTGGAGCCGCACCGCGACGTGGCGACTGGAGAGTTTCAGCAGGCCGAGTTTGCGGCCGATCTGGCCAAGGTGCATAACGGCAGCGCGCCGTCGGAATACCGCAACCCGACCGAGTTCTTCTCGCGCACCTATCTGACCTCGGGCCTGTCGACCCTGCTGATCGGCGCGGCGAAGCGGCTGTCGGGCAGCGGTGGCGATCCGGTGGTGGAGCTGCAGACGAACTTCGGCGGTGGCAAGACCCACTCAATGCTGGCGCTCTACCACATGGCGGGCGGCACGCAGGTCGAGGATTTGCCGGGACTCGACCAGCTTCTGTCACGCGAAGGGCTGACCGTGCCCGGCAAGGTGAACCGTGCGGTGCTGGTGGGCACGTCCTACGGGCCCTCGGATGCGGCCAAGCGGCAGAAGGACTACGGGCGGCCGATCCGCACGACCTGGGGGGAACTGGCGTTCCAGCTTGGGGGCGAGGCGGGCTATGCGCTGGTAGGAGAGAATGATTCCAACGGCATTGCGCCAGGGTCGAACCTGCTGGAAGAACTGTTCCGGCAATGCGCGCCGTCATTGATCCTGATCGACGAATGGGTCGCCTACCTGCGCCAGATCTACAAGGTCGAGGGATTGCCGTCGGGGTCTTTCGACTCAAATCTGTCCTTCGTGCAGTCGCTAACTGAGGCGGTGAAAGCTAGCCCCGGCACGCTGCTGGTGGCATCGCTGCCCGCGTCGCAGATCGAAGTCGGCGGGGAAGGGGGGCAGGAGGCGCTGTCGCGTCTGAAGCAGACATTCAGTCGGGTCGAAACCGGCTGGCGCCCGGCCGACCAAGAGGAAAGCTACGAGATCGTCCGACGGCGCCTGTTCAAGGAAATCCCGGGCGACAAGTTTCATCACCGCGACAACACGCTGAAGCAGTTTGCGAAGATGTATCGCGATAGCCCGAATGAATTCCCGCAGAACTGTGAGGGCGAGGATTATCGCCGCAAGCTCGAGAAGGCCTATCCGATCCATCCTGAGCTGTTCGACCAACTCTACACCAGCTGGGGTTCACTGGAAAAATTCCAGCGTACCCGTGGCGTGCTGCGGTTGATGGCTCAGGTGATCCACGAACTGTGGATGAACAATGACCCCTCGGTGATGATCATGCCGGGAAGCGTGTCCATCAGTTCGGCGCGCGTCGAACCGGAGTTGCTGCACTACCTCGACGTGTCGTGGCAGTCGATTATCGCGGGCGACGTCGATGGGCCGAACTCGACGCCGTATCGGATCGACCAGTCAGCCCCGAACCTCAACCGCTACTCGGCCACGCGCCGTGTGGCGCGGGCAATCTTCATGGGGACCGCGCCGACCCATGGTCAGGACAACAAGGGCCTCGATGATCGTCAGATCAATCTGGGTGTAGTGCAGCCGGGTGAGCGGCCCGCCATCTTCGGCGATGCCCTCCGCCGCCTCGCGAACAACGCAAGGTTCATGCATGGCGATCTCGGCCGATATTGGTATTCGATGTCCGCCAGCCTCAATCGGCTTGCGGCAGATCGGGCCGGGCAGATTGAAGAGCCGCTGGTCCTGCTGGAAATCGACAAGGCGCTGGCGACCTACATCAACGGTTTGGGCGACCGCGGGCATTTCGACACCGTGCAAGTCGCGCCAAGCAGTTCGGCCGACGTTCCAGACGAAGCCGGTGGCGTTCGTGCCGTTGTGCTTGGCGTGGCCCACCCGCACACCGGTCGCGAGAATTCCGATGCCATGGCAGAGGCCAAGGATATCCTTCTTCAGCGCGGCTCCACACCGCGGGTCTATCGGAACATGCTCGTCTTCCTCGCGGCGGAGTCACGCCAGCTCGACGGGCTGAAGGAGGCCATGCGCTCGTCCCTTGCCTGGGCGGGGATCGTCAAGGACACGGATAGGCTGAACCTCACCCAGCGCGACAGCGCGCTGGCCAAGGCCAAAGTTGCCGAGGCGGCCGAGACGGTAAAGACGCGGCTCAAGGAGACCTGGTGCTACCTCCTGTATCCGATGCAGGATGGTGCGCAGGCTGATGTCGAGTGGATCGCGTCGAAGGTTCCGGCTCAGGATGGGCTTCTGTCCCGTGCCAGTAAGAAACTGGCCAGCGACGAGGGCTTGCTGCCGGAGCTTGGTCCGGCTCGCCTCGACCGCGAACTGCAGAAGTACATCTGGAATGGAAAAGGCCATCTGTCGCTCAGGGATCTCTGGGAATACCTGAACCGCTACATCTACCTGCCACGGGTCAAGGATCGGAACGTCCTGATCAAGGCCGTGCGCGCGGCTGTCGGCGCAATGGTGCCTGGTCCATTCGCCTATGCGGAACGATGGGACGAGAAGAGCGGCCGCTACATCGGCCTCGTTCTGCAGAATGCCGCGAATGCCCCGGTGGTCATCGACTCCGACAGCGTGATCGTGAAGCCAGAGGTGGCGGAAAAGCAGGCCCTTGAAACCGCAGCGGCCGCTGCTGCGCCATCGGAACCGGTGCAGACACCGACGAAAGCTGCGGCGGAACAGGCCGGCCTGAAGCCAACGGCAGCTGTTGTGCAGCCCGAACGTGATCCGACGCGGTTCATCGGGACGGTCATGATCTCCGCAGACCGGCCAGCACACGAGATGCGTCAGATTGTGGAGGCGATTATCGAGCAGCTGACTGTGCTGCCCGGCAGTGAGGTCACTTTGAAGCTCGAGATCGATGCCGAGGTCCCGAATGGCCTTGACCGAAGCAAGGTGCGGACGTTGCTCGAGAACGCGAACACGCTGGGGTTCATAGACAAAGTGATCAAGTGATTGAATGCGTGACGGTCATCGACCGTCACGCGATTTCCACGGCCGCGCCCTCGGCATTGCCGCCGTCACCTCGACCTCGCGCAGCACTCCGCCCGCTATAAGTCCGTCCCGCACCCAGCCCAGCGCTTGCCACCAGTCGTCATAACCACGCCGGGCGGCCTCGATCTGCTGCGGATGCGGAGAGAAGGTGACTGGGCAGGCCAGGATGTCGACGGTTTTCCACGTGGCACGGGCGCCTGGGCCACGAACCCGGATGCGCTCGGTGCCCACGACTATGGCGCCCGCGTGCGTGCCATGCTGGTTTTGCTTGACGATGGTTGGCACACAGCGCGGGACGGCACAAGGCATCCAGTCCGGGGTCAGCCCGGCGCGGGCCAGTTCGGCGACGCGGATCGCCATGCGCTTGCCGCCGAAGCTGTCGGGGATCCCGGCGACGGTTGCAGCGATGACCTCGGCGTCCTCATGGGTGTAGCCGCCGATCTTGTGCTGACCGCCATCGATCTTGCAGCCCAGCACGGCGCGCTGGAGGAGGACGTATTCCAGGCCGAAGCCGAAGCCTTCCTCGATGATGTCCGGGGGCAGAGGTAGGTCCAGTTGCGCCTGTTCGGTCCGGAATGCCCATTCCAGCGCCGCCTGCACGCCCAGCGCGCGCTTGACCTTGGTGCCGCTGACGCGGCCTTGGAAACTCATGGCTGCAATCCTTCAAGGAAATCCATCTGCGCCGGGCGCTGGGCCGCATCGGTCGGCCGCCAGATCCACGGGCCCGAGGCCATGGGCAGCTGCGAGAGCGCGCCACGCATGTGCTGCTGCCAGAGGGTGAACTCCGTTGCCGAGCAGGCGCAGAGCGCGTGCCCGATGGGCCAGCCCATCAGCCATCCGACGAAGAGCGGGTTCAGCCGTCGCCGCAACCGGCCCTTCAGGATCCGCCGCGAGGCGGCGCGCCCATGCGAGGCAATCATCGAAGCCCAGAGCGGGCGCGAGATCGGGGCGTGCGGCGAGGACCGTGGCCCATCCGGCATGGTCACCGGGGCCGGGCGGGTGAAGCCCTGTTCCGCCCGGTAGTGCAGCAGGTCCATCCGGGATTTGCCGTCGGCGCGGGAGATGCTGGCCTCGCTGGATCCCTTCCAGTTCTGGGCGGCCGGGGTCGGCCAGTGGTTCGGCAGGGCCCTCGCGATGCCCAGCGCCAGCGCTTCTGCCCTCCGGGTGAAGTCGCTGTTCCCGGCCGGGTTGTAGCTGCCGGTGCCGGGATGCAGGCTCATCGGTGTGGGCCAGGATGAAGATGCGCAGCCGCTCATGCGGCGCGCCGACCTCTGCCGCCGAGAAGAGGCCCGCCGCAGGCGTGTAGCCCATGCCCCAAAGCTCTCGCAGGACAGTCTCGAGGCCGAGGGTGACGTGACCGGCGACGTTTTCGAGGAAGACCCATTCCGGGCGGCATTCGCGGATGACGCGGGCGGTGTCGGGCCACAGGTGGCGGGGATCGTCCGCGCCACTGCGTTTCCCGGCTGCACTGAAGGGCTGGCAGGGATATCCGGCGAGGATGGCATCGAATGCGCCGCGGAAGGGGCGGGCGTCGAAGCTGCGCAGGTCGGTCCAGATCGGGGCCGGGGCGAAGTATCCGGCTGCTTGCGCGGCAATGAGGACTGCGCGAGGCCAGTCCTCCCATTCGACGAAGGCGCGGGTGTGATAGCCGGGTTCGGCCAGCATGAGGCCCAGATCAAGGCCTCCGCCGCCTGCGCAGAGGGAGAGTCCGTGCCGGGGACGTGACACCATGCCATTCACCGCACCCCGCGCTCGCGCAGGCGTTCGGCCGTGACCAGCCCCCGGGCCAGCATGGCATCGCGCATCGTGTTGCTGATCGCGCTGACCGGCAGGTAGCGGTCGGAGTTGACCAGATCGGCGTAGAAGGCAGGCAGGTCGGTGATTGGCTTCGCTGCCGGGGCGGGGGCCGCCTTCGGCTTCCGGCGCTTCCGCGTTGCATATTCGGCTTTGCGCTGGGCTGCCCGTTGCATCGCCCGGTCCAGCGCCTTCGGCCCGTCTGGCGGTTCGGGATGTTCCTGGCGGCTAGCCTCGGCCGCTGCGATGATCTCAGCCTCGGTCAGCCCCAGTTCGTCGCGCCAGCGCTGAATGTGCAGGCGGGGCGGCCAGCCTTGCCACCAGCCGGGCAGGGCGACGGGGTCGATGCCCAGTGCTTCCAGCAGGTCCCCGAAAACTTGATCGGAAATCGCCTCGCGCGCCTGCGCACCCTCCTCCTCCTTTACTGGTTTACTTAGTGGTTCCCTTACAGGGTTAGTGTCCGAAATCCGGACACGGCTTTCGGGATTTTCCGGACACGGGTCATCCAGAAGATCGGACACGGCTTCTGCATTAAACCCGTGTCCGAAATCCGGACACGGCAGCGCATCGGCCATGCCGTCACCAGCACAAGCATCGGCATCGTCGACGCTTTCTGTGCTCTCATCCTCCCCGTGTCCGATTTCCGGACACGGCACCACAGCCACAGGTGTGAAGCCTGGCTCGAACCCTAGGATGTAGCGGGTGGGGAGCTGGCGCTTGGTCACGGGATCGAGCCGCGGCATCCGCCGCAACAGGCCCACGGCCTCCAGCTGGCCAAGATGATCGTTCAGCGTGGACCGGCTGATTTCGCAGTCATGCGCCAAGCGGTCCTGCGAAGGAAAGCAGCCGTAATCCGGGTTGAACCGGTCGCAAAGGTGCCAGAGCACGATCTTGGTCGTGGGCTTCAACCCGCGCTGCTTGATGGCCCAGTTGGTGGCCTCGTGGCTCATGGCGCGGGCCTCCGCGGGACAGGGGTGATGCGCGAGGTGAAGCCATGATCGGCCAGCGCGCCCAGCGCATCATCGAGGCTTCGGACCAGCGCCCAGCCGAACCCTTGCGCCTTCACCGCGTCGCGGAACGCCTCCTGCTCCGGCCGCAGGCGCCCCTTCGGCGCCTTGAGTTCGAGGAACAGGACGCGACCATCGCACAGCACCATCAGGTCCGCGAACCCGGCGTGGACGCCCATGCCGACAAGGATCGCCTGGCGCTTGGCCCCGCGGGGCCCGGCCTCGGTCACCTCGTTGGCGCAGTGGTGAATGATGGCGCTGCGGGGCAGGGCGAAGTGCAGCGCCTGTACCACGGCACGCTGCAGATCGGCCTCGGGGGTGCCACGGCGCATCATTGCGCGGTCCTCCCCTGATCCTCGCGTTGGGCGCGCTGAACGGAGCGTCGCGCGTCAACGACGACCAGCAGGCGCTGGGCATCGGCACGTTCGGCCGGGCTCTCACCGTGCTGGGCGAGCACGTTGCAGGCGAGCCGGACCAGGAGATCGCTGTGATGCGCAACATCTGCGATGACAGCGCGCGCCTCGGCCACGCGGTCGGCGGGCCAGGCGGAGCGGGGGTGGAAACTCATCACCGGCGCCCTCCGGCACGACGGCGGCGCGGAGCGGCCTGCTCCTGCTCCTCCAGCCATTCCTCGACGGCGGCGCGGCGGTAATAGACCTTGCGCCCGGCGCGGACGCAGGGCGGTCCCGTCCGCATGGCTTCCCACCTGCGCAGGGTATCGACCGAAAGGCCGAGTTCCAGCGCGAGGTCGAGGCGGCTGATCCAGCCGACCAGCAGCGTGCGGGGTTTCTCTTTCGGGTCTGGCATCGATCCGAGATGCGACATCGGGGTCTCCTGGTCCTGGCCCCGAAGATCGGGGACGTCTTGCAGGGACCAGTGAGCGCAGAGTCCGAGGGGTGGCGGCGAGGCGGAGGGTGGCAGAAAGGACGCCAGCTTTGTGCCACCCCTTGTTTTGTTGGGGTTTGTGAGGGTGGCGCGTTTCAGCGGGGCGATGCGGGGCGGGCGTGACAGACGGATGAACCGAACGCCAAAGCCGCAAACACCAGCGAACAGCCGGATTGACCGGCTTTGACCTGCATTGGAGGGCAAAGAGGGGGTGGCACCCGGCACGACACTCCTGCCACCCTTTGAATTCCTTGAGGATTTGCCGCTGTGCGGCTCTTTACAAGTCAGATTTACAGCGCGATCACCGAGCCTGCGGCCTCAGACGTCCCATTGCGCACGTCGACGCCAGTCGCGCATCGATCTGCCCAGCGCCGAAATCCCAAGAAAACAAGGGGTGGCACGACTCTGGCGTCCTTCCTGCCACCCTCCGCCTCCCCGCCTCCCGCGGTGTCATGCTTGCCTTGATAACCAGGCAAAACCACGCCTCATGTCGGATGCAAGAAGGACCAGAGCCATGCCCGAACGCATCAAGTTGACCGAGAAAGTGCTGCGCGACGCCGAGCCGGTGCCGGGGCGGGACTACCAGATATTCGACACCGAGGTCCGGGGACTCGCCGCCTGCATCTACCGCGGCGGCGGGCGGGCCTTCACGCTGGATTATCGCCATGCCGGGCGGCAGCGCCGGATGACCTTCGGGCGTTGGCCGGAATGGTCAGTGTCGGCGGCCCGGGAACGGGCCAAGGAACTGCGGCGCGAGATCGACGCCGGGGCCGATCCCTTGGGCCAGCGCGAGGCCAAGCGCGAAGTCCCGCGCGTGACCGACCTGATCGAACGCTATTGCGCCGAGCATCTGCCGAAACTCTCAGCCCGCAGCGCAGCCGACCAGCGGTCAGCGCTGGCCAAGATGGTGGAACCGGTCTGGGGCCGGAAGCTGGTGACGGAGATCACGCCGACCGACGTCGACAAGCTGCTGACCAAGATCGCCGAGGGCAGGGCGCGGCCCCACAAGGAAAAGCCCAACAACCGGGCGCGCAAGCTGCAGGGGGCCAAGCCCACGCCGGTGCGCGCCAACCGGATCGGCGAGGTGCTGCGCAAGATGTTCACGCTGGCGGTCCAGTGGGGCTGGTGCGAGGAGAATCCCGCCCAGCGCTTCCACCGCCGCACCGAGACGCCGCGCGAACGCTTCCTGTCCAAGGAGGAAATCGCCAAGCTGGCTGCGGCGCTCGACGCGGCCGAAGACCGGCGCGCCGCCGACATCATCCGCATGTGCATGCTGACCGGCGCCCGGCTGGGCGAGGTGCGGCAGTCCCGGTTCGAGCAGTTCAACCTCGAACACATGAGCTGGTCGAAGCCGCCCACCATGACGAAACAGCGCCGCGCTCACCGCGTACCGATCTCGGACGAGACCGCTGCTATCGTGCGTCAGCGCCAGCTGCTGGTGCCGAAGGGCTCGCCGTGGCTCTTTCCCGGCGATACGCCGGGCCAGCCGGTGCAGGAAGTGCGGCGGTTCTGGGCGCAGGTCCAGAAGCAGTGCGGGCTGCAGGACGTCCGGATCCACGACCTGCGCCACACCTTTGCGTCCTTGCTGGTCAGCGGCGGCGCCTCGCTGGAAATGATCGGCAAGCTTTTGGGGCACAGCCAAATGCAGACCACCCTGCGCTATGCCCATTTGATGGACTCACCCCTGCGCGCCGGTGTGGACGCGGTGGCCAGCGCCTTCCGACCGAAGCCCCGACTGGTCCATGACGCGGACGATCAGGGCGGCCGGAAAACCGCCTGACGCGGAAACCCACGGCACCGCATCGTCACGTCTCCTCTCCCCGCAGCTTCTTCCAGACCGGCGTGACCCTGCGCCGGATGCTGCGGCTGTCGGGGATCTTCCGGCCGTCCGACTGATCCGCGAACCAGTCCTGCATTTCCGCGACCAACTCGGCCTGCGTCGTGGGGAGGCCCTGTTCGTGGATACGATGGATCAGGGCCACCATCATGCCTTCCCAATCATAAGGCGTGGTTGCGCCGGGGCCGCTTGTCACGCGGCGGACCATTTCGTTCTCTTCCTCGAACGCATGCACCTCCTCGGCCAGGATCAGCATGTCGGCCACGGCGACGGGAATACCGCCCGCAGGATCGGTGATCAGCAGCCAGTCCTGTCGACCAAGGGGCTGGATGCGCCGCATTACCCCTTCGTTAGGGCCGGTGCCGCAGCGGCGAAAGAGCGGCAGCAGTTCCATCGGGGACAGCACCACCTTGCCCGCGACAACCTCGTCGCCGCAGCGCACGGCCGGGATGCCGGTCAGGATCCGGAACCGGCCTGCATCGGCCCATCCGGCGACATCGGCGATGTTGCAACCCCAGCGGGCAGTGACTTCGTGAACGGTGAAATAGACGCGCGGCGGCAAGCCCATGATCGAAAAATCCTCCTGTATGACAGAGGACGGGCACCGCTCAAACCGCCTGCAGCCCGCGCCTCGACGGCGCGGGGGAACTGATCGGGTACAACGGCATCAGGGGCGCCAAAGCGCCTTGAGACCGCTGCTGCTGCTTCTCCGAAGGACCTGTTTTGCTCTTGGTTGAGGCCTGCTCTCCTCAGAAGCGCACCGTGCAACGGGGCACGATTCGGAGCAAGAGGGTGGGGCGCAGGTCGCTGTGGATAAGCGAAGGAGGTCCCTCGGCAGCAGAAAGAGGTCAAACCAGCAGCCCCTTTGGCGATCATTCTGAGCTGGTTGGGGCCCTTGGCAAATCCGTGCGTCGCGCCCAGAGTGGGCAATACGAACATGCGCAGATCAGATGGTCCAAACCTTTAATGTCGCAAGAGAATCCTCGCAATTTCCCTGCAGCCTTTGCGGTTGGCGCTGGTGTCGGCACCCTCGGAGGTCTTATCGGGCTTGGCGGGGCAGAGTTCCGGTTACCGATCCTGATCGGGCTCTTCCGTTTCTCAGCACTGGAGGCGGTTATCCTGAACAAGGCGACGAGCCTTGTCGTGGTCGCCACGGCTCTGCCGTTTCGGGCGGGAACCGTTCCCTTTTCCGAGATCGCAGCACATTGGCCAACCGTTGCCAACCTGCTGGTAGGGAGCCTGGCCGGTGCATGGGTAGGCGCGGGCTGGGCCACGCGCCTTTCCTCGGCAGCGCTATACAAGGTGCTGGCAATTCTCCTCGTGATGATCGCCGGAGTGCTGCTTGTCGGGCATGATGTTGCGGCATCCGGTGCTTTTCTGACCGGCACGGCGCAGATGCTGGCCGGTGTTCTTGCAGGCGTCGGCATTGGTGTTGTTGCATCACTGATGGGCGTCGCGGGCGGCGAATTGCTGGTCCCGACACTGGTCCTTCTGTTCGGCGCCGATATCAAGCTCGCCGGGTCCCTGTCGCTGGCGGTCAGCTTGCCCACGATGCTGGTCGGATTCGCTCGCTACAGCCGCGACCAGAGCTTCACGGTTCTCACGCGAAATGGCCGGTTCGTTCTGGTTATGGCGGCGGGCTCGATCCTTGGCGCCTTCATCGGGGGCCAGCTTTTGGGCATCGTACCAAGCGCGATCCTGCTGCCTGCTCTGGCGGCGATCCTTCTGGTCTCGGCCGTGAAGGTTTGGCGGCACAAGTAATTCGGCGAATTGTCTTTTGCATGGAATTCAGGCCAAGTCGTGCCATGCAAAACTTCATCGTCTTTTTCGCTGCCGCCTTTTTCGAGATCGCCGGATGCTTTGCGGTCTGGGGCTGGTGGCGGCTGGACAAAAGCGCGCTTTGGCTCGTCCCCGCCGCACTGTGCCTTGCGATGTTCGCCTGGCTCCTGACGCTGGTCGATGTGGAACATGCAGGCCGGGCCTATGCCATTTACGGCGGCATCTACATTGTTTCGTCGCTGGCGTGGCTCTGGGCCGTCGAAGGCGCGCGGCCCGACAGATGGGACATGATTGGATCGCTGGTCTGTCTGATCGGGGCGGCGATCATCCTTTACGCACCGCGCGACGTCTGACCGCGTCACGCCAGCTTGTGCCGCAGGGGAATCAGGCCAAGCGCCGCGATGACGGCAAAGGCTGCCCCCGCAAGGAAGGTAGCCTCAGACCCCAAGCCCTGCCAAAGCCCGCCCGCGATCACGCTGGCCAGAAGCAGCGCGCCACCGGTGATCAGATTGAACATGCCGTAGGCCGTGCCGCGCAACTCTGCCGGGACCGCCTCGGCAACCAGCGCGGACAGAAGGCCCTGCGTGACGCCCATGTGTAGCCCCCACAGCGCGATGCCCATACTGAGGCCAATGAACCCGGGCGCCAGCGCCAGCACGAGATCGGCAGCGATCAGTAGGCCAAGCCCGGCCATCAGCATCGTCGGACGGCTCATCCGATCCGACAAGACGCCCGCAGGCCAGGCGGAAAGCGCGTAGACCGCGTTCATCCCCACCAGAACCAGCGGCACCAGCATGAGAGACAGACCCACCTCCTCTGCCCGCAGGATCAAGAAGGCCTCTGAGAACCGCGCGAGAGTGAACACGGTCGCAACCGCGACAACGGCCCAGTACATGCCGCCCAGCAGCCGCAACTCGGCCCGCGACAGCGGGTTGCGGACCTTACGCAGCCCTGCCGGGCGGGCGGGTTCCTTTACGGCAAAAAGGATCAGGCCAAGCGCCATGAACGCCGGGATGACGGCGACCCAGAAGACCGACTGAAAGTCATTGGCAAAAGCCCACATCAGCACGATGGCCAGAAGGGGCCCGAGGAAGGCACCGACAGTATCCAGCGACTGGCGCAGGCCGAAAGCCGCGCCGCGCCGCCCTTCGGGGGCAAGGTCTGCGACCAGTGCATCGCGCGGCGCGCCGCGGATGCCTTTGCCCACCCGGTCGATGAACCGGGCCGTGACGACCCAGCCGATCGAGGGCGCGAGCGGAAACACGGGCTTCGTCAGCGCGGCGAGGCCGTAGCCAATGGCCGCCAGTTCCTTGCGCCGTCCGATCCGGTCGGAGAGGGCACCAGAGAACACCTTGGTGATGGCGGCCGTCGCCTCGGCGATGCCTTCGATCACCCCTACCGCGAGGGCAGACGCTCCAAGGCCTACGGTCAGATAAACGGGTAACAGCGCATGGATCATCTCGGACGAAACGTCCATCAGCATCGACACGAAGCCGAGCGCCCAGATTCCCGCGGGCAATCCCCGCCAGGGGGAGGCAGCCTTGTCCACCGTCGTTTCTGCCATGGCGGCCTCCTCGGTTTGGCGTGGTGTTCCGGTCGATCAGTCGTGCCGCTGGCACTCAGCCGAAGCTTCGGTGCGCGTCACACCGATATCGTCAAGCATCCGGTCCTCGAGCCGAGCCAATGCCGCGCGCTGCCGCTGCCTGTCTGCCCAGGCCAGGAGGGGCGAAGGCGCCGAGCTTTGCGCCAACGGCGGGAAATGCGGAAAGAAAGCTTTCAGAGATCTGGTCTGTTTCATATCCATCCTCCGGGGTCAGCCGTTCTCGCCCTTCGCGTCGAAGACGCGCTTGGCATAATCATCCAGCACAGCTTCACAGCCCTGCAGCCGAGTTCGCGCTTCCTCGGCGCGCGCAGCGCCGTAGAAGTCGAGTTTGGCGATCTTTTCCAGCCAGCCCTGAAGCTTCTTCAGATCGACGTCGTTCTCTTCCAGCTCGGCATAGCTGTAGTGGCCGGCGGTGATTTCCTTGGCGACCTCGCGTTCGAAGTCATCGCATTTGTCGATGAATTCGGCATAGGCCTCGTCCCGTTCCGCCTTGAACCGGCCCACGACCTTCGCCTCCTGGCCCGGGTCCAGCGCGACGGTCTGCAGGATCACGCTCTCCCCCTTGGCCTCGTCGATGTCGTTCTCGACCATCTTGAGACGGCGAATGTGGTCATCCGTGCGGGGCAGTACGCAGACGCCGTTCTGAAGATAGACGGCACCCATCCCCTTCAGCTTGCGCCAGATGGCGATGCGTTTGGCCGAGGGTTCGGCGGGGACCTTGTAGGTCAGGAGGAGCCAAGTGATGTCATTCATGCGGACAAACATGATGTAACCATCGTTACATGTCAACAGTGCGGGGAAAGGGCGGTTACCAAGCCCCGGCGGTCTTTGCCGCCCAACTCACCGCAATGGGCGATCAGCTTCGCGCACATGAACCGCTGCGCAGATCGCCCATTGCTCCGTCGGCGCAACCGCGCCAAGTTCAAAAAAGGACTCTGGTCTCAGCCGGATGAGCATCTGGGGTCACAGCACGATCATGATCCATCCGCGTCGTCAGGCTCTACATCAATGCCACATCAACCTGCGACTGCGCGTTTCGCGCCGGTTTTGCAGGCCAATTCGTGCGAGCGCGGCTGGTTGCAAGGGTGAAAATTTTGCCGGAACAAAGGCTTGGAACGTAAGTGATTGCTTTCCTTAAGATCTTGGAATCGCTCGACTTTCGGCTCATAACCTGAAGGCCGCAGGTTCAAATCCTGCCCCCGCAACCAAATCTATCAAATATATCAAATGCTTAGAACCCGACGTAAACCGTCGGGTTTTTGCTTGTCCAAAACAACTCAACGCCACCTCAACGTTTGACGAGTCCCCCCTGAAAAGCGGGGGCCTTTTGCGTTTGGGGCCAAGCGCAGGACGCAATCACCCCAGCTGCTCATACTCGGAAAACACTTCGGCTGATCCGTCGCGGCGGATCAGGAACACCGCGTAGGCCTCACGATCATCTTCCGACCCCATGCCGGGTGACCCGTATGGCATTCCGGGGACGGCCAACCCAATCGCTTCCGGGCGTTCAGAAAGCAGTCGGCGGATGTCGGCGGCGGGCACGTGCCCTTCCAGAACATAGCCGTCCACCATGCCGGTGTGGCAGGAGATCATCTTTTGCGGCACCCCGACTTCATTCTTGTAAGTCATCAGAAGTGTGCCGTAGCGCTCCTCCTCGGTCACTGCGAAACCTTCGTCCCGCAAATAGGCGACCCAGGCATTGCAGCATTCACAGCCGGTCCCCTTCACCACGTGGATTGCCGTCGGTTGGGCAAAGCCCGGACTTGCAGCCAGTGTCGCTACTGCCAGCCCCGAGAGCAGCGCGCGTCGGCGGGTGATGTCAAACGGCTGTGTCATGGTCGTTTTCCTCCTGACAAGATGATGCCATACCCTGTTTCTGCAATTCGCGTGTCTGTCATCATTCAAGCACCCGGCGAATCTTGGGCAAGGCGAAGCGGCGATCCTCGTGGTAGTCGATGATCCCACCGAAACTTCCGTCGGCGCGGAACAGGAAAACCCCCGCGGTGTGATCCATTGTATAGTCGGAGCCTTGCGGCACCTTTTCGAACCGGGCACGAAAACCAGCGGCGGCGCGCTCGATCTCGGAAAGCGGTCCTGTCAGACCGATGATACGGGGATCGAAATTCGACAGGTATTCAGCCAGTACGACTGCTGTATCCCGCTCTGGGTCCACGCTGATCATCACGGTGTTCAACCGTGCGGCGTCAGCGCCCAACTCTTCCAGCCAGCCCGAAATGTCGATCAGCGTTGTCGGGCAGACGTCGGGGCACCAGGTGAAGCCGAAGAAGACGATGGTCGGTCGACGCAACCAGTCTGTCGGACGGACCTGGTTGCCGCGATGGTCTGTCAGGTCGAAGGCCATTTCGTCAATTGGGAGAGGGAGGGGGCCCGCACCCGGCTGCGCATCATGTCTGCTTCGCCACCAGCCGAGACCGAGCGTAAAGGACAACGCAGCAGCAGCGCCTCCGAGGCCAAGAACTACTGCCCGGCGTGTGCGCAATCCGGCCCCTCCGCGCGCAGGGACAGTACCTCGACGTTGATTGTGACATCGCCTGCATTCTGGAATGTCAGCGTTGCAGGGAAGCTGTCGCCTTCCTTCAGCGCGACCGTCAGGCCCATCAGCATGCCGTGATACCCGCCCGGCGCTAGCTGCACAGTCTGCCCTGCCGGAACCGGGACCGACATCGCATGCGGCATCGAGGCGACCCCGTCAGTCACCGTGGTCTCGTGCAGCATCGGCATGCCCGCAGCCGGGGTTGCGATGCCGATCAGCGCGTCATCGGAAGCCCCGGCATTGGTGATTTCGACGTAGAACACCCCCGGGCGGTCGGCGCCGATTGTCGCGCGCGACCAGGCGTGATCGATGGTCAGGTCGCCGACAGTGAAACTCTCGCAGGCAAGGGCCGGGAAGGCCGTCAGGGCGAAGAAAGCGGAGAGGATAGTGGGTTTCATTGGCTCACAATCTCGATTGAAGGTCAGCGAGGATCTCCGCCGCTGGAGTGCCATAGGTGAATTGGCGCAGCCAGTCGCCCTCCGGACCAATCAGGTAAAGCGCCGGACTGTGCGACATCGAATAGCCATCGGGGGCAGCGGCGTCGTCCTCTCGCGCGAAGTGGATGCGGAAGCTGTCTGCGGCCGCGCGAGTTTGCGCCGCATCTCCGGCAAGCCCGAGGATCGACGGGTGGAAGGCGGTGGTGAATTCGCTCAGCCCCAGCCTGCGGTCGCGCTCGGGATCGACCGAGATGAAGAGCGGCTGGACCTGGCCCGCCTGATCGCCCAGATCATCCATCACCTGCGCAACCTCCGCCAGTGTCGTCGGGCAGACATCGGGGCAGTTGGTGAAGCCGAAGAACACGAGCGTGTGCTTGCCCGCAAAATCCGCCGAACTGCGCAGTCGGCCGTCTGTATCGGGAAGTGTGAAGTTCGGTCTAAAGGGGGCCTCGGCAAGTGGCGCGGGCGTGGGCTCTGCAACAAGCAGAAGCGCCCCATATCCCAGCAGCGCAAGTCCCGCCGCCGCCCAGAGGATTTTTTGCAGCCCCGTCAATCGCATCCGACCTGTCACTCCCTTTGTGCATCGCTTCTAAAGCTTCCAGTGGCTTGAGCTTCAAGGGCCAATCTTTGCCGTCACACAATCGTCAGCAGGCAGCCGCCCAGATTGCCGTCCGCAAAAACCGGCGCACCCAACGATGCGCCATGTCCCGACATAAATAGATCGGGCAGGACTACACCTTGATCAGTGCAGCCGTGCCATACATGAATGCTATCTGGCCCAGCACCTCGCCGATGAACAGCGCGCCAAGCGTTGCTGCCAGCGCGATCAGGAAGGCGGCGGTCAGGGCAAGGTCGTCGCGCGACAGGCTCTGAGGGTCAGCTTTGGTCAAGAACCGGCTCCTTGCGGCGGGCGAAGGGGAAGCGAGGCGGCAAGGATCAGGACCGCGCCCAGAGTGATTGCAATATCGGCGACGTTGAACGTGGGCCAGTGCCAGTCGCGCCAATATAGATCAAGGAAGTCGGTCACGGCGCCCTGCCGCATGCGGTCAAGGATGTTGCCAAGCGCCCCACCCACGACCAGCGCAAAACCTGCCCGCTCCAGCGGGTGCTGCGCCCGCAACGCCATGAAGGCGAACACGAGAGCCAGTGCCCCGGTCAGCGTCGCCATGAGCAGCGGCTTGCCCGCCATGACACCGCCCATCATGCCAAAGCTCGCGCCCTCATTGAACCCAAGTGCAAGGTTGAAGCCCGGCAGGACCGGGACCGCAGTCCCCTGCGACAGCAGTGACAGCGCCGCCACCTTGCTCAACTGGTCGGCCAGCACTGTGGCGGCGATTAGGGAAATCAGCTTGGGTCTGGTCATGGTTCCGCCTCGCGGCTGATCCCAATCCAGCGTGGGACCGATGCGGTGTAGTGGTCATAGTCTGGCCCGATTGCCGCGCGCAGGGCGGCCTCTTCCGACCGGACTTGCGTGCTGGCGGACCAGAGAAACAGGATCGGCGCAAGGATCGTCGGGACCGATGGTACCGCCATGGCAACACCTGCCAGCAGCGCCGCCTGACCGACAAAGGTCGGGTTGCGGCTGAAACGGTAGAGCCCGCCCGAGACCAGATCGCCGGTTTCGCCGCTGATCACGCCGACGCGCCAGGATGATCCCATCGACATCTGCGCGGCAAAGGCCACCATCGCGCCAAGCCCTGCAACAAAGACCCCGATCAGGCCGAAGATGACGGCGCGCCCCTCGGTCCACAACGGATCAACTTTGTGGAGCGTGGGCACGGCGAGCCAGAGGAGCGGCCCGAAGAATGCCAGCGCAAAGGCCGCGCGGAAACCCATGGCGCCCAGCCGATCGCGCCCCGTGGCGCGAGCGAACAGCCAAACCGGACGCCCCGCCGCTTGTGCGGCCAGCGCGCTGCCCCAGAAGAACAGGGCCAGATAGCCGAACAGAAGGGCCAGAGCGGCCCAGCCAAAGCCGGAGATCATCGCCTCACGCCTCACGTTCCGGGTTGAACCGCAACAGGCGAAGTGCGTTCAGGGTCACAAGCACCGTCGCGCCGGTATCAGCCAGGATCGCGATCCAGAGGCCAGTCAGGCCCAGAACCGAGGTCACCAGAAACACCGCCTTCAGGCCAAGCGCGATGGTCACGTTCTGGCGGATGTTGGCCATCGCCGCGCGCGACAGGCGGATGGTGGCGGGGATGTCGGTCACGCGGTCGCGCAGGATCGCCGCATCGGCGGTTTCCAGCGCCACATCGGTGCCCGACCCCATCGCCACGCCAACCGACGCCTGTTTAAGCGCGGGCGCGTCGTTGATGCCGTCGCCGATCATCATCACGCCGCCCTGTTCACTCATGCCCTTGATCGCCTTGAGCTTGTCCTCGGGCATCATGTCGGCCTGGAACTCCATCCCAAGGCTTCCGGCAATGGCGGCTGCCGTGCGCGGGTTGTCCCCGGTCAGGATGATCGAGGTCACGCCCATGGCGGTCAACTGGCGGACTGACTCCTTGGCGTCATTGCGCGGTTCGTCCCGCATGGCGATCAGGCCAAGCGGGGTCTTTTCGCGGAACACGGCGACGGCGGTCTTGCCTTCTTCCTCGAACACCGTGGCCTGACGCAGGCCAAGGCCATCCAGCCCACCGTTCTCCATGGCGTAGCGCGGCGAAGCGACCCAAGCCGACGCATCGCCAACAGTGGCGATGACGCCCTTGCCCATCAGCGCTTTGGCATCCCGCGATGGTAGCGCGGTGACGCCTGCATCCTTTGCCTTGTTCAGGATTGCGATTGCCAATGGGTGGCTCGACCCGGTCTCGACCCCTGACGCAACGGCCAGAAGTTCGGCCTCGGTGGTGGTGCCAAACACGACCACATCCGTCACCTTCGGCCGCCCGTGGGTCAGCGTGCCTGTCTTGTCAAAGGCGATGCGGCTGACTTTTGCGGCAGCCTCGATCACCGCGCCACCCTTCATCAGCAAGCCGCGCCGCGCCCCGGTGGACATGGCCGAAGCGATGGAGGCGGGCACCGAGATGACCAGCGCACAGGGGCAACCGATCAGCAGCAGCGCCAGCCCACGATAGACCCATATATCCCACGGCTGACCGAAGGCCACCGGTGGCACCAGAACGACCAGTGCCGCGACGGCCACAATGGCGGGCATGTACCAGCGGCTGAAGCGGTCGATGAACCGCTCGGTCGGGGCGCGCGCCTCCTCGGCCTCTTCGACCAGACGGATGATGCGGGCGATGGTGTTGTCTTCCGGGCCTTTCGTGACCGTGACCCGCAATGCTGCCTCGGTGTTGATCGAGCCTGCAAAAACGGACTCCCCCGGACCGCGCGTTTTAGGCATGCTTTCGCCGGTGACCGGGCTTTCATCCACGCCGGAGGTGCCGTCGGTGATCTCGCCATCGGCCGGAATGCGGTCGCCAGGACGCACAAGCACGGTCTGGCCCACGGTCAGGCTGGCTGCAGGCACCTCGCGCGTCGTCTCGCCGGTGACCAGTTGCGCCGTCTTCGGCACCAGATTGGCCAGCGCCCGGATGCCGTCTCGCGCCTTGCCCGCCGCGACACCTTCCAGCACCTCGCCCACGGCGAAAAGGAAGACGACCAGCGCCGCCTCTTCCGCTGCGTTGATGAAGAGGGCACCGATGGCGGCGATGGTCATCAGGCTTTCGATGGTGAAGGGCTGGCCCATCCGCAGCGCGGCAAAAGCGCGCTTGGCCACCGGGGCCACACCGATCAGGCAGGCGGCAATGAAGGCCCATTTGCCGAATTCGGGCTGAAGGTATTCGATGATCCACGCGGCACCCAGCAGAAGGGCGGTGAAGATCACGAGCTTGCCCTTGGCCGTCTGATACCAGCGCTTGCCCCGGTCTGCGGGGTCGTCATGGACATGGCCGGGGCTGCCGTGGTCGCTCCCGTCGCGCCCGGATGCAATGGCGACCGACGGGCCGTGGTCATGCCCCGCATGATCACTGCCATGGTTCCGCTCGGTATTTTCACCAGGCAGAACGAACTCTCTCTTTGCCGAGCCAGATCGCGGAGCGATCCCGTAGCCAAGGGCTCGCACGGTTTTCTCGACCTTTTCGCGACCGGTCTGTGCCTCGTCCAGCGTCAGCCGCAGACGTTCCGACATGATTGCGACTTCGACGCCGCTGACGCCGGGAAGCCGTGCCACCGCATCCTTGATCTTGGTTGCACATGATCCACAGTCCATGCCCGATACGGTCCAGTCGCAGGCGGTTTCGATCTTCGGTTCCGTCATCGCAGCCCCTCAGCCCCGAGGGGCGGTTGTATTCTTCGAATCGGGAACCTAGTGTCTCTAGCAACTATAGGTTCAAGGGAAATCTCATGCTGAGCATCGGAAAGTTGGGGGCACAGGCCGGGGTGAAGGTGCCGACCGTTCGCTACTATGAGCAGATCGGCCTTCTGCCGAAGGCTGAACGCAGCGCAGGTAATCAGCGACTATACAGTCGCAAGGCATTGGAACGGCTGGCCTTCATTCGGCATGCCCGCGATCTGGGCTTCACGCTGGAAGCGATCCGCGATCTCCTCAGCCTGTCGGACAGACCCGACCAGTCCTGCGCTGCTGCTGATGCCATCGCCCGGGCGCAACTGGCCGAAGTTGAAAGCCGCCTCGCCCGACTGATGGCCCTGAAGGCAGAACTTGAGCGGATGGTCGTGCAATGCGCGGGTGGGCGCATCGCCGATTGCAGGGTGATCGAGGTTCTGGGCGACCACTCCCTCTGCGCGACCGATCACCGCCACCCCGAAGGCGAGCACATCGCTTGACCTTCCCCGCAAAGCCGTGAAGCTGGGCCGGTCGATGCGCAAAGGTCGAAGTGTGCGGCGCTTCCCACCTGGCACTTGCCCGGCCGGGATTTCACCTGCATGCCCGCGCCTGTTCACGCAGAACGGCGTAGTCGCCCAACATCCTGACTAGGACTGCACCTTCTGGCAAAGCCTCAACCTCGCCTGCTGCCCAAGCCAGATCGGCCGCGCTGTAGTCCACCACCGGGGGACAAGTAGTCAGCCTGTCAGAACTCGCCACCGCGCATGCGCTGAGCCAGAGCATCGCGATCAGCAGGGCGGCGGCTGGCAGCGTCCAGCATCTGCCGTTGGATTTCATGGGTTTTCTCCGATGTGGAAAGGCGCTCTGCCAGCCGCCCCGCGCGTTCACCTGCGCGGCGGAGGTTCAGCAGGAACAGGGCGATGGTGAGGGCGACCAGCAGCAGGCCCAGCGCTTTGCGCGCCGGGCCGCTGGTGAGGATCGAGGCAAGCCAACCCATCAGCGCTGGCCCCGCTTCCAGTCGTCGATCCGTGCGTGGATCGCGACGGCGATGCCAATCAGCGCCACGGCGATGAACACCCAGCGAAGGGTGTCGAGATAGGGCACCAAAGGCAGGATGGCCGACTGGGTTTCCGCCAGAACTTCCTGCGCCACATCGACACCGGCGGCACCGACCGTGGCGATGCCCGCTGCTCCGCCGCCTTTCAGGGTGCGGCTGTCGGCCAGCACCTCCCGGGCGGGTGCTACCTCCGGCACGAAGGGCGTGGCGCGAGCAGCGAAGGGTTCACCCCAGGACCGCGCAGGCCCGAGATCGATGTGCATGAATCCCGAACGGGGATAGGTGCCAAAGCCGAGGAAACCGACAACCCGGGCGGCCTCGGCGAAGGTGGCCGGATCGTGGTTCGACATGGCGATGTCGAAAGCCGTACCCAGCATGTGCTTGGAGGCCGGGGCACCGCCGACGGCGCGGTTGTGGCTGGGGCTTCGATAGCCGGAGCGGACGATCAGCGGCTTGCCGAGGCGGTTGCGAAGGGCTTGCAGCTTGTCCATGGCTTCGGTGTTGATCTTGATCGCGCCGGTGCCGCGGCAGGCAATCTCGGCCGGGGAAAAGTTGGGCCAGCGCCATGCGCTCTCGGGCACGTCGCGGAAATGGGCATAGGTCGTGGTCGGCATGGTGGATCTCCAGAAATGCAAAACCCGCCTCGGGGGCGGGTGGGTGACAGGCTCAGTGAGGTGGTGAGGGTGCGTCGGTCAGTCGGTGCGGCCGCGCTGGAAGGCTTCGAACAGCATGTCGCGCATGGCACGGATATCGGTCTCGATCCGCTCCAACCGGTCGGCATCGGTCTTGCGATCGTCGGCGCGCAGCTTGTCGATCCGCTCGCGCTCAAGGCTGAGTTCGCGGTCGAGCCGCTCCAGCATCGCCTCGTTGGTGAATGCCTTCCTCGTGACGGAGGCGGCGACAGCAAGACTGCCGCCGATCAGCGCGGTGATGGCGGCGGTCAGGCCGTGATCGCGGAAGGCCTGCGTGGCGGCCTCAAAAAGGGTGGGTTCGTCGGTCATCTGGGGGGCCTTCAATAGTCGGTTTCGATGTAGAGGCCGGAGCAGTCATAGGCGACGGCTGCGGCGGTGGCGCCGGTGTTCAGGAAAAGGCGGGGCGAGAGAAACTGAGTGTTGGCGGGCAGATCGGTGGTGATTTCCTGTTCGAACACGGCGCCGGTGACCTCATTGACCGCCCGCACCCAGACGGAACTGCCATTCGGCGGGGCCGCGATGAACAGGGTCAGCACGCCGCCCAGCGCTATGGCGAAGGGCGCACCCATGTCGGAGAGGGTTGGCGCGCCGGTGCCGTCATTGGTGACCATCTGCCAGTTGGCGTGGGTGCCGCGCTGGAAACCGATTCCGATGCAGTTCAGGACGGTAGCCAAAGTCAGCGTGGTGGCCAGCGCGGCGGTCGAGCCATAGAGGCCGAAGAAACCCATGCCGGTCGCCTGCAAGGTCGTCAGTGAAAGCCGCGTGACGAAGGTCCAACCGCCAAGACCCGCCGCATTACCGCGCCAGCAGGCCCAGCCCGCTGACCGCTGCTCTGCTGCCGAATCCACCACGGCCGCTGAGGTCAAACGCCAGCGGCGCATTGAGGCGGCCAGGTTCGTGGCGGCAAGCGTCGGGGTGGAGACGGTCCCGACCGAGGTGACCGGCAAGCCTTCGGTGTTCACGGTGGTGGTGGTCGAGGGGGACCAGTTGGCGATCCGGTTCACTCCGAAATGCGGCTGCAGCGGAAAATCCCGGCCGGAGGGGCGCATGACGTCGATCCACGGTGCCCCGGCGCGGGTGCGGGCATAGACGGCAGCATTACCAGCGGGCGGCGGCGCTGGCGCGGCACTGAGCCCCGGCAGGATTGTGGGCTGCGGGAGTTCCACCTGGCCGTTGGAGCGGTCGATCTTCAGCGCCTCGAAGAAGGCCGAGCCGTCCGGGCTGACCTTGAAGCTGAAGTCGTCGTTGCCAAGCAGGCCGATCAGGGCGCGGGCCGAGAAGCCGGTCTTGAAGGCGAAGGCTGCGTCGTTAGCCGGGGCGGCTTTGTTGACCGTCGCCTCGATCCCGGCACCGGCGTTGTTGAACAGGAGCGCCGGAGTGTTAACCGACACGCGGTTATAGCTATCGGCCGTGGCCCCGCCGAGGCCCAGCAGATACGCGGTCAGGTTGGCTTGCGGCATGCCGACCTGCGTGACGGCATTGGCAAATGTGACTGTCGGCGTGTTCACCACCGTGGTCCCACCCGCACCAGCGGCGGCAGGCCCGATATTCACGACGGTGGTCGATCCAGCTGCACCGCCGGTGCCAAGGTTAAGCGTCTTGGTCACGCCGGTGGTCGTGCCACCTGTGCCCATGCCGTAGGTGGCTGTCGTCGTTGCCGTGCCGATGCTGGCCGATGCAGCCGACACGGTGATTGTACCCGAGACGGTCAGTGTGCCGGAGAAGGTCTTGTTGCCGGTAAAGGTCTGCGTGCCCGCCAGGATTGCCAGCTCCGACGATGTGTTCGGCAGGGTGAAGGTCCGGGTGGTGCCCGTGCTGATGCCCGACAGAGAAAACAGCGCCTTCCTGGTCGGATCGGCGTCGTTCACCAGGCTGAAGACGGCATCCGACACATCGACCGGTTCGCCGACCAGATCCCAGGCCGACCCATTCCAGACGACAAAGGCCTGTTCCGCCGCGATCCACGCCAGCCAGCCCGGGCGCGGGACCAGCCGCATCCAGACCCCATCGACCCAGAAGGCGACGTTCAGATCCCAGCCTGCCCAAAGGCCTGTCGCGCCCGATGCCACAATATGCCGGTCGCCATCGGCCGGGCTAGCGGGCGGCGCGGTACGGGTGCGATCCAGCACCGAAAGTTGCACCATCGCGTCCAGCAGGCGCAGCGCCTCGTTATGGGTGACATGCTTCTGGGCCTGCGATGCCAGAATGTAGGGCAGCAGGAGGTGGGTGGTGATGTCGGACATGGATGCGCTTTCAGAAGGTGAGCGTGACGGACCGCCCAGCGCCCCGGCCGATCAGGGCCGAGAGCTGGTAGATTCGGATGTCGAGGGATTGGCCGGGGCCGAGGGGTGCGCCCCAATCCGCGGTCTGCAGCGCGGCGGTGTAGAGGGCGCCGGTCGTGGCAGTCGTCAAGGATCGCTTGACAACTGACCCGTCCAGAATGTCGACCGCGTAAGCCTCGCTGTCTTCCGCCAAAGGCACGTCGCCCGCGCCCCAGGTGTCAGCGACAAGGGATCGCGACCGGCGCGTCCAGCGAATCGTCAGATCGCCGGGGCTGCGGGCGGTGCGCCATGGTTGTTCGACATGCGCGACGGAGAATGGCCGCAGCCCAGCGCCCTCGGGCGCGAAGGTGGAAGCAACAAAGGTTTCGTCGCTGACCGGCTTTGAGGCGGGGCCGATGCGCCAGTTCCAAGGCAGACCCAGATCGGCTTCGAAGATCGGCAAGGAGGCCACGACAGTGTCGAGAACCACGACGCGTGCGCTGCTCGGCACCATGCTGACCATCGCACCTTCGGTCCCACGCTGGCCGCGCAGCAATCGGGTAAGCCGATAGCGCCCCGGTGCGATGAGTTCTGCAGCGCCTGCCTGGACGATTTCCCATTGCCCAGCGCCGGTTTCGACCGCAAGCGCATTGGCCCCACCCAGCAAGGTGATGTCCGTGACGCTTTCCAGCGTGCCGGAATAGAGATCGACCACCAGCGCATTGCCCAGATCGAAGCGCGACACCGGTCCCGCAAAGAAATCCGCCGCTAGGACGCCCATGCGCGCCCGCGAGCTGAAGGTTGACAGCAGGGTGAAGCCATCTGTCGCGGCACTGCGGTAGACGGCGATTTCGCCGGGCCATGGTTTGGCATGCGCCGCGACAAACGGACGGTGCGCAGGCTGATCTTCGCTCAGTTGTGGCAGGTCCAGCAGAACGATGTCCGGAGTGCCGAAGACCGTAGGCGTAGACAGCGTGGCCGGGCGCGGTTCTCCGGGCGGCAAGTCATAAACCGCGCGATCCTGGCGCACTGCATCGATGCTGCGCAGGTCGGAGTCCGCGATGGACACGAGGCGCATTTCCGTCAGGCGGCCATCGTGGTCGAGCAGGATCACGTCGCAGGGATCCAGCGCCAGGCGAGAAGGTGGCAAGCGAAACACGGCACTTTCCCGGCCAACCCATGCCTCCATCAGCGCGCGACGGCAGCGGCGTTCAGCCTCTTCGGGCGGGATAGCCATCGGAAACGACTCGGACGCGATGCGGGTGGTATCGACGGTGATGCGCCGCGCCTCGACCTGAGCCGCGTCATAATCCTCATCCGCCCGCGCGACCTGCCATTTCAGCGCCTGCGGCAGCTCGGTTTCC
This sequence comes from Gemmobacter nanjingensis, assembly GCF_014652195.1. Classification (NCBI taxonomy): domain Bacteria; kingdom Pseudomonadati; phylum Pseudomonadota; class Alphaproteobacteria; order Rhodobacterales; family Paracoccaceae; genus Gemmobacter; species Gemmobacter nanjingensis. The sequence continues at coordinate 65,547 of NZ_BMYI01000017.1, forward strand.
TGCGCCCGGGTCAGCTCCATCACGTCGCCCTGCGCCGATGCGGGCGCGACCATGCTGTCGGGTGTGACCGTGGCGCTGGCGATCCTCCCTCGCCTCCGGAACTTGATGCGCCCCTCGCTCTCCACAGCATCAAAACCGAAATGCCGCGCCAGCGTGGAAATCGACGCCCTTGGGGCTTCCAGTGCCGAGATGACGTAGCCCTCGACCGCGCCCCAGAGGCCGGAGACGTCGATCAATTCCTCGGGCATCCCGGCGCGCAGGCAGAGGTGGCGCACGAGGGCCGCCAAGGACACAGCCCCTAGCCGTCCAGTCAGCCAGTGGCCCAGCCGCCAATTCGGGCCATCGGTCCAGACATCGGTCAGTTCGGGGAAGAACGGATAGGGCCGCGCATCCCAGGTCCAGGCGGCGCATTCCGGCACATGCACCATGCGCGCGCCATAGACTGAGGAGTTCGGGTTGTTCGCCGACGTGCCCCAGAATAGAAAACTGGCTTCCAGATAGGCCCGCTGGATCGCATCGTCGCGCCACCCGCGCGAGAAGTAGGGCGTGAAGCTTTCCGAGGATTTTGGGTCGAAGAACACGTTCGGCTGGTTGGTGCCGCGATCAATTGCCGGGCAGCCGAGTTCCGTGAACCAGATCGGTTTCGATTGCGGCACCCATGCGGTTTGCGTCCCGCTTTCCACCCCGCCCGGGCGGTTGAAATGCGGGTTTTGCCACCAGGCGCGCAGATCCTTGAAGCGGAACACCCATGGTTTGCCGACACTGCCGTCGGTGATCGGCGTCCGAGTTTGCGCGGTTCGGTCAAGAGCGCTGGCATAGAACCAGTCGAACCCTTCGCCACCTGTGATGTTGGACTGCAAGTAGGTCCGGTCATAGATCGCCGCAGCCAAGCTCGCATCGGCATGATCGAACCCGTCGCGCCAGTCCGACAGCGGCATGTAGTTATCGATGCCGATGAAGTTGACGTTGGTGTCCGACCAGAGCGGATCGAGATGGTAGAACACGTCGCCGCTGCCATCGGCAGGGTGATGACCGAAGTATTCCGACCAGTCGGCGGCATAGCCGATCTTGGGCCCAGCGCCGAGGATTGCACGCACATCGGCGGCGAGGGATTTGAAGGCAGTGACGGCGGGATAGGTGCTGGCGCCCGAGCGAATGGTGGTGAGGCCGGGCATTTCCGATCCGATCAGGAAGGCGTCGATGCCACCCGCCGCTTTGCAGAGATGCGCATAGTGCAGGATCATCCGGCGGAGCGACCATTCGCCGATAGGGCCAGTCCAGCTGACATTGCTGCCCGACACGCTGAAGTTTGCAGGCGTCGCAGCGCCGAAGAGCGCCGAAACTTGTGTCGATGCCGTGGCGGTCTTGTCGACGGTCCCGGCAAAGCCCGCCGCCGGGGAACAGGTGATCCGGCCGCGCCATGGAAAAGTCGGCTGTCCCGAGGTGGCGGCATTGGCGCTGTAAGGGTTCGGCTTGGTGTTGCCGGGTGGGACGTCCAACAGCAGGAAGGGATAGAAGGTCACCCGCAATCCGCGCGCCTTCATCTCCTGAATGGCCTGCACCACGGCGAAGTCGGCAGGCGTGCCGCCGTAGACAGGGCGGTCCTCGGCATCGCGGCTGACCAGAAACGCATCCGCGCGTGCGATGCCATTCACGACCCAAGCCGAGGGCGCCGTTGTCTTGATGCCCACCTCGACGCCCGGCCGCACCTTGCAGTTCCCGGCGCGCAGGTCATCGCCAAACCAGGCCACCACCAGGCTGACGCTTTCCACCGCCGGGGCCATGGCCTGCAGCCGGTCCAGCGCCACCACGATGTCAGCGGTGTCTGTGATCGCGTTCAGGTTCTCGGCCAGAGTCGCGGCGCCAGCGCCGGATGACTTCTTGACCGGCTGTGTCGCATAAGTGAACTCGCCCGACGCCGGGATCAGCGTGACCGCCTTGACCAGTCCTTCGGCGGTGTCGGCGTCCGCGAGTGGGCGGAACACCTCGAAGCTGATCTGCGGCAAGCGGTTGCCGAAGGCGCTGAGTTTCAACTCCTCGAACACGACATACGCGGTGCCGCGATAGGCCGGGGTGTTGGCTGCGCCCATCTTGACGGCGATGAACGGATCGGGGGTCTGCACCTCGTCGCCCGGATACCAGCGCCAGGTCACGCCGGTCATGTCCATGGCCTTGCCGTCGGCCCAGATGCGACCAATGCCGGTGATCTCGCCCTCGCACAGCGCCACGGCGAAGGATGCAAAGTAGAGATACTCGGTGGTGGTAACCTTGGGCCCGCTGCCCTTGCCGCCACCCTGGCTGGTCGTGTTGACCTCTTCGCGGAAATCCGTGGCCCAGATGATGTTGCCGCCGATCCGCATGCGACCGAACAGGCGCGGGATTACCGCCCCTTCGGTCGAAGAGGTGATGCGCAAGCTGTCCAGCCGCGCGCCCTCGATCCGTTGCGCCGGGGCGAGGGACGAGACGATCCAGTTATCGACCACCGATCCGATGGTGGAGCCGATGAAGCCGCCGATGGCCGCACCCGAAAAGCCGAGGATGGCACCGCCAAATGCGCCGCCAATCGCGGAGCCAACGGCGCCGAGAACAAGGGTTGCCATGTGTGAGGTCTCAATCTTTGGGGAAGAGGAAGGCGAAGACGATGCGTCGCCGCCAGACCGGCGTCAGGATCTCCTCGACGACGCCCAGCCGCTCATAGGCATGGACAAACCGGTCGTGCGCGGTCAGGATCCCGACGTGCTTGGCAATGGCGCGCGGTGCCATGCGAAACAGGACAAGCGTGCCAGGACCCGCGTCGGGTGGCATAATTTCCGGCATCATCTGGCGCGCACCCTCGGCCAGCACCTCTCGCGGCCCGGTCTCGCCCCAGTCCCGGCTATAGGGCGGGATCGGAAACGGTTCGTCGCCCACCACCTCGCGCCAGACGCCCCTCGCAAGGCCGAGGCAATCGCAGCCAACCCCGCGCAGGCTGGCCTGGTCGTGGTAGGGCGTTCCAAGCCAGCTTCGGGCGGCGGCGATAACAAGGGCAGGATCAGCAGCCATCACAGCACATTCCCCTCATGACTGCCGTCCTGGCTGGCATAGCGCAGCACCGCGTCCTGACCGGGGATGTTAGGAAAGCCCCGGAAATTGGCGACATTCGCGAACTTCGCGCTGCAGGTGGCGATGCGCTTGTCGCAGCCTGCCCGCGCGATGAAGCTGTCTCCCTCGGCGATGGGCAGAACTGGCGCTTCCAGCAAGGTCATTGTGGCGATGGCATCGGCCAAGCCATGCGCCAGGACCTCGGTGACGCGCCCCGCATTTGCACCACTGGTCCAGGTCAAGGTGCCGGAGGTGAACCAGCCCGCATCAAAACCAGCCAGCCCGGACGCCATGAACGCCCGGTCGCGCAAGAGGTCGGTGACGACGCCCGTACCCTTGTAGATGGCGTTTTCCAGATCGATGCCGCAGCGCGCATCGCCCAACCTTGCATCACACCCCGCCTGAAACGTCCGGCCGACCGTCTGACCCAGAACATGCGCCAGCGACCGGACCTCGGCCACGAAAGCCATGCGGCCACGGCGGATTTGCCCGACAGCACCCCGGCGCAGCAAAACGCGCTGGCTGGTATCGGCCCAGTTGACCCGCCACAACTCCACCGCCGCATTGTCCCACCGCCCGTCGAGGATGTCGGTTTCCGTGATCCGGTCGGAGGTCAACACGCCGGTGGCATCCTGCGCATCGACGGCGAGATCGGAGCCAGCACGGATTTCCGATGCGGCGAACCCGCTCTCCGGTTCAAAGTCCGTGCCATCAAAGGTCAGGGCGCGATCATGGTCGGTGAAGCCCAGCGCCACACCGTCCGACCGCGAAATCCGCCAACACCAGGACAGGGTGGTGGTGCCGTCGTCGAGATGAGACTGCAGCGCGGGCGAGAGGCTTTTCATCTGCGGATCTCCAGGAGCGGGATGGACGTGATTGATCCCAGCCGTTCAAAATCGAGGGTCACGTCGAGGGTGTCGCTATCGAACCGCACTGGCACATCGAATTCGAAACCGGCGCGGATGATGACGCTGTTGGCTGGGGCGGTGGTGAAGGTGATGACGCCAGTCGTCGTGTCCACGGTCCAGCCTGTCATCTGCTCAACCATGCCCAGCGCCACGCGAACGGTCCCGGTCACGGGTTTTGCGATGGTCCTGACCCATGTTTGCGGGCCGGAGGTGTAGCGTTTTGCCAGCTGGAAGGTCTGCTGAATGCCGGTCCCGGTGCCGATCTGCTGGTCGGTTGGGGAGATCGCCTGCGACGGCAGAGCAGATTTATGGTCAGCCCAATCCTTGTAGCGGAAGCCGTGCAGGCGGCCGTTTCGGGCCTCGAAGAACGAAACCACCGACGCCAGATCATCGGCGCGCCGGATGCCATAGGCCACGTCATAGCGACGGCGGCTGTTGGCCCAGCTGGCGTTGCGTTCCTCGTCGCCCGAAGCCAACTCAACGATCTGTGTCCGCCGTTCCGGCCCGCCGCGCGCCCCGCGGCTGATATTGTCGGGGAAGCGCACCTCATGAAACGCCATCACATCCCCCTCCGGCCGAGGGACACGGCGCGTGCAATGTCGGCCGCGACCTGCGTGCGAGATTGGCGGAAGCTTTCGGCGTCGCGGGCATTGATGGTGACGGAAACGTTCGGGGCAGAGCCTTGCCCTTGGCCATAACCAGCAGCTTCCCGGCGCGACAGGACCCGCTCTCCCCGTTGCAGGATGGCCGGAACTTCATCGGGCTTGATCCCGGCCCAGCCGCCCGCGTGCATGCGCGGGGCACCGGCAAAGGCCAGCGCAGGAACCATGCGGCCCGGGCCCGGCGCTCCGACCATGCCACCGGCGTGCAAGATATTGGCGAAGATGCCACCCGCGCCGCCCAGCGCACCCGACAGTGCATTGGCGATGGGGCCGAGGATGAAGCGCCGGGCTGCCAGCTTGGCCAGGTCGGCAATCATCGACGTGACCAGATCACGGAAATCGAGTTTGCCGGTTTTCACGAACTCACCCACGGCGTTCTCGGCCGAGGTGAAGGCAGAGACCAGTGCATTGCCGATGTCGCCACCAATGTCGCGGGCCTTGGCGGCGTATTCGGCAAGCGTGGCGACGGCCGCTTCCCATCCGGTCTTGGCCGCTTCAGCCCCAGCCGCAGCAGCGGCACCGGCGCCACCGGCGGCGCGCCCGGCTTCGGTCATCGACTCGTCCAGCCGGTTGGCGGCCTCTGCGGCCCCATCGAGCGCGGTTTCGCCTTCGGTTCCGGCACCGGAGACAGCATCCTTCAGCGCCTGCCAGCTTTGCATCGGACGGGTGGCGGCATCGGCCAGCATGCCGGAAGCCTCGCGATAGGCTTCGGCCCGGGCGGTCGCCTCTTCGGCCATTCCGGTCAGCCCGTGATCCGGCGTCGTCACATAGGTCTGCGCCATTGCGGCCGAGAAGGCTTCGGCGGCAGCGGTTCCGGCAGCAGCTGCGGACCCCGCGAAGGGATTGTCTATCCGACCCAGAGCCAGCGGATCCAGCGTCCCGATCCGTACGCCGCCTTCGCCTACGGCCCAATCGGGCAGCAGTTCCAGTGCGGCGTTCAGCCCGTTGATGAAGTTGTTGATCCGGGTGACGACGCCGTTCAGCATGGCATCAACGCCGCCGATCAGACCGTTGGCGGCCTGGAATGCAAAATCCCCAATCGCACCGGGCAGCTGACCCCAGATCGATTTCACCGCATCATATGCACCCTTGAAGATGCCCGCTGCCGAGTTGCCAAAGCTGGTCACCGCCTCGACCGATGACTGCATCGCGCCATAGATCGTGGCCTGCAGCCCAGCCCAGTTGGCCTCGATCTTCGACCAGGCAGACGCGGCCCCAAGGCCGATGCGGTCCCAGACCTCGAGAGCCAGATCCTTTAGCAGGCCAATGGCCGCGCCAAACCCGCCAGCGCCCGCGACGAGCCGACTGAATTGGAACACCAACTCGCCCGCACCAGCGATCAGCGCACCGATGCCAGTGCGGATCAGGGCGCCGCGCAGGATGACAAGGCCGGTGGCGAGGCCGCGCACCGAAAGGGCCGCAGCCGCCAGCCCCGCCACCCAGCGCCCGGCCATCAACGTAGCAAATGTCGCGGCATAGGTCGTGAGGCGGCCGATGTTGTCGAAGAGGGCGTTGATTGCGATGCCGATTGGCCCCGTGCTGCGCGCCATGTCGGCCAGCGTGTTGGCCACCGTTTCCAGCGCTGGAGCCACGGCCGCCGTCAGGCGGTTGGTCAGGCCCAGCCAAATCAGGCTGAGTTTGGCGATGGCATCACCTGTACGTTCGATCTGGGCGGCGTCCGCTGCACTGACAGCCACACCGAAATCGCGTACATCCTGTGCCGCCTCGCGCAAGGTGGCCGGGTCAATTCGCAAAAATGCCAGTGCCGCCTTGTCGCCGAAGAGGTCGGATGCGACAGCCGCGCGTTCGGCCTCGGGGACAAACCGGATCAGCGCCTCCTGAATGGCGACGATGCGCTGGTCGAGCGGAAGGGCCTGCAATTGCGCCGCCGTCAGGTTCAGCCGCTGCAAGGCCCCGACCGCCGTTCCAGATCCTGCGGCCGCTTCCGACAACCGGGTGGTCAGCTTCTTGGTTGCCTGTTCGATCTCGCCCATGGAAACCCCGGCCAGTTCCCCGGCCCAAGTCAGCACTTGCAGGCTTTCGACCGTGGTTTTCAGCGACGCCGCCATGTCGGCCTGTGCGCCGATGGTCTCGAGGCCCGACCGAACCATCGCCACGCCAGCAGCGGCCGCCGCAACCGTCACCGCAGCCAGTGCAATCCCGGCCTTCCGTGCAAAGCTGGTAAGCCGGGCGTTGGCCAGTTCCATCTCGGTCGAGAGGCGACCAAAGCCGCGCGCGCCAGCATCGCCGATGCCTTCCAACTCGGCACGCACCTGGCGGCCGCCTTCCGCCACGAGCCGGACGGACACACGCTTTTCAGCCATCGCGGCCTCCTTCCATTTGTTCGTTCAGTTTGCGCACCATTACCGCCTCGACCTCGGGCAGCAGTTCAGCGGCGATCAGGGTGTTGATGCCCAGCGCCTCGGCCATCGCGAGCGCCGCGCCCATGTCCCAGCCGAGCACGGCGCCGGGGATCACGCGGAGTTGGCCGCCGAGGCGACCGACCAAGTCCCAGACCTGCCAGCCCTCCGGCGTTTGCGGCCGGTTTAGCCTTGCGGGGCAGTCGGGGCAGGCAACTTGGCAGGCCGCGCAGTATCGGTCGCCACCGCCGAAGGACCAGTCGGCAAGGGCGCGGAGACGTTTTTTTCTGCGTCCAAGATCAGACCCTTGGCGACATACGTGGTCTGGAACGCCTCGAAGACCGGCCAGATTTCCAGCAGGGCGTCGATGCCCTCGGGTGATACGGGCACAATATTGCCAGCATCATCGCCCACGCCCTGCCAATCCAGCACAGCACGGCGGGCAACGGCCTTGGCCATCGCGAGGGCCAGCGCCTCTTGGCTGGCACCCTCAGGCAGGGCCTCGATGGCCGGATCGGCGCGCGCCGACACCATCAGCGCGGTGGTCAGGGGGCCGACGAGCAGGCGCAGGCCGGGGGCGAGGTCCAGCCATTCGGGCGTGGCAGTCAGGTTCAGTCGGATCATGATCAGTATCCTGCGAGGGTGTTGACGAGAACGGCGGTGCACACGCGGGCGGGGCTGGTAGCCTTGGCGGCCATCCAGTCAAAGGTCGCCTGCACGCCTTGGGGCCCGGCGATCTCGATGCGCGGGCGGGGCAGATAGACAGCATGGGCGGTGAAGGTGAAACTGGCGTTGGCCCCGAGGCTGTAGTTGAACTCCAGCTCGCAGGGTGTGCCGTCGATCGCTTGGGTGATCAGCGCCATGTCGGAAAACCGCACCTCTATCCGGCCCGACAGGGCGGCCATGGCAGGATCGGCGCCATCGATGCGGCCATCGCCGCGGATGGTTTCGATCCGGTCGAGGTTGTTGGCATAGGTGATCTCGGCCGAAACCACGTTGCCCAAGGCCGAGCCGTTCCTTTTCACCGTGCCATTGAAATGGCCAAACCGCTGCAGGCCCAGCGCCGTTGGCGTGCCAGCCGCCGTGGCAGCAGCGATGGTTTCGCCTTGGGCCACCAACCGCGCGGTTGCAGTCAATAGACCCGACCGCTGCATCTGCCAGGTCAGCTGATCCAGCACGCAGCCGGAATACATCGCAAAGCGAGGCACCTCCGGCATGGCGGTTTCAATCGCCATGCTGGGCAGCGTCCAGTTGCCCGATTGAAAGGTGTGGGTCTTCGGGGTCGTGCCGCTGGTGACCGGCTGGCCGAAAGCTGCCTTCAGCCAGAACCCGAACGCTTCCACATCGATGGGGATCACCACCTCGCCGTCGGCGGTGACCGCATCCTTGATCGGGGCCAGCGGATCGCGGCCATAGCCCAACAATTCGGATTCCAGCAGCGGCTGTTCCGATCCCAGCGTGGTCCGGGCAAAGGGCATCAAGCGGAACCCACTGACCGGCGGGGTGCCATAAACCGTCTCATACGCAAGCGCCATCTGCGCCCGCGCGCCTTGCGCACGTGCCATGGGGGTCTCCTCGATGTTGGGGGTGTCAGGCCAGGGGGCCGTTGGTGGTGTAGTGCAGCACGACGGTGACGATCGCCGCCTTGAGTGCAGCCGCGCCCTCGATGGGCAGATCGACCGAGGCCGGGGCTTCGGGTTCGACCCAATCGCAAAGGCCGCCAAGGGTGCGGTCGATTTCCAGCGTCGTGCCGATGGCGGCGATCAGGGTGTCGAAGGCGCTGGCCCTGCCAGTGCCCGCTTGGACGACAACCTCCAATTCGGCCCGATGCTGATAGTGATAACGCAGCGGCGACAGCGTGACTTCCGGTTCGCCGGGCTGGCCGTCGCGCAAAATGATCAGCCCTGCTGGCGGGATCCGCTCGGGCAGAACCTCGTCACGCAGAACAAGGGCGGCAAGTGGCTGCAGCCGCGTGTGCAGCGCGACGAGGGTGGTTTCGCGGGTGGTGGGCATGATTTGTTCCAGCTCTGAGCTTTAAGGCGCGGCATCAAAATCGGCTGCCAAACGCGACTCCAGATTTTGCGCCGCGAAGGACTATCGAGGCAGATCGCCATAGGGGCAGACGTCATCCTCAAACGGAACATGGCGTTGCCGGAATCTTGAACCTTCTACAGCTTCCGGATTCGCGATCCTGTCCATCCGGAAATGTCGGAAATCTTGACGCGCGGGATCCCAGGCAACCAGATACCACAGGGGTGGCAGGATGAGCATTGCCTGCGGTTCGACTTCGCGCTGGGTTAGATGCCCTTTTGCGTCACGATAGCGAAAATTCAGCATTACGCGCTCCAGAAATGCTGTCTCGAAAGCAGGCAACAACGCGGCGTCCATGGTCCCTATGTCCGACAAGTCCTGTTGCGGTGACAGCTTTCCGACATAGAGGCAGTCGAGGAACCTGCGCAGATCGTGCACCTTCTCGGGTGGAAGGGCTTTTTCGATCTTGGCCAGACCGGCATCCGCGAGACCCGAAAAGGGTAGGTTTCCAGCTGCCCGCATCGCGGCGACGCTTAACAACAGCGCAAAGACCTCGGTCACCGCAAGACGTGGCGTCGTCTGGACCGACTGTGGATCGAGTTGCAAACCGCCGCCGCGCCCGGGCTCAGAATGTATGACAAAGCCTTGATCGCGCAGCACGCTGATGTCGCGCAGGATCGTTCGCCTTGAGGCGTTGACCTCTTGAGCAAGTTCATCGACCGTCGCCGTGCCCTTGCGACGGAGGCTGCGGACGATGGCATCATGGCGGGAGCGAATATCCATACAATCACAGTAACATGATTGGTGACAAAATGTGGCACCATTTCAAACTAGAGCTGTGTTGCAACTGTCAGCTAGGAGAAAGAGACGATGCAACGTACAGCCGTAAACCCTTGGGAATGGTCTTTGAAGCTGGGCTACAATCAGGCCGAGACGATCGAAGGCATTTCGCGCCACCTGATCTGTGCCGGTCAGACGGCCGTCGACGCTGAGGGCAACCCGCAACACCCGGGCGACATGCGCGGCCAGATCAGCCTTGCACTGGACAATCTGGAGGCCGTTCTTGCCAAAGCCGACATGGGGCTGCGCAACGTCGTGCGGCTTGGTGTTTATGCCACCGATGTCGATGAGGCACTCAAGAACTTCGATCTTCTCGGCATGCGTTTCGGGCCGATTCAATGCGCCCCGCCAATGACCTTGCTTGGCGTCACGCGGCTCGCCATTCCGAGCTTGTTGTTCGAAATCGAAGCGACTGCCGCAGCTTGATTCCAAACCTCGGGAAGCGGCCAGTAAGGCTCCCCAGCCTCATGGCCGCTTCTTCTGAACGGGCACGATCATTGCTTGCCACTGATCCAGCCCGCCACAATCATCCCCGGCACGCCATCCACCGCCCGCTCCGCATCCCGCGCCAGATCGAGCCGCTTGCGCAATTTGACCTGCGGGACCAGCAGGAATATCGGGACAGTCGCGACCCCACGCCCGGTTTTCGACCTGGACGCCACTGCCCGACCTTTGGAATTCAGCCTCCCCTTCGCCACCAGCAGGCTCGGCCCGCGACGTCGGTAGATGAACCGGAGGCGCAACCCCGTGCGGCGTTCCCATTCGCCTGGCGTGATGCGGCCACCCTTCGTGCTTTTGCCTGCCGCCGGGGTGGGGATCGCCAGCCAGAACCCATTTTTTGACCGGATCAGCGGGCCAGTGTCGTGCGCGCCGATGATCACCGGGGCGTTGGACCAGACCAGCGCCGCCGCGTTCAGGCTTTCGCCGGATTTGGGGAAACTGGCGGAGCGGATCGAGTTAGCTAGGCGCATGCCCAATCCCGCGCCGGTGATCTGGCCACGCCAGGCGGATTTCAGGGAGGTGCCTGCCTCGCGCATCGCCGCCGACACTGCCTTTTCACCGGCGGCGATTTCGGCCTGCATCAGCGCGACGAGGTCAGGGTTGAACTGGACCTTCAGCTTCATGATGGGCGCAGGTCCAGTGTCCAGATCAGGCGTTCGCGGTCGCGGATAGGTTCGCCCTGAATGGTGAAGCTGTCGGCCCCGATCACGATCAGATCGCCGGAACGGAGATCGGGCAGGTCGGATACGCGGACGTCCACCATTATGGTGTCACTGACAAAGCGCCCAGCGCCGAAATCGGTGATGCGGTCCGGGGCGCGCCGGATGACGCGGATGGGGCGTTCCTCCGATGTGATGGCAGAAATCCAGACAGCGGCCGCCGCCATGGACGGGTTGGCATAGATCCTGTCCATGGCGGCAGCGAAGGCGTTCATGTCTGGGTCCGTCAGTTCGAGGTGTGGATGCGGATAGCGATACGCGGCCGCTTGTTGACCGGCAGGATCGAGGCTTCCGTCATCAGGTCGATCCAGCGGCCCTTTTCGTCGAGGTGCTGGCGGGCGTAGAGTGGCAGACCAAGGGTGTTGGCCGCCTCCAGGAGGTTCGCCGGGCCGCCGTAGGTGGTGAAAGTGTCCATCGTGCCCAAGGGGAAAGCGATGCCTTCGCTGGCGGGGACCAGCCGTTCGGTCGCCTTGGTGGAAAGCGTGACCGTGCCCGAGTATTCCTCGAACACGATGCCCGCGAAGGGGAAGTTGCGCCGCACATCCTGGCGCAAGGGCTGCGCGCCGGTCGCAGCGTAGAACTTGTACGCCTCCTCGGTCTTGGGATGTGCGATCAGCTTGTCGAAGAATTCCCGGCTGACGAGGGCATGTACGTCCGTCATGCTTTCGCCGAGGAGGTTGTCTTCGATTGCCCGCAAGACCTCGCGGACCTTGCTTTGGACAAGGGTGCCAGCGGTGCCCAGCAGGAAATCCACCGAGATTTGTGCCAGCCCGAATTCGGTGAAGTAGTTGTAAAGGGTCGTCCCGGCCCCGTCCTTCACGATCCCGCGCAGCGCATTCATCTCCATGTATTCGCGGGTCTGGGCATGCTTGCGCCGCATCAGCTGCAGCTTGCGGTTCATCACCTCGACCAGCGGGTCGGCGGCATCGAAGGCGCCCAGAGCGGGCTGGCCCTGAATGTCGCCGGGCAGGATCACATCGTCATGCGGGATCCACGGCAGGGCGAAGCTGCGCATGGACCGGCCTTCCCGGGTGCCAACCGTGGAGGGGCCGCCGAGGGGGACAGAGGGCAGCAGGTTCAGCACACCCTCGTATTGCTCGATGATCACCGACCGTTGCGTGACGCCCTCGAAGCGGAACAGGCCGATCTGGCCGAGGCGGGTGTAGAGGTTGGGCAGAATGTTGATGGCCTGCGTCATTTCGGCCAGCGAGTAACCGCCAGCGTCAAAGGGATTGCGAACGATAGTCATGGGGTGCTCCGGGGATTTGGGGAAAGGGATGCCGACGTCGCGCGTCAGACGCCGTCGCGGGCGATGATGCCGACAGCGGCCAACTGGGCGATCTTGGCGGTGATCTTGGCCGCGTCGTTGACGGTGCCCTCGTAGGCCAGGCCCGCGCGCGACACGATCGATGGGCCACGGGCGACGACGATGCCAACAGCGTCAGCCAGCGTGGCATTCACCGGGTAAAGCAGGACCGCGACGGCGACCTGCGCGCCATCGGCACCGGTCGCGGCCGACAGGCTGTATTTTCCGCTGGCGGTGATCCGACCGAGGACGGCACCAGAAGGATAGTTGGTGCCGATCAGCAGCGTGATCACCTCGCGGGTGTAGTTCGGGTTGACCTCATATTTGAGGACATCGCCCATGCTGGGCGGTTCCGTCAGGACGGGCATTGGTCAGTCTCCATGGTTTGGGGGTTTGGGAAGGGGCGCTGGTTCAGCGCTTGGCGTCGGTCGCGGTTTTCTTGGCGGCCGCCACGATGGGGCTTTCCTTGGCCGCCGCAGCCGGGGCGGTCGCGATTATGCCAGCGGCATCGCTGCGGGCAGCAAGGTCAGCCAGCACCCGAGCGCGCAGGGCTTCGGGTTTGAGACCCTTGGTGACTGCGTCAGCCGCATCGATGGTCACGCCCAGCCGGGCGGCCTGCGCGCAAACTTGCGCAACCTCGGCCGCCTCGGCGCGCACGGCATCGGCGGTCATCGTGGCGGTGACGGGCGCTGCCGCGTTCACCGGCGGTTCGGGCGTGGCGGGTGCGACCGGGGCTGCAGGCAATGCCGCAGAAGGAGCGGTAACCGGTGCCGGGTTCGGGCTGTCGGTGGGTGTGGTGGTCATCTGTGGACCCTTTCTGGTGGGGGAGGTTGTGCCGCGAGGCGCGGCGGCGAAGGCGTGGAATGCGGTTACGGGATCGGCGAGATCATCGGCCAGACCGGCGGCGATGGCGTCACTGCCGCGGAATACGGCAGCTTCGGTCGCCAGCGCGGATGCATGGGTCAGCCGATCTCCGCGACCTGCGGCGACGGTTTCCGCGAAGAGAAAGCGGACCACCTCCAACTCCCGCTGCATCTGGTCGTGCACTGCGTCTGGCAGGGGCTGATACGGGTTCGCATCGACCTTGTGCGCCCCGGCATGGATCAGCGTGACGCCGATCCCCTTTTGATCCAGCGCCCCACTCATGTCGGTGTGCAGCGCCACCACACCGATGCTGCCGACAGCGCCAGTACGGGGCAGGATGATGCGGTCGGCCTGGGATGCAAGGACATACCCCGCCGACAGGGCATGTTCCGCGACAAAGGCGTGGACGGGCTTCTGCGTCCGAGCGGCGCGGATGCGATCCGCCAGATCGAAGGCCCCGGCTACTTCGCCTCCAAAGCTGTCGATGTCCAAGGCAATGCCGCGCACGCCGGGATCGGCCAGCGCCGCCTGCAGCTGGGCAGCAATGCCCTCGTATGATGTCAGGCCCGAGGATTGCCCGATCCAGGCACCGCGATGCACAAGTGTGCCTGTGATTTCGATCACGGCGATGCCATCGACCACAGCAAAGGGCTGGGTGCCGTTCCGCTGATGGCGCTGGGCGAGATCGTTCCCGAACAGCGATGCCCGGGCGGGCAAGCTGGCGGCAGGTTGGTCATCGGTATCCACCCCCAGCCCTTGGAAGGTGATCTCCTGTCCGGTGATGCGCGGCCCCAGCCCGGACAGGAAGGCCAGCGCCTTGGCCGGGTCGACCATCAGCGGTGTGTTGAAAGCGCGCTGGGCGATCTGGGCGTGGTGCATCATGCGCCCTCCTTGGGGTCGGGTTTCTCGTCGCCGGTGTCGTCTGCCTCGTCGTCTTTGGCGCTGTCCTGATCCGAATCTCTCGCCCCACCTTCACCCGGTCCCTGCGCTGGTGACCCCGGGCGGCGGAAGTCGAGGCCCAGCGCCAGTTCGCGTTTCCGTTCGGATGCAATTTCGCGGTCGACCTGTTCGGCGTCGTAGCCCCGCTCCGCCAGCGCTTGCGTTCGGGATTTCAGCCCCGCCTCGATCTGCAGGATCTCGGCCGAGGCGTCCTTCATCGGGTCAATCCAGTCCCATTTCGTGGGCAGCCAGGCGCAGGCATGATATTGGCGGCGCTGGCTGTCATAGCTCGGCAGATTCAGGGCGCCCGACAACACGGCCGTGTCCATCCAGCGTACCCAGACCGCGCGACAAAGCTGGTAGACCAGTACGCCATGCTGCCAAGCCGAGATACGGCGGCGGAATTCGATGAGGGAAATTCGCGTGTTGGAGAAGTTGCCCTTCGCCGTGTCGCCGGTCAGATAGCCATAGGGCACCCCCAGCGCGGCCGCGATCTGTAGCAGCGTGCGGTACTGGAACGGCTCGTAAGTGCCGCCAGAGTCCGGGGTGGCCGGGGTGGACACATCCTCACCCGGATCCAGCCGCACCACCTGACCGGGTTCGACCTCCAGATCCTCCTCGGTCGGTTCCAGCGGCGTTTCGGGGGCGGGAGAGGTGATGAACATCGCGAACATCGCGGCGATCTTCTTCCGCTCCAGTTCGGCATCGTCATATAGGTCGAGAGTGAACAGCTTGACGATGGCGGCCGCGAAGCGCGACACACCGCGCAGCTGGCCGGCTTCCACCGGGTCGAGGACATGGATCACGTCGGCGGCCAGAACGCGGACGGTTTCGCCAGATAGCCCCGGATCGGTCCGGTCGCCCGGATGGCGGCGCAGGAAGTGATAAGCGACGCGGCGGCCGATGGGATCGAACTCGATCCCCTGCCGGATCAGCCCGGCGCCGGGCAAGGTGCGGTTCATATCCAAGGGCAGCATTTCCGAAGGCAGCATCTGCAGTTGCAGCGGAACAGTCAGACCATCCTCCGCGCGACGCGGCCGGATGCGGATGAACACCTCGCCCGACAGGAACACCTCGCGCGCCGCCCGGCGCTGCAAGCCATAGAAATCCGTAAGCCCCTCGGCATCGGCATCGTCGGTCCACGCGAGCCACAGCGTCTGCAGCTCTTCCTTCT
Organism: Gemmobacter nanjingensis; assembly: GCF_014652195.1. NCBI lineage: Bacteria > Pseudomonadati > Pseudomonadota > Alphaproteobacteria > Rhodobacterales > Paracoccaceae > Gemmobacter > Gemmobacter nanjingensis. Next base: position 80,932 of record NZ_BMYI01000017.1, read on the forward strand.
TGGCCGCATCCGCGATGGTCGACGAAGGCTTGATGCCATCGCCGACGACATTGCTCGCGAAGCTCTCCACCGCGTTTGCGGCATAGCCGTTGTTGCGGACCAGCCAGCGCGCCCGGGCGGTGATCGTGTCGCCCGAGGCTGCGATCAAAGTGTTCACATGCGCGCGGCTGGCGCGGAAACCCCGAAGCCGCCGGTGGGCCTGCGCCGCGTCAAACCCGCCGATGATGCTGCCGATGCGCTGGCGGAAAGCCTCGAACGCCATGGATCACAAGCCCTTCGAGGCCACAGTGCCCCAGCGGCGGCGCCGGGGCGTTCCGGTCGTGGCGGTGGCGATCCGGGTTTCCAGATCGCTGATGGCGTTCGCCAGTTCCGCGTCCGAGCCATAGTTGATGCTCTTGCCGTCATAGCTGACCGAGCGGACGCCCGCGTAACGCGCCTCCTGCAGCGCTGCCAACAGCGCGCGCATCCGTTCCAGATCCATCTCAATCCCTCATGAAGTTCGGTGTGTAGGCCCGGCGTTTCCGCCGTGGCGTGGTCGGTGTTCCGGCCTTGGGCGGGGCGGGTGTGGTGGATTCAGCGACGGCCGAAGTCTGTTGTGCAGAACGGGTTTCCACCCCTGCCTGCGCTTCCAGCCGTCGCCAGGTCGCCTCGTCCCAGCGATCAGCGCCCATGATCCAGGCCGCAGCCCGGGCATAGACGCGGGTGTCGAGCGCCTCGTTGCGTTCCCGCATCTTCTGCCATTCGGGGTGGGCATAACCGCGCTTGTTGCGCAGGGTGACAAGCTGTTCGGCTACCAGCTGTTTCAGCCATTCGGAGTCGATCCAGTCGGGCAAGTGCACGGTGCCGGGGGCGTCCAGCACGCCCAGCGCGCGGTCCTCGTCCGAGGGGCGTTCCAGCCGCAGGAAGCGGTAGGTTTCGGTCTTGAAGGTCGCTGTGGCCACCGACCAGAGCCGCGCCCCGCGGCGCAGACGCTTGCCGCCGATGGTGGCGTCGACAAAGGTCGGACCCGACACCGGCGTTGCGCGGTTGAACCCTTCGAGACCCTTGATCGGGGCCACCTGGTCGAACCCTTGCTTGCGCGCCCATGCGTAAACCGCCGGGGCCTCATAGCCGGTGTCGATGGCGAGCTTTCCGATCAGCATCACCGCGCCATTGGCGCAGGTCCATGTGCGGCCAAGCAAAGCCGTCAGCTTGTCCCAGCAGGCGGGATCGTCCGGGCCGCCAGCAATCACGATGTGATCGACCAGCCAGCTTTCCAGCCCCCGGCCCCAAGCCCAGACATCGACCTCGATCCGGTCTTTCTGCACGTCCACGCCAGCCGTCAGGAACAGACCGCCGACGGGAATCTGAGCGCCGCCATAGATTTCGCGCCGTTCCGCCAGCCGCTGCCACTCAGGCGCATCGCCGCTTTCGACCCATGTTTCGCCCAGCAGGGTATTGCGCGCGACGCGCAGCATCTCTTCCGAGCCTTGCGCCGCCAGCCATTCGCGGGCGATCTGCTGCCAGCTTTTCCAGCCCAAGGGCGAATAGAGCGCCGAGATATGAAAGCCGATGGAATGCGGGTCAGCCGAAATGGTGGTCGCGCGCCACTCCCCGCTTTCCAGCATCTGCGTCTTGTGATGCTCAGCGATGGGCTTTTCGCAGCCCTCGCAGTGGTAGGCTGCGGTGTCAGGCCGCCCCTTGTCCCAGCGAAGGCGTTCGAACTGCAGCCACTGCATCTCCCCGCAGTGGGGGCAGGGCACGAAATAGCGGCGCTGGTCCGAAGCCTCGAATTCTCGCTCGATCCGGCTGAGGCCCCGGATGGTCGGCGTCGAGACCATGAACACCTTGCGCCGATGCGAGAAGGTCGTGGTCCGCGCCTCCGCAAGCGTGACCGGGTCGCCTTCCTCGTCGGCCGAGGCGGGATAGGCGTCGACCTCGTCGAGGAAGATGTACCGAGCAGGCATTGACCGTAGGCCGGTGGCACTGTTGGCGCCGGTCAGCACCAGGATGCCGCCGGGGAATTCCTTTGACAGCATCGAGTTGCCCGCGTCGCGCGACCGGGCAGGGTTGACCCGTTCGCGCAGAGCCGGGGAATCGGAAATCAAAGGATCCAGCCGCCCGCGCGACGTGCGCTTCGCCAGTTCGAGGCTCGGCAATACCGCCAGCATCGGCCCCGGCGCGTGATGGATGACAAAGCCGATCCAGTTGTTGCCAGCCTCCGTCGCGCCAACCTGCGCGGCCTTCATGAAGGTCACGCGCTGCGCCGGGTGGCGCGGTGACAGCGCATCCATGATCTCGCGCAGGTAAGGCGCGCGGGCCGTACGATAGCGCCCCGGTTCGGCCGCCCCGCGCGAGGACAGCCAGCGATGTTCATCCGCCCATTCCGACACCGTCAGATCGGGATCGGGACGCATCCCCTTGCGCCAGGAGCGCAGGATGTCCTCGGCCCCGTCAAAGCCAAGGTCGAGATCGAAGGTCAGTTCATCGCTATCCGAGGGAAACTCGGAGATCGGCGAGGTCGTCGAGGTGCTGTCTGACATGGGCTTCCAACACCCTCTGCAGGATCGCGGCCTCGATGATCACCGGTGTTCCGGTTTGTTTCTCCAATCCCAAGGCCACTTCAGCCGCCATCAGCGCCGCCACTCTGTTGGGCCAAGTGACCCAAGTATCGCGTTCTTGTCGGGCCAAACGGAACACCAGCGCTTCCGCCCGGGCCCGGTCGACCAGCGTGCCCTTCTTCTTCTGGATGCCAAGCTGCTTGTCCTGCGCCTGGTAAACGGTCAGCGCGGTACGGGCCTTCAGGTAGGACGAGCTGTCTGCGGGACCGCTGAACCCGCTATCGCCACCCGTGCTGCGGCGCTGCTGGTCCGGATCGGTCATGTCGGCGCGGCGCACATCAGAGGCGGCCGCGTTGATCGACCCGTCGCTGTATACCACCAGCCGACTGGCCTTGCGCGCCTTCTGGATGGCCCCGCGCGAGAGGCCGGAATGGGCGGAATATTCCCGCTCGGACATGCCTTCCATGGTGTTACCCGTCACGTCTAAAGCAATGAAAATGCTTGTTATTCAGTTGATTGCACTCCGGGATGGAGCGATTCTGATTGCACCAGAACGATGCAACTCAGCCACGGAGACCACGCCATGACCACCCGCCGCGCCACCGACAATGCTAAAGCCCTCGACGCCTTCATGGCCACCAAGTTCCAGATTGATGCGATGCTGGAGCGCCTGAAGGGCCTGAGCGACGACCACTTCGAGACCCGCCCCGACGAGATCAACTGGGGCCATGTCGGCACCCTAAACCATTACGCCAGCCTCCTGCGCCAGATCACCGACAGCGCTTTCAAGGAGGGCGAACATGCCGCTTGATCCCGCCCATCGCCACCAGATCGAGCAGGAGGCCATCACCGCCGCATGGGAGGCCGACCGCCTCACCGCCTGCGACGATGCCATCGCCCTGCTGCGCGAGATCGCCGATCTGGAGCGCGACGACGATGGTGACGTGATCATCGGCACGGATGCCGACGGCCACAACGACCTGATGTCGCGGATTACCGCCTTCCTTGCCGCCAACGACCGATAGGGGAACGCCATGACCAAGCTGACTGAAACCCAGACGATCATCCTCAGCGCCGGGGCCCAGCGCCCCGAGAACATCGCCCTGCCGCTGCCCAAGGGGCTGGCTGGGGCGGCGGCGAAGATGGCCGTCACCAAGATGATCGAACACGGCTGGCTGCAGGAGGTCGATGCCAACCTGCGGCGCAATGAACCGCTCTGGCGCGAAACTGGCGATGGCCATGGCACCACGTTGGTGGTCACCGACGCCGGGCTTCTGGCCATCGGGATCGACCCGGTGGTGGTGAAGACGGTGGTCGCGATCCGCCAACACGCGGCGAAGGCACCGGAGGCGCCGCAGCCGACGCCGCGTTCGGGGACCAAGCAGGCGATGCTGATCGCGATGCTTCGGGCGCCCGAGGGTGCAACGATGGAGGAGATCACCGCTGCGACGCAATGGTTGGCACACACCGCGAGGGGCGCGATGTCCGGGGCCTTGGGCAAAAAGCTGGGACTGGTGGTGACCTCCGATAAGGAGGAGGGTCGCGGAAGGGTGTACCGCATCGCCTGACAGGAACGCGCCGTTCAGAAGCGCACGCCGCGCAGACACCGTGTCGTTCGATCTCCTCCAATGAAAAATGCCAGCCCCGCAGGGCTGGCACTCCGTTTCGCTTAACCGAAGTCCGCTTAGAAGCAGCACTCCAGCATCGCTGCGCAGCAGGCCATCAGGTCGCCGCAGCAGTCAGATGCCGCAAATGCGGCGCCGCCAAAAGCCAGCACCAAAGCTGAGGCCGTGAGGGTCAGTTTCATCGTATTTCTCCTTGATGAGTTTGATTTTGCGTCAGAGGTCTCATGCAAGGGTGCGCGGGGGACGAAAATCTGGCTCGGGAAGCAGCCCGATGCCGGTTGAATGGTCTGGTTTAGGCAGCGCTGCGACAGTGCCGATTAACTCTGGGGCGACCATCACCTCGATGGGCAGCGGCACGCCGCAAGCCAACATACAGACCTCCGAGCTTTCAATGCCGGATGCCATGTCATCCATATCGCAATCTGTTTGCCCCGTCGGACAGGCATTTGCGGTCGCCAGCATCAGCCCGAGGGCAAACAAGATGAAGCTCGCCCGGAAGAGCCTCATGCGAGCAGCGATCAAAGCGGACAGAGAATGCATCATGGTGTCAGTATAATCTGGCGCTTCGGCCGCCAGCGCAAATCACAAGCTTGGCAGCGCATCATGACCCTGTGACAGCCGACTGGTCGCGTTGATTTGCATTCAGATCGGCGAAGGCCTCTCCTGTCTCAACCAACTTGGCATTTCTGCCTGTCGCCATCTCCCATCGCCGCACGGCCACGTCGCAATAGACCGGGTCCAGTTCCATCGCGAAACACCGCCTCCCAGTGCGTTCGGCGGTAACGATCTGGGTGCCAGAACCGCAGAACGGCTCGTAGACCAGGTCGCCGGGATCCGAGAAAGCCGTCAGCACCGCTTCGACCAGCGCCACCGGGAACACTGCCGGGTGCGACCCGGCGGCGCCCAACCCACCCTTGTGGCGCATGATCCTGAACACGCTGTCGGGGATGCGGTGGCTCTGGATCGCGTTGCCTGTGCCGGTCTTGGCGTGGACGGTGCCGTCGGCCCCGCGCAGCCCACCGCCGCCCAAAGTTTCGCCCGCGTGCTTGGACGGGACGGTCTTGTGCGGTTTGCGCGGCGCGCGGTTAAAGTGGAAAATGAACTCGTGCGACGGAGCCAGGCGGCCGTTCCAGTCGCCCGGCAAACCGGGGCCCTGATCCCAGACATACCAGCCAAACCGCCGCCAGCCAGATGCGCGCATCCATTCCACCCATCCTTCCCAATAGGGCTGCCATTCGCTGTCGCGATGCACGAGGCCGAGGTTGACCAGCAGCTGCGCCTCGGCGGTGACCGGCGCTGTGGCGAACACGCCCTGCATCAGCGCATCCCAATTGCCGACCTTTTCCTTGGCGGCACCGTAGTCCCGCTGCTGCGCATAGGGCGGCGAGGTGAACATCAGGGTGGCCTGTTCGCCCTGCATCAGCCTGGCGACGACGGCCGGATCGGTGGCATCGCCGCAGCATAGCCGGTGCTTGCCCAGCGCCCAGATGTCGCCCGGCTTCGTGATCGGATCAGCGGGCGGGGCCGGGATCGCATCGGCCGCATCATCAGAAATCGCAGGGCGGTCGTAAGCGTCTGCCAGCAGTGCGTCGAGTTCATCCTCGGGGATCCCGATCAGGCCGAGGTCGAAATCCTCAGCCAGTAGCGCCTGCAGTTCCTGCAGCAGCAGGGCCTCGTCCCAGCCGCCCAGCTCGGTCAGTTTGTTGTCGGCGATGCGATACGCCCGGCGCTGCGCCTCTGTCAGATGGCCCAGCACGATCACCGGGGCTTCAGACAACCCAAGGTGCGCGGCGGCGAGGATGCGACCATGGCCAGCGATCAGCTCGCCGTCGGCCGCGACCAGCACCGGAACGGTCCAGCCGAACTCAGCCATGCTGGCGGCAATCTTCGCCACCTGGTCGGCATCGTGGGTCTTGGCGTTCCGGGCGTAGGGTTTCAGCCGGGCAAGCGGCCAATGTTCGATCCGGCCCGGCAGCAAGGGCGCATTCATGCCGCCAACCTCTTGGCTTTCAGGTCGGCAAAAGTCTCGCCGGTCTCGGCCAGCACGGCATTGGCGCCGGTGAATTGCTGCCAGCGCTCGATGGCCACATCGACATAGGCCGGGTTCAACTCGATCCCGAAGCAGACACGGCCGGTGGTTTCTGCCGCGATCAACGTGGTGCCGGATCCCATGAAGGGTTCGAACACCGCTTGACCCGGGCTGGAGTTGTTCAGGATCGGGCGGCGCATGCACTCGACCGGCTTTTGCGTGCCGTGCACAGTGGCCGCGTCCTGGTCCTTGCCGGAAATGTGCCAGAGCGTCGTCTGCTTGCGGTCCCCGGCCCAATGGCCCTTGCCGGTTTTCTTTACGGCATACCAGCAGGGTTCGTGCTGCCAGTGATAATCGCCGCGGCTGAGAACCAGCCGGTCCTTGGCCCAGATGATCTGCGACCGAACGGCGAAACCCGCCGCAACCAGACTGTCGGCCACCTCGCCCGCGTGCAGCGCACCATGCCAGACATAGGCGACATCGCCGGGGAACAGGGACCATGCCTCGCGCCAGTCGGCGCGGTCGTCGTTCAGCACCTTGCCGGTGCGTTTGGTCTTGGCCGCACCGGCCTCATTGCGCCAGGACGGATCGTATTCGACCCCATAGGGCGGGTCCGTCACCATCAGCAACGGTCGAACATCTCCCAGCAAGCGTCCGACCACATCGGCGGAGGTACTATCGCCACAAATCAGCCGGTGCGATCCGAGCTGCCAGAGGTCACCCGCCACTGATACCGGCGCGACCGGCGGTTCGGGGATGTCGTCCTCGCCCTCGACCGCGCCGCCTTCCACCTGTTCCGGATCGCGCAGCAGTGCGTCCAGATCCTCGTCGGTGATGCCCAGCAGCGACAGATCGAAATCCTCGGCCAGCAGCCCAGCGATTTCATCGCGCAGCATCGCCTCGTCCCATTCGCCCAACTCGGTCAGCTTGTTGTCGGCGATGCGGTATGCACGGCGCTCGGCCTCGTCGAGGTGGCCGAGCCGGATCACAGGCACGTCGGTCAGCCCCAGCATGGCAGCGGCCAGGACCCGGCCATGCCCCGCGATCAGCTCGCCATCGTCGGCCACCAAGCAAGGCACGGTCCAGCCGAACTTCGCCATGCTGGCCGCGATCTTCGCCACCTGGTCCGTGCCATGGATCTTGGCATTGCGCGCGTACGGGCGCAGCTGGTCGAGAGGCCAGGTCTCGATCTGGCTCGGCGCAAAGACCAGGTCCATCGGGCAGCTTTCATATGTCGGGCCGAGCGGACATGCCGATGCGCGCTGGGCAATGCCAGCGGCAGGATCGGGAGCCGCGATGTGGGGGAAATGAGAAGCGCCCGCGAGGGGGTTCCTCCGGGCGCAATTCTTCGATGATCAAGGGGTAGGTCAAGGGGGGCAGCTTTGTCAAATGAAAAATGCACGCGGATTCAATGGCTTCCCTGCAAGTGGCTTCCGCTGGCTGGCTTCCGGCAAGGTGGCTTCCGCAAACTGGATTCCCTGGATTCCGCAAAAGAATCCAGCACGCCAAGATCGTGATTCCGCAAGCCTTTGATAATGAGTCGCTTTTCCAAAGATCACCGGGCAGGTGGCTTCCGCCTGGATTCCCCGGCGAAACTGCCTGTCGCTAGCGAAATGCCGCGCTGCGCCCCCCCGCATACGTTCGGGGCCGGGGAGGAACCATGCCGTGGGGGGGTCAGGACGTTAGCTTGATCAGCTGTGCAGACTTCGGATCATAGCGGTAGCCGACTATCGTGCCATCCCTGATCCGGTCCACTGCCTCGTCGATCACGAAAAGTGGCACCATGAACCATTCTTTCGGTACGTAAGGACGGCCAAAGCGATCAATGATCTCCACGTCAAACCTTGCGGGGTCGAAGATCCGGTGGATCAGATTCTCTAGTTTCGACCGGTTGATGTTGAATAGTTCATAGGTGGCAACCACCTCGACATCCGCCAGCAGAAAGGTCGGCTGCAGGTTTGCGCCCGCAATCCGTTGTTTCACGCCGTTACCTGTCACGCCGATCTTGTGAACCAGTTCGCGGTGCGCTGCGACCATCGGGTGATCGGATTTGCTGCGAAGCACATAGATTGTGCCACTGGCAGCGTCTCCTTCCTGTGGCTGATCGGCGAACAGCGGCCCTGCGACAGGATCGTCGATGCGACGACCTGCCTCGTCAGAGGTCAGAGCCTTCTGCAGCGACCGCATCAGCAGATTGCTTTCCGTTCCATTGTCGAAAATCACCCGCAGACGTGCATCGGAATTGCCGTTGGCATTGATCTCGACTTTCCCTTTCTCCGCGACGTAAGCCTTCTGACCGGCGAGGATGAAGAACCTGCCAGGCTCGATTTCTGATTTTCGTTCGAACCTGCGCGCAGTCCGGACGCCCTGATCCAGATCGCGCTGAACCTGCTCAAACAATGGCTTGAAGGTGGCGAAGTCTGCGCACCGTTCACGGTTGGCGATTTCCTCTGCCGCACGCTTTTCGGCGCTCGGCCGAACATGGCGCAGATCCGTGATCTCCGACAATTCATCATCAACGCCCAGCGCTGCCAGCAAGGCATCATCGTCCAGTTCGCCTGCTTCGTCCTCTGACGCGACAGCATGACCGGTCAACAGGCCTTGATGATCGAAGGGGACAACGAGATCGCGGCATTCAGGCAACTGGGCAATCCGGTCAAGACGAACGGCATAGATCCGTTCAAAAATGTCTCGCCCCTCCCCATGTCGCGGGGCATGACCATGTTCTTCCACAAATCGCTGGATGTCCTCGAAGCCTGCGATGATCCGTTCCTGCTGAGGCGTGCGCGATCCGACCCGCTTGGCCTCGACCTCAATGCCAAGTTCCGCCAGGAGTGCATCGTCGTCGTCAGTAAAATCAGCCATTTGCAGCTTCAGCTTTCATACGGGCAAGGAATGCGACGCCTTCTGCCATACGCTTTTCCCAGGCGTCCATCGAGGTAATTGACGGCAGACGTCCACGCTCCTGCTTGAATTTCAAAGCCCTTTTGGCAAGGTCTCGCGCCTCTTCTGGCGTCAGGTTCACCTTCTTTGCGGAAATTACCGCCGCCACACGCTTGAGGCTTTCTTCGCTCATCGTCTTGGCAAGGATCGCGTACGCTTCGCCAAATGGGTTGATCCGGTCGATCAAGTCGATGTCCAAATCCCGGACATTCATGAACTTCCTGACACCGTCAATGAGGGCAGTGTTGCCCGTCCGCTCCGGGTCATTGCCGGAAAGGGCTAGCTCTTTGGCCTTCTGCGTCAGGTTCAGGGCGGCAACGGCATGCTGCCGAACCGCCTCCTGGTCGTGATCGTCCAGCTGCGGGTACCTGTCCTTGACGATCTTGCCCATGCGAACTTGCGTCAGCTCTTCCGGCACCATTTCGGAATCGAACAGTCCGCGCTCGATGGTGGTCTTGTCCTGGACAAAGGCAGTGATCACCTCGTTCAGATCCTGCGTGCAGACGCGCTGCGCGAACTCGCTTTTCGGTTCGGCCAAGCCCTTGATCTCGATCTGGAACTTGCCGCTGGTCGGATTGAACCCGACATTGCATTTCGTCGGATCATATCCCGCTTCGCCATAGTCGAAGCCTGGCTCGGCCGTGCTGGCCACCGTCTTGGGCTTGAATTCAAAGCGCGGCGCCAGAACCTGTTCCATCAGAAGGCTGGCGGCGATTGCCTTGAGTGTGTCGTTCACTGCCTCGGTCACCGCCCCTTCCGATGCATCGGGTTCGGCAATCAGGTTGGTGAAGCGCGCCGTCACCTTGCCCGGCGCGTCGCGGGTGGCTCGGCCGATGATCTGCACCACCTCGGTCAGGCTGGCCCGATAACCAACAGTCAGCGCATGTTCGCACCAGATCCAGTCGAACCCTTCTTTCGCCATGCCCAGCGCGATGATGATGTCCACGTGATCGCGGTTCATCTTCTGGGCGGGATCCTTCAACGCCGCCGACACACGGTCGCGCCGAGGGCCCTCATCATCGACCAGGTCGGCGATGCGCAGCACCCGGCCGTCTGACACCTTGACCAACTGGAAACCGGTCACTGGATCGGTGCCCTGCCAATCACCAAGAGCGTCAAGGATGTGTTCCACCTCGCGATGCTTGTCCTTGGTGCTTTCCCGGGCGTTCACGTTCGGGATGTGCAGGATGGTCTTCTGGGCCGGATCCAGCACGCGCAGGATGTCGTCCACATACGGGCCGTTATAGAAGAAATAACCGATGTCGAGGTTTTTCAGGTGCTCATAGCCGTTCAGCTGCTCGTAGTAGGTATAGGTCACTGTCTCGAACTTGGCCTCGTCGGTCGGCATCAGCACTGCTTCGGCGTCGCCCCGGAAATAGCTGCCGGTCATGGCGACGATATGGGCCTTGTCCCGCGCCATGAATGATCCGAGGTGCCCACCCAGTTTGTTGTCGGGGTTGGCGCTGACATGGTGGAATTCGTCTATGGCGATCAGGCGGTCGTCAAAGGCCTCGACCCCAAACCGTTCCACGGCGAAGCGGAAAGTGGCATGGGTGCAGACCAACACGCGGTCACTGCTTTCCAGAAACGCACCGACCGAGTTCACCTTGCCGCCATCCGTGCCGGGCGAGTTGCAAAGGTTCCACCGCGGCTCAACCTTCCAATCCGCCCAAAAACCGAACTTCGACAGTGGCTCATCGGCAAAGCTGGACCCGATGGATTTTTCTGGCACGACGATGATCGCCTGCCGGAGGCCCTGGTTGTGCAGCTTGTCCAGCGCGATGAACATCAACGCCCGGCTTTTGCCGCTGGCCGGGGGCGACTTGATCAGCAGATACTGTTCTCCGCGCTTTTCATAGGCGCGTTCCTGCATGACGCGCATGCCGAGTTCGTTGGCCTTCGTTGAGCTGCCGTTGCGGGCATAGGTGACGGAAACGGAGGGGACTGTCATCGGCTCATTCATCGCCTTCCTCCGCATATTGTGTGAACTCGCCGAAAACCGGGGCCACCGCGTCAAAGCACGGTTGGAACTTCTTCAAAAGCCCCTGGATCGCCCGGCTGATCTCTTCAATATCCTGAACGTCCTTGATGGCGATGATGTTATCTTTCAGGAACTTAGAGTATTTCTTGCCTTCATTCGCTGCAGTTTTCTGAAAGCGGATATCAGCGATTCCTGCTTTGGTTCCAGCAGCTTGGATTGCCTGTACCAGTTTCTTACGGCCATCGACGTCGCTAAGTGGCCCAACTTCCGCAAACAACCGAACAGTGCCTTCTGCTCCCTTATCACTCTGGAAAATCTGCATCCAGCAAATCACCGGAAAGCCGAACCACCAATTCTCGCACCCCGGCCAAGTGTAGCCATCTTCGCCTAAAGATTTAAACCAGCTCAGTGGCAGGAAACTGAACTGCTCTCCATTGCTGCCCAAACTTACAAGGCTGTGCTTGCCGGATTTGACAATTTCACCATCACCCCAAGTATCGCCAAAGACTTCATCACGTGCGAGCGTGAAGTTTGTGGAAGAGCCATGATCCCAAATGAAATCCAAAACCTTCCTGTGCTGACGGTACAGCGCGCGAGCGAGTTGCTCCATCTCGTCTCGTTCTTCGCTCATGCCCGTCGCCTCCTTTATAATTTCAATGTAGTGGTCCAGGAAAATTTGGACGTTTTGGCCTAAGGATTGCCCCTCAGCCGCCATCACGCGAGGCAGAAGTTCGCAGACAGCGTCGTAGCCAATTGATGCATAGCTGGTGTCTTCGGGGTCTTCATCATGCAGGGTCAGGAATATCCCTTTGACCTCCAATTGGCCTTCTTCGGGCTCAAATGCCGACCGAACCTTTTGCATGTATTTTGCCAGCTGACCGTTATGCTGGGCCGAATGGAACTTGTTCTCGATGATGAACGCCCAGTTGTTGCGGCGTGACAGCAGGAAAAGGTCGATATGCTGCCACTCGCGCCGCACCTCGATATCGCGCAGGTCTGCCTGGACAATATCAAGCGCTGTCGGACGGCCCTTGGCGCTCTCGCCCTTGAGGGCTTCGGAAAGGAAAGCCTTAAGGAAACGGTCACCAAGGCCGTGTGTTTCCAGCGGATCGAGGAGCCAGCCAAGGATGTTCGAATGCCGAACTTCCATTCCTTCCATCCGCATTACGCGTATGGGGTTGAAACGGCTTAGGTAGGCATCAAGGCGATCCAGCTTGGAGTTGTTGATGAAGAGGCTTTCAAGGTCGGCATGACTTGGCTGCCAAGCAATATCGGTCATGCGCGGGCCTTTGGTTTGGTGGTCATCTTCGTATACATCTCGAACAGCTTTTCCAGCCGTTCGGTGTCGTTCTTGAAGCGGCGGCCGATGTAGATGCGTTCGAGGACCTCGTCGTTGCTGTCGTGGGCTTGCCTCAGGTTTTCGGGCATCTTTTCGGGGTCGTAGAGGTCGGCGATGGTGGCGGGGAAATGCGCCTCGCGGGCGAGGAGGATTTCTTCGGCGCAGGCGGTCAGGTCAGCCTTGTTTTTTTCGGTCAGGGTGGGGACCGGGAAGGTGTTCCAGCCGAGGGTGTTGGAATAGCTGAAATCCGTCCGCATCCGCACGCAGACGGTGCCGATCCAGACCCAGTGTAGGCGGGAGGCGATCAGCGCCATGTTCCAGAGTGGGGCGTCGTAGAGGGCGAATAGCTTGTTTGAAGCAATCGCGCGCTCATCTTGGTAGTCGCAAGGCAAGTAGTCGCGGTTCTCTGAACTAACTCCGGGTACCAGAATTTGAGTGCTTTTCGCCACTCCACCAATCTGGACAAAACGATGCGGTTTCGCAGCAAAGTCCTTTGTTGATTGCGCCGGTGATTCTAGGCGATTTGCCGCTACTCGCTTGAACCGCTCGGTGAGAAAATCACTTTTCTTGGCACGTTCAACATCACCATCAGATACCCATAGGCAATAGCGTTGCTTCCCGTGGATCAACTCCTCCGACCCAACGAAGCGGCGGACGACATGTCCAGTTTCGGCATCTTGTCGTAACATTTCCGCTTCATCGGAACTTAGAAATAGATGCCCGCCGTCTCTCGGCATGTTACCGAAGAGCATTTTGGCTTGTTCGCCAATCGGTGCGTCAGCTTTTGCGACAACTTCAAGTCGGTCGGGGACGAGATACGGCCCGATGGCGGAACACTCCCGAACTAAGTCATCACCAAATAGCCTTTTTGCCCTTTGCGATTTTCGACTCAAGCCGATAATTATCACAGTTACACCAGCGTTCTGACTGGCGAGATTGCTCCATTTGAATGCTAAGTGTGCGAAGCTAATCTCAACATCACTTGTAAAGGCAACCGGCCAGATATCTGATGCCTGTTGACCTTGACAGATGCTGTTAGTGGTCACGAAAGCGCCAACGGCATTCGGCACAGTTTGCACATAGTCAAGAAACTTGGCGATCCAGCCAGCAACAAAATCCGTTGTCTTTGCAAGCTTTGGGAACTTTACCCACGCCCTTGCCAAGTCCTCTTTTTGTTCAGGGGTTTGCCATTTGCTCCCCTTATACGGCGGGTTCCCGCAAATATACGTCTCCCCACCCTCATTCTCGAAATCGATCTGCGCCTGATCCAATGGTGTGTGGAACAGATCCTCAGCCTGAAACCGCACCCCGGTCCCCGTCGGCGGGCAGATCGACAGCCAGTCCAGCCGCAGAGCGTTGCCCTGGGTGATCCAGTTCTGCGCGTTCAGCGGCAAGAACTCGGCCCGCGCCTGCACCTCACCGCGATAGGTCACGTCGCACTGGAACTCGGCGATGATTAGCGCCAGACGGGCGATCTCGGCGGCGAAATCGCGCAGCTCGATGCCGCGGAAGTTGGTCTTGGGGATGGCGGTCTTGGCGTCAGCCTCGCCCCGGCGCTGGTTGATCACCGCCTCGATCGCGCGCATTTCTTTGTAGGCGATGACAAGGAAGTTGCCCGATCCGCAGGCGGGGTCGAACACCCTGATCTTGGCCATCCGGTTGCGCAGGTTCAGTAGTTTGCGGGGGTTGTCGCCCGCCTCCTCCAGCTGCGCGCGCAGGTCATCGAGGAACAGCGGGTTCAGCACCTTCAGGATATTCGGCACCGAGGTGTAGTGCATGCCAAGCGCGGACCGCTCACCCTCATCCGCGACGGCCTGGATCATGCTGCCGAAGATGTCGGGGTTGATCTTGGTCCAGTCGAGGCTGCCGATGTGCAGAAGGTAGCTGCGCGCGATCTTAGAAAAGCGCGGAACGTCGGTGTCGCCCGAGAAGAGGCCGCCGTTTACATAGGGGAAGGCGTTGGCCCAGTTGCGCAGGTCGGCCGTGGGGCGGGCGGGCAGCGCGGTGTTCATCGCGCGGAAGATTTCGCTGATGACCCAGTGGGTGTTGGTGCTGGCCGGGTCGCTGAACTGGCTGACGGTGGTGGTGAACAGGGTGCCGCCGTTGAAGATGCCGGTGTCTTCGGCGAAGAAGCAGAAGATCAGCCGGGCCATGAAGTGGTTCATGTCATGGCGGCGCGCCTCGGTTCCCCATTCGGGGTTGTCCTTGAGCAGTTCGACATAAAGTCGGTTCAGGCGGCCAGTCGCCTTGATGTCAAAAGCGCTTTCGCGGATCTGTTTGACGGTGGTGATGCCCGCGAGCGGCAGGAAAAAGCCGAAATGGTCATGGAAATCGGGATAGGCGCAGGCAACCGGTGGGTCGTCAGAGGTGAGGTCTTCGGCCTCTAGCGTCTCGCCATCGGTGGCCAGGATGAAGCGGGCCTTGCCCTTCGCCGTGGCCGGACTGGCGCGAAGGGCGGCGATGGTGGTCGAGGTTTGCCCGGGCGCGCAGGTCGCAATGTGGATATTGTTGGTCTGAAGCACGCCACCCAGATCTGACTTGTTCGACACGCCGGTGCGCAGGCGCTTGAGGGTGGTGTCCTTGTTCCCGAAGGCTTCAAGGAACTGGAAGGGGAATTCCTGCCGGTCGAAGGGTTTTTCGGCCAGTTCGGAAATGGCCTGTTCAATTTCGACGGCGTTCATTGGTCGTTCCAGGGGTTAATCACGCGAACGCCGCAGCCATCAAAATCCTTGACGTTGCGGGTGGCAATGGGGGCATCTGTGGCGCGGGCGGTGGCTGCGATCTGGCAGTCGGCTTCAGCGATGGGGCGGCCTACAGCGCGGCGCTGGGCCGCAATCTCGGCGTAGGCTTTGGCAGCAAGGCTGTCGAAGGGCAGGACCCGTGACTGGAAATCCTGATCGATCATCGCATCGATGGCCAGTTGCAGCCGGTCGCGGCGCTGACCATCCGGCAGGATCGCGACGCCGGTGCGCAGTTCTGCCTCGGTGACTGCCGAGATGAACAGATCGCCTGCGTCATGGTTGCCAAACCAGTCCAGCACGATCTGGGCTGGTTCGGAGCGCATCAATTCGGAGATTACGTTGGTGTCGAGGAGGATCATTGATCACTCGAAGTCCGGTATTGTCCGCATCGGGCTGCGCTTTGTCGGCGGCAGATCAATGCCGCCCACAGCCACGAACCGGGCATGGATGGCCTGGCCGAGGTTTTTCGGAGCGCTGGGCTGGCCGACAACCTGCCGCAGAATGTCGCGCGCCTCTTCCTCCATCGAGCGGCCATGTTCAGCAGCGCGCACACGCAGGCGGCGCTTTACATCGTCGTCGAGATTGCGAATCGTGATGCTCGCCATGGTGCCCTCCAGTTGCAGGGCCAAAGATAGGCAGTGATAGCATTGCAATCAAGCCAAAGCTGCGCTGTAGACCGGAACAGATTTGACCGATCTGCAAGAGTATCACATTGGAAAGGCGGCTATTTGCGCGATGAAGCCAGCCAAGGCCGCACTTTTGGCATTGCCGCTGTCACCTCCACTTCAAGCAGCATCCCGCCCGCAATCAATCCATCTCGGACCCAATCCAGCGCCAGCCACCAATCCGCATAGCCACGCCGCGCGGACGCGATCTGTTCGGGATGCGGCCGCCAGGTGACCGGGCAGGCTAGCAACTCCACCGTGCGCCACTTGCCGCGCGTTTTCACACGCTCGGTGCCGACGACGATGGTCGTCGCCCGCTCGCCATGCTGGTTGTTCTTGATTTCCAGCGGGACACAGCGCGGGACGACGCCCGGTATCCAGTCCGGGGTCAGACCGGCGCGCGCCAGTTCGGCCACCTGGATAGCCATGCGAATGCCGCCGAGGCTGTGGGGCATGCCTGCGACGGTGGCGGCGATCACCTCGGCGTCGGGGTGGGTGTATCTGCCCATCTTGTGCTGTCCGCCGTCGACCTTGCAGCCAAGCATGGCGCGTTGCAGCAGGACGTATTCGAGGCCGAAGCCGAAGCCTTCCTCGCTCACGTCCTTTGGCCGTGGCAGTTCCAGTTGCGCATGTTCCACGCGGAATGCCCATTCCAGCGCAGCCTGGACGCCCAGCGTGCGCTTGACCTTCGTGCCGCCCGTGCGGCCGATCTGTCGTTGAATGCTCACGGCTGCATCCCCTCAAACAGGGACATCTGCGCCGGGCGCTGGGCTTGGTTTGACGGCCGCCAGATCCACGGGCCCGAGGCCATGGGCAGCAGCGAGAGAGCGCCACGCATGTGCCGCTGCCAGAGGGTGAACTCCGTTGCCGAGCAGGCGCAAAGCGCGTGCCCGATGGGCCAACCCATCAGCCATCCGACGAAGAGCGGGTTCAGCCGCCGCCGCGATCGGCCCCTCAGGATCCGCCGCGAGACGACGCGCCCATGCGAGGCAATCATCGAAGCCCAAAGCGGGCGCGAGATCGGGGCGTGATGCGAGGACCACCGCCCATCCGGCGTGATCGCCGGGGCCGGGCGGGTGAAGCCCTGCTCTGCCCGGTAGTGCAGGATATCCATCCGGGATTTGCCGTCTGCCCGATTTACGCTGGCTTCGCTGGATCCCTTCCAATTCTGCGCGGCCGGGGTCGGCCATTGTGCCGCCTGCGCTGGCAGAGGCGGCATCCCGCCCGAGCCATAGCTCTGGCCCGGACCTCCCTTCGCACCGTCCGTCGCTTTCGGCGTCGACCAGTTGGTGATGCCCAGCGCCAGTGCTTCCGCCTTGCGGGTGAAGTCGCTGTTCCCCGCCGGGTTGTAGCGATCTGTGCCGGGATGCAGGCTCATCGGTGTGGGCCAGGATGAAGATCCGGAGACGCTGGTGCGGCGCGCCGACTTCTGCCGCGCTGAACAGACCCGCCGCAGGCGTGTAGCCCAATCCCCAAAGCTCTCGCAGGACGGTTTCAAGACCGAGGGTGACGTGACCGGGTACGTTTTCGAGGAACACCCACTCGGGGCGGCAATCGGCGATGACACGGGCGACGTCGGGCCAGAGGTGCCGGGGATCATTGGCACCGGCGCGCTTTCCCGCTGCGCTGAAGGGCTGGCAGGGATATCCGGCGAGGACGATGTCGAAGGCACCGCGAAAGGGGCGGGCATCGAAGGTTCGAAGGTCGGTCCAGATCGGGGCTGGGGCGAAATACCCTGCGCGCTGGGCAGCGATGAGGACGGCTCGGGGCCAGTCCTCCCACTCGACAAAGGCGCGGGTATGATAGCTGGGTTCGGCCAGCATGAGGCCCAGATCCAAGCCTCCGCCGCCTGAGCAGAGGGACAATCCGTGCCGGGGACGTGACACCATGCCATTCACCGAACCCCTCGCAGCCGTAGGCGTTCGGGCGTGACGAGGCCGCGCACCAGCATCAGATCGCGAATGCTGTTGTTGATCGCGCTGACTGGCAGGTAACCGTCGGCGTTGACCATCTTGGCGTAGAACGCCGCCTTTTCGTCGTCGCTGAGCCGGGGAGGGTCTTCGCGCTTGCGCCGCCGTTTAGCCTTCTGGCCTTTGGCGGTTGCGATGGCCGTCTGCGCGTCGCGCTGGGCGGCACGTTCCATGAACCGGTCCAGCGCTTTGGGGCCATCGGGCGGGTTCGGATGATCAGCGCGGGTCTCAAGGGCGACCTCGATGATCCGCTTCCGCGACAGACCGAGATCGTCGATCCAGCGGCGAACATGGGTGCGGGCTGGCCAGCCCTGCCACCAGGCGGGCAGGCTAGCGTTGGCAGCAAAGCCCAGCGCTGTGAGCAGTTCTGCGAAGAACCGATCAAAATCGGCCTCGCGCGCTTGCGCGTCCTCCTCCTGCTTTACTGGTTTACTTAGTGGTTCTCTTACAAGGTTAGTGTCCGGATTCCGGACACGGCTTTCGGCATTTTCCGGACACGGGTCAGGGCAAAATCCGGACACGGGTTCCTGCAGATTGCCGTGTGCGATTTCCGGACACGGCTCGGCCGGGTTGGCAATGCCCGCGGTGATTTCACGTGCAGTTTCAGCATCATGGCCGGTGGGCAAAAAGCCGTGTCCGGTTTCCGGACATGGCTCGGGATCATGTGGTGCAAAGCCCTCCTCGAACCCCAAGATGTAGCGTGTCGGCAGTTGTCGTTTGGTAACGGGATCGATGCGCGGCACCCGCCGCAGCAGGTGTTCCGCCTCCAACCGGTCGAGATGTTCGTTCAGGGTGGACCGGCTGATTTCGCAATCATGGGCCAGCCGATCCTGCGAAGGGAAGCAGCCGAAGTCGGGATTGAAGCGGTCGCACAGGTGCCAGAGCACGATCTTGGTCGTCGGCTTCAACCCGCGCCGCTGGATGGCCCAGTTGGTGGCGTCATGGCTCATGGCGCGGCCCGCCGCACTGGCAACTGCGCGCGGCTGGTGAAACCGTTGTCGGCCAGCGCGCCCAGCGCATCGTCGACAGACCTGACCAACGCCCAGCCAAACCCCTGCGCACAGACGGAGTCGCGGAAGACCTCCTGCGATTTGCGCAATCGGCCGGTTTCGCTTTTGACCTCAAGAAACAGCACGCGACCACCGGAGATCACGATCAGATCTGCGAAGCCCGCATGGACGCCCATGCCGACAAGGATTGATTGCCGTTTTGCGCCGCGGGGCCCAGCCTCGGTCACCTCGTTGACGCAGTGATGGACGATGGTGTCGCGGGGCAGGGCGAAGCGCAGCGCCTGCACGATTGCGCGCTGAGCATCGGCCTCGGGTGTGCTGCGCCGGTTCATGCCGCACCACCTTTCGGCAAAGCGGCCGCCGCGATGGCATGCAAGGGGCGCCGGTCCAGCAGGCGCAGCAGTTCGATGGCATCACCGCATTCGCGTGCATCGTCGGTCTGGCCGACAACGACGCGTGCCGCGAGGATGACCAAGGATTCCGGGTGCTGCGTGGTGTCGGCCAAGACGCCGCGGGCCTCGGTCAGGCGGTCGTGCATCCAGTCGCCGGTGGCCGACGATGGGACAACGGGCGGGTGGGACAGGAGCTGGTTCATTTCCGCCCCCGCCGTGTCCGGGCCGGGCGGGTTTGTTCCTGCGCGCTGATCCAGTCCTGGACCGAGGTGCGCCGGTAGAGCACCTTGCGGCCGATCCTCGTGCAGGGCGGGCCGAGCTGGCGGGCCTCCCAGCGGGCGAGGGTGTCGCATGCAAGGCCGAGTTCACCGGCCAGCTGCTCGCGGCTGATCCAGTCAGCCAGCAGGTTGAGGGGTTGGTCCTGCGGGGCAGGGGCTGTGGTCTGCATTTGGGTCTCCCATCCAGATCCCGGCAGCGGCCGGAAACGGTGCGAGGGAAGCAGACGGCAAGGACCGGAACCTAGGCAGAGACCGGAATTGGGACACGGCTGGCAATTCCGGTCCTTGTTTCATTGGGATTTGAGCGCAAAATCGGAATGCGAATCGGAAAGGCCGCCCAGCGCCATTCCGCCATTTCCGGTTGCCAACACCAGATCGATCCCGCTGCTCCATGCAGGAAGCGATGCAGTTCGGATTTCAACGGCGATCATTGCGCTACACCGGGCGGCGCGGGACAGGACGCGCGTGCCGGTGTCAGGGCAGTGAAGGGAAATCGCTGCGACGGTGGGCCTCGACGAGGATGCGCAGTTCCGGCGGGGCGATCACATCGACCACATCACCCCATTGATAGAGGTGCCAGGCCATCTCCAGCCAGCCCCCGGCGGTGAACCGAACGGTCAGGCTGCCGTCGGCCTCGTCCTGAACCTGCTGATCGGGGTGAAAGACGAAGGTCCGTGCGACATCGGCGGCTGCGGGGGCAAACCGCCACTCCACCGGTCCGTACTCATCGTCGGAATGGAACGACCCGAAGGCCTGGGCGGCGTGCCTGCCAAGATCAAAGCCGGGATCCCGCACGAAGGAGTCCTGCAGAAGGCCGGCGCGGCTGATCCGGTCCAGCCGGAAATGCCGATACTTGCCGCCGTTGTCGATCTCGCGGGCGATCAGATAGCCGCGCATCCCGAAGAGAACGCCGTAGGGCTCGACCGCCCGCGACCGTGGCGCGGCATCCTGTGCACCGGCATAGTCGATCTGCATCGTGAACGGGCCCTTCAGTGCGTTGTCGATCGCGCCAAGGACAAGCGCTGAATATTGCGCGCGGGGGCCAGGACGGCAGGCATGACCTCGGGCCTCCAGCACAGCCTCGGCATCCACCTCGGCGCGCCGGGCGAAGGTCGGTGGCATCGTCCCGAGGAGGCGGTTGCGCAACGAGGTCAATGCCGTGACCTCCGTGGTCGCGCCATCGCGTTCGGCACGCCGGATGCCCATTTCCAGCGCCGACAATTCGCTGTCGCGAATGCCCTGCATGTGCAGCAAACGGCTGTCGCGCAGTTGCCACCATTTGCGCCGTTCCTTGTCGGTGTGGGTCTGCACCATCGGAAACGCCTCTTCCAGCGCGCGGGACATGCGCTGCGCGGTGCGCAGGGTCACGCCGAAGGTGTCCACGATCTGTACCAAGCTGATGCCACCTGGCCGGGCGGCCGCCTCTTCAGCCAGACGCATGATGTCGAGGGCCTTGCCCAGACGCTTGTTATCCATCTTTAATCCCTGACCGAACCTGACAGGGACGTTAACGACAATTCGCTTCAAAAGCGATTGGCTGGCTCTGGTCAGCTCAAGCCGATTCCACCTGTGCGTGTTTCCGATCATCGGGGTGCTTTTCACCCGGATCTCCAGACATGGCTGTTTGAAGACCCTTGAGGCGTGTTCCTGAACAGCGGGCCTGCTGGCAAGCGGCTGTTCGGGAACGCGATCCCTGCCATGCCCGGTGCTGACCCGGGTGTCGCTGAATGAAGTAAGGACGCACGACCCATGAGCCTGCCGCCGAGAGCCTTCTATTCCTTGAATGAGACGTCCGCCCGTTGGGGTTGTGCCGCTGCCGACCTGGCTGGGTGGGCCGCAACCGACCATCTGACGCTGGTCACCAGCATCGCCTCGGTGATCTGCGGCAAGCAGCCGGTGGCCGGGATCGTGGTTGTCTGCGCCGCCGACATGATGCGGATGTTCCGCCGTCATGGCCCGAGCGATGAGGAATGCCGGATCTACCGCATCCGGCCGCAGGGCAGCGCGGAGTGGCAGTACATCACGGAACCGACCGATGGCGTGGTGATCAATATCACCGATCTGATGCTGTTGGCCGAGGAGGTGCAGAAGTTCGAGGACGAGCGCGATCTATTGCGACGCCCCGCCGGGTCAGCCGGATCCGCGCCGCGCTATGATTGGGAGGGCATGACCATCATGCTGTTTCGACGGGTCAACGAGCAGGGCGTGCCCGCGACGCAGGCCGAACTGATCGCCGAGGTGCAGGATTGGTTTGCCCAGAACTCGCCCAACGGTGAAATCCCCGAGGAAAGCACGACGCGCAAGAAGGTAGCGCCGATCTGGCGGGCGCTGCGCGAACGGGAGTGATCGACGCCGATCCTGCCGTTCAGGCGCTTTTCTGGTCCTGATCGGCATCATGCACCAACTGCGGGCGGGGCCGGAAGATGCTGGCGACGGCATTGACCCCGTCGCGCAACGGCGAGTCCATCAGGTGGGCATAGCGCTGGGTCGTCTGCATCTGTGTGTGGCCCAGCAACTTGCCGATCATCTCCAGCGAGGCCCCGCCGCTGACCAGCAGGGATGCAAAGGTGTGGCGCAGGTCATGGATCCGGACATCGGGCAGCTTGGCCTCGGTCTGGATCCCGATCCAGAACCGGCGGATTTCTTTGACCGGCTGCCCGGGCGTGTCGCCGGGGAACAGCCAAGGATTGCCGCGCGGCACCAGCAGGGCGCGCTGGCGCACGATGGCGGCCACATCGCCCGAGATCGGGATGCGATGGATTTTGCGCTGCTTGGTGGTCGCCGCCGGTTTTGACCAGCTGCCAAGGTCGAGGTTGAACTGTTCGAACCGCGCCTGACGCACCTCGCCCGACCGCGCGCCTGTCAGCATGCAGAGCCGGATGATCCCGGCGGCCCGCTGATCCTTGGCGGCATCCAGCGCCTTGGCCAGCCGCCCGATTTCTTCCGGCGTCAGGAACCGCTCGCGTTCGTTCTCGATCCGGCGGCGGAACCCACTGGCGGGGTTGTCGGTGCGCATGCCCCAGCCGATGGCCAGCGTGAACATCTTGCGCAGCACCTCACCCACACGGTTGGCGCGCACCGGCGTCGGCTTCGGCCCCTGCAGTTTGCGCGCTCGGTTGTTCGGTTTGGCTTTCGAGGGTCGGGCCCGGCCAGCGGCGATCTTGGTCAGCAGCTTTTCGACATCTTGTTGATTTCCACTGAGAAGTGACCCGGGTTTTCCATCGAGATTTGACCCACCTCTGATTATGGATTTCGGTTCAGTTTTGGGTCAAGGGCGGGTTTCACTCC
>NZ_BMYI01000018.1:0-100071 GCF_014652195.1 Gemmobacter nanjingensis
CTGGTGCAGCTCGGCGTCGGCCCCGAGACGCGGGTGGGCCTGTGCTGCGAACGCTCGTTCGAGATGATCGTGGGGCTGCTCGCGGTGCTGAAGGCGGGCGGCGCCTATGTGCCGCTGGACCCCGAACACCCCGACGACCGGCTGGCCTATATGCTGGAAGACGCGGCGCCGGTGCTGGTGCTGGCCCAGAGCGCGCAGGCTGCCCGCCTGCAATCCCTGACCCCCGCCCCGGTGCTGACCCTCGCCACCCACCCCGATCCCGCCACCGGCGAGACCGAGGCCCGCTCCCTCCCCGAAACCCCGCCGGAAACCCGAACAACCCCCCAAAACGCCGCCTATGTCATCTACACCTCAGGCTCCACCGGAAAACCAAAGGGCGTCTGCGTCGAGCACAGGGCGGCAGTGCGGCTGTTCAGCACCACTGAACCGCTGTTCGGTTTCGATGAAACCGATGTCTGGACACTGTTCCATTCCTTCGCCTTCGACTTCTCGGTCTGGGAGGTATTCGGGGCGCTGGTTTATGGCGGGCGTCTGGTCATCGTGCCGCGCGTGGTGACACGCGATCCGGGTGCCTTTGCGGATCTGATGCTGCGCGAGGGGGTGACGGTGCTGAGCCAGACGCCCTCGGCCTTCCAGCAACTGACCGCGCATTGCGCGCGCCAGCCCGTGCCGCCGGCCTTTGCGCTGCGGCATGTGATCTTTGGCGGTGAGGCGCTGAACCGCGCCGCACTTGCGCCGTGGTTCGCGGCTTATGGCGACCGGCAGCCGAATCTGGTGAACATGTATGGCATCACCGAGACGACGGTGCATGTGACGCATCTGGAACTGAACGCCGATACGGGTCGGCCTTCTGACATTGGGGTGGCGCTGCCCGATTTGCAAATCCGGCTGCTGGATACTGCTTTGCAGCCGGTGCCGCCCGGTATTCCGGGCGAGATCTGCGTGGCCGGGCCGGGGGTGGCGCGCGGTTATCTGAACCGCGCCGATCTGACGGCCGATCGCTTCGTGCCCGATCCCTGGGGCGCGCCGGGCAGCCGGATGTATCGTTCGGGCGATGTGGCACGGCAGCGGGCGGATGGCGGCTTCGATTATGTCGGGCGGGCCGACGCGCAGGTGAAGCTGCGCGGCTTCCGTATCGAGACGGGCGAGATCGAGGCGGCGCTGGCGGCTTTGCCGGGCATCGCGGCGGCCTGTGTGCGGCTGCGGGGCGACCGGCTGGTGGCCTGGCTGGCGAGTGGCACGCCGCAAGAGCCGTTGGCCCTGCGCATGGCGCTGGCGCGGGATCTGCCGGATTACATGCTGCCCGCCGCCTTCGTGGTGCTGCCGGACCTGCCGCTGACCACCAATGGCAAGGTCAATGTGGCGGCGCTGCCGGACCCCGAGCCTGCGGCGGCAGAGCCGGATGTCGTGCCGCCAGAGGGTGCGGCGGAACAGGCTTTGGCCGCGATCTGGGCCGAGGTTCTGGGGCGCGACTCTGTGGGTGCGCTGGATAATTTCTTTGCCAGTGGCGGCGATTCCATGCGGGCGGTGACTCTGGCGGCCCGCGCGGCAGAGGCGGGGCTGCCCGTCACGGTCGAGGCGATCTTCCGTCACCAGACGCTGCGCGGGCTGGCGCGGGCGGTGGGCAGTGCGGCGCCGGTGGTGGAGCATCTGCCGCCCACCGATCTGCCCGCGCATCTGGAAACCGCATGGCCGATGACACGGCTGCAACTGGGGATGCTGTTCCATGGTGAGGTGGCGGCCGAGGCGGCGGTGTATCATGACGTCTTCAGCTTCCGCCTGAATCTGGATTGGGACGAGCCCGCTTTCCGCGCCGCGCTGGCGGCGCTTGCCGCGCGGCATCCGGTGTTGCGCAGCAGCTTTGACCTGCATGGGCCGGAGGGGCCGATGCAGCAGGTGCACCGGGAGGTCGCGCTGCCGCTGGCGGTCAGCGATCTGTCGGGCCTGTCGGAGCCTGACGCCGGGGCCGCGATTGCGGCGGATATTGCCGCCGAAAAGGCGCGGCCCTTCGCGATCGGCGCCCCGCCCCTGCTGCGCCTGATGGTGCATCTGCGGGGTGCTGCGGATGTGCAGATCACGCTCGGGTTCCACCATGCCATTCTGGACGGGTGGAGCGTGGCCGCCATGCAGGTGGAGCTGATGCAGCTTTGGCAGCAGGCGCGGGCCGGTCACATCGCAGGGCTGCCACCTCTGGCGGCGACCCCGGCGCTGGCGGCGGTGGCGGAACAGGCGGCGCTGCACGCGCCCGGGGCGCGGGCCTTCTGGGCGGCACTGCTGGAGGATGCCGAGGTGCTGCGCCTGCCGCCGCCCGCCGCTGACCTGCCGCCGCGCCGGGTGGGGCTGCGCTTCGGGCCTGAGGTTCTGGCTGATCTGCGCGCGCTGGCCGACCGGCTGGGTCTGCCGCTGCGCAGCCTGTTGCTGACCGCGCATCTGAAGATGCTGGCGCTTTGGGGGGGGACGGCGGATGTGGTGTCCGGCCTCGTGACCCATACACGGCCCGAGGCGCGCGATGCCGAAAAGATGCTGGGCCTGTTCCTCAATACCCTGCCGGTCCGGCTGCGGCTGGGGCAGGAAAGCTGGCAGGATCTGGCCCGCGCGACCTTTGCGGCCGAAGTGGATCTGGCGGCGCATCGCCATTACCCGCTGGCCGCCATCGTCGAGGCGAATGGCCATGTGCCGCCCTTCGATGTGATGTTCAACTTCATCCATTTCCATGTGCAGGACGCGCTGGCCGGAATGGCCGGGGCCGATGGCACGCCCGCGCTGCGCGGCATGACGGCTTTCGAGGCGACGAATTTCGCGCTCGGGGTGCATGCGGTGCTGGGAGGCGACGGGCTGGTGGTGGATTTCGCACATGATCCGGCGCGGCTTGACGCCGGTCTGGCGGGGCGGATGGCCGAAAGCTATGGCGCGATCCTGCAGGCCATGCTGGCCGATCCGGCCGCGCCGCATCGCGCGGCGGCGCTGATCCCGGCAGAGGACCGGGCGCTGCTGGCCCGGTGGAACCGGACCGAAACGCGCTATCCTCAGGCCGGGCAGACGCTGGTCGGGATCATCGAGGACCGGATTGCCGCAGAAGGCGACCGGATTGCGCTGCGGTTCGGGGGCGAAAGCCTCGGCTTTGCTGCGCTGAATGCGCGGGCAAACCGGCTGGCCCATGCCTTGCGGGCGCGGGGTGTCGGGCGGGACAGCCTCGTCGGGCTGGCGGTGGACCGTTCCTTCGAGATGATGGTGGCGGTGCTGGCGATCCTGAAGGCGGGCGGGGCCTGGGTGCCGCTGCCGCCCGATTATCCACCCGCGCGGCTGGCGATGATCCTTGAGGATGCGGCGCCGGTTCTTGTGCTGGCGCAGCCGCATCTGGCCGATCTGCCGGGGGTGGAGGTCATGCTGATCGGGCCGGAGCACGCGCCGCAAGACATGCCCGACCACAACCCCGAGCCGCTGGCCGGACCCGGGGATACCGCCTATGTCATCTTCACCTCCGGTTCCACCGGACGGCCCAAGGGGGTGGCGGTGCCGCATCGGGCCATCGTCAACCGGCTGCTGTGGATGGCGGCGGCCTATGACCTTGGCCCCGAAGACCGGGTGTTGCAGAAAACCCCGCTGGGCTTCGACGTCTCGGTATGGGAGCTGATCCTGCCGCTGATGACCGGGGCGGTCATGGTCATCGCGGAACCGGAAGGCCACCGCGACCCCGCCTATCTGGAGCGGGTGATCCGCGACGAGGCGGTGACCGCGCTGCATTTCGTGCCGCCGATGCTGGAGGCGTTCCTCGACCGTGCGGCGCCGCACGCGCTACCCTCGCTGCGCTGCGTGGTCTGTTCGGGGCAGGCGCTGCCGCGCGCGACGCAGGCCGCCTTCCACCGGGCGCATCCGGGGGTGGGGCTGCATAACCTTTATGGTCCGACCGAGGCGGCGGTGGATGTGACGGCCTGGACCTGTGCGGCCGGGGATGCGGGCGATCAGGTGCCGATCGGCCACGCCATCGCCAATGTGCGGATGTATGTGCTGGATGCCGCGCTGGACCCGGTGCCACCGGGGGTAGCGGGGCATCTCTATATCGGCGGGGTCGCGCTGGCGCGCGGCTATGTCGGGCGCCCCGATCTGACGGCGGCGGCCTTCCTGCCCGACCCCTTCGGCGCGCCCGGCGCGCGCATGTATCGCACCGGCGATCTGGCGCGCTTCCGCCCCGACGGGGCGCTGGATTACCTTGGCCGGGCCGACGATCAGGTGAAGATCCGCGGCTTCCGGGTGGAGCCGGGCGAGGTAGAGGCCGCCTTGCGCGCGGCGGGGGCCGATCAGGCGGTGGTTCTGACCGCGCCGGGGCCGGATGGCACGATGCGCCTGCTGGCCTGGGTGGCGGGGGAAGCACCACCTGACACCCTGCGCGCGGCGCTGGCGCGGCACCTGCCCGCGCATATGCTGCCCGAGGCGATCACGCCGCTGGCCGCGCTGCCGGTGACGGCCAATGGCAAGGTGGACCGCAAGGCCCTGCCCATGCCCGAGGCGGCTCCTGCTGCCCCGCGCATCGCCCCGCGCAGCCCCTCCGAAGCAACCATCGCCGCAATCTGGGCGCGGCTTCTGGGCCAGCCGCAGGTGGGTGTGACCGACAGCTTCTTTGCCATCGGCGGGCATTCCATCCTTGCCCTGCGCCTGCTGGCGGAGCTTCAGCGCGAAACCGGCGTTGTGCTGTCGCTGCGGCTGTTTCTGGCCGATCCCACAGTGGCGGGGCTGGCCGTTGCCATGGATGCCATGACGGGGCTGACCGCCCCGCCCGAAGACGACACTGCCGAGACGGAGACGATCCTGCTATGACCATCGCCGATATTCTGCGCGAGGCCCAAGGGGCCGGGGTCCGCCTCTGGCTGAAGGACGGCGCGCTGGCCGTGACGGCGCGCGGCGGTGTGCCGCCCGCGCTGCTGGAGCGGATTCGCGCCCAGAAAGGCCAGATCACCGACTGGCTGGCCCGGTTGGCCGAGGATGCCGCGGCGCAGGAAGAGGCCATCCTGCCCGGCCCCCCCGTGGCGGCGGAGCCGCTGGCCTTCTCGCAGTCGCGGCTCTGGGTGATCGAGCAGATGGAGGCGGCGGCGGGGCTTTACACCGTGCCCATGGTTCTGGCGGTGACCGGCGCGCTGGACCGTGCGGCCCTGGCCCGCGCGGTTTCGGCGCTGGTGGAGCGTCACCATGCACTGCGCACGGTGTTTCGCGAAAGCGATGCGGGCACGCTTCAGCACCTGTTGCCCGCCGCGCCGGTGGACCTGCACTTTACCGATCTGTCACAGGCGGTGGATGCGGCGGTGCAACTCGGTGCGCTGGGGCAGGCCGAGGCGCGGCACCGCTTCGACCTTGCAGCCGAGCCGATGCTGCGCGCCCGTCTGGTGCGTCTGGCGGCCGAGGAGCATGTGCTGTTCCTGACGCTGCATCACATCGCCACCGACGGCTGGTCGAACGCGATCCTGCTGGAGGAGCTGGCGCAGCTTTACGCAGGTCATGCGCTGCCCGCCCCTGCGGTGCAGTTTGCCGATTATGCCCGCTGGCAGCGCCGCCTGCTGGCACGGCGCGGCGCGGCACTGGCGGATTGGTGGGCCGAAACGCTGGCCGGGGTGCCGGATGTCCACGACCTGCCGACCGACAAGCCGCGCCCGCCGGTTTTGGGCAGCGCGGGCGCGCGGCTGGTGGAGAAGCTTGACCCCGATCTGGCGCTGCGCCTGCGGACCTTCGCGCGCGCCGAAGGTGTCAGCCTGTTCACCCTGCTGCATGCGGCCCATGCCGCGCTGCTGCACCGCTGGACGGGGGCCGACGATCTGGTGATCGGCACGCCGGTCGCCGGGCGGGAGCGGGCGGAACTGAAAGGCCTCGTGGGGTTTCTGGTCAATACCGTGCCCTTGCGTGCGCGCCCCGCGCCGGACCTGCCGTTCCGCGCCTTCCTGAAGGATTGTGCCCGCCGTGTGGCCGAGGCGTTTTCGCATCAGGATCTGCCCTTTGAACTGATCGTCGAGCGCCTGAACCCGCCGCGCAGCCTGTCCTGCGCGCCGCTGGTGCAACTGGCCTTCTCGCTCAGCCAGCCGGAGCCGGAGGTGCCTGCGCTGCCGCAGGGTCTGCATTTCCGCCCGCTGGATCCCGATCTGACCCCGGCGAAATACGAGGTGTCGCTGGCGGTGCTGGACGGGGCCGATACGATCCATCTGGACTGGACCTATGCCACCGACCTGTTCACCGCCGAAGGGATTTCCCGGCTGAACCGGGGCTTCCTGTCGCTGCTGGAAGGTGTGGCTTCCGCGCCGGAAACGCTCCTGGGCGATCTGCCGGTGGTTTCCCCGGCCGAGGCGGAGCGGCTGCTGGATCTGGGCCGGGGCGAGGTGATCGCTCTGGACGATCCCCCCGCGCCCTTCCGCCAGTTCGAACATTGGGCGGCCGAAACGCCCGGGGCGCTGGCGCTGATCGACGGCGATTGCCGCCTGACCTATGCCGAGGTGAACGCCGCCGCCAACCGGCTGGCGCGGCATCTGCACCGGCTGGGGCTTGGCCCGGACGATCCCGTCGGCGTGGCCACCGGGCGCTGTGCGGAAATGGTCATTGCCCTGCTGGCGGCGAACAAGGCCGGGGCCGCGCCCGCGCAACTGCCAGTCGATGCCCCGCCGGAACGTCTGCGCCGCATGATCGAGGATTGCGGGGCAAAGCTGGTGCTGACCATCCGTGCGCGGGCTGCGGAACTGGCGCTGCCCGATGCTCTGGCCGTGGACGACGATGCCGCATGGCAGGCAAACAGCCCCGAGAACCCCGAACTTCCGCAGGGCGAGATTGCCTATATCGTCTTTACCTCGGGCACAACGGGCCAGCCCAAGGGGGCGCTGAACACCCATCTGGGTCTGCATAACCTCTGTCTGTTCCAGACCCGGCTGAGCAGGATCACCCGCCGGTCGCTGCATACCGTTTCCGCCAATCCGGCCTTTGATGCGATCATCTGGGAAATCTGGCCCACGCTGACCGTGGGCGGCACGCTGGGCTTTCAGCCCGATGCGGTGCTGCGCGACCGTGATCTGTTGCAGGCGGCGACCGACCGGCTTCAGCCCACGCATTTCTGGCTGCCAACCGGGCTGATGGAGGCGATGTGCGCCGCCGGACTGGACCTGCCTGCCTCGGTTGAATGGGTTTCGACCGGCGGCGACCGGCTGCAAGGCTATTGCCTGCCGCGCGACCGGGGGTTGCCGCTGCTGAACATCTATGGCCCGTCCGAAGCCTCGGTCTTTACCGTGCATCATGTCCTGGGTCCGCAGGATATCGAGCCGCCGCCGATCGGGCGACCGAACAGCAATACCAACTGCTATATCCTCGATGCGCGCGGCCATCTGGTGCCCGAGGGCATCGTGGGCGAATTGTGCCTGTCCGGCCCCTATGTCGGGCCGGGCTATGCGAACCGGCCCGAACTGACGGCGGAACGCTATGTGCCCAATCCTTTCGCCACGCCGGGGCACGAGATCCTGTATCGCACCGGCGATCTGGCGCGCTGGCGGCCCGACGGGCTGATCGACTGCCTGGGCCGCAACGACTTTCAGGTGAAGATCCGGGGCTACCGGATCGAACCGCAGGAGGTGGCGGCCGAGTTGCTGCGCCAGCCGGGCATCCGCGCGGCCTTTGTCGATCTGGCAGTGCGCAGCGACAAACGGCTGGTGGCCTTCTGTGTGGCGGCACCGGGGCAGGACCGTCACAGCCTTCAGGAACGCGCGCAAGCCGCGCTGGCGCAGGTCTTGCCCAGCTACATGCTGCCCGACCGTTTCGTCTGGCTGGATGATCTGCCGCTGACCGAACGCGGCAAGGTGGATCGCCGCGCGCTGGCGGATCTGGATGGCGGCGGGCCGCGTCAGGTGAATACCGCCAGCCCGCGCGATGTGATCGAGCACCGGCTTTACGACATCTGGTCGGGGGTGCTGCTGCATCCCGACATCGGCCTGCGCGACAATTTCTTCGACATTGGCGGCAATTCCCTGTCGGCCATCAAGACCGTGCACCAGATCAACGCGGCTTTCGGCACGACGCTGGCCACGACCGAGATCATCGCACACCCCACCATCGAGGCGCTGGCCACCCTGATCCGGGGCGGCAAGGGGCGGTCACATTCGGTCAATCCGGTCTGCTTCCGGCCCGGCGACGGGCGGGCGAACGTGATCTGCATTCACCCGGCGGGCGGCACGGCCTACGGCTATCTGTCGCTGGCGCGGGTCTTGCCCGCACATCTGGGCGTCTGGGGCGTGCAGTCGGTCGGCGTGGACCCGGACGAGTCTTTCCTGCCCGACATCGGCGCCATGGCCGATCACTACATCAGGCTGGTCGAACATCTGCTGGACAGGCCCTGTGTGCTGACCGGCGCCTCTTTCGGCGGTTTCGTCGCCTATGAGATGGTGCGGCGGCTGGAACAGCGCGGCATCACCCATGTCACCGCCGTTTTGCTGGATGCGATGGGCACCGACGATCCTTCCGTGCGGGAGGATACCCGCACCTCGGATGCGGCAGAGTTCCGCCAGAAGCTGATCACCTATAACGGCATGTATCCGGGCATCGAGGATGCACAGGTCACGCAGTACCATGCGCTCTACAACCACAACACGCTATGTTCGCGTCAGTGGGAGTTCAGGCCGACGCGCGGGCGTGTCGTGCTGGTGCAGGCCATCGACGGGCGCAACCGGATGCAGCTGCGGCTGCTGCGGTTCTTCTGGCAGTTGCGGGCGCAGGGGCCGTTCCTGTTCAAGGTTACCGGCGGCGATCATTCCACCCTGCTGGAAGGTGCCGATGTGGAACGTATCGGGCGGATCATCGTGCAGGTTCTGGACGGGCGGCTGCTGCCGCCGGAGGGGATGAAATGAGCGCGCTGGTTCTTGCCTTCCGCGAAAACGTGGCCCGCGCGCCGGGGCATCCGGCCATTCTGGGCGGCCCGGATTATGCGGCGCTGGATGCGGCATCCGACAATTTCGCCCGTCATCTCTGCGCGGCAGGGCTGCGGCCGGGGCAGGTGGTGGCGCTGCGCATGGCGCGTTCCACCCGGCTGGTCATCGCCATTCTGGGCGTGCTGAAGGCGGGCGGCGTGGTCTTTCCGGTTGGCACCGCGCAGCCGCCCGCGCGGCTGGCGATGTTGCTGGAGGAAGCGGGCGCCGCGCTGGTGCTGACCGACGCCGGGCTGGCACCGTTGCCGAAAGGCGCCTGGCTAGGGATGGAAGCAGCGGACTTTGACGCGCCTGCCGGGGATCTGCCCCTGCCGGCGCTGACCCGCGATCCGGGGCAGGCGGCCTTCCTGTTTCACAGCTCCGGCACCACCGGGCGGCCCAAGGTCATGGCGATTGCCGAACCCGGCCTGCTGCGCATGGCGCGGCGACCGGAATATTGCGAAATCGGCCCGCAGTCGCGGGTGGCGCATCTGGCGAACCCCGCTTTCGACGCGCTGAGCTTCGAGATCTGGGGCGCGCTGCTGAACGGCGCGACGCTGGTGCCTTTCGACGCGGCCGAGGTGCTGGACCTCGACCGTTTCGCGGCGCGGCTGGTGGCGGACGGGGTGACGACGGCGTTCCTCACCACCTCGTATTTCAACCTTCTGGCCAGCGAAAAGCCCGAGGCTCTGCTGGGGCTGCGCGATGTGCTGTTCGGGGGCGAGCAGGCAAATGCCGGGCTGCTGCACCGGCTGCTGGTCGCACATCCTGCGACCGGATGCCGGTTGACCAATTGCTATGGCCCGACGGAATGCACCACTTTCGCGCTGTGGCACCGCATCGACCCGGCGCTTTGGGCGCGGGCGGATCATCCGGCCACAGTGCCGGTGGGGCGCCCGCTGCGCGAAACCACGGTTGCGATCCTGAACGACGCGGGCGCGCCGGTGCCGGAAGGGGACTGGGGCGAGATCTGGCTGGGCGGTTCGGGTCTGTCTCTGGGCTATCCTGGCCGGGCCGAGGAAACGGCGGCGCGGTTCCGGCCGGGGCCGGACGGCACGCGGCTGTTCCGCACCGGGGATCAGGGCCGGGTCATGGCGGGGGTTGTGGAATGCGGCGGGCGGCTGGACGATCAGGTGAAGCTGCGGGGCCAGCGGATCGAACTGCCGGAAATCGAGGCGCAGCTGCTGGCCCTGCCGGGGGTGGAACAGGCCGCCGTGCTGCTGGAGGATGCGCAGCTTGTGGCCCATGTCGCGGCCCCCGGTCAGACCGCCGCCGCGCTGCGGCTGGCGCTGGCCGAACGGCTGCCCGGCTATATGCTGCCCGCCCGGATTGCGTTGCATGACCGGCTGCCGCTGACCGAGAACGGCAAGACCGACCGCGCCGCCCTGCGCGCCCTGCCGCTGCCCGAGGGGCTCAGCTTCGTGGCGCAGGGCGGCGACAGCCTGTCGGCGGCGCGGCTGATGCTGCGCCTGCGGGCCGAGGGGCGGGCGGTTGACCTGTCCGACCTGTTGTCTGACCGCCCGCTGGAGGCGGTTCTGGCAGAGGCCCGCCCGGTCGAGGCGGAGCCGCTGCCCGCGCCGCAGGAGGATTACCCCGCCGCCGCGGAACAGCGCAGGCTCTGGCTGATGCAGCAGGTCTTGCCCGGCTCCACCGCCTATTCCATCCCGCTGCGGTTCGATTTCGCCGGGGCCATCGACGAACCGGCAATGCAGGCGGCGCTGAATGCGCTGCTGGCGCGCCATGCCGCGCTGCGTTCAGCCTTTGTCGAAACCGGCGCCGGGTTGCGTGTGCACATCGCGCCGCCGCGCGCCGTACCGCTGGAACAGGTGGCCGAGGCCGAGGCGTTCTTCGCCCGGCCCTTCGATCTGACCGAAGGCTGTCTGCTGCGCGCCGGGGTGACGGGGCAAAGCCTGCTGCTGTGCCTGCATCATATCGTGGTAGATGGTGCGGGGCTGAACCTGTTGCTCGCCAATCTGGCGGCGCTGTATCGCGGCGAGGAGCCTGAGGCGGCGCCGGGCGATTATTCCGCCTATCCGGCGCTTCAGGCCGCACGGCAGGCCAGCACGGCTTACGCCGCGATGCGCAAGGCGCGCGTGACCGACCTCTTGGCCGCGCCGGAACCCGAGGCCGATGCTTTCTATGCGCCCGAGGCTGCGACGGGCCGGATGCTGGGCTTCGATCTGTCGCCCGAACTGACCCACCGCCTGAAGACGCTGGCCGCGCGGCGGGGGCAAACGCTGTTTTCCCTGCTGCTGGCGGGCTTTGCCCTGTGCCAGTGGCGCATGGGGCTGGGGCGGCATCTGTCCATCGGCCTGCCGGTCGGCCTGCGCCCGCCGGGGTTTGACGCTACGGTGGGGATGTTCGTCAACACTCAGCTTTGCCGCTTTCGCATCGACCCCGAGGCCGCGACCGGCGACTGGCTCGCCTCGGTGGAGGCGGAGGTTGCGGCAATGCGCGCCGCGCATGACCTTGCCTATGACCATGTGGTCGAGGATCTGCGGGCGGCCGGGCAGCGTGGCGGGCTTTTCGACACGATGTTCGTGCTGGAAAACACCGAATACCGCCTGCCCGGCGTGCAGGCGCGCTTCCGTTACCCCGAAAAGGTGGTGCCGCGCTTCCCGTTGACCTTGTTCGTGACGCCCGAGGGCGCGGGGCTGTCGTGCCAGATCGAACACGATCTGACCCGCTTCGACCACGATTTCGCGCAGCAGATGGCGCAGGTCTATCCCGAGGTGCTGGCGGCGCTGGTGAACCTGCCCGCGCGGCTGGAGGATTTGCGGCCCGCGCAAGACCTGCTGGCCCGGATCGAGGCTGACCGCCGCGCCGATCCGCAGGCGATTGCCGCGACCCATGGGGGGGAACGGATCAGCCGCGCGGCGCTGGATCTGCGGGTGCAGGGGATTGCGGCACGGTTGCAGGCGGCAGGCGTGCGCCCCGGCGATCTGGTCGGCGTCTCGCTGCGGCCGGGGATCGGGCTGGTGGCGGCGGTTCTTGGCATCCTGCGCGCGGGCGCGGCCTATGTGCCGCTGGACCCGGATTATCCCGCCGACCGGCTGGCCATTGCCATCGAGGATACCGGCCTTGCCCATGTCATCACCGATGGCGCGGCGGCGCTGCCCGCCCATGTGACGCCCCACCCGCCCGAAGGCAGCGGCACCGCGCCGCTGCCCGCGTTCGACCCCGACCGCATCGCCTATGTCATCTTCACCTCGGGGTCTACCGGGCGGCCCAAGGGCGTGCCGATCCCGCATCGCGGGCTGGGCAATTACCTCGATCACGTCGCGGGGGCCTATTTCGGCTCTGGACCGCTGATGGCGGGGGTGGTCAGCACCTCGCTGAATTTCGACGCTACGGTGACCTCGCTTCTGGGGCCGCTGGCCGCCGGGCGGCGGGTCGACGTGCTGGCGGGGGAACTGATCCCGGCGCTGGCAGCGAAGGCCTTCGGCGCGGCGCCGCTGCTGTTCAAGGTCACGCCCGCCCATGTCGCCGCCCTGCTGGCGCACGGGCAAGGGCGACGGGCCGACACGCCGCATCTGTTCATCGTCGGGGGCGAGCAACTGCCCGCGCCGACGGTGGCGCGGCTGCTGGATCTGCTGCCGGCTGCGCGGGTGGTCAACGAATATGGGCCGACCGAAACCGTGGTGGGCTGTGCGGTGGCCTGGGCGGAAAGGGGCAGCCTCCCCGAACATGGCGGCGCCATGGTGATCGGCCGCGCCATCCGGGGCATGCGCCTGTCGGTGCGCCGCGCCGATGGCAGCCCGGCGGCATGGGGCGAAACCGGCGAGCTGGTGATTGGCGGGATCGGCGTCGCGCCGGGTTATCTGCACCGCCCGGACCTCAGCGCCGAACGCTTCCGCCCCGATGCGGCGGGCGAGATCAGCTATCATACCGGCGACCGGGCGCTGCGGCTGCCCTCGGGCGATCTGGTGTTTCTGGGCCGCAATGACGACCAGATCAAGCTCAAGGGCTACCGGATCGAGCCGGGCGAGATCGAGGCCGCGATCCTGCATCGCCCGGATGTCGCGGCGGCGGCTGTGGTGGTGCGGGGCGAGCATCTGCTGGCTTATATCGCGCCCGAAGGGGTGGATCGTGCGGCGCTGGAGGCGCATCTGGCGGCGACCCTTCCCGCGCATATGCGGCCTGCGCGTCTGATCGCCTGCCCGGCGCTGCCGCTGTCGCCCTCTGGCAAGGTGGACCGTGCGGCGCTGCCCGCGCCGGAGGTGGCGACACCTGCCGCCAAGGCGCCCGTCACGCAGACACTGGCGCATCTGTCACAGGTCTTTGCCGAGGTGCTGGGGCAGGAGATCCCGCCTGACCTGCATTTCTTCGATGCAGGTGCGGGGTCGCTGGCGCTGATGCGGGTGCATGGGCTTCTGCGGGATGTGGCGCCCGATCTGGCCATGGTGGATTTCTTCCGCTTCCCGACACTTGCGGACCTCGCCGCCCATATCGACCAGACGGCGGCGCCAGTGGCGCCCGCGCCGGTGCCGCGCGCGCGGGCCGAGGGACGTATCGCGATCATCGGCATGGCAGTCGGCCTGCCGGGTGCCGCCGACCTGGCCGCCTTTGCCGCGCTGATCCGCTCGGGCGCCGAGGCGATCCGTGTCACGCCGTCTGACCGGCCCGGCCATGTGAACGCGGTTTCCATGCTGGACCGCCCGGCCGGGTTCGATCCCGGCTGTTTCGGGCTGAGCCCGCGCGACGCCCTGTTGATGGACCCGCAGCAACGGCAGTTGCTGATGGGTGCGGTGCAGGCGCTGGATCATGCCGGGATCGACCCGGCCTTGGCCGGGCCTGTCGGGCTTGTGCTTTCCAGCAGCGAAAGCAGCTATTACCGCGCCCTGCTGCGCGATACGGCGCATGGCATCGGCGATGCGGCGCTGGCGATGATCCATGAAAAGGATTTCCTCGCCACCCGCATCGCGCATCTTCTGGGCCTGCATGGCCCGGCGCTGACCGTGCAGACCGCCTGTTCCAGCTCGCTTGTCGCGTTGCATCAGGCCTGTGGCCTGTTGCGCGATGGCGAGGCCGAGGTCTGCATCGCGGGCGGCGTGGCCGTCGATCTGGAGGCGGCGGCGGGCTATGCTTGGCAGGAGGGGCATATCCATTCTGCCGATGGCCATTGCGCGCCCTTCTCGGATCAGGCGAAGGGTACGGTTCCGGCAAGCGGCTGGGGCCTTCTGGTGCTGAAACCGCTGGCGGCGGCCGAGGCGGCGGGTGACCGCATCCTTGGCTTGATCGAGGGCAGCGCCATCAACAATGACGGGCGGCGCAAGGCCGGTTTCGCCGCGCCTTCGGTGCAGGGCCAGCAGGCGGTGATTGCGGCGGCACTGGCGGCGGCGGGGGCCGGGCCATCCGACATCGGCTATATCGAGGCGCATGGCACCGCCACAGCGCTTGGCGACCCGATCGAGGTCGAGGCGCTGGCGGGGGTGTTCACCGGACAACCGGCCGGGGCCATCGGTCTGGGTTCGGTCAAAAGCCAGATCGGCCATCTGGGGGCCGGGGCCGGGGTCGCGGGGCTGATCCGCGCGGTTCTGGGCCGGATGCAGGGCAGCCTGCCGCCGACCCATGGCTTTACCGCGCCGCATCCGGCGCTGGATTTCACGCGCCTGCCCTTTGCGGTGGCGCGTGATCTGCGCCCATGGCCAGCGGATCGCCCGCTGGCAGGGGTGTCAAGCTTTGGCATCGGCGGCACCAATGCGCATGTCGTACTTGGCCCGGCACCGGAGCGGCGATCCACTGTGCCGTCGCCCCTGCATCTGCTGTGCCTTGCCGCGCATTCCGAACCTGCGCTGCGGACGCGGATGATGGCTGTGGCCGATTACCTGGCTGAGGGTGGTGATCTGGCGGCCGTGGCGGCGGGGCTGCGGCGCGGGCTGCGCGATGGCCTGCCGTGGCGCGCGGCGGTCGTCGCGGATACGGCGGATGCCGCCGTGGCGGGGCTGGATCTGGCACAGCCCCGGCGCGTTACCGACTGGTCCGGCGCGGTGCCGCAGACGGTCGAAGCTCTGGCCCGCGCCTGGGTCGAGGGGATGCAGACCCGGCATCTGCCCCCGGCAGCGGGTATCCCGGCCTGGGATCTGCCGCCCTATGCTTTCGATCTGACGGATTACATCCATCCCGCGCTGACGGGCGAGGCCATGGCCGCGCGGCTGCCCTTTGACGATTGGTTCCTGCAACCCGTCTGGAGGCGCAGCGCCGCCGTGCCCGTCGCGGCAAAGCGGCCGGTTTACCGGCCGGGCACCCCGTTGCCCGAGGGGTCTGAACTGGTGCTGGATCTGCGCGACAGCCCCGATCCGGCATCGGCGCTGCTGGCCCTGCTGGGGGCCGAGGGACGGCGCTTGCGTGACGCGGGGGGAATGCTCTGGGTTCTGGTCAGCGGGGCTTTCGGGCCAGAGGGCACCACCGATCCCGATCGCGCGATGGTGGCCGGGCTGATGCGGGCGGCGGTTGCGGAACTGCCGGGGTTGCGGCTGGGTCTGGTGGATGGGGCGGCGCCCGATCTGCTGCCCCCCGCCGATCCCGCGCCATTCCGCCAGATCGCCCTGCGCGGGAGTCGCGTGTTCGAGGCGGCGCTGATGCCCGCCGAAACGCCACATGAAGCCGACCTGCCGCCGGGGCTTTATCTGATGACCGGCGGCAATGGCGGCATGGCCAGCGCCATGGCCGAGGCGCTGACGGCCGATCCGGGGCGCGAGGTCTGGCTGCTGTCGCGGCGTGGCACCGGGGTTCAGGGGCCGCGCATTCGTCATATTGCGGCGGATGTGACCGATGACACCGCCATGTCTGCGCTCGCCGCCGATCTGGCGGGGCAGGGGCGGCGCCTTGCCGGGGTGATCCATGCCGCCGGCCTGGCCGGGGGCCGCGCGCTGCCGCTGTTGCAGCCCGAGGCTTTCGCCGCGACGCTGGCGCCCAAACGTGACGGCGCGCGGGCGGTCCTGCTGCATCTGGCGCCGCTGACGGACGGGTTCATCCTGCTTTGCAGCTCGCTTTCCGCGCAGCGCCCCGCGCCGGGGCAGGCGGATTATGCCGCCGCGAATGCCTGGCTGGACGGGTTTGCCGACAGTCAGCCGGGTGGGGCGGGGCCAAAGGTGATCTCGGTCGGCTGGCCGGCCTGGCAGGGCACGGGCATGTCGGCGCGGCTGGAAGGTCGCATGGCCGATCTGGCCGGGCGGCTGGAGGCGGGGGCGATCTCGGCCGGGGAGGGCATGCAGGTGCTGCGCCGCGCCGTGGCGCTTGGCCTGACGCACCTGGTGGTGGCACCGCTGCCGCCCGACCTGCCCATGGTGCTGGACCCCGAGCCGCCGCGCGCGCCTGCCGCACCCGATCTGGCGCAGATCTTCGCCGGGTTCCTCGGGGTCGATAGCGTCGATCCCGATGCCTCTTTCTTCGATCTGGGTGGGGATTCGCTGCTGGCGCTCGATCTGCTGGACGCGGTGGAGCAACAATTGGGCATAAAGCCGCCCGCCGCGCTGCTGTCGGGGCGGTTGAGCCTGCGCGATCTGGCGGCGGCATTGGCCCCGGCGGCGGAAGCGGTAAAGGATGCCCCCATATGCCTGCGCCCCGGCGCGGCGCCGCCTTTGGTGCTGCTGCATCCGGTGGGGGGCGATGTCGCCTCTTACCGTGCACTGGCTCAGGCGATGCGGGGGGGCGCGGCGGTGCTGGCGCTGGATGATCCGGCTTTCCACGCCCCCGATTTGCCCGAAGCCACCCTGCGCGAACAGGCCAGCGCGTTGCTGGCGCGGCTGCCC
Source organism: Gemmobacter nanjingensis (assembly GCF_014652195.1). Taxonomy (NCBI): domain Bacteria; kingdom Pseudomonadati; phylum Pseudomonadota; class Alphaproteobacteria; order Rhodobacterales; family Paracoccaceae; genus Gemmobacter; species Gemmobacter nanjingensis. Next base: position 16,673 of record NZ_BMYI01000018.1, read on the forward strand.
GACGGGCCGGTCTGGCTGGGAGGCTGGTCCTATGGCGGGGTGCTGGCCTGCGAAATGGCGGCGCAGGCGCCTGACCGCGTGCTGGGCCTTGCCCTGATCGACCCGCCGTCCCCGCATCAGGCCGATCGGCCGGAGGAGGGCGATTTTCTGGCCGAGATCACCCATCGCCGTGCGCTTGGCCTCGCAGGCGGCGGAGAGCCCGCGGCGCAACCCTATCTTCAGGCACTGTCCCGCGTCTGGGCCCGCAATGTCCGGGCGCTGGCCAGCCATGTGCCGGAGGCGCCGCTGCATTGCCCGGCCCGTCTGTGGCTGGCGGAGGGGCAGGGCCAGATCGACCTGCGCCGCGCGGCGTGGGAGGCGCTGCTGCCCGGCCTTGCCACCACGGTCCTGCCCGGCGATCACTTCTCGGTTCTTCAGGGGGCAGGGGCCGTGACGCTGGCCGAAGGGATTGCGCAACTGATGACGACAGCCAGCAGGAGCGCAGCGGAATGACCGGGCATCTGTCCTTTAATGCGGCCGACAACCTAGATGCCGCTGAAATCGACCGGATCAATGCCGACTTCTACGGTCGCTTCAACTATCCCTGGCGCGCGCTGAGCCTGACGGGCCATGCCGACCCCACCTTCGCCCCGCGCTTACTCTGTCAGGAGGCCGGGGATTTCGACGGCGCGGCACTGCCCCCGGACGGCGAGATCTGGGTCGCGGGCTGCGGCACCAATCAGGCGGTGATCACTGCGCTCCGCTTTCCGGGCGCGCGGGTGCTGGGCACCGATCTTTCCGCGCGGTCGCTGGCGCTGGCCGAGGCGTCGGCCCGCGATCTGGGGCTGACCAACCTGTGGCTGGAACAGGCGAGCCTGAACGATGCCCCGCATGAGGCGCGCTTTGATCACGTCATCTGTACCGGCGTCATCCACCACAATGCCGAACCGGCGCAACCGCTGGCACGGCTGGCGCGCGCGCTGAAGCCGGGCGGCGTGATGGAGCTGATGGTCTACAACTACTATCACCGCATCCAGACCACCGCCTTTCAGAAGGCGATCCGCCTGCTTTCCGGGGCCGGGGGGCGCGGCGGGCTGATCGAGGCGGAACTGCCGATGGCGCAGGAAATGGTGACTGATTTTCCGCTGCCCGGCACCATGGCCGATTTCCTTGCCGCGCAGCGGGGTCTGCCGGAACCGGCGGTGGCGGATTCGCTGCTTCAGCCGGTGGAATTCAGTTATTCCGTCGAAACCCTTGCCGCGCTTTGTGCCGGGTCCGGGCTGGTGCTGTGGCAGCCTTGCGTGAACCAGTTCGACCGGCTGTCGGGCCAGTTCGGATGGGAGCCGCCGCTGACCGGCGCCTCTGCCGCCGCCTTCAACCGGCTGCCGGATCTGGAACGCTGGCAGGTGGCGAACCTGCTGATGCAGGAGCGGTCGCCGATGCTGTGGTTCTACATCGGCCACGGGCCGAAGCGCCGCACGCGGGCCGAGGTGAACGCCGATTTCCTGCGCCGCAGCTTTGCCCCGGCGCGGTGCGAAGTGGTGTCGCATGTGTTGGGGCCGGAGGGGCATTATCAGCCCAGCCCGCGCCGCGCCGCGCTGCCCGCCCCGGCGCTGCCCGCCGATCCGCAGGTGCGGGCGGTCTGTCAGGCCTGCGACGGCCATCGCAGCATGGCCGAGGTGCTGGCCGGTCTGGGGCCGATGCCCGACGAGGCGGGGCTGACCCGGCTGCGCCAGATGCTGACAACCCCGGCCTTTCCCTATCTGCTGGCCACATGACGCGCATTGCCCTTTCCTCCGACGCGCCCTTCGCGCTACCCCGTCTGATCTGGGCGGAACTGCCGCTGGATGCGCTGCCGCCCGATCCGCAGGGGCTGGCGGTCACCGCCGAACCGGGCGGGGCCTTCCGCATTGCGCTGCCAGACGACCTGCGGCCTGCCGTCGCCAGGCGGCGGCGCGAGTTTCTGGCCGGGCGGCTGGCGGCGGCGCAGGCGCTGCGGCGGCTTGGCGCACCGGAGCATGTCGGTCGTTCCGACCGCGCCCCGGTCTGGCCCCCCGGTGTCGCCGGGTCGATCAGCCATGATGACCGGCGGGCAGTGGCGGTCGCCTCGCGCCAGTATCGCCAATTGGGGGTGGATTGCGAACAGCCGATCCCCGAGGCCGAAGCGCCCGCGCTGGCCCGGCAGATCCTTGCCCCCGGCGATGCCGCCGCACGGCCTGCGGGCCTTGGCTTCGCCGCCTTCCTGACCCTCGTCTTTTCCGCCAAGGAAGCCTTTTACAAGGCGGTGGCGGCCGAGGTCGGCCGGATGCTCGAATTTCACGAGGTCACGGTGGCGGGCATGGCCGCCGACCGGCTGCATCTGGCCTTCGACGGCGATGTCAGCGATGTTCGGTGGCATCTGGGCCCTGCGGGCTGCACCACACTTTGCGCAAGGAACCCGGCATGAACCGCCTGCTGTCCACCCTGTTCCGCGCCGCGCCGGGCGGGGCCGCGCTTTCGGTGCTGGCAAGCCTTGCCAGCGGGGCCGGGGCCGCGATCATGGCCATCGTCATCAGCCGCGCGCTGGAGGCCGAAAGCCGCAGCCTTGCGCTTGCCGTCGCCTTCTTTACCGCCGCCGCCGTGCATTTCAGCCTGCGCGTGCTGTCCGAGGTCTGGCTGATCCGGCTGGCGCAGAAGGTGCTGCTGGACCTGCGGCTGACGCTGGCGCGGCGCCTGCTGGCCACCCCGCAGATCCGCTTGCAGGAAATCGGGCGGCAACCGCTGCTGACCATCCTGACCCGCGACATGGACAGTTTCGTGGGCGCGGTGCAGCTTGTGCCGCTGCTGATCGGCAACCTGCTGCTGATCCTGGGCTGCTTCGGCTATCTCGCCTGGGTGGACTGGCAGATCTGCGCGGCGGTCTTTGCCTGCCTTCTGGTCGGGGCCAGCCTGTTCAAACTGGCCGAGCGGCGCCCGATCGCCCGCATCTTCCGCCTGCGGGAGGAAATCGACCAGCTTTACATCCGCCAGCGCGCGCTGATCGAGGGCGCGAAGGAGCTGCAACTGAACAGCCCGCGCGGCGCGCATTACATCGACCGGGTGATCGGCCCCGCCGCCGCCGGGGTGGCGCGCAGCTATGTGGGGGCGATGTCGGCCTATATCTGGGTGGTGAACATCGGCAACAGCCTGTTCTATCTGGTTATCGGGGTCGTGCTGTTCCTGATGCCGGGGCTGACCGGGCGCGACATGCTGCCTGCCGTGCTGCTGATGCTCTATCTCGTGCGGCCGGTCAGCGAGGTGATGATCAGCCTGCCCGCCCTGCGTCAATCCGCCGTGGCACTGGAACGCATCGAACAGCTTTCCGCCGATCTGGACCCGGCGGCGACGCTTCCGCCGCCGATGCCGGTGCAGGATCACATCGCGCTGCGCGGTGTGACCCACAGCTATGCGCGGGACTCCGAAGACGGGGTGTTCACCCTCGGGCCCATCGACCTGACACTGCGGCGGGGCGAGGTGGTGTTTCTGGTCGGCGGCAACGGCAGCGGCAAGACCACGCTGGCGATGCTGCTGTGCGGGCTTTACCACCCCGAGGGTGGCGGCATCGCGGTGGATGGCGAGCCGGTGACCGAGGCCACGCTTGCCAGCTATCGGCAGGCGTTTTCGGCGGTCTTTGCCGATTTCCACCTGTTCGAGCAATTGCCGGGCAGCGACGACCCGGAAATGGAGGCGAAGGCCCGCAGCCTGATCGCGGATCTGCGGATGGCGCATAAGGTAACGGTGCGGAACGGATGCCTCAGCACCACCGATCTTTCGACGGGGCAGCGCAAGCGGCTTGCGCTGGTCTCGGCTTATCTGGAGGACCGGCCGGTCTATCTGTTCGACGAATGGGCCGCCGATCAGGACCCGGTGTTCAAGGCGGTATTCTATACCGAACTGCTGCCCGAGCTGAAGGCGCGCGGCAAGGCGGTGCTGGTCATCACCCATGACGACGCGTATTTCGGCTGCGCCGACCGGGTGGTGAAGCTGGCCGATGGCCGGATCGTCGCCGATGCGGAGGGCGCGTGATGGCCTCGCCCTGGCTTCTGGAGATTGCCAAGCCGCAGGCGCGGCGCAGGCTTTACCTCTTTCCCTATCTGGGTGGCAATCCGGCTGCTTTCGTCGGCTGGTCGGCGGCGCTGGGGCCTGACATCGCGCTTTCGGTGATCAACCTGCCGGGGCGCGGGCTGCGGCTGAAGGAGCCACCGCTGACCGAGATGCGCCCCGCCGCCATGCAGATCGCAGCCGCCATCGCAAGTGATGCGGGGGCGGCGGAGTTTGCCTTTTTCGGGCATTCCATGGGCGCGGTTCTGGCTTTCGAGGTCTTGCGCATCTGCACCATGATGCAGTTGCGCCGTCCCGGCCTGATGGTCGCCTCCGGCTGTCGCTGGCCCGGCGCGCTGGACCGCGACGACCTGCATCTGCTGGACGATGCGCAGTTCCGGGACCGGCTGGCCGGGCTGGGCGGCACCCCGCCCGAGGTGCTGGGCAATGCCGAGATGATGCGGCTGCTGACCCCGATGCTGCGCGCCGATTTCGCCATGCTGAACGGCTACAGCTACCGCGCCATGCCGCGCCTGCCGGTGCCGATCCATGCTTTCGCCGCGCCGGACGACCCGGAGGTGCCCGCCGAAACCGTGCCGCGCTGGCTGGAGGAAAGTACCGAGCCGGGCGCGGTGCACTGGTTTACCGGCGGGCATTTCTTTCTGCATGATGCCGACATGGCCGTCCCGGCCCGCCTGCGGGAGCTGTGGGGATGAACGGCGGCTTCGATCAACTGGCCACCTCGGCCCGCGCGGCAGGCGACCGGCTGCTGCATGCCCGGCCCATGGTGGCGCGGCAGGCGGGGCTGGCGCATCTGGTTGCGCTGGTCACGCCCGCACCGCCGGAGGGCGAAGGCCCCGATGGCCCGCTGTTCGGTGTGCCGGTCACGGTCAAGGACAGCTATGAAACCGCCGGGCTGCGCACCACGGCCAGCCATCCGCCGCTGGCCGGTCACATCCCCGCGCGCGACGCGGCGCTGGTGGCGCGGCTGCGCGCCAGCGGGGCGGTGATCCTTGGCAAGACCAACCTGTCGCAGCTTTGCGGCGACATCCAGTGCGCCAGCCCGGTTTTCGGCACCGCCCTGAACCCCTGGGACACGGCCCGTACCCCCGGCGGCAGCAGCGGGGGCGGGGCGGTCGCGGTGCTGACCGGCCTGTCGCGGCTGGATCTGGGCAGCGATCTGGCCGGATCGCTGCGCATTCCGGCGGCCTTTTGCGGGGTGGCCGCGCTGAGGGCGGGGCCGGAGGTCTTTGACATGGCGGGCCATATCCCGCCGCTGGAAGGCGCCGCGTCGCCGCCGTTCCAAAGCGGCGGTTTCCTTGCCCGCGATTGCGCCGATCTGGCCGCCGGTTTCGCCGCCCTGTCCGGCCATCCCGAGGCGCCCGCACCGCAAGGTCCACTGCGGCTGGGTCTGGTGACCGGCGCTCCGCTGCCGCTGTGCCCGCGGACGGAACAGGCGATGCACCGCGCGGCGGAATGGCTGGCGGAGGAGGGCGCGCAGACCCGCACCGCACCGCTGGATTTTCGCACCGCCTGGCAGGGCTATGGCGGGTTGCTCATGGCCGCCGCCTCGCCGCATCTGCGCGGCTGGCAAAGGCTGGCGCTGCGTCTGCTGGCACTGGCCGCGCCGCGCCGCCCGCTCCGGCAAGCCCTGTTGCGCGGGCTGGCCGGGATACCGCCGGGACAGGCCGAAGCCGCGCGCGAGGCCACGGTTGCCGCCATCGACCGGCATCTGGAAACCGCCGATGCGCTGCTGTGCCCGGTGACCGCCGTAACCGCCTTCGCGCATCTGCCGCCGCCGCGCCTGCCACTGGCGCAGCGCAGCATCCCGGCCGGGATGCATCGCATCCCCTATCAGGAGGCCGGTATCGGCTTCACCACGCCGTTCTCGCTGTCGGGTCATCCGGTCGTCGTGATCCCGGTCGATCTGGTCGATGGCCTGCCTGTCGGTCTCCAGATTATCGGCCGCCGGGGGGCCGAGGCTGCGCTGATCGCGCTGGCCGCCCGGATCGAGGCGGTGTTTGACCGGCACCGCCCGCCACTGTGGCAACAGTGGCAAACCCGTTTCCCATCCTTGAACCCGCATGGAGATGCCTGAAATGACGATTGAACCGCAATATCTGGTCGTGATGAACCATGAGGAGCAGTATTCGCTTTGGCCGCAGGGGCGGGAGTTGCCCGCAGGATGGACCGCGACGGGTTTTGGCGGCGACAAGCAGGCCTGTCTGGATCACATCAATGCCGTCTGGACCGACATGCGCCCGCTGTCGCTGCGCAAGGCCATGGGCGACGCCTGACGTGCAACCCGCCCCTGCGTCACCGTAACGCTGGGTCACACCGCGCCGAAGTATCTGGACAGGGGCCAGAAAATGTCCTGACCTTTTCCGCGGGCGAGGAGGCCCGGTCGGGAGGATGCGCATGCCGGGCACGGGCGGGGCCGCATATGATTATGTGATCGTGGGCGGCGGTTCCGCAGGCTGTGTTCTGGCGGCACGGCTGTCAGAAGATCCGACGCGCAGCGTCTGCCTGCTGGAGGCGGGCGGGCGCGGTGATCATCTGCTGATCCGGGCGCCTGCCGGAACGGTGGCCATGCTACCCGGATATGGCCGCATCTCGAACTGGGCTTACCAGACCGTCCCACAGCCGGGGCTGAATGGCCGCAGGGGCTATCAGCCGCGTGGCAAGGCTCTGGGCGGGTCCAGCGCGATCAATGCGATGCTGTATATCCGGGGGCATCGGGCGGATTACGATGGCTGGGCCGACGCGGGTTGCGACGGCTGGTCATGGGAGGACTGCCTTCCCTATTTCAAAAGGGCCGAGAACAATGCGGCAGGAGCCAGCGCGTTTCACGGTGACAATGGCCCGTTGCAGGTATCGGAGCAGAAAGCGCCGCGCCCGATCTCGCGTGCCTTTGTCCGGGCCGCAACGGAATGCCAGCACCGGGAAAGCCCCGATTTTAACACCGGCGACAATGAAGGGGTCGGGCTGTATCAGGTTACCCAGTTCCATGATGCGGCCCGCAATGGCGAGCGCTGTTCGGCGGCGGCGGCCTATCTGCATCCGGTTCTGGACAAGCGCGCTAATCTGACCGTCCTTACCGGAGCCCATGCGACACGGGTGCTGACCGAGGGGAAGCGCGCGACGGGCGTCGCTTACCGCAAGGGCGGGCAGGATCACCGGGTCTCGGCGCGGCAAGAGGTGATCCTTGCCGGAGGCGCCTTCAACTCGCCGCAACTTCTGATGCTGTCGGGCATCGGCCCGGCTGATGCGCTGCGTCCGCATGGTATCGGGATCGTCCATGACCTGCCGGGGGTGGGGCAGAACCTTCAGGATCATCTGGATTTCACCCTGGCCTTCCGCACGAAGGACACCGACACGTTCGGCATAGGGCTGACCGCGACGCGAAACCTGATCCGTCACGCGCGGAAATGGCGGCGCGACGGCAAGTCGATGATCGCCACCCCCTTTGCCGAGGGCGCCGCCTTCCTGAAAACCGACCCGGCGCTGGACAGGCCGGATATCCAGCTTCATTTTGTCATCGCACTGGCCGACGACCATGCGCGCAGGCTGCACCTCGGGTATGGGTTTTCCTGCCATGTCTGCGCCCTGCGGCCCCACAGCCGGGGCGAGGTTTTCCTGCAAAGCGCCGATCCGCTGGCGCCTCCGGGCATCGACCCGCGCTTCCTGTCCGATCCGCGCGATCTGGAGACCACGATCCAGGGGGCAAGGATGACGCGCGAGATCCTGATGGCCCCGGCTCTGGCGCGCTATCGTCAACGAGAGATGTTCGGCCTGACCGACGGAATGGGGGACCAGGACTGGGCGCGCCACATCAGGGCGCGGGCCGATACGATCTATCATCCGGTCGGCACCTGCAAGATGGGCAGCGATGACATGGCGGTGGTCGATCCGGCACTGCGGGTGCACGGGATGCAGGGGCTGCGCGTCGTCGATGCCTCGGTCATGCCGACGCTGATCGGCGGCAATACCAATGCCCCGACCATCATGATCGCCGAACGCGCGGCCGATCTGATCCGCGGAATCAAGACTGCCGGTCTGGCAGCACATGAAGGGGGGAAAGGATGTTCGGAACAATAATGTGGCAGGCGCTGACCACCGGGTCACTGATCGCGCATGCCGAAAAATACCATGGCGATACCGATGTCGTCTCGGTGGAGGGCGACGGCAGCCTGAGCCGCAGTTCCTGGCGAGAAGTCGGGGCCAATGCCCGGCGCATCAAATCGGCGCTGGATCGGCTCGGGGTGGCGGCGGGCGCGCGCTGCGCGACGATCGCCTGGAACAACCGGCGTCATCTCGAACTGTATTTCGGGATCGGCAGCGGCGGTCGGGTGACCCATACGATGAACCCCCGCCTGACGCCGGACCAGATGATCTATATTCTCGATCACGCCGCCGACGAGGTGTTGTTCTTCGACCGCAGCTTTCTGCCGGTGGTGGCGAAGCTGGTGCCGCATCTGCGCTCTGTCCGGCATTTCGTCCTGATGGGCCCGCGCGATGCAGAGGCGGCGGGTCTGATCACGGGGCTGCTGTTCCACGACGAATTGCTGGAAACCGGCGATCCCGCAACCGAATGGCCCGATCTGGATGAAACCGCCCCCGCCGCGCTGTGCTACACATCAGGCACCACCGGGCATCCGAAGGGCGTGCAATATTCGCACCGTTCGCTGGTGCTGCACAGCCTTGGTGGCAACCAGCCGGACGGGCTGGCAATTGCCGCGCGGGATACGGTGATGCCGGTCGTGCCAATGTTCCACGTCAACGCCTGGGGTGTGCCCTATATCGCAGCGGCAGTCGGGGCAAAGCTGGTGATGCCGGGCCCAAAGCTGGATGGCGAAAGCCTTGCCCGTCTGATCGAGGCCGAGCAGGTCACGCTGGCGCTTGGCGTGCCGACGATCTGGATGGGCCTGCTGGCCGGGCTGAAATCGACCGGCATCAAGCCCGTTTCTCTGAAAAGGACGGTGGTGGGTGGGTCAGCCTTGCCGCCCTCGATGCTGCGCGAGTTCCGCGAAACCTATGGCGTGGACCTGATCCATGCCTGGGGGATGACGGAGACCTCGCCGCTGGGCACGCTGAACCAGCTGTTGCAAAAGCACGGCACGCTGGAAGAAGGGGCCCGACACCGGCTGCGCGAATGTCAGGGCCGCCCGCCCTGGGGGGTAGACCTGCGTCTCGTGGACGAGGCCGGTCATGAACTGCCGCGGGATGGCAAGACCCAGGGGGAATTGCAGATCCGCGGGCACTGGATTGTCGAAAGCTATTTCGGGCAGGAGGAAACGGCCCTGACGCTGGATGGCTGGTTCGACACCGGCGATGTCGCGACGCTGGATGCCGACGGCTATCTGGTGATCCGGGATCGTTCCAAGGACATCATCAAATCCGGCGGTGAATGGATCTCGACGGTCGAGCTGGAAAACATCGCTATCGCGCATCCACAGATCGCCAATGCCGCCGCCATTGCCGCCCGGCACCTGAAATGGGATGAACGGCCCGTGGTGCTGGCCGTGCCCGTCGCCGGAGAAACGCCGGATGAACAGGACATCCGCGCCTTCTACGAAGGCAAGGTCGCGCATTGGCAGGTGCCGGATCGGGTGATCTTTGTCGAGGCCCTGCCGCTGGGGGCGACCGGCAAGGTGATGAAGGCCAAACTGCGCGAACTGTACGGCGATGTGCTTCTGCCCGAGGGCTGAGGCACGCCAGTGTCAGGCCAGCGCCTGATGCGCCGCCACGCCCCCGGCGGATTGCGGTGTAAAGGCAATGTCCGCAAGGGTGGCGCGGTCCAGATCGGCCAGAAATGCCGCTTCGGCCCGGCGCAGCCGGGATTTGAGCTTGCAGTGGCCATCCAGCGTACAATCGCTGCGGTCCGGGCCGAAACATTCGACAAGCGGCTGGTCCTGCTCCAGCAGTCGGACCAGCGCGCCCAGCCGGATATCGCCCGCAGGCCGGGCCAGCGTGACCCCGCCCCCCTGACCCCGGCGCGTCGTCACATGACCCGCCTGGGCCAGCCGGTGCAGGATCTTGGTCAGATGATGGCGCGACAGGCCGAACTCTGCCGCCAGCGCGGCGGTGGTAAAGCCGCGCTCCGGCTCTCCGGCCATGCGCATCAGCATCCGAAGCCCGTAATCGGTGAAAGAGGTCAGGCGCATCGCTTGGCTTTCAAATAAGTATTTACAATACCACTTATCAGTCCTAGACCAGATTGCAAGCGGGCGCCACGCCTTGCCCGCCGGGCGAGGACAAGATCATGCAAGATCGGACAATCCTGCGAACGCCGCTGTGCGACATGCTGGGCTGCGAGCTTCCCGTCCTGCTGGCGGGTATGGGCGGCGTGGCACGATGGGAACTCGCGGCCGCTGTTGCGCAGGCTGGCGGCTTTGCGATGCTGGGCATGGTGCGCGAAGATCCCGCCCTGATCGAGGCCGAGGTGACAGCGCTGCGGGCCGCAACCGACCGGCGCTTTGCGGTCAACCTGATCCCGGCAGCCACCGACCCCTTGTTGCTGGATGCCCAGATCGGCCGTTGCCTTGATCTCGGGGTCGATACCTTCACCTTCTTCTGGGATGTGATCCCGGCAGTGGTGCGGCGCATCAAACAGGCCGGTGGGCTGGTGCTGCATCAGGTAGGCAGCGCCGGGGCGGCACGGATGGCGGAAGAGGCGGGGGCGGATGTCCTTATCGCACAGGGGGTCGAGGCGGGGGGCCATGTGCACGGCCGCAGCGGTGCCTTCGCCCTTGCCGAAACCCTGCTTGCCGAGGCCGGGGTTCCCGTCGTCGTTTCGGGCGGCATTTCCACCGGACGCGGCCTTGCGGCAGCGCTGGCGGCGGGCGCGCAGGGTGTGCAATGCGGCACGGCCTTTCTGGCGACGGCAGAGTCCTTCGCGCATGACTATCACAAGGCGCGCGTGGTCGCGGCACGCGGCGAGGAAACCGTGCTGACCGATGTGTTCGTGCTGAACTGGCCGATGGGCGCAGCGGTGCGGGTGATCGGCAACAGCGTGACACAGGGGCTGGGCAATCGCCTGCTGGGCCATGATCCGGCCCGCCTGCCGCGCGAGGTAATCGCCGAAGACGGGGGCACGGCACTCATGCGCTTCAGCACGGATTCCCCGATGCGCCACACCACGGGCAATCTGGAGGCGATGGCGCTTTACGCCGGGCAGGGCGTGGGGGCGATCCGCGATATCGTTCCGGCGGCGCAGCGCCTGCACCTGATGGCGGATGAGGCGGCGGCCTGTCTGGCCCGTGCCGCAGGGAGCCGGGCATGACAGATGATCCGCAGGCCCGGCCGCCCGCCTCATCGCCCTGTCTTGCGGCAGATCTTGCACCCGCCGATGTCTCTGACCTGCCAGGCTGGCGCCGGGCCGAACGGGCCCGGCTGCGCGCCGCCCGCGATGCCCTGCGCGTCACCGAACGCCAGACCATCGGCACTGCGATATTTCGTCATCTCGCGGGGCTGGTGCCGGGCATGTTGCCGCCGGGCGGCGTGTTTTCCGCCTATTGGCCGATCAAGGGTGAACCCGATCTGAGGCCGTTGATGTTCACGCTGCACGAGGCGGGATTCCGCATCGCGCTGCCGGTGGTCGAAACCCGGTTCGCCCCGCTGGTGTTCCGGCACTGGACGCCCGAAACCCGGATGGAGCGTGGTGACTGGAACATCCCGGTTCCGCCCGCCGACAGCCTGCGCCTGATCCCGGACGTGGCGCTGGCGCCATTGGTCGGATGGGATGATGCCGCTTTCCGGCTTGGCTATGGCGGCGGTTATTTCGACCGCACGCTGGCCGCGCTGACCCCCGCGCCGCTGGTGATCGGTGTCGGGTTTCAGGCCGCGCGGCTCGATACGATTTGCCCGCAACCGCATGACATCCCGCTCGACCTGATCGTCACCGAGGCCGGTGTGCAGGCCAGCCGGCGCCCGCGCTGACGGCAGCCTGACGAGACCAGGCGGATGGCTCGCACTTAATATTATAACATAATATACCTTAGCCGACTCTTCGGAAACCCGCCCGCCCCGCCCAGATTCGCTCATTGATCAATATGCAGCGCATTTCTGCTTGCACCAAAATACCGGACACAATCAGCCGCCCAGCGGGCCGTCATACTGGATCTTGCGGGCCAGCCAGCAACCCAGCGTCAGCCCGGTGACGCGGCCATCGCTGCCCCGCCGGATACGCAGGGTCCATTCGCCGGGCGGGGCCGCATCCATGGCGCGACGGCAGGTCACCGACCACAGGTCGTGTGCCAGAGGATACATCCGCTCCATCGGACCCGGGCCGAACAGCCCTTCAAAACCGATATAGGCCGCGCCGTCCCGCGCCTCGATCACCAGACCGGCGTCGATGGCGCCCGCGTGATATTGCCCGGCGATATCCGCGGCATCGGCACGGTCCACCGGCTCCAGCGGTTCGGCCCGGACGATCAGGTTCTCGGCCGGGCGCTCCATGACCAGCGCCCCGCCCTCCCGCCGCAGCAGGATGCCGGGGGCCTCGGCCTGGCTGGCGCTGACCGGGGCCAGCAGCACAGGCGAGACCGCGTAATGCAGTCGCACCCCGCCAGGCGTATCGGTCGTGCGCAGGAACAGATCCGCCTCAGGGTCAAGCCACAGCCCGCCCCAGCCCTGCGCCGGAACCGGCGCAGCGGGCGCGGGCAGATCCAGCGCCGCCGCCAGCAGCGCCTCGGCCGCGCGCATCGCGCTGGCCTCGTGATTGAAGATCACCACCACCGAAAACCGCTCTGCCGCGACATGCAGCCGGTAAGAGCAAAAGCCGCGCAATCCGCCGCCATGGCCCGTCACCTCGTAACCCGCATGGCTGTAGCGGCGCAGGCCATAGGCATAGGGCGCGGGCGTGCCATCGGCGAAAGTGGCAGGCGCCGAAATGCGCCGGTAGAGCCCGGACGGATCATCGCGCGTCGCGTCGATATGGTGCTCCCACGCCAGCATATCGTCCAGCGAGGCCATGACACCGGCATCGCCAAACCATGTGATTGCAGTCTCGGCGGGCAGAAAGCCCACCTCGTCATTGCCTTCATAGCCCATCACACCATCGATGTGATCGCTTGTGTCGGCGCCCAAACAGGCGGTCGGCATCCCCGCGGGGCGCAGAATGCGTTCGGCCAGCAGTGCCCCGAAATCGCGGCCCGTCGCGCGCCGGATCAGTTCTGCCAGCAGGCGGAAGTTGCCGTTGCTGTAGGAATAATGCGCTCCCGGCGCAAAATGCCCGTCCCGCGCCGTCGCCAGCAGCTCCAGCCCCTGCGCCGCCGTGCAGCGGCCTTCCGGCGCCGCCCCTTGCAGAACGCTCAGGGCCCAGTAATCGCGCAATCCTGACTGGTTATGACAGAGCTGCGCGACGCTGGGCAGCGGCCCTTCAAATCGCGGCAGCAGATCGGGCAGCAGCGGCGCCAGTTCCTCGGGGTCGTCGAACAGATCCAGCAGCAGCGCACAGGTCATCTGTTTTGAGATCGAACAGATCGGCATGCGCAGCGTCGCGGTCATCGGCAGCCGCGCCGCCATATCGGCATAGCCCCAGGCCCGCCGCGCGATCACCTGCCCGTCCTTCACCACGCCCGCCACACCGGCAGGGCCGCGATACTGAACGGGCAGCAGATCAAGTGCGCGTTCCAGCGCCTGCATGTCGATCCCGCTCATGGCCGCCTCATTCGGTTTCGCGGAAACACAGCCGGGTATCCGGCCCGGCCAGTGCCAGAAACTCCAGCAGGTCGGCCCGGCTCAGCGCGGCGCATCCGGCGGTCGGGGTATAGCCCTCGCGCGCCAGATGCAGGAAGATCGCGCTGCCCGCGCCCGGAACCACCGGATCATCATTCTGCCCCAGCACGACAACGATGTCGTAAAGATCATCGGCCCGCCACATCTCTTCATGGCTGGCAGCGAAGGGGCGCTTCACAGGGCGGTTGTAATCCGGGTGATCGGGCGCATCGCACCAGCCGTCATCGGGCGCGATCCTGGCGGTCGGGAGCACGGTCACCGGCGCAGATCCCAGCTTGTCGGCCCGCCACAGCACGCGGCGGATCGGCCAGCAGCCGACCGGGCTGATCCCGTCACCCTCGGCCTGTTTCACCGCGATACCGCCCCGGCCCACCGCAGCCCGCCAGATCCTGTCGCCGAAGCGGGCCTGCCAGCCCGCCCCCTGCCCGCTCACGATCAGATCCAAAGGTCTCTCCTTCTCAACCATCCAGCGGGAAGTGACAGGCCACCGCCCGCCCATCCCGGTCTTGCAGTGCCGGATCTTCCGTCCGGCAAATCTCGCGCGCGAAGGGGCAGCGGGTGTGAAACCGGCATCCCGAGGGCAGATTCATCGGGCTTGGAATCTCGCCCTGCATCATCGGCCTGTCCCGCCCGCGCAGGCGGGGATCAGGGCGCGGCACCGCCGCCATCAGAAGCATCGTATAGGGATGCAACGGCCGGGCAAACATCTCTTCCGTCGTGCCGACCTCGACCACGCGCCCCAGAAACATAACCCCCACCCGATCCGCGAACTGCCGCACCACGGCAAGATCATGGGTGATGAACAGATAGGTCAGGCTGAGCTGGTCCTGAAGCTCGGCCAGCAGGTTCAGAACCTGCGCCTGAATCGACACATCCAGCGCCGAGACGGATTCGTCGCAAACCACGAAATCAGGCCGGTTCGCCAATGCCCGCGCGATGCCGATACGCTGACGCTGGCCGCCCGAGAACTGATGCGGATAGTTGCGCAGGTATTGCCGGCGCAGCCCCACCATCTCCAGCAGTTCGGCGCAGCGGTCACGAATCTCATCCGCCGTGCCGAAACCATGGCTGCGCAGCGGCTCTGACAGGATTTCACCGACCCGCATCCGCGGGTTGAGCGAGGCATAAGGGTCCTGGAATACGATCTGCAATTTCTTGCGCAGCCCGTTCATCGTGGCCTCGTCCAGGCCGGTCAGATCGGTGCCGCGATAGGCCACCGTTCCCGAACTCGGTTCTTGCAGACGCAGCATCACCCGGCCCAGCGTGGTCTTGCCGCAGCCGCTTTCGCCCACCAGCGCAAAGGTTTCGCGCGCGCGGATGTCCAGCGTGACACCGTCGACCGCCCGGACCACCCGTGCCGGCCCGCCCATAAATCCGCCGCCGACATGGAAATGCCGGGTCAGGTCGCGGGTGGAAATCACCACATCCTCGGTCATGTCCGGTCTCCGTTCGGGCTGTGCAGCCAGCAGCGCGCGGCATGGCCGGGGGCGATGCCGGTCAGGACGGGGTCGCGTTGCAGGCAGACCGGCATGGCGGCGCCGCAGCGCGGGTTGAAGCGGCAACCGGGCGGCAACCGGGCAAGGTTCGGCACCATACCGGGGATCGAGGGCATCCGCCGCCCGGCCCGTGGCTCCGTCGCGCGCGGGATCGAGGCCAGCAGGCCGCGCGTGTAGGGATGCGAGGGCGTCTCGAACAGGCTGAACACATCGGCCTGTTCCACCAGTTGCCCGGCATACATCACGTTCACCTCGTCGCACATTTCGGCGATGATCCCCAGATCATGCGTGATGAGGATGATCGAGGTGCCCACCCGATCGCGCAGGTCGCGCATCAGATGCAGGATCTGCGATTGCGTGGTCACATCCAGCGCCGTGGTCGGCTCGTCCGCGATCAGAAGCTTCGGCTCACAGATCAGACCCATCGCGATCATGGCCCGCTGCCGCAGCCCGCCCGAAAGCTGATGCGGATAGGCGTCCAGCCGGGTCTGGGGTTCGGGAATGCCGACCAGTTCGAACATCTCAAGCACGCGGGCGCGGATGGCGCGGCGGCCAAGCCCGTGGTGGATCGCCAGCGGTTCACCCACCTGTTCCCACACCCGCCGCACGGGGTTGAGCGAGGTCATCGGCTCCTGGAACACCATGGCGATGTCGCGGCCCCGGATGCCCCGCATCCCGGCGGGACCGAGGCGGGTGATATCGCGACCGTCGAGTGTGATCGACCGGGCGCTGACCCGCCCCTGCGGCTGCGGCACCAGCCCCATAAGTGACAGCGCCGTCATGCTTTTGCCCGAACCGGATTCGCCGACGACCCCGACGATCCGGCCCCGGCCCACATCAAAGGACACGTCGTCCAGCACCCGCACATTGCCGCGGTCGCCGCTGAAATCGGTACACAGGCCGCGCACGGAAAGAATGGTTTCTGCCGTCATCGCTCAGTCCTTCATCGAAGGGTCAAGCGCGTCGCGCAGCCCGTCGCCGATGAAATTGAAGGCCAGCACCGTCAGCAGGATCGCCACGCCGGGGGCAATGGCCACGGTGGGGGCCTGGAACATGTATTCCTTACCCTTGGCCACCAGCAGACCCCAGCTTGCCTCCGGTGGCTGCACGCCGACCCCCAGAAAGCTGAGGCTCGATTCCCACATGATCGCCTCGGGGATGGCGAGGGTGAACAGCACGATCAGCGTCGGAATGACGTTCGGAAAGATGTGCCGCAGCATCACGGTAACTCTCGCCGTGCCGTTGGCGCGCGCCGCTTCGATGAATTCCTTCTCGCGCAGCGCCAGCGTCTGCGACCGCACCACCCGCGCGACCGAAGCCCAGCCGACAAGCGCCAGCGCAAGGAAGATGTTCAGCAGGTTCGCACCCAGCGTATAGACGGGAAGGCGATCATCATGTCGGCCAGCCGCATGATGACAAAATCGGTACGCCCGCCCAGATATCCGCTGAGAATGCCCATCATCGTGCCGATGCTCAGCGAGATCAGGCTTGGCACGATCCCCACCACCAGCGAGATGCGCGCGCCGTAAAGGATGCGTGTCAGCACGTCCCGGCCGAAATTGTCGGTGCCCAGCCAATAGGTTGTCGAGGCGGGCAGCAACTGTTCGTCCAGCGCCACGCGGTAGGGATCATGCGGGCTGATCCAGGGCGCGAAGATGGCGCCCAGGACAAGCAGCAGCACGAAGCCAAGGCCCAGCATGGCCATGCGGTTCCTGCGGAAGGCCCGGAGGGTATCACGCAGGAAGCTTGCTTCCTCCAGCGCCTCAGGCGCGTCGGTCAGGTCGGAAGAACGTGACATCACACCTCTTTCCTCATCTGCGCCCGGATGCGGGGATCAAGGACGGAATACAGGATGTCGGCCACCAGATTGCCGAAGATCACCAGAACCGTGGCAAACAGCACCGCGCCCTGCAAAAGCGGCATATCGCGCGAGGATATGGCGCTGACCGTGATGCGCCCGACGCCGGGAATCGAAAAGATCGCCTCGGTGATGACCGCGCCCGACAGCAGCCCCGCGACCTGGATCGCCATGATCGTGACCACCGGGATCAGCGCATTCTTCAGCGCATGCCGGGTGATGACGCCGGTTTCGCGCAGGCCCTTGGCGCGCGCGGTGCGGATGTAATCCAGCCGCATCACCTCCAGCAGGCTCGACCGCATCAGACGCGCGATCACCCCGGCCGAGGACCAGCCCAGCACCACGGCGGGCAGGATCATGTATTGCCAGCCATAGAAGCCCGACACCGGCAGCAGCTTCAGCTTCATCGCGAAGATATATTGCAGCAGCAGCGCCGACCAGAAGATCGGCATCGACACGCCCAGCAGCGAGAAACCCATGAAGAAGCGGTCAATGAAACTGTCGCGCCGGACCGCCGACAGGATGCCCACCGGAATGCCGATGACCCAGGACACCAGCGCGGCCGAAACCGCCAGCATCAGCGTATTGGGAAAGGCCTTGAGGATCAGGTCAGTGACCGGACGGTTGAGCTTGATCGAATTGCCCAGATCGCCATGCAGCGCATCCCACAGGAACCTGAGATAACGGGTGATCAGCGGGTCATCGAGACGCATCTGCGTCCGCACCCGCTCGATCACATCGGCACTGGCGTGTTCCTTCATCATCAGCGCGATGGGATCGCCGGGCACGACGTTCAGCATGATGAACAGGATCAGCGTAATGCCGATCAGGACCGGAATGGACACAAGGATGCGTCGGAGCGCGAACATCAACATCGGGAAAGGCTCTTTCTGCGGCACCCGCGCAGGGCGGGGGCGAAGCGGAAGGATGAAATGCCTGGGCCGGGGTGCGCGGTTCCGCGCACCCCGTCAAGGTACTCTTACTCGACGTCCACCTTGTAATAGTTCATGTCGCTCCAGCCGTTCCACGGCACGACGAAGTTCTTCACCCGCGGCTGCACCACATAGCTGTGGTCCAGACTGAACAGCGGCACCCAGGCGGCATCGGTATCGACGATGCGGGCCGTCAGTTCCTGATACAGCTTGCAGCGCGCCTCCTGATCGGTCATGCCGCGCGCCTTTTCGATGGCGGCAAAGACCTCGGGGTCATTGTTGTTGTAGCCCCTGACCTTGGTCCCGGATTCCGAGAAGAAGGTGTAGAAGAAATTGTCCGGGTCGTTGAAATCGGCGGACCAGACCTGGGTATAAGCCTCGGCATCGCCCGCCTTGCGCGCGGCGAGGAAGGCGGCCTCGTCGGTGGTGACGATATTGGCCTTGAACCCGGCCTCGGCCACCTGCGCCTGGATGATCTGGTTCATGTCAGACCATTTCGTCGACCAGCTCGACACCTGTTGCAGATTGATCTCCACCCCGTCCGGGTAACCCGCCTCGGCCAGCAGTTCCTTCGCCCTGGCCGGGTTGTATTCGATGGGCGTCGCGGGGGTATAGCAGGCCAGGCCGCGCGGCATCACGCCGTCTTCCAGCTTGCCCTTGCCGTAGAAGTTCTTGTCCAGAATGGTCTGCCGGTCGATCGACATCTGGAACGCCTTGCGCACGCGCGCATCGTCGAACGGCTTTTTCAGCTGGTTGATGTTGTAATAATAGATCCCCACCCGCGGACCGGAACGGACCTGATCCTTCCACTGGTCGCTGCCATAGAAATATGGGGTCTGGGTTGGCGCGTAATCCAGATCGAACACGTCCAGTTCGTCGGATTCGAACAGCATCCGCAGCGTTTCGGAATCCGACACCACGCGCACCAGCAGCCGGTCAAGCTTCGGGCGACCACGCCAGTAATTGTCGTTCGCCTCAAGCATCTGGCTGTCGTTCAGCGTATAGTCGCGCAGAATGAACGGGCCGGTGCCATTCGTGGTTTCCGCCGTCAGACCGAACTGATCGCCCGCAGCTTCGGTAAAGGCGCGGTTGTAGATCGAGGCGCCGGGCGAGGCCAGCAGCGCAAGGAAGGCCGCATAGGGTTTCGACAGGGTGATCTGGACCGTGTGCTCGTCCAGCGCCTTCAGCCCCGACACACTGTCGGCCTTGCCATCCAGCCGGTCCTCGGCCCCGGCAATGAAGGTCAGGATATCGGTGTTCAGCGCCTTGGTTGCCGGGTTCAGCATCCGGTCAAAGGTATAGACCACATCATCGGCGGTCAGCGCCGCGCCGTCATGGAAGGTCACCCCCTCACGGAGGTGGAACGTGTAGGTCAGGCCGTCCTCCGACACATCCCAGCTTTCGGCCAGCCCCGGCACCAGCGCCGACTGGCCCGGCGCCGTCGTCTCGGATTCCACCAGCCGGTCGAAGATATTCAGCGGAAGTGTATAGGCATCCGTCGTCATCTGCACGTCGGCGGTCTTGGGGTCTTCGGGATAGGACACGCGCAGCATGTTCTCGGCCAGCGCCGGCGACATCAGCACAAGGCTGGTAAGGCCGGTGGCCAGAAGCAGTTTCATCTTCTTGTTCATCTTGTACCTCGCTCTGTCGGTTTGGCCGCTGTTGATCGGGAGCACCCTGCGACCGCTGTTATCGGCGACCCTTGTTTCCGGGCGGGCCTGTCGCACGGCACCCCCCTTTGCTTCCCCCTTTACCCGGCGCGCTGCCACGGTCCGGGCTGTTCCAGTTGCAGCGCCTCGTCGATACCGACCCGGCGACGGATCACACGGAACTGCGCACCATCCACCAGAACCTCGGGAATCAGATCCCGCGAATTATAGGTTGAGGACATGGCCGCGCCGTAGGCTCCCGCGTCGCGGAAGGCCAGAAGGTCCCCGGCCTGAAGCGGGCCAAGTCCCTGATATGTCCCGAAATCGTCCGAGCTTTCACAGATCGGGCCAACAAGCCGGCAAGGGGTCGTGGCCCCCACCTGACGCGGCGGGGCCAGCGGCTCTACCGCATGCCGGGCGTCATACAGCGCCGGGCGCATCAGATCGTTCATCGCCGCGTCGACAATGGCGAAATCCGCGCCGTCACCGGGTTTGGTATAGATCACCCGGGCCACCATGACCCCGGCCCGGGCGCAGAGCCAGCGCCCCGGCTCCACATTCAGCGCCAGCCCCATGCCGCCCACCGTATCCGCGATGATCCGGGCATATTCGGCCAGATCGGGGCCGGAGTGGCCGTCGCCCCCTACCCCGAGCCCGCCACCCAGATCCAGCCGTCCGACCTGCTGCCCCGCCGCCCGCAGATCGCGGACCAGACCGGCCATTGCGGCCCAGGCCCGGCGGAACGGCGCAAGATCAAGGATCTGCGACCCGATATGCACCGCCAGCCCGACCATGTTCAGTTCGGGCCGCATCGCGGCGGCGGCATAAAGCGCGGGGATCTCACCGATGGCGATACCGAATTTGCTGTCCTTGCGCGCGGTGGTGATCTTGGCATGGGTCAGGGCATCGACATCGGGATTGACCCGCAGCGCCACCGGGGCGCTCTGGCCCAGATCGCGCGCGACCGCCGCCACCACCTCCAGCTCCGCCGGGCTTTCGACGTTGATCTGATGCAGGCCCGCCAGCAGCGCCGCCCGGATTTCCGCCTCGGTCTTGCCGACACCGGAAAAGATGATCCGCTCCGCAGGCACCCCGGCGGCCAGCGCGCGCGCCATCTCGCCACCCGAGACGATGTCCATACCGCATCCCAGCCGGGCAAATTCCGACAGGACGTGAATGTTGCTGTTGGCCTTCACCGCAAAGCAGACATCCACCCCGTGCGGCGCGACTGCGCCCGACAACGCGGTGTATCCCGCCCGCAGCGCCTGCGCCGAATAGGCGTAGAACGGCGTGCCCACCGCCTCGGCGATGCGGGTCAGCGGCACGCCTTCCATGCGCAGCGCGCCGTCGCGGCGATGCAGCAGATCCGGCGCGGGGTCATCGACAGGGGCCGGGGCCAGGGCAATGGTCTGGGACATGACGACCCTTTGTCTGTTCTGGGTTTCCGCCACCTTCCCAGATGTTTTCATGCAAATGAAATACTTCATGGGCATTTCTTATTCATTTCTGATATGCAAAAGGAAAAGGGGATCACCATGAAACTGAACCAGCGCCAGATTGACGTCTTCAACGCGGTCATGGTGAACAAGAGCATTACCGCCGCCGCTGCCAAACTGGGCAGTTCACAGCCCACGCTGAGCCGCGAGATCCGCGAGATCGAAAGCCGTCTTGGCTTTGACCTGTTCCTGCGTTTCGGCAAGCGGCTGACACCCACGCAGCAGGCGATCCTGCTGCATGAGGTGGTGCTGCGCTCTTTTGTCGGGCTGGATGAGATCAGCCGCGCCGCCTCGGCCATCCGCACCCACAATGCCGCAAACTTCCGCATCGCCAGCATTCCGGCCTATGCGGAATCCATCATCCCCCGCGTCATCCAGCGCTTTCTGAAAACCCGCCGCGATGTGCATTTTTCGATCCACTCGCACGAGGAGCCCTCGCTGCGGCATGAAATGACAACTCAGGTTTTCGACCTGTGTCTGGCTGAAAACCTGTCAGAGCGGGAAAATGCGACCGGCGAATCCGTCTTTGTGGGGGATATGGTCTGCGTCCTGCCGCAGGGGCATCCGCTGACCGCGCGCAATGTGCTGACCCCGGCCGATTTCGCGAACCAGCCCTTCATCTATTTCAGCCAGAACGACCCCTACCGGCACAAGCTGGATGTGGTGTTTCACGAGGCCGATGTCTCGCGCGACTATGCCGCAGAAACGACCACCGCCGCCAGCGTCTGCGCCATGGTGGCGGCGGGGGTCGGTCTGTCGGTGATCAACCCGCTGACGGCGGCCAGCCATGCGGGCGGGCCGGTCGCGCTGCGGCGGCTGTCGGTTTCGGTGCCGTATCGGGTGGCGCTGTGGCATCCGCAGCGCAGCACCCGGATCGCGCAGGTCCGGCGCTTCATCGCCGTCCTGCACGAGGTGGCCGCAGAAATGGCCGCCGGGCTGGATCAGCACCTTCTCCCGCAGCAAGGGGAGTAAGGTCTGACCCGCCCCGCCTCAGATCGTGCCGCCCAGCGAGCTTTCCAGATCCGCCAGTTCCTGCCCGCCGGCCATCATGTCCTGCAAGCCCGGCGCATCCACCTCGCCGCGCAAGGCTGTCCCCAGCGTCTGTCCCCGATTCAGCACGGTGAACCGGTCACCGACCGCCATCGCATGCCGCACGTTATGGGTGATGAACACCACACCGATCCCCTGCTTGCGCACCCGGTCAATCGTGCCCAGCACATTCGCCGTCTGCCGCACACCCAGAGCCGAGGTCGGCTCGTCCAGGATCAGCACCTTGGCGCCGAAATAGACGGCACGGGCAATGGCGACGGTCTGCCGTTCTCCCCCCGACAGGGTGCCGACCGCCTGATCGGGGCCACGCAGGTTGATGCCCATTTTCCGCATCTCGCTCATGGTGATGGCGTCGGCCTTGGCCAGATCCAGTGTGCGCAGCGGCCAGATGCCCTTTTCCGGCTCGCGCCCCATCCAGAAATTGCGGCTGACGCTCATCAGCGGGATCATCGCCAGATCCTGATACACAGTGGCAATCCCCGCCGTCATGGCGTCGCGCGGGCTTTCAAAGACAACCGGCCTGCCCTCCACCCGCATCTCACCCGCGCTGGGGCGGAACACGCCCGACATGGTCTTGATGAAAGTCGATTTCCCGGCGCCGTTGTCGCCCAGCAGGCAATGGCATTCCCCGGCGCGCACATCGAAGGACACCCCGTTCAGCGCGATCACATGGCCGAAATGTTTCTTGATGTCGCGCATGTCGACGATGGGCGTGGTCATCAGCGTTCCCCCGTGATGATGCGGCGGATGTAGGTGTTCATGATGACCGCGATCAGCAGAATCATCCCGAGGAACACCCGGAAAAGCGAGCTTTCGGCATTGGCGAAGAACAGACCCTGCTGCACCACGCCGAAGATCACCGCCCCCAGCGCCGCCCCGATGACCGAGCCGTAACCGCCAGTCAGCAGCGCGCCGCCGATCACCACGCAAATGATCGCCTCGAACTCCTTCAGCAGGCCCCGGTCGGCTGCGGCCGAGCCGAACTCCATCACCTGACACATCGAAAAGACGCAGGCACAGAAGGCCGAGAACATGAACATCAGGATCTTCACCCGGTTCACCGGCACACCGACATAGCGCGCCGCCTGCGCATCGCCACCGCTGGCGAAGACCCAGTTGCCGAATTTGGTACGCGTCAGCAGCCAGTGGCCGAAGATCACCAGCGCGAGGGCCCAGACCACCAGCATGGGGATGCCGTCCACCACCGGCTGCCCTGCACGGTTGCCGCGCGTGAAAGTGGCGATCCAGCCCGCATCGCCCATCCATTGAAACAGGCCCGTCAGGATCTTGCCACCGAAGACCGGCGCCAGCCAGTCGCCCTGCGCCCGGTCGGCCACGCCGCCGATGATGGTCTGCCGGGTGAAATAGACCGATCCCCAGATCGTCAGCCCGCGCAGGATGTATAGGAAGGCCAGCGTCACGATGAACGAGGGCAGTCCGGTGCGGATCACCAGCCAGCCATTCAGCGCCCCGATGGCGATACAGAAAGCAAAGGTTGCCAGAATGGCCAGCCACAGCGGCCAGCCCATCTGCACCGACAGGATCGCCATCAGCACCCCGGAAAACCCGATCATCGAGCCGGTGGACAGGTCGAACTCGCCCGCGATCATCAGCAGGCAGGCCCCGACCGCGATGACCATGAATTGTGCCGAAACCACCGTCCAGTTCATCACTCCTTCGGCGGCGAACATGCCGCTGTCCCCGGCGATCAGCCCGAACAGGATGAAGACCAGGATGGTGCCGCAGATCCCGCCCAGTTCCGGGCGGATCAGCATACGGCGCAGCGGAGAGACATCTTTTATGCGTTCGTCACCGGCCGGGCCGGAGGTGGTGTCGGTCATTCTTGGCCTCGTTGAGATCAGAGGAAAGGCGTGCGGGTGGGGAGCATTCACCCGCACGCTGGCCCCGTAGGGGCGGGGTCGCTCAGCGGAACTCGCCCGCCAGCGATTCAACCAGTTCGATATTGTCCTTGGTCACGAAGCCCGGGCCGGTAAAGATCGAATTGGCCGGGGCAACGCCGTAGCGCACATAATTGGTCAGCACCTGGATCGGCACCGAGCCTTGCAGGAAGGGCTGCTGGTCGATGGCAAAGTTGATGGTGCCATCCTTGATCCCGGCCGAGATTTCCGAAGACAGGTCGAAGGTGCCGAAATAAATCTCGCCATCCAGCCCCATATCCTTCACCGCACGGATCGAGGGCTCGGCCGAATTGGGCCCAAGCGTCAGGATCGCGCCGGTATCGGGGTTGGCGGTCAGATAGGCCTTCACCTTGTTCTGCACCTCCGACGGGTCGATGCCGGAATCGATCATCTGGCTGCCCAGATCAACGCCAAGCGCATCGGCAAAGCCGCGGCAGCGCTCAACCGAAGCCGGGTTGGTGATATAGTGGTTCACGCACAGGAACGAGCTGATCCCGGCCTCTTTCGCGCGCTTGCCCGCACCCAGACCCGCCTCGTATTCCGGCTGGCCGACATGCATCAGGGCGCCAAGCTTCTGGCTTTCCTCGACGGTACCCGAGTTCACGGTGACCACCGGGATGCCCTTGGCAACGGCATCCTTGATCGGGCCTTCCAGCACATTGTAATCGGCGATGGTGACGATGATCCCGTCCACGCCCGCGGCCGAGGCCTGCTGCACGATCCGCGCCATATCGGCCAGATCGCCGGTCGGCGGATTGCGGTATTCGGTTTCCACGCCCATCTGCTCGTTCGTGACCTTGATTGCATTCTTGATCACGTTGAACCAGCTGTCGCTGTCCGGGCCATGGCTGATCCAGACGAATTTCTCGCCCTCCGCATGGGCAGCCCCGGCCAGGGCCGTGGTCGCAAGCAAGGCCGCTGCGGCCACGGTGTGCAGCATTTTCTTCATAGGTTTCTCCTCCCTTTGGTCGTTATCTTGCGGCGCCGGATTCCCCCGGAACTGTCGCCGCTCAGGCCCGGCGTTTGCGGGCCTGTTCCTCCAGCGCGGTCTCCAGCCGCGCCTGATCCCACCCTTCGGCAACCGCACGGGCCAGCAGATCCTGCTGGCTTTCGGGAGCAAGCCCCCCGATCGGCGGATCGGTGTCCAGATTGGTCGGGAAAGGATAGCCGTCCGCCGTCGCCGCGATGACGGCGCGCCGCCCCTCGGGTGAAAGCGCGGCCAGATGCGGGTAGACCGCGCGCACCATCGCGGTGCGGTCAAGGTTTTCCATATGCCGCGCAAAGGCCGAGGCGGTCTGGATCAGGTTCACCATCCGCACCACATCGGCCGTCCGGTTCTCGCCCGCCGCATGGAACAGCGCCGGGCTGAAGAAGATCGCATCGCCCTTTTCCAGAGGCAACTGGACGTGATGCGCCTCGAAATAATCGCGGAACTCGGGGCGGGTCGCGGCGATATAGCCATGCAGGTAGCGCTGCGAATGCGGCAGAAGCTTGGTCGTGCCGCTTTCCACCGGCATGTCGCAATGCGCCACGCCGCCTTGCAGGATCAGCGTCGGCCCCGTGGCATGGATGTGATCGGGGTACTGCGCCATCTGGTCGGGCGACATGAAACCCAGATGATAGTCGCGGTGCGGCGCCTGTGCCTTGCCACCGGGACGCACCTGATTGACCTGGGTCGCCAGCTGATAGCCGGGGCCAAGCCAGGCGCGGCAGGCAATGTCGATCACCGGATTGGCCATATAGCGCGCATAGACCGCCGGATCATGCAGACACAGCTTTTGCAGGCTGTTCCAGATCCGGTCATTCGCACCCGCCTTGGCGAAATGATCCCCCGCTGCAATCCCTTCCGCCCGCTCCTGCGCGATGATGGCGCGGAAGGCGTCGCTGGCGCGGTCGATGGCGCCCAGATCGGCGAAGGCGCGCTTGATGACAAAGACGCCCGGCCCCTGCCCGATGACCCCCGCCCATTCCGGCGCAATCGCCTCGGTTACGCTGGCCCCGTCATAGATCGGGATGTTCTTTTCGATGACCATGGCCGAAGGGCACATTGCCGGCGTCGTCGTGGTTTCGGCTTCAGCGCGAAACGCCTCAAGGCTGATGCCGGATACGAAGTCCTTCATGCTCTCTCCTCCCGGATCGCACAGGCGATCTTGCGACAGGGCAGCCCGCAGCCTCCCCAGCCGCGAACCCCGTGAAGTCAGTTGAAAAATTGCAAATTTACCCGTGTTGCAATGAGTATTGCAGTCTTATTGCAGGAGTCAACAGATATTTCCGTCACGCCCTGCCGTGCAGACCATTGCACCGCCCGGAAGCTATACTGCCACCGGCCGCAACCAGGGCTGATCCGCCGCCTCGGCGCTGTCCACCACCGCCTCAACGAAAGCCACGCCCTTCAGCCCGTCCCATGCCGTCGGCAGGTTGCGCCCGATGGCATCAGGTTCGCGCCCCTCGGCCCGCGCCCGGATCGCCTCGGCAAAGCCCGCGTAAAGATTGGCGAAAGCCTCCAGATACCCTTCGGGATGGCCCGGCGGGGTGCGGGTGCGCGCCTGCGCATCCTCCGACAGATCCGGCGCGCCGCGTTTCACCACCTGCACCCGGCCTTCCAGCGGCGTCAGGATCAGCTCGTTCGGCTGTTCCTGATACCATTGCAGCGAGCCCGTCCCGCCAAAGACCCGCAGCCGCACGCCGTTGGAATGGCCGATGGCGACCTGCGACGACCACAAAAGTCCGCGCGCGCCGCCCTGATAGCGCAGCATCACATGCGCGTTGTCATCCAGCGCCCGACCGCTCACGAATGTCGCCAGATCGGCGGTCAGGCTGTCCAGCGTCAACCCGCTGACAAACCCCGCCAGATGATAGGCATGGGTGCCGATGTCGCCGATGGACCCGCCGCGCCCATTCTTCACCGGATCGGTGCGCCATACCGCCTGCGCATTGCCCTGCTGTTCGATGGCGGTGGCCATCCATTCCAGCGGATATTCCACCTGCACCGTGCGCACCGCGCCGATTTCGCCCGCCGCGACCCGCACGCGCGCCTCGTGCACCATCGGGTAACCCGAATAGGTATAGGTCACCCCGACAAAGCGCCCGCTGTCCCGCGCCAGTTGTTCCAGCGCCACCGCATCCGCCAGTGTGGCGGTCAGCGGCTTTTCACAGATCACGTCGAACCCCGCCTCGATCAGCGCCTTCGCGATCGGGTAATGGGTGAAATTCGGCGTGCAGATCGCCACCGCCTCCATCCGGTCGGGCCGCGCGGCCTCTGCCGCGATCATCTCCTGCCATGTCCCGTAGCTGCGCGCGGGGTCAAGCCCCTGCGAAAGCGCGAAGGCGCGGCCGCGCTCCGGGTCCACATCGAAGGCGCCCGCCACAAGCTGCCACTGGCCATCCAGCCGCGCCGCAAGGCGATGGATATTGCCGATATAGGCGCCCTGCCCGCCGCCCACCATGCCAAGCCGCAAGGGTCTCATGCCTCATCCTCCAGACCGAGCATCGCCCGGTTGGCGCGGCGATCCGCGCCGGATTTCACGAAATCATCGAAGGCGCGATCCGACACGCCGATGATGTGATCCGCGATGAACTGCGCACCTTCGCGGGCGCCGTCCTCGGGGTTCTTGACGAAACATTCCCATTCCAGCACCGCCCAGCCGTCATAGCCATGCGTTGTCAGCCTGGTGAAGATCGCGCCGAAATCCACCTGTCCGTCGCCGGGACTGCGGAAGCGGCCCGCGCGCTTCGCCCAGGGCATATAACCGCCATAGGCGCCGGATTTGCCATCGGGGCGGAACTCGGCATCCTTCACATGGAAGGCGCGGATGCGGTCGTGGTAATGGTCGATGAAGGCCAGATAATCCAGCGACTGAAGCACGAAATGGCTGGGATCATACATCAGGTTGGCGCGGGGGTGGCCCTTCACCTTCTCAAGGAAATACTCCCACGAATGGCCGTCGTGCAGATCCTCGCAAGGGTGGATCTCATAGCAGACATCCACGCCATGCGCGTCGAAATCGTTCAGGATCGGGGTCCAGCGTTTCGCCAGTTCGTCAAACCCCTCCTCCACCAGCCCCTCGGGCCATTGCGGATAGGGGTAAAGATAGGGCCAGAGCAGCGCGCCCGAAAAGGTCACATGCCGGTCAATGCCCAGCCGGGCCGAGGCACGCGCGGCAAAGCGCAACTGCTCCTCCGCCCAGGCCCGTCGCGCCTTCGGGTTCCCCCGCACCGGCGCGGGCGCGAAACTGTCCATCACCGCATCATGCGCCGGATGCACTGCCACCAGTTGCCCGGTGATATGCGAGGCGAATTCGGTGATCTGCAAACCATGGTCGGCCAGCATCCCGCGCAACGCATCGCAATAGGCGTCGCTTTCAGCGGCGAGCCGCATGTCGATCAGCCGGGTATCCCATGTCGGGATCTGCACCCCCTTGAACCCCTTGCCCGCCGCCCATGCGGCCAAACCCGGCAGGCTGTCGTAAGGCGCCTGATCCGCCGCAAACTGGGCCAGGAACACCCCCGGCCCCTTGATGGTGCGCATGTCAGCCCTCCAGCTTTGCCGCTGGCACCGGCGCCTCGTCAAAGCCACCATAGACCGACTGGTCGAAGGGGATGACGGTGCCGGTCATCATCCCGCTGTCGTCCGAAGCCATCCACAGCACCGCACGCGCCACCTCGGCCGGGTCGAGGATACGGCCAAAGGGCTTTTCGGCGGCCTTGCGGTCGATGAAGGTCGGATCACCCGTCTCCGACAGCACCAGCTTGCGCTCGTGGTCCGAGTTCATCCAGCCGATGTCGAGCTGATTGACATGGATCCGGTTGCGCATCAGTGCGAAACCCGCGTGCCGGGTCAGCGTGGCCAGCGCCCCTTTCGAGGTCGCATAGGGCGCAAGGAACGGCTGCCCCGCCAGACCGGAAACCGATCCGATATTGACGATGCGCCCCTCGATCCCCTCACGGATCATCACTTTCGCCGCGTCCTGAATCAGGAAGAAGGGCGCGCGGGTATTGACGGCGATCATGCGGTCAAACAACTCGGGGCTGGTGTTCAGCATATTGCCCCGATCGGTCAGCCCGGCGGCATTGACCAGAATATCCACCCGGCCAAAACGGCGGTCGGCGGCGGCGACAATGCCGCGCACATCGTCCATGTTGCCCAGATCGGCGGCCAGCATCTCGACCGGAACGCCGGTCGCGGCGGTGATGTCTTTCGCCACAGCGCGGCCCTTTTCCAGCCCGCGCCCGACGATCACGATGCCACCCGCCCCGGCCGCCGCAAAGACCCGCGCGATGGCCGCGCCCAGCCCCTGCGTGCCGCCCGTGACAATGGCGATCTTGCCGTCGATGCGGTTCATGGCATGACCTCGTATCCCGCCGCGGCCATGACGCGCAGCAGCTCCGCATGCCCTTTCTTCGCCATCTCCAGCGGGGGCGAGACCCTGGGGTCTTGCTCTGCCTCGACGACGAACCAGCCCTCATAGCCTTTCGCCGCCAGCGCCTTCACGATGGCCTCGAAATCCAGACTGCCATCGCCCGGCACGGTAAAGGCACCCTTCACCACCGCATCAAGGAAGCTTTCGCGCGTGCGGTCCAGCGCATCGATCACCGGGCGGCGGATGTCCTTTGTATGAACATGCGTGATGCGGGCATGATGGTTTTCGATCACCCGCATCACATCGCCCCCGGCAAAGGCCATATGTCCCGCATCGAACAACAGCGGCACCGAGGAATGCTGCATCAGCAGATCCAGTTCCGCCTCGGTCTCGATCACCGCCGCCATGTGGTGATGGTAGGAAACCGGCATCCCCTGCCCCGCGCACCAATCCGCAAAATCGCTCATCATGCGGCCATAGGCGGCAATCTCCGCCTCGGTCAGCTTCGGCTTCGTCGCCAGCGGCGCCGATTTCACGCCCTGAATGCTGCGCGCGGTTTCGCCATAGACGATGCAGGGCGCCCCCGCCGCCTTGAAGAAGGCAAGTTGCTGCGCGATCCGCTCCTTTTCCACCTCGATATCGCCATCCAGCAGCAGGCCGGAGAACCAGCCGCCACAGACCGAAATCCCGTATTTCGCCAGAACCGGCCCCAGCGCGCCCATGTCCATCGGGAACCGGCGCCCCGTCTCCATCCCGGTATAGCCGGCAACCAAGGCCTGCCGCAGGCATTCCTCAAGGCTCACATCATCGCTCAGCTCGGCCAGATCGTCGTTCCACCACGCAATCGGCGCAATGCCCAGTCTTGCCTTCATTCCCTTACACTCCAACGCGCTGGTTCGCGCGAATTGCATCCTGTGCCGCGCGGGCCGCGCGCACCTTTTCAAAGCTGGAAACCTCGGGCACGCCGACATCCCAGTCGGCATCGCCCGGCACCCAGGCAAAGGCGTCCGACACGATGGAGATGACGGTCGGCCCTTCGTTCTGCAACGCCCATTTCACCGCCTCTTCCAGATCGGCGAGGCTGTCCACCTTGCGCGCCTTTGCACCCATCGCCTCGGCATGTCTGGCGAAATCGACATGCAGCGGCGCATCCCGGTTCTGCACCCGGCAATCCGTCAGCAGGTTGTTGAACCCCGGCACGCCCTTGAACTGTTGCAGGCGGTTGATGACCGCATAGCCGCCATTGTCGCACACCACGACGACCATGCGATGCCCGGTCAGCGCGGCGGAATAGATGTCGGAATTCATCATCATGTAGGTGCCGTCGCCCAGCATCACGATGGGCGTGCCGCCGGTGGCACCGGGGCCTTCCTGCGCCATGGCACAGCCCCAGCCCGCCGCGATTTCATAGCCCATGCAGGAAAAGCCAAACTCGCAATCGAAAGTATTGGGGTTCTTCACCCGCCAGCCCTTCGTCACCTCGCCCGGCGTGCCGCCTGCTGCCGCGATCAGCGTGTCATCCGGCCCGGCCACCCTGTTCAGCACCCCCACCACCTGTGCATAGGACGGCACGGCGGCATTGGTCGGGCGCTGATGATCGTCCACAAGTGCGTTCCATTCGGCAAACAGCCGTTGCGCGCGGGCCATCAGACCGGCCTCTGCCGACCAATCGCCAAGCGCCGCATCCAGATCGGCCAGCGCCTCTTTCGCATCGCCCACCACCGGCAGAGCCCGGTGCTTCACCGCATCGAACCGCGCCGCATTGACCGAGATGAACTTCGCATCCTGCGCAAAGGCGGTCCACGACCCGGTGGTGAAATCCTGAAGCCGCGTGCCGATGGCAAGGATCACATCGGCCTCTTTCGCCAGCACATTGGCCGAGGTGGACCCCACGATCCCGATGGGCCCGGCATGGACCGGATGGTGATGCGTCAGCGCCCCCTTTCCCGCGATGGTTTCCACCACCGGAATCCCGCGCCGCGCCGCGAAATCGGCCAGCTCTGCCTCGGCCAGCGAATAGCGCACCCCGCCGCCCGAGATGATCAGTGGTTTCTTCGCCCCCTTCAGCAGCGCCGCCGCCTCGGCCACCGCATCCCGGTCAGGCCGCGGACGCGGGATTTTCCAGACCTTCGGCTCAAAGAACACTTCCGGGTAATCGAAGGCCTTCTCCTGCGTGTCCTGTGCCAGCCCGATGAAGGCCGGGCCGCAATCGGCGGGGTCCAGCATGGTGGCAATCGCCTGCGGCAGCGAGGTGATGATCTGTTCGGGCAGCGTGATCCGGTCCCAGTAACGCACTACCGGCTTGAAGGCATCGTTCACCGTCACCGTCGGGTCGCCGAAATGTTCCACCTGCTGCAACACCGGGTCGGGCAGCCGGTTGGCGAAGGTATCGCCCGCCAGCAACAGCACCGGCAGCCGGTTGGTCATCGCCACACCCGCCGCCGTCACCATATTCGCCGCCCCCGGCCCGATCGAGGTCGCCGCCACCATGATCTGCCGCCGCCGCTTGGCCTTGGCGAAGCCGATGGCCGCCAGTGCCATGCTTTGTTCGTTCTGACCGCGCCATGTCGGCAACTGGTCCTGCACCTGCTCCAGCGCTTCGGACAGGCATGTCACATTGCCATGGCCGAAGATGCCGAACACCCCCGCGAAAAGCGGAACGCGGGTGCCGTCGATCTCGGTGAACTGGTTGCACAGATAGCGCACAAGGGCCTGGGACATGGTCAGGCGCACGGTGGTCCGGGTCATCTCGCCTCCTCCTGCGGATGGGTTTGGCGAGAGACTACGGAATGCCCATTGACATTGCAATAGTTCTGCAATGATTATTGCAAATCGCTTTCGGGAGGAGAACGAAATGCTCAGGATCGCCGTCCTTGGCTGTGGTCGCATCGGGCGCATGCATGCCGAAAACATCGCCCGCCATCCGCGCGCGGCGCTTGCCGGGGTCTATGACACCCACGAACCGGCGGCTGTCGAAGTATCGGAAAAGCTGGGCGTGCCGCGCTTCGAATCGGCGGAAGCCGTGCTGGCCTCACAGGCGGTGGATGCCGTGCTGATTGCCACCTCCACCGCCACCCATGCCGATTACATCGAACAGGCGGTTGCGGCGGGCAAACCCATCCTGTGCGAAAAACCCATCGACCTGTCGCTGGACCGGGTGAACGCCTGCGCCGCCCGCATCGCGGGAACCGATCTGCCCATCATGCTGGGCTTCGTGCGTCGCTTCGATACCGGCCACGCCGCTGTGCGCCGCGCCATTACCGATGGCACGCTGGGCGAGGTGCACCAGATCGTCATCACCTCGCGCGATCCGGGCATGGCACCCGATGCCTATGTCGAGGTTTCGGGCGGCATCTTCCGCGACATGACCATCCATGATTTCGACATGGCCCGCTTCATGCTGGGCGAGGAAGTGACAGCTGTCACCGCCACCGGCGCCCGCCTCGTCGATCCGGCGCTGATGGAACGCTGCAACGATTACGACACCGTCACCGTCGTGCTGACCACCGCCAGCGGCAAACAGGCCGTCATCGTGAACTCGCGTCGCGCCGTCTATGGCTATGACCAGCGGGTCGAGGCATTCGGCTCGGGCGGCATGGCCATCTCTGAAAACCGCCGCATGAACAACATGCAGCTTTTCGGAGCAGATTTCACGGCACAGGGCGCGGTGCTGCAAAACTTCTTCATCGACCGCTATGCCGAGGCTTTCGCAGCAGAGATCGACGCCTTCGTCGATGCGGTAGAATCGGGCACCCCGGTCGCCGTTGGTTTCGAGGATGGCCGCCTGGCGCTGTTGCTGGCCGAGGCCGCGATCCGTTCGGTCGCCGAGGGCCGGACGGTCCGCACCAGCGAACTGGCCTGACCATGTACCAGCCGTTCGGATTGTTCCTTGACGGCGCATGGCACAGGCCCGTCGCGACGGTGCCGGTGATTTCGCCCGTGACCGAAAAGTCGCTGGGCGAGGCCCCCGCCGCCACCCTGGCCGAAACGCAGGCTGCGCTGGATGCCGCCGCCCGCGCCCTGCCCGCCCTGCGCGCCATGGGCGGTTTTGCCCGCGCCGAGGCGCTGCACCGTGCCGCCGACGAAATGCTGCGCCGCGCCGAGGAAGGCGCGCGCATGATCACCACCGAAACCGGCAAGCCCCTTGCGCAGGCCGGACGGGAATGGGCGCTCGCCTGTGACCAGTTCCGCTGGTATGCCGAGGAAGCCCGCCGCATCTATGGCCGTATTGTCGAAAGCCGCGTGCCCGGCGGCCGGTTCGAGGTGACACGGGAACCCGTCGGCGTGGTTGGCGCCTTCACCGCCTGGAACTTCCCTGCCGCCCTGCCCGCCCGCAAGCTCGCCCCCGCGCTGGCGGCAGGCTGCCCGGTGGTGCTGCGCCCCTCGTCGCAGACGCCCGGCGTCGCCATGGTCATGGTGGATTGCCTGCGCGCCGCCGGCCTGCCCGATGGCGCCGTGAACCTTGTCATCGGCTCGACCGCCACCACCTATGACCCGATCATGGCCGACACGCGCGTCCGCAAGGTCAGCCTCACCGGATCGACCCGCGTGGGCCAGCAGATGATCCGCGACGCCGCCGCCACGGTCAAGAAAGTGTCCATGGAACTGGGTGGCAACGCCCCCGTCATCATCCAAGACGATGCCGATCTGGACGCCGCGCTGGATCTTTGCGTGCCGACGAAATTCGCCAATTGCGGCCAGGTCTGCGTGACGCCCGACAGGTTCTTCGTGCATGACAGCCTGCATGATGCCTTCGTCGAAGGCTTCGTTGCCCGCGCCGCGAAAATCCGGCTGGGCGACGGGCTGGACCCGGAAACCGGCATGGGCCCGCTTATCAACGCCCGCCGCCTGACCGAAATCGACGCCGTGGTGCAAGAGGCCGTGGCCGCAGGCGCCACGCTGGCGCATGGCGGCAGGCGTGCCCCGGAACACAACAGCGGCTTCTTCTACCAACCGACCGTCCTGACCGGCGT
Organism: Gemmobacter nanjingensis; assembly: GCF_014652195.1. Lineage (NCBI taxonomy): Bacteria > Pseudomonadati > Pseudomonadota > Alphaproteobacteria > Rhodobacterales > Paracoccaceae > Gemmobacter > Gemmobacter nanjingensis. The sequence continues at coordinate 51,182 of NZ_BMYI01000018.1, forward strand.
GACCGACGACATGCGGGTCTTTGCCGAGGAAAACTTCGGCCCCGTCGCCGCCATCACCCGTTTCACGACCGAGGACGAGGCGCTGAACCGCGCCAATGCCAGCGACATGGGCCTGTCGGCCTATGCCTTCACCCGCTCGCCCGACCGCGCGCGGCGCATGGTGACGGGGCTGAAAGCCGGGATGGTGGGGATCAACAGCTTTGCCCTCGCCGCTTCCGAGGCCCCCTTCGGCGGCACCAACCATTCCGGCATGGGCCGCGAGGGCGGCAGCGAGGGGATCGGCGATTACCTCGACACCAAGCTGGCGCAGATCGTGTTCTAGGGAGGGAACGATGCAGAACAGGCTGAAACAGATCTGGGCCGCAGGCCGCCCCGCCCTGAACGGCTGGCTGTCCATCGGCAACAGCTTCACCGCCGAGATCATGGCGGCGCAGGGCTATGACAGTCTCACCGTCGATCTTCAGCACGGTGCGCTGGATTACAGCGCGCTGCTGCCGATGTTGCAGGCGATGCGCGGTTCGGGTGTGGTGCCGCTGGCGCGGGTGCCATGGCGCGAACCCGGCATCGTGATGAAGGCGCTGGACGCGGGCGCCATGGGCATTATCTGCCCCATGATCAATTCCGGCGCTGAAGCCGCGGAATTTGTCAGCTACCTGCGCTATCCGCCGCTGGGACAGCGCAGCTATGGCCCCACCCGCGCGGCAGTGGCCCATGGCGGCTACGGCCCCGCCGTCAATGACCAGATCCTTGCCCTTGCAATGATCGAAACTCAGGCGGGCGTCGACAATCTGGAAGACATCGCCGCGACGCCGGGCCTCGACGGTCTCTATATCGGCCCGGCCGATCTGACACTGGGCACCCAGAATGGCCGCCTGCCCCCCGGCTTTGACCGGGAAGAGCCGGAAATGGTGGCGCTGATCCAGCGTATCCTCGCCGCCTGCAAGGCCAATGGCATCCGCGCCTGCCTCCATTGCGGAACCCCCGCCTATGCTGCGAAAGCCATCGGCTGGGGCTTCGACCTGACCACCGTGTCGGGCGATTCCCGCCTGCTGGCAGGGGCCGCCGCCGCCTCGGTCCGCGACTGGCGGCAACTGACCGGCGCCGCACCGCTGGCCGGGACGGAGCAGAAAGGGGGCTACTGATGCCGCATCTTCTGATCGCCGGAAAGCTGCACCCCTCGGGCGAGGCGATGCTGCACAGGCTTCAGGCGCAGGGTCTGGGGGTGGATTATGTCGAGGAGGTCTCGGAACCTTCCTACGCGCCGCTGATCCACAAGGCCGATGCGCTGGTGATCCGCACCCAGCCGCTGACCGCCGCGACCGTGGCGCAGGCGGAAAAGCTGCGCGTGGTGTCGCGCCATGGTGTCGGGTATGATTCCGTCGATCTGGCGGCCCTGAATGCACGCGGCATCGCGCTGACCATCGTGGGCGATGTCAATTCCGTTTCGGTGGCCGAACATGCCATGATGCAGCTTCTGGCCGGTGCGAAACGCGCCCTGCGCGCCGACCGCGCCGTGCGCGACCCGGCAGGCTGGGGCTGGCGCAACCGCATGGAAGCACAGGAGATTTCGGGCAAGAACCTCCTGATCCTCGGCTATGGCCGGATCGGGCGGCATCTGGCGCGGATGGCGGCGGGCTTTCACATGCAGGTGCGCGCCCATGACCCCTATCTGGAACAGGCGGGCTGGCCGGACGGTCCGGTGCATCCCGTGCCGCTGGACGAGGGCCTGGCCTGGGCGGACTGCATCTCGGTCCATATCCCGAAAGGCGACCGGCCCATCCTCGGCGCCGCCGAGATTGCCCGCATGAAACATGGCGCGATCCTTGCCAATACCGCCCGTGGCGGCGTGGTGGATGAAACCGCGCTGGCCCGCGCGCTGGCCTCCGGCCAGATTGCCGCCGCCGGGGTGGATGTGTTCGAGACAGAGCCGCCCGCCGCAAGCCCGCTTCTGGCACAGGACAATGCGATCCTGTCGCCGCATATCGCCGGGCTGACCGCCGACTGCGGCGAACGCATGGCCATTGCCGCCATCCAGAATGCTCTGGCCTGTCTGGATGGCTCCATCGACCCCGACCTGATCGTCAACCGGAACATCCTTCATGTCTGACAAACCGAAACTGCGCATCGGCCTGATCGGCACCGGCTTCATGGGCAAGACCCATGTCTTCGGCTTCGCCACCGCCGCCAAGGTCTTCGACCTGCCCTTCGAGGTGGAACTGCACACCGTCGCCGATGTGACGGAAAGCGCGGCCCGCAAGGCGGCCGAGGCCTGGGGCTTTGCCCATGCCACAACCGACTGGCGGCAAATGGTGGCCGATCCGGCGATTGATCTGGTGGACATCACCGCCCCCAACGCGCTGCACAAGGACGTGGCGCTGGCCGCGATCCGGGCGGGCAAGCATGTCTATTGCGAAAAGCCGCTCGCCCCCCTGGCCGCCGATGCGCAGGAAATGGCCCTCGCAGCCGAGGCGGCAGGCGTGCGCACGCAGGTCGGCTTCAACTATCTCTGCAACCCGATGCTCCATCTCGCGCGCGAGATGATCGCGGCGGGGGAGCTGGGCGAGATTCGCGCCTACCGCGGTGTCCATGCCGAGGATTACATGGCGGATGCTTCCGGCCCCTTCACCTTCCGGCACGATCCGGCGGGCGGAGGGGCGCTGGCCGACATCGGCAGCCACGCGCTCGCCACCGCCGAATTCCTGCTGGGTCCGATTACCCGCGTGATGGGCGATTGCGTCACCATGATCGGCAGCCGCACCGGCAGCGATGGCCAGCCCCGCCCCGTCGAGGTCGATGACATCGGCCGCGCCTTCCTGCGGTTCGCCAATGGCGCCTCGGGCAGTATCGAGGCGAACTGGATCGCCACCGGCCGCAAGATGCAGCATGATTTCGAGGTCTATGGCTCGAAAGGCGCGCTGGTGTTCAGCCAGGAACGTTTCAACGAGCTGCATTTCTACTCCACTGCCGATGCGGCAGGGCGGCGCGGCTTCCGCCGGATCGAGGCGGCGCCGGATCACGCGCCTTATGGCGCCTTCTGCGTGGCACCCGGCCATCAGCTTGGCTTCAACGATCTGAAGGCCATCGAGGTGGCGGGCTATCTGGCCGCCATCGCGGGCAGGCAGGCCGAACCGTTCGGGTTCCGCGCGGGCTGGCGCATTCAGACCCTGATCGAGACGATCCAGACCTCGGCCCGCAGCGGCGGCTGGCAGGATGTTCCCTGACCCCCGCCCGTCCCCGGACGCCCGCTGGAATGCGGGCGGACCGATCTGCAATATTCATTGCAGGCCCTGGCACCCCATGCCAGATTGCAACGACATATGTGCGAGGGAGGCCAGCGCATGGCACTGACCGGGGCCGAACCCCCAAAGGACTATGAATCGCTTATCCGGCTGATCCACGAGCGCCACGACAGGATGAGCAAGACCTATCAGCAGATCTCGGTCTATCTGACCCAGAACCCCAATGACGTGGCGGTGCAATCGGTGAATGCCATCGCCGAACGCTGCGGCATCCACGCCTCCAGCTTCGTGCGGTTCGCACAATCCCTCGGCTACAAGGGGTTCAAAGAGCTTCAGCTTCTGTTCCAGAAACGGCTTTCCACCGCCGCGCCGGGGTTCGAGGCGCGGGTGAAGGCCCTGGAAGAGGAGTTGCAGGGCCGCGAGGATGCCTCCGATTACGGCTTCCTGCGCGATCTGGTGGTGCGTGACATCGCCTCCCTTCAAAGCCTGCTGGATGACATCCCGCCCGAAAGCCTCGCCAGTGCCGCAGACCTGCTGCACAAGGCCGAGGTGGTGTATCTGCTGGGCCAGTTGCGCTCCGCCCCGGTGGTGGAACTGCTACGCTATGTCTTCACCATGCTGGGCAAGCGCTGCGTGCTTCTGGACAGCGGCGGCGGCCTCGCCACCCATATGGCGCGCACCATCACCGAACGGGATCTGCTGCTGGCGGTCTCGTTCCGGTTCTACGCCAATGAGGTGGTGAACATCGTCGAGGAAGCGGGCGCCCGCAAGGTGCCCATCGTCGCAGTGTCGGACAGCACGCTCAGCCCGCTGGCCAAATCGGCACGGGTGCTGTTTGCCGTGCCGGAACATGATTATTCCTTTTCGCGGTCGCTCGCGGCGCCGATGTGTCTGGTCCAGGCCCTGGCGGTGGCGCTGGCCTCCCGCGTGCAGCGCGACGACACCCCCCGTATCCCCACGGTCACCGGCACCTGACGGCGGCGCGGCCCGAGGCGCCGGGCCTCAGCCCGCCGCCTGCGGAAACTTGACCCGCGGAAAATCATAGGCCCCGATCTTCGAGGTCAGGTAACGCCCGCCCACCAAGCCTTCGGCCAGTTTCACCGCCGCGCTGACCCCGTCGATCACCGGCATCCCGGTCAGCGCCTGCAACCGTTCGCACATGTCCGACATGCCGGCGCAGCCCAGCAGAACCGCCTCGGCCCCGTCCTGTTCGCGCGCGGCGCGGATCTCGTGCAGCAGGCGCAGTTCGCAGGTTTCCGGCTCCTGCTCCAGCGCCAGAACCGGCATGTTCACCGCCCGCACATTGCGGCAGCGCCCCGTTGCCCCGTAACCCGCCACCAGATCCTCGATGATCGGCACAGAACGCGGCAGCGTCGTCACGATGGAAAAGCGGCTGGCGATGGTCGAGGCCACCTGCACCCCGGCCTGACAGATGCCGATGACCGGCCCGCGCGCCACCTCGCGCGCCGCCGCCAGCCCCGGATCGTCGAAACAGGCGATGACATGGGCGTCAAAACCCCGCGCCTCGCCCGCGCGGATCAGATCCAGCATCGCGGGCACCGCCAGCGCCTCGTCGGCATGGCCCTCGATGCTCGCCGGGGTGTCGCGGGGGTTCACCGTCTCGATCACCGTGCCGGGAAAGGCGGCGCGACGCGCACTTTCACCGATCTGCACCGTCATTGAGGCGGTGGAATTGGGGTTGATGACCAGAATGCGCATCATTTCACCTCGGCGGCGGGGCGGATTTCGGCAGGCATCGGCGGCGTCGGCATCACGAACTGCCGGTCCGAGGTGATGTAATTGTCGGCATGCAGCCGCGCGATGGGCTGATAGACCTCGGGGTTCACATAGCGCCCCGCCGCGTCCATACAGTCGCGCCGCACATGCATCTGCACCACTTCGCCGATGACCAGAAGCCGCCGCCCGTATTCCAGCAGCCGGTCCACCCGGCATTCCATGGCGCAGGGGCTTTCGACGATGCGCCGCGCGCGGATATGGGCACAGGGCGCCGAACTCAGCCCGGCCAGCGCCACCTCGTCCACATCCTCAGCCACGCCCAGCCCGCAGACCAGCATGGCCTGCGACAGCGCCATGTCGACCATGTTCACCACAAACTCCCCCTCACGGCGGATATTGCGCACGGTGTCTTTCTCCTGCCCGTCAGGGCGGGTCTGGATGCCCAGCACCACAAGCGCGGGGTCATGCGAGAATACGTTGAAAAAGCTCATGGGCGCTGCATTGTCCTGCCCGCCTTCCGACCGGGTGGACACCAGCGCGATAGGGCGCGGCCCGATGAAGTTGGTCAGCAGGCGATAGCGGTCCTGCGGGTCCAGGCGCGTGAAATCGAACTCCATGGTCTGTGGCATTGTCGTCCTGTCCCTCTGGATTACGGGCCGGGAACCCGCTATTATCTTCAACATGATTGTCGACATTTTTGTTGTCAATAAAAACCTGCCGCCGATTGACATTCGGTTGAAGGCGGCAAGAATGCCGTAGTGAAAGGGGGTTCTGATGTATCAGAACAAAGAAGCCACGCCCGGCCCGGCAGCGGAAATCTGCGAAAGGATCTGGCTTTCCATCGCCGAACGCAAGCTGCGCCCCGGCACCCGCCTCAAGGAAGAACAGCTGGCCGAGGTGTTCGAGGTCAGCCGCGCACGGGTGCGTCAGGCGCTGGCCATGCTGGAAAGCGACGGGCTGGTGACGATCCTGCCGAATCGGGGGGCCTTCGTTTCGGAACCCGGCGTCGACGAGGCGCGCGATGTCTTTCACTTCCGCCGCCAGGTCGAGGCGCGCGTGCTGGAACGGCTGATGGCCAATATCGCCGATACGGCAATCCCGCAGCTTGAGGCGCATCTGGCGCTGGAGCGCGAGGCCGATGCCCGCGGCGATACCACCGCCACCATCCGCCTGTCGGGCGGCTTTCATCTGCTGCTGGCAGAGCTTTCGGGCTCCAGCTTCCTCACCTCCACCCTGCGCGACCTCATCTCGCGCTCGACGCTGATCACCACCATGTATCGCCGCCATTCGCATCACAACTGCGGGCCGGACGAACATGCCGGGCTGATTGCCCGCATCCGCGCCCGCGACCTGCCCGGCGCGCTGCGGCTGATGGAGGATCACCTGCGCCATGTCGAGGACGAGCTTGACCTGACCGAGGATGTCCCGGTGCTGCGCGATCTGCGCGACGCGCTGGTCTGACCCCCTGGCCTTTCCGAGGCACTGCCCCGCCCCGGCGGGCAGCGATGATTTTCGTCCGGCCTGAATTTCGGGCATTTTCGCCCTGAAACCCGGCGCGGAAAGATACCAGACAAAATTGTCGACAAAATTATTGACAGAAAAGTCGTCACCCCGCACTCTGGACTGGTCCACCGCCGGAATCGGACGGAAGACCTTTGCAACCGCCGGAGAAGCCCGCATCAGACGGACAGGCCGGCACCTTGACAGGGATAGACCATGACCAGCCTCAAAGCCTCGCTTCTTTCCTGCGTCGCGCTTGCCTGCTTCGCGGGCGACGCCTCGGCCCAGACGCTCCGCTGGGGTGCGGCGCGCGATATCAACTCGCTCGATCCCTATTCCTACGGATCGACCTTCACCATCAGCTTCCTGAACCACGTCTACGAAGGACTTGTGCGCTACAACGACAAGCTGGAAATCGAACCGGCGCTGGCGACCGAATGGGAAGTGCTGCCCGGCAATGTCTGGCGCTTCAAGCTGCGGCAGGGCGTCAAATTCCATGATGGCGCCGAGTTCACCGCCGATGATGTGGTCGCCTCGCTGACCCGCGTCAGCCACCCGGATTCGCCCCTGCGCGGCAACCTGCCCGCCTATGTTTCCTCCGCCAAGGTCGATGATTATACCGTCGACATCACGGTGAACGGCACCTACCCGCTGCTGCTCAACGACCTGACCAACATCCATATGTTCGATGCGGGTTGGCTGAAGGACCACAATGCCGAAGTCCCGACCGACGTCGCCAAGAAGGTCGAGGGTTACCCGACCTTCAACGCCAATGGCACCGGCCCGTTCAGCGTCGAAAGCCGCGTGCCCGACAGCAAGACCGTTCTCGTCGTGAACGAAGGCTGGTGGGATACGCCGCAGCACAACCTCAAGCGCATCGAGTTCACCCCCATCGCCTCGGATGCCACCCGCGTCGCCGCACTGCTGTCGGGAGAGATCGACTTTACCGAAAAGGCCCCGATCCAGGATCTGCCGCGCCTCGAATCCACACCCACCGTCAAGGTGCTGGAAGGCAGCGAGTTGCGCACCATCATGTTCGGCTTCACCTTTGCCGACAAGCTGCACAACGGCCAGCCCAACCTGTTCAAGGACAAGAAGATGCGTGAGGCCGTCGCCGCCGCCATCGACCTTGACCTGATCCAGAAGAAGGTGATGCGCGGCAAGTCGCGCAACGCGGGCACCGTGGTCGCCCCGGCGATCCCCGGCTATGACGCGGCGCTGGATACGCCCAATGCCTATGATCCCGAAAAGGCCGCCGCGCTGATCAAGGAACTGGGCGCCGAAGGTTATGAATTCGAGATCGTCTGCGCCAACGATGTCTGGCTGAACGAAGAGGAAATCTGCAACGCGCTGGTGTCCATGCTGACCCGCGCCGGGCTGAAGCCCACGCTGTCCATCGGTCCGAATGCGGTGCAGCAGATCAAGCAGACCAATGGCGAGGCCGATATGTTCAGCTTCGGCTGGGCCAACGAGCCGATGCTCGACAGCTACTCGATCCTGCTTCAGGTGTTCCACTCGAAATCCGACAATGCGGGCGTGTTCAACTGGGGCGGCTGGGTCTATCCTGACCTCGACAAGCTGGTCGATGCCGCCTCGACCGAACTGGACCGCGCCAAACGCCTCGCCATGCAGACCGAGGCGCTGAAGATCGTGAAGGACGAGCTGATCATGCTGCCCTTCCACCAGCAGCCGATGGCCTGGGCCACGTCGGACAAGGTGGAAAGCGTCGTGCAGCTTTCCGACAACAAGGGCCGTCACTGGATGACCCGCATGGCGGAATGACCCTTGCGGCACGGCCCCCGCTGCGGGGCCGTGCCGTGACGCGCATCCGCAACAAGGGGGCCTCGCCTTGATCGTATTTCTCATAAAACGTCTGGCCAATGCGGCGCTGGTCATGCTGGCCGTGGCGCTCATGGCCTTCCTGATCTTCCGCTTCGTCGGCGATCCCGTGCAGCTGATGGTCAACGAACAGACCACGCAGGCCGAAAAGGACGCGCTGCGCGAAAACCTCGGCCTGAATGATCCCGTCGCGGTGCAGTTCCTGCGCTTTGTCGGCAATGCGGTGCAGGGGGATTTCGGTGTCTCCTACCGCAACCAGCAAGAGGTGATGAGCCTCATCGCCGAACGTTTCCCCGCCACGATCGAGCTTGTTCTGCTGGCCACCATCATCTCGCTGGTCGTCGGCGTGCCGCTCGGCGTCTATACCGCGATCCATCGCGGCAGCTGGGCCAGCGAGGGCTTGCAGTTCCTGTCGATCATCGGCGTCTCGCTGCCAAGTTTCGTCATCGGCATCCTGCTGATCCTCGTCTTTTCGGTCATGCTCAACATCGCACCGGCCTTCGGGCGGGGCGAGGTGGTCAGCATCGGCTGGTGGACCACGGGCCTTCTGACCCCCTCGGGCCGGGCCGCGCTGATCCTGCCCTCGGTCGCATTGTCGCTGTACCAGATCACGCTGGTGATGCGTCTGGTCCGCGCCGAGATGATGGAGGTTCTGCGCTCGGATTTCGTGAAATTCGCGCGGGCCCGCGGCGTCCCGCGCTGGCGCATCCACTATGTCCATGCCCTGCGCAACTGCCTGATGCCGGTGGTGACAATGACCGCCATGAACATCGGCTCGCTGATCGCCTTCGCCCTGATCACGGAAACGGTGTTCCAGTGGCCGGGCATGGGGATGCTGTTCATCCAGGCGGTGACCTTCGTCGATATCCCGGTGATGGCGGCCTATCTCTGCATCGTTTCCTTCATCTTCGTGGCGCTGAACACGCTGGTCGACATCACCTATGCTCTGATCGACCCGCGCCTGCGCATGGCAAGAGGCTGAGCCCATGACCGCGCGTCCCCTCCCCCCCTCGCGGCTGTCCCGCCTGCGCCAGAGCGACCTGTGGTGGTCCTTCACCCATCATCGCGGCGCCATGATCGCGGCCGCCCTGCTGTTTGTGCTGATCTTCAGCGCCTTCACCGCGCCGCTTTATGTGCCGCAGAACCCGTTCGACCCCGCGCAGCTTGACCTGCTGAATGCCGAATACCCGCCGATCTGGACCGAGGGCGGGCAATGGCCCTACCTTCTGGGCACCGATACCCAGGGCCGCGACATCCTGTCGGCCATCCTTTACGGCTCGCGCATTTCCATCCTGATCGGCCTCGCCTCGGTATTCTTCGCCCTGGTGGTGGGCATCGGCACCGGGCTGGTGGCGGGTTATTACGGCGGGCTGATCGAAAACCTGCTGATGCGCTTTGGCGACATCCTGCTGTCGATCCCCACCATCCTGATCGCCATTCTGGTCAGCGCCATCGTGCGCGAACTGCTGCCCCCCTCGCTGCGCGAGGTAGGCGCGGGCGGCGTGCTGGTGCTGGCCATCGTGCTGTCAGGCTGGGTGCAATATGCCCGCACCGTGCGGGCGCAGACAGCCGTAGAACGCGGCAAGGAATATGTGCAGGCGGCACAACTGCTCAGGGTGCCCGCGCGGCGCATCATGTTCCGCCACATCCTGCCCAATACGCTCACCCCGATCCTCGTTGCCGCCACGCTGAACTTCGGCATGGCGATCCTGACCGAAGCCACGCTGTCCTTCCTCGGCATCGGGATGCCCGCCAGCCAGCCCAGCCTCGGCACGCTGATCCGGCTGGGCAATCAGTTCCTGTTCTCCGGCATGTGGTGGATCACCGTCTTCCCCGTGCTGCAACTCTGCCTGCTGGTCGTCGCCGTCAACATCCTCGGGGATTGGCTGCGGGACGCCCTGAACCCGAAACTGAGGTAAGCCATGCAAGATCTGCTGATCCGCAACATCCGCCCGATGGGGGCCGAAGCGCAGGACATCCTGATCCGCGCGGGCCGCATCGCCGCCATCGGCAAGGGCCTCGCCGCCGAAGGCGCAACGGTCGAGGATGGCGCGGGCGCCATCGCCATTCCGACGCTGGCCGACACCCATACCCATCTCGACAAGACCACCTGGGGCATGCCCTGGTATCCGGGCCGCAAGGGCGGCAGCCTTCAGGATCTGATCGACAACGAAAGGAACAGCCGCATTCCGCTGGGCCTGGATGTCCACCGCCAGTCGATGCGTCACGCCATCCAGCTTGTCGAAAACGGCACCGGCCATATTCGCAGTCATGTCGACATCGACACCGATCACGGGCTGAGCCTGCTGGAAGGCAAGCTCGCCACCCGCACGGCACTGGCGGACGCGGTTGACATGCAGATCGTCGCCTTCCCGCAATCGGGCCTGATGAAACGCCCCGGCACCTACGAGCTGATGGACGAGGCGCTGGCCATGGGGGCGGATGTGGTCGGCGGGCTGGACCCGTCCTCGATGGACCGCGACCCGAAAGGCTCGCTGGATGCCATCTTCCGGCTGGCCGAAAAGCACGGCAAGCCCATCGACATCCACCTGCACGAATATGGCGAACTGGGCGCCTTCACGCTGGAGGAAATCATCGCCCGCACCCATGCCCTCGGGATGCAGGGTCTGGTCGGCGTCTCGCATTGCTTCTGTCTGGGCATGCCCGATCCGCTGCGCGTCGGCCCGTTGATGGAGGAGGTGGCGAAAGCCGACATCCGCATCTTCACCACCGGCCACCCTTCGGCAGAGGTGCCCAGCCTGCAGGACATGCGCGCGGCGGGGATCAGGGTCGGGCTGGGCTGCGACGGTATCCGTGACACCTGGGGGCCGTGGGGCCAGCCCGACATGCTGCACCGCGCCCGCATCGTCGGCATGAAGAACCGCATGCGCCGCGATGATGAACTGGAGCTGCTGCTGGACGCCGCCTCGCGCGGCGGGGTCGAGGCGATGGGGCTGGAGGCGATGGGGCTGGTGCCCGGCGCCCCCGGCGACCTGACGCTGGTCGCGGGTGAAACGCTGGCCCATGCCGTTGTCGAGGAAGCGCCGCGCCCGCTGGTGGTGAAACGCGGGCGGGTCGTGGCGCGCGCGGGCCGGATTGCCCTGCCCGGCGTGGTGATGCCATGATCCGGCTGACGGATCTGCCGCTTGGCACCACCCTGCCCGGCCGCACCGCGCTGACCGCGCAATGGGTGCTGGGCCATGCCGGGGGGCAGCATTGCCTGATCCCCGGTGGCGAGGTGGTGTTCGAGGCGGGCCGCATCCTGCATGTCGGACCGCGCTTTCCGGGTGAGGTCGCACGGCGCATCGACCTGGGCCGCGCGCTGATCTCGCCGGGGCTGATCGACCTTGACGCGCTGTCCGACCTCGACACCACCGTGCTGGCCATCGACCACCAGCCCGGCTGGGCCAAGGGCCGGGTCTGGCCGCGCAGCTATGTCGACCGTGGCCCCTACGAGATGTATGCGCCCGAGGAACTGTCCTTCCAGAAGCGCTTTGCCTTCGCGCAACTGCTGCTGAACGGCATCACCACCGCCGCGCCCATCGCCTCGCTGTTCTACCGCGAATGGGGCGAGACGGTCGCCGAATTTTCCGCCGCCGCCGACGCGGCGGGCGAGATGGGTCTGCGGGTCTATCTGTCGCCCGCCTATCGCTCGGGCGGCATGGTTCTGGAAGGCCCCGGCCAGATGGAGCCGGTGTTTGACGAGCCGCGCGGCATGGAAGGGCTGGAGGCCGCCATCGCCTTCATCACCGCACAGGAGGGCCGCCATGGCGGTCTGGTGCGCGGCATGCTGGCACCCGACCGGGTGGAAACCTGCACCCTGCCGCTGCTGCGCCGAACCATGGACGCCGCCGCCGATCTGGGATGCAAGGTGCGCCTGCATATGGCGCAGGGCGAGATGGAGGTGCAGACCGTCCGCCGCCTGCACGGCACCACCGCGCCCGACTGGCTGGCGCAGGCCGGGCTGCTCAGCGACCGGCTGATCGCGCCCCATGCCACCAATGCCACCGAAACCGATCTTGCGCATTACGCGGCCCATGGGGTCAGCGTCGTGCATTGCCCGCTGGTCTCGGCCCGTTTCGGGTCTGCCCTGCGCAGCTTCGGGCGGCTGAAGGCGGCGGGGATCAACCTGTGCATGGGCACCGATACCGTTCCCGCCGACATGCTGATGAACCTGATGGCGGGCCTTCTGGCCGCGCGCCTTGCCGATCCGGGGGCGCCGCACCAGTCCAGCGCCGATTTCTGGGATGCGGCCACGCTGGGCGGTGCCCGCGCGCTGAATCGCGACGATCTGGGGCGGCTTGCCCCCGGCGCATGCGCCGATATGGCGGTCTTCCGGCTGGATGATGCGGTGATGACCCCGGCCATCGACCCGATCACCACGCTGGTCGCGGGCGGCACCGGCCGCGTCACGCAGGCCACCTTCGTCGACGGGCGCCTGTCGATGTGCGAGGGCCGCGTGGCCGGCATCGACCTTGCCGCCGCACAATCCCGCGCGCAGGCCCAGTTCGACGGGCTGGTCGCCAAATACCCCGAACGGAGCTGGCAGCATCCGCCCGTCTCCGACCTTTTCCCCCCCAGCTACCCCATCCGCGAGGAAGCCATCCCATGACCGAGCAGCCGACGCTTGATGTCCGCAATCTGCGGGTGGAATTTCCGGGCCGTCATGGCACGGTCACCGCGCTGGACGATGTGAGCCTTACCATCCGTCCGGGCGAGATTCTGGGGGTCGTGGGCGAATCCGGTGCGGGCAAGTCAATGACCGGCCTCGCCGTGCAGCGCCTGCTGGAGCCGCCAGGCCATATCGCGGGGGGTGAGGTCTGGCTGAACGGCCGCCGCATCGACCAGTTGCCCGAACCGCAGATGGAAAAGATCCGGGGCCGCGAGATCGGCGCGATCTTTCAGGACCCGCTGACCTCGCTCAACCCGCTGTTTTCGGTCGGGCGGCAGCTGGTCGAAACCATCCGCCTGCACAGCGACCTGTCAAAGCCCGCCGCCCGCGCCCGCGCGGTGGACCTGCTGGCCGAAGTCGGCATCCCCGCCCCTGCCGAACGGGTGGATCATTTCCCCCACCAGTTCTCCGGCGGTATGCGGCAGCGGGTGGTCATCGCCCTCGCCCTCGCCGCGCGGCCCAGGCTGGTCATCGCGGATGAACCGACCACCGCGCTTGATGTCTCGATCCAGGCACAGATCACTGCGCTCTTGCGCAAGCTCTGCAAGGATCACGGCACGGCGGTGATGCTGGTGACACATGACATGGGCGTCATCGCCGAAACTGCCGACCGGGTGGCGGTGATGTATGCGGGCCGTCTGGTCGAGATCGGCCCGGTGGCCGAGGTCGTGGCCCGCCCCTCGCATCCCTACACGCGCGGGCTGATGGGCTCGATCCCCACCCTGGGCGCCCGTGTGCCGCGTCTGGCGCAGATCGACGGCGCCATGCCGCGTCTGGATGCCATCCCGACCGGCTGCGCCTTCAACCCGCGCTGCCCGCTGGTGCAGGACCGCTGCCGCCGCGACCGCCCCGACCTGCGCCCGATGGGCGCGGGCCTTGCCGCCTGCTGGATCGACCCCGCCGCTGCCGCCACGGAGACCGCCGCATGATCCCCCACACCGCCCCCTCCGCCCTGACCGTCAGCGCCATGACCCGGCGGTTCGACGTCTCCGCCCCCTGGCTGAACCGCGTCATCGAACGCAAGCCCCGCCTCTTCGTCCGCGCCGTCGACGATGTCAGCTTCGAGGTGCCGAAGGGCGGCTGCCTCAGCCTTGTGGGCGAATCCGGCTGCGGCAAATCCACCGTGGCGCGGCTGGTCACCGGGCTTTACGCCCCGTCCGAAGGCAGCATCGCCTTCGCCCCCGGCGCCGATGGCCGCCCGCTGTCGGTGCAGATGATCTTTCAGGACCCCTACGCCAGCCTCAACCCGCGCTGGCGGGTGTTCGACATCATCGCCGAACCCCTGCGCGAGTTGAAACTGCGCGAGACCGAGGCCGAAATCGCCGACCGTGTGGCGGAACTTCTGAAAACCGTGGGGCTGACCGCCAGCGACGGTCGCAAGTTCCCGCATGAGTTTTCCGGCGGGCAGCGGCAACGCATTTCCATCGCCCGCGCCCTCGCCTCCGAGCCGGATTTCCTCGTCTGCGACGAACCGACCTCGGCGCTGGATGTGTCGGTGCAGGCCCAGATCCTCAACCTGATGCGCCGTCTTCAGGATGAGATGGGCCTGACCTATCTGTTCATCAGCCATGACATGAGCGTGGTGCGCCACATGTCGGATCAGATTGCAGTGATGTATCTGGGCCGCATCGTCGAACAGGCGCCAACCGAGGTGCTGTTTGCCCATCCGCGCCATCCCTATACGCAGCTGCTGCTGGAAACGATCCCCAATGTCACCGCCCCGCGCCGGGATCGCGAGCCGCAGGCGGGCGAGGTTCCCAGCCCGCTGAAACCGCCTTCCGGCTGCACCTTCCACCCGCGCTGCCCGCAGGCCGACAGCCGCTGTTCCGCCGAACGGCCCGAGATGACGGCCATGCCGGACGGCAGCCGCGTCGCCTGCCATCGGGTCGAAGAGATGCTGGCCCGGATGGCCTGAGCCACCCGGCCACAGCTTTTCTGGCGGTTCCGGCGTGGCTGGCACCGCCAGAAAAGGTATTCAAACACCCCCCTGCCCTTCTGCCTCGCGCGCCTTTCTTCAGGACGCGCGGGCATTTTCACAGCAAGGATCAATTTTAATTTATTGATTTTCATACATAAAATTCTATAACTCTCCCGAAAAGAAAGCCCGAAACCCGCTTCCGCAGGCTCCGGGCTTTCCCCAACCTTCCCCGCGGGGAAGATCAGGCGATATCGGTCAGCAGCCGCGCCAGCGCCGCCTCCAGCTTGCGCCGGTCCAGCGCCGAGAAATCGCGGTCCAGCCGGATCTCCAGCCGCCCGTTCGCCGCCGTGCATTTCGCGGCCCCCGAGGGCGTCGGCACCTGAAAGGTGGTCTTGGCCCGCGCCGTGGCCTTTGCCGCCCCCTCGCCCGCCGCAGCAGGCTTCACCGCGCCCTCCTCCCCCTCGTCGCCGATGGCCTTGCGCAACACGTCGATCTCGTCCGTGACGGAACGGTTGTCCCAGTCGCGCAGAACGGCCCGGATCTGCGGCACCAGTTCTGGCCGCTCGTCGATGGCTGCCGCCAGCCGCAACCCCAGGGCACGCGGGATATGCGGTGCAAAGCGCAGGTCATCGCCCAGCCGGTCCATCACCCGGATGAACTGCCGGATGTAGCTGCGCTTCTGATAGCCCGCCGATTTGAACAACTCCGCCACCGCGCGGTCGGCATCATTCTCGGCGGTCTGGGGGTCGCGGGCATAGTTCAGTGCCAGCATCGCCATTTCGGCAAAAGAGATGTCCTTGCGCACAAGGTTCTCGTCCACCATCCGGCGATACAGCGCCTCCAGATCTTCCCCGCGGGGAAGAATGCCCGCCGGGATGCGGCCCCAGCTTTCGGTGTCGCCCGTCTCTTCCAGAAGCTGCCGATAGGCCGCCAGACGGCGGAAACCCTGCACCAGTTCAAACCTGCCATCCGCCCGCGCCTCGACCCGGATCGGGTTCGACAGGCCCAGATCGCGGATCGAGGCGACCAGCTCGGCCAGCTCCATGTCGTCGCCCTTGGCACGGTCGCGCACCAGCTTCCAGGTCTCAACCGCGTCCAGATCAACCAGATCGACGATCAGACCCAGCTTTTTCATCCGCACATGTTCGGCCGCCAGCGCGTCATTCTCGGCGCGAATCTGCGCCTCCACGGCCCGGCGGTCACGCAGCGCATCGGCATTCTCCGAAATCGCCGTCGCCATGGGCGACCGGCGCGGCGCGGCCGTCTCCGCGCGCGGCGCCGTCTCCTCGGCCTCCGGCAGGTCGATATCGAAGGTGCGGCGCTTCTTCATTGCTCATCCTCCATCTTCGCCCAGGCATCCAGAAAACAGGCGCGGAATTCTTCGTAGGCGCGATCAAACGAGGCGCGGGCGCGGCGCCAGGTCTCGCGCGTCATGGTGCGGTAGTCGATTTCATAGACCGACGACAGGAAGCGCCCGGATTGTTCGACCGCGCGGGTCATCTCGATCGGTTCGTTGCAAACCGTATCGCCGAACACCTTGCGGAACGCCTCCAGCATCGCGCGGTGCAATTCATTGCCCGGCTCGTAGCGCGTCATCAGGAAGCGCAGGTCCAGGAAGGCTTTCGGCA
This sequence comes from Gemmobacter nanjingensis, assembly GCF_014652195.1. NCBI lineage: Bacteria > Pseudomonadati > Pseudomonadota > Alphaproteobacteria > Rhodobacterales > Paracoccaceae > Gemmobacter > Gemmobacter nanjingensis. Next base: position 67,715 of record NZ_BMYI01000018.1, read on the forward strand.
GCCGCATCTTCCCCGCGGGGAAGGTTCCGTCGAACCCATGCGCCAGATCCTCCAGCGCCTCCGACAATTGCCCGATGAAGGATGTGGTGCTGTCATATTCCCAATAGCCGGGGCCGGAGGGGATATACAGCACATCCGCCGCGAAGACCGCGTTCATCGACTGATAGCCAATGGCGGGCGGGCAATCGAACAGGATCAGGTCATAGGCATCGGCAGACAGCGCATCCAAATAGCGCGACACGGCGGCAAAGAACGACCAGTCGGGATTGAGATGCCGGTATTGCGCACTGGCAAATTCCACAAAGGCGGCATTGGCGCAGCTTGGCACGATGTCGATGGTGGGCCAGGCGGTCGGCCGGATGAAATCGGTCACGCGCAGATCGCCCAGGCCCAGATCGCGGACCGAGGCGGGCAGGCGGCGCTGGGGCAGGGCGGTGCCGCTTTCGGCGGCCTGCGGCATGGCATTCATCCGGTCCGTCTCGCGCACCAGATCGCGGGCGATGATGCCCCAGACCGTCAGATCCTCGCTGACGTCATGCAGGCCCATCGAATGCGTCAGCGTGGCCTGCGGGTCGAAATCGACCACGAGCACCCGATAGCCGTCCAGCGCAGCGGCATGGGCCATGTGCAGCGCCACGGTGGACTTGCCGGCCCCGCCCTTGAAGTTGGAAATCGCCACCCGGATCGCCCGTTTTCCCGCCGGGCGCTTCGGCATCAGCGAGGTGCGGTTGATCTTCATCTTGCGGCGCAGTTCGTTGATCTCGGTCAGCGAGAACCAGCGCTGGCGCCCGTCCTCCTCAACTTCCCCGCCGGGAAGGTCGGGGTCTGCGGCAAGGCGGCCGCGGAAGGTGGACTGGTTGATCCTGAAGATCAGTTCCGCCACCTCCCAGGACGAAAAGCGCCGCAGGGTCTTTTCATGCTCGGGCGAGAAGGTCTGACGGCGGATGAAGCCCTGCATCTTCAGCGATTGAGCCTGAAGGGCGGCGAGATCCTCGTGGGTATACATGCTCGGTTCCGTTGACTGGACGTAGATTATTGATGAATTCAGAAATACGCCGGATTTGCAAAAATCGCAAAAGCTAAGTTATGCTGTGATCCAGAAAACGCGAGTGCGCCAGATCCGCGAAATTCCTTAGTCCTTTCAAACGCCCCACCGATTCGGACGCCTGTTGCAAACCCTGCGCCCATCCCCGATGCGACCGCGCGGATGACACAAAACCTGGGGGGACATTTTCGATCCTCACGCCACCCGTTGAGGGGACATTGCGGACGGGATAGGGTGACAGCCAACATGTCCCCCAATACCAGAAGAACCATTTCTTTTTTGAACGCTGATCGGGAAATGCCAGGGTTTCCGGCCGAGAGGACAAGGCGGCCCTTGACAGAATCGGACTACAGGACGCTAATGCCGACAACGAAATGAAAAACGCCGGGCAGAAGCGGGCGACCTCCACAGACAACGTTCTTTGGCCCGGTCCCCGGAATAACACTGTAGCTGCCGGTCAAGAAACGGTTGGGGCATACCCCGGAGGCCAGGCATGTTGATGAAGAAGGCGGTTGGCCGGGGCGGCAGCACGCGCAAATACGACCTGCTGACCATTCTTGGCGTTCATGCGCTTGCACAGGGCAAGACCCTGCAACGCCAGACGCTGCGGCTTCTGTGCCTCATCACCGCGCGCTACAACTGGCAGAGCGACCAGCTTTCGGTGGGGCAGGCCGAAATCGCGCGGCTCTGGTCCGTCGATACCCGCACGGTCAAGCGCGAGATGGCGGCACTGCGCGACCGGGGCTGGCTGGTCGAGAAACGCCCGGCGGCGCGGGGGCGGGTCACGCTCTACGGGCTGGGGATTGCGCAGATCCTGCACGACACCCGCGCAAGCTGGGACATGGTGGGCCCCGATCTGGTGGCACGGCTGGATGCGCCCGAGGCCCCGCCGGAACCGGAGGCAGGGGGCAAGGTGATCCCCTTCCCGCAGGTGCCCATGCCGGAAGGGGAGGGGGCCTGGCCCCGCATTGCGCGGCGATTGCAACAAAGCGATGCTGGCCTCTACCGGTTGTGGTTCGCCATGCTGGACGGCACCGAAAGCGGGCATGAGTTGCAGATCAGCGCGCCCTCCGCCTTCCATGCCGCCTATGTGCAGACGCATCACCTGCCGCTGCTGGAACGCGCCTTGCGGCAGGAGGCGCCAGAGTTGAGCCTGCGCTTCGTCTGAGGCGGCTCAGACCGGGGCGGCGAGGCTGCGGGTCAGCTGTTCCACTTTCGCCAGCGCCGGTGCCTCGCGCACGTCCAGCGCGGGAATACCGGCGCGGCGGGCGGCCTCCATCCCCTGTGCGCTGTCCTCCAGCACTAGGCAATCGGCCGGGGCGGTGCCGAGGTGGGCGGCGGCCAGCAGGAACATCGCCGGATCGGGCTTCGCGGCCGGAACGTCGTTCAGCGTCACCACGGTATCAAACAGGGCACGCAGCCCGGCGCCATGCAGGATGGCATTGACCACCGGCGCCTCGCCGTTGGAGGCGACGGCCGAGGGCCGCGCGCCCCAGGCGCGGGCCAGTGCCGCAACCGGCGGATTGGGGGCGCATTGTCCAGTGCGGGCAAGCTTTGCCGCCGCGTCAATACTGTCGCGCACGGCACGGTCGATGTCGAGCGGGCTGCCGCTGTCAGCCACCCAGTCCGCGATCAGTTCGCGGCGCGCAAGCCCGCCGCGGGCGTGATAGAAGGCCAGGTCCAGCGCATCGCCCTGCAAGGCAAAGGCCTCGGTGAAGGCGGCGAAATGCAGATCGCCGGTCAGCACCAGCGTGCCGTCGCAATCGAAGATCAGGGCCTTGGGCATCGGAGTCATGTCGTTCGGTTTCCTTGCAGGCAGGCGGACAGCGCCGCCGTATCGAGCGGTTTGGGCAGGCGGAACAGCCTGCCGGGAAAGCGGGCGCCCAGCGGGTCGGCATCGGGCAGGTGGCCGGAGGTGACGATGACGCGCGTGCCCTCGGCCCGGCGCAGCGCCGCCTCGGCGATGGCCCAGCCGGAGGCGTCGCCGTCGAGGTGCAGATCGGTCAGCACGAGGTCGAAGGGCGGGCTGGCTGCGATCAGGCGCTGCGCCTCGGCCGCAGTGGCGGCCTCGGTCAGATCGGCCCCGGCCAGCAGGCGGCGGGCATGGGCGGCGTCCGGCGCGGCATCCTCGACCAGCAGCACGCGGCCCAGCGGGGGCAGAGCGGGTTCGGCGCTGGTGGCCAGCGGCAGCAGCAGGCGCACGCTGGTGCCCTTGCCGGGTTCGGACCGGATGTCGATATCGCCGCCCGACTGGCGGATGAAGCCGCAGACCATGGCAAGGCCCAGCCCGGTGCCGGTGCCATCGGGACGGGCGGTGAAGAACGGCTCCATCGCCATGGCCAGCACCTCGGGCGTCATGCCGCGCCCGGTGTCGCTGACCTCGACCAGCGCGCGGCCCGAGGGGGCGGGGGCCAGCGTGACGGTAATCGCCCCTGCGCCGTCAATCGCCTGTGCGGCGTTGAGGCAGAGGTTCAGCAGCGCGCTTTCCATCTGGCCCGGGTCGATCCGCACCGCCAGCGGGCAGGCGGAAGGGCAGAGGGTCAGGGCGATGCGGTCGTCGAGCGCAAGCGCGATCAGATCCTCCATTCCCTCGACCAGCGCGTTCAGGTCCACCACTTCCGGGTCCAGATGCAGGCGGCGGGCAAAGGCCAGCAGGCGCTGGGTCAGCGCGGTGCCCAGATCCAGCGCGGCGGCCAGCGTCTGATGCAGGCCGCCCGCACGCTCGGGCGGCGCGGTTTCCAGAAGGTGCAGGCTGGTTGAAATGGTCGAGAGGATATTGCCGAAATCATGCGCGACCTCGCCCGCGATCTTGCCAAGCGCCTCGGTCCGCTGCACCTGTTGCAGCCGGTCCTCCAGCGCGCGGCGGGCGGAGACATCAGTCAGCAGCATGACGGTGCCGCCGGTGGCGAGGCGGCTTTGGCGCAGATCGACCACGCGGCCATCGGCGTGATGCAGCTCGGCAAAACCTTCGGGGCCGGGGATGCGCTGCCAGCCCGCGCCCGCCAGCAGCGCGGCCATGTCGGGACGACCGTTGAAAGCCCCGGCGGGCAGGCCCAGAACCGGGGCAAGGTGGCGGTTGTGGGCCACCAGCGCGCCGGCGTCCGACAGGATGGCCAGACCGTCGGACATGCCATCGAACAGGTTTTCGAACAGGGCATTGCGCTGTGCAAGCTGCCGGTTGGAACGGTCGAGCCGCAGGGTATTGGCGCGGAAGGCACGGAAGGCATGGAACAGCTTGCCGATCTCGTCGCCCGCATGTTCGCCGCGCGGCAGGCGCGAGGAGCGGTCGCCTACCGCCAGCCGCATCATCGCATCCGAAATGGCACGCAGATTGGCGGTGACATAGCCGGAAACGAACAGCGCCGCCGACAGTGCGACGAGGGCGCTGCCGATGCTGACGAGCACGATGATGCTGCGTGCATAGGCGATGGCCGACAGGGTGCGCGCCCGTTCGGCGGCGATATCGGCCTGGGTACGCGCGGTCACTTCGGCAGCATGCAGGCTGACCGCCTCGGCCCCGCGGCGGATGCGGGCGAGCGCGGCCTCGGCGGCGATCTGGCGGGCGAGTTCGAGGCGGCGCAGTTCCAACAGCCCTTCGGGGCCTTCGGCGAGGGCGCGCATCTCGTCCAGATAGGGGCGGTTGGCGGGGGTGGTGGCGATGGCGCGGATCAGGCGGAAATATTCGCGATGATGTTCGCCCACGCTGACCAGATTGCTGGCCCGCCCCGCGCCCAGCAGCGCGCGGGTGATGCGTTGCAGGGTCAGCCAGTCCTGCGCGAAGGGCTCGGCCGCGGCGCGGGCGACCAGCTGGCGCTCTATCCCGGCGGTGCGGGCGTTGAGACGCAGGATCTGGTCGGTGTACCCCGCGCGGGCGGAGGCGGCGGCGACCAGATCCAGCACGGCGGCATCCATGCCGCGCAGGGTGGCGGCCAGCGCCGCCTCGCCGGGCGCAAGGCTTCCGGCGATGCCCGCGATCAGGGCGCGGGCGGTCTCGGCCTCTTGCCGGATGCGGAACGGGCTTTGCAGGGTCAGGAGCCAGGGCGCCCCCGTCGCAAGGTCCGAGGCGCGGCGCGACAGCGTCAGCGCCTGATCCACGGCGGTCAGCGTTTCGTCATGCAGCCGGTCCAGCCGGGCGGTGGCCTGATGCAGCGTGACCCAGCTTGTCGCGCCCACGATCAGCGTCGCGGTCGCCAGCGCCGCCAGCGCCCCCCACATCCGGGCGCGCACGCTGGGGCGGGGCCAGGGCGTCATGGCGCGGTGACGAAAATGTAACCCTGCCCGCGCCGGGTTTGCAGATGCGCCGGTTTCGAGGGCACGGGTTCGATCTTGCGGCGCAGGCGCAGGATCAGCACGTCGATGGTGCGGTCCATGTAAAGCGACAGGTCATTGCCCAGCTCGCGCAGCAGGTCCGACCGGGGGATGATGCGGTCAGGGTGGCGCAGGAAGTAATCAAGCAGCCGGTATTCGGCATTGGTCAGCGGAATTTCGGTGCCATCCGGCCCCAGCAGTTCGCGCCGCGTCTGATCCAGCCGCAGGACGCCGAAGCTGCGCATCCGGCTCTGGCTGCGGTCGGGCGTCGCGAGGGCAGGGTGGCCGGAACGGCGCAGCACGGCGCGCAACCGCGCCACCAGTTCGCGCGGGTTGAAGGGCTTCATCATGTAATCGTCGGCGCCGGTTTCAAGCCCGATGATCTTGTCGGTTTCATCGCCGCGCCCGGTCAGCATGACAATGGGCAGGCCCATCGTCTCGCGGATGCGGATGGCGAGGGTCTGGCCGCTTTCGCCCGCCAGCCGCAGGTCGATCAGGGCAAGGTCCACCGGCCCGGCAGCAGCGGCGGCAAAGAAGCCCGCGCTGTCGGGCACGGCGACGGGGGCAAAGCCGTTCTCGGCGAGAAGCGCCGCCAGGCTGGCGCGCAGGTCTGCATCGTCATCTACAATGACGACGACGGGCCCCCGGGGTGGTGCCGCGCTGGTCATGGTTCCTCCGTCTTGCCGCGCCCTCCCGCCCGGCCTGACTATGATGCCTTGTGGCCCGGTTCGCGGGGAGAGGGTTTCGGGTTTCATTTGTGACCCGTTCGGCGGGGTTTTGTAATATTGTTCATCAAAAACCCGGTCCGGTGCAGTGCTGTTCATTCTTCCGGGGGTCGCTTGCCCCCGGCTTTGCGTGGCAGGCTTGGGGCAATCCGGCCCATCCGCCCGAGGAAGCGGCAGGCCGGAGCAACGGGAGGATACCATGACCAACAAGCTTTTCATCAGCGCGCTGGCGCTGTCTGCCGCCATGTCCGCCACCTCGGCCATGTCCGATGAACTGAACGTCGTCTGTTCCAACGAACAGACTTGGTGCGATCTGATGGCGCAGAATTTCGAGGCCGCGACCGGCATTGATGTCGCCATGGTGCGCAAGTCGACCGGCGAGGTTCTGGCGCAGCTGCGCGCCGAAAAGGGCAATCCGAAGGTCGATGTGTGGTGGGGCGGCACGGGCGATCCCCATATCATCGCCGCCAGCGAGGGCCTGACCCATGCGACCGGCGTCGATGTTTCCGGCCTGCTGGGCTGGGCGCAGAACATGACGAAGATGACCGAGGGCCGCGCCGTCGGCGTGCATGTGGGCCTTCTGGGATTCATCTACAACACCGAGGTGCTGGCCGAAAAGAACCTGCCCGCCCCGGCCTGCTGGCGTGATCTGGCCAAGCCCGAATACAAGGGCGAGATCCAGGTGGCGAACCCCAATTCCTCGGGCACGGCCTATACGGAACTGGCGACGCTGGTGCAGCTGTTCGGCGAGGACGAGGCCTTCAAGCTGCTGGCCGAAATCGGCGCCAATGTGAACCAGTATACCAAATCCGGCTCGGCGCCGGTGAAGGCCACCGCGCGGGGCGAAACGACCATCGGCATCGGTTTCATGCATGACATGGTGAAGCTGAAGAAAGAGGGGTTCCCGGTGGAACTGGTCGCCCCCTGCGAAGGCACAGGCTACGAGCTGGGTGCGGTGTCGGTGGTCGAGGGTACGCCGCATCTGGAAGCGGCGAAGAAGTGGGTGGAATATGTCACCTCGGCCGAAGGGCAGTCGCCGGGGCTTGAGGTCGGGGTCTACAACATCCCGTCGAACCCCGGTGCAGCGACCGACCCGGAAGCGCCCGACATGGCCTCGATCAAGCTGATTGATTACGATTTCGCCACCTATGGCGCATCGGCCACCCGCGAACGCCTGCTGGCACGCTGGGAGAAGGATGTGAAGGGCGCCGGCGGCGCGATTGAAGAGTAACCCAACCGGCCCGCGCCTGACCGGCGCGGGCCCTTCCGTTCAGGGACGATCACGATGACGCGCACCGCAAGGCTATGGAGCCTGGTGGGGTTGGCGGGCTTTGTCCTGCTGCCCTGGTATATGGTGCCGAAGGGCTTTCTGTCCTTCGGCTGGATGGCTGATCCCGCGGGGCAGGGGGCTTCGGGTCTTGTCTCGGTGCTGGAAGGGCGGTTCTGGCTGATCGGGCCGGGGCTGGCGCTTCTGGCGGCGCTGGTGCTGAGCCTAGGCGGGCGGGAGGCCACGGTCCGGGCGAAGGGCTGGGTGATCTGCGGCTCCGCCGGGCTGGCGTTGCTGGCCGGGCAGGGGCTGCTGATCCTCGGCTCTGGCCCGCGGCTGGCCGTTCTGGGCGATGCGGCGCAGCCCGGCATGGGGCTGGGCGCCTTTGTCACCGCGCTGGCGCTGCTGTTCGTCACCACCACCGGCATTTCGGCTGGCGGCAAGGGCAGGGGGGACGCCTTCGTCACCGGGCTGGTCGGGCTGATCGTCGCGCTTGTGGGTGTGTTCGTCTTCTATCCGATGGCTTTCATCCTGATCCGCGCCTTCGAACTGAAGGGCGGGGCGGGGTTCGGCGTTTCGGAGTTCCTGCCGCGCTTTCTGTCCTCCGACACCTGGTCGCTGGCCTGTCTGGCAGGGCGGGGTTATTGCGGCCCGGCTGTCAATTCGCTGGTGCTGGCGCTGGCGACGGGGCTTGGCACGACCTGCCTTGGCCTTGCCTTCGCGCTGATCTTCACCCGCACCGATTTCGCCGCGAAAAAGCTGCTGCGGGTGCTGACCATCCTGCCGATCATCACGCCGCCCTTCGTGATCGGCCTTGCGCTGATCCTTCTGTTCGGGCGGTCGGGTACGATCACCGAGTTTTTCGCCTGGGCCTTCGGCATGGAAAAGACCCGCTGGCTTTACGGCTTCTGGGGGGTGTGGCTGGCGCAGATGCTGTCGTTCACGCCCATTGCCTTTCTGGTGCTGATCGGCGTGGTCGAGGGCATCAGCCCCTCGATGGAGGAAGCGAGCCAGACGCTGGACGCCGACCGCTGGCAGACCTTCCGCCGCGTCTCGTTGCCGCTGATGCGGCCGGGCCTGGCCAATGCCTTTCTGCTGGGTTTCATCGAAAGCCTTGCCGATTTCGGCAATCCGCTGGTGCTGGGAGGCAATTTCAACGTGCTGTCGACCGAGATCTACTTTGCCATCGTGGGCACCGTCGCCGATCCGGCCAAGGCCGCGATCCTGTCGATGATCCTGCTGGCGATGACGCTGGGCGCCTTTCTGGTGCAGCGGCGCTGGCTGGGTCGCAAAAGCTATGCCACGGTCACGGGCAAGGCCGACAATGGCCAGCATGCCAGCCTGAATCCGGGGCTGAAATGGGCCTGCTATGCCACCGCGCTGCCCTGGGCGGCCTTCACGCTGATCCTTTATGCGCTGATCGTCTTCGGCAGTTTCGTGAAGCTCTGGGGCTATAATCACAGCTTCACGCTGGCGCACTACAAGCAGGCTTTCGCCATATCGTTCCGCAATGGCGTGCATTTCACCGGCTCAGCCTGGGACAGCTATTTTTCCACGCTGGGGATCGCGGCGATTTCCGCGCCGCTGACGGCGATGGTGGGGCTGGCGACGGCCTATCTGCTGGTGCGGCAGAAATTCGCGGGCAAGGATGCGTTCGAGTTTTCCACCATGCTCAGCTTTGCCATTCCCGGCACGGTGATCGGGGTTGCCTATGTCATGGCCTTCAACTTCCCGCCGATCGAGCTGACGGGAACGGCGATCATCCTGATCCTCGTCTTTGTCTTCCGCAACATGCCGGTGGGTGTGCGCGGCGGTATCGCGGCGATGAGCCAGCTGGACAAGTCGCTGGACGAGGCCTCGATCATGCTGGGGGCGAACAGCTTTACCACGCTGCGCCGGGTGATCCTGCCCTTGATGGGCCCCGCGATCCTGGCGGCCATCACCTATAGTTTCGTGCGGGCGATCACCTCGGTTTCCGCCGTGATCTTCCTCGTCTCCGCCCGGCACAACATGGCCACCAGCTTTATCGTCGGCCGGGTCGAGAACAACGAATACGGCATCGCCATCGCCTATTCGACGGTGCTGATCATCACGATGCTGGCTGCCATCCTTGCTTTGCAGGCCGTCATCGGCCGCCGCCGCCTGCGCCGGTCTGACCGCGTGGCGGCATGACATGAAAGGTTCCGAGATGACCAAGGGTTCCGTCCGTTTCGAGAATGTCACCAAGCGCTATGGCGAGGTGACGGCGCTGAAGCCGCTGACGCTGGATATCCAGCCCGGCACGCTCTGCACGCTGCTGGGGCCGTCGGGCTGCGGCAAGACCACGACGCTGCGGCTGATCGCGGGGCTGGAAAGCGCCAGTGAGGGGCGCATCCTGATCGGCGGGCAGGATGTGACGCATCTGTCGGCGACCTATCGGCGGGTATCGATGGTGTTCCAGTCCTACGCGCTGTTCCCGCATATGACGGTGCTGGAAAACGTGGCCTATGGGCTGAGCGTCAAGCGGATGCCGAAAGCCGAGGCCGAAGCCCGTGCCGAGGCGGGGCTGGAGATGGTGGGGCTGAAGGGTTTCGGGGCGCGTCTGCCGTCGGAACTTTCCGGTGGGCAGCAGCAGCGGGTCGCGGTGGCCCGCGCCATCGTGCTGGAGCCGGAGGTTCTGTTGCTGGATGAGCCGCTGTCGAACCTCGACGCCAAGCTGCGTCGCCATGTCCGCGAGGAGATCCGCCAGATCCAGCAGCGGCTGGGCCTGACGGCGATCTATGTGACCCATGATCAGGAAGAGGCGATGGCAGTTTCCGACCGCATCATCGTGATGAAGAATGCCGAGATCGCACAGGAAGGCACGCCGCACGATCTGTATGAACGTCCGGCTTCCGCCTTTATCGCGGATTTCATCGGTGATGCGAACCTGCTGGATGTCGAGGTGACGGAAAGCGGCGCGGCCACGCGGCTGCGTCTTCTGGGGCAGGATTATGCGCTGCCGCTGGCCAGCACGGCGAAAGGCGCGGCGAAGCTGGTCCTGCGTCCGCATCAGGTGCGGCTGTCAGCCGGGCCGGTGCCGGGCGGCATCCCTGCCGAAGTCAGCTATGCCGCCTATCTGGGCAATTCGATCCAGTATACGCTGGCAACCCCGGCGGGCGAGGTCTTTGCCATCCTGCCGCCTTCGGCGCATCCCTTTGCCAAGGGTGACAGCGTGGTGCTGACGTGGCAGCCCGAGGATGTGCGGCTGGTCGCGGCCTGAGCTAGAGCGGGCCGTCCAGCGCGGCAAGCTCCTGTGGGGCGTCCTCGAACGCATAGGGGTTGAGGATGGCGCGGCCTGCCAGAAGATCGGCCCCGGGCCGGGTCAGCCCTGCCGCCTCGGTCAGCGGGCGGAACCGGGCGCGGATGGTTTCGATCTGCTGGCGGGCGAGGGCAATGGCTTCGTCCTGCCGCAACCCGAACTCGCCTGCCGCGGCAAGGGCGGTGGCGATGCGGGCGCGGCGGTCATTGCCCTGCACGGCCATGGCCTGATTGGCCTCGCGCCCCAGACGGGGCCGGGGGTCGATGTCATAGGCGGGCGTCAGCCGGATCGCGTGGCCATCCCAGAAACAGGCATGGTTGCGGGCGTGATCGTCGGTATTGCCGACAAGGATGTTGAACAGCATCCGTGACCAAAGCGCGCGACAATCCGCGACCGGGCTGCCCGAGCGGTGGCGCAGCACCGTGGCCAGTGCCGGATAGCTGGCATAGCGGGCGGCGGTTTCATCCAGCCCTTGCAGGGTAAGGGCCGAAACCATTGCGCGGCGCAGGAAGCCTGCGCCCTGTGCCACGCGGTCGAAGCGTTCGACCAGCAGGACATCCTTGCCCTCGACCTGCGCGCATTGGACTTCGGCCACTTCCAGCCCTGCTTCGCGGGCGAGGCACATCGCCAGAAACTCACCCCTCACCACGTTGTGCTGATCGCGCGAGGATGAGAATTTGGCGATCAGCTTGCGATGGCCATCAGTCAGTTGCGCCTTGGGCCGCGCGCCACCGATCGACGTGCCGTGCCGCAGCGCCTCGTCCAGTTCGGGCGACAGGGGGGTGCCGCGCTCCACTGCGTCGGCGGCGTTCAGCAGATCCTGCAACCGGGCTTCGCCTTGCAGGCGGGGGCGGTAGTCGGTGGCGGAGGTCTGGAAATCCAGCGCGCCGATCCGGTCGGAGCCGGAGAGCAGCAGATAGTTCAGCTCGTCCAGTTCGGCGGTATCGACATCCTTGCCCCGGCGGCGGAACTGCCGGTTCAGCACGACCCGGCGGCCCCATTGATCGGGCGCGGCATCGCGCAGCGCGCCGGCGATGACATGCGGTGCCTCGGGCAGGATCACCCGGTTCACCAAGGGCAGTTCCGGCAGCCAGACCGGGATGGCATCGGGCCTGGCCAGGTAGCTGCGGCCATAGGTGAAGCGGTTGATGCCGTCCACAAGGTCGATCCGGCCGCAGACCACAGGGTCGGTGGCGCCGGGCAGCCAGATCCAGACGAAGGCGGATTGCGCCGGGCGCAGCAGGGGGTCAGAAGTCATTGTCGGGCTTCGACTGGCTGGCCTGGAAGGCGCGTTTCGGCAGCAGGGCGTTCAGGGCGCGTCTCTGGTCCAGAAACGTGCCAAGCTGGTCGGCCGGCACGTCGAACAGCGGAATGCCAAGGATCACCGCCGCCTCGAAAGCGGTGCCGATGGCGGTGCCCGGCTCGCCCGCCTCAAGCCGCTGGATGACCCCGCGCGACACTCCGACCCGTGCGCCAAGTTCAGCGGCGGTCATGCCGCGCTGCATCCGTGCCGCGCGGATCATCGCGGCGAGAATGCCAAGCGCCTCTTGCGCCGGGGGGGATATGGTCTGGTCCTTGCGCATCGGATGATCCATGAACGGGGCTCATACGCCGGGTATGATCGTTATATGGATCATCATGCTGGATTTCAACCGCGATGATCTGTTTATAGGCCTCAAATACGGTCTGGGGTTCATAAACGGATCATAAATGGTCCTCAGGCTGGATCAAGCTGCCAGTCGAGGCCGGTAAATCCTTCCCGGTAGGCGAAATTCACCAGATGGCTGTCAATGACATACCGCGCCTGGATCAGCGCCTTGGCGTCCTCGGCGGTGACGCGAAGGGTCAGCCCCTCGGGGTCGGCGGTCATCTCCGCCGGGCCGGAGGACAGCGCGACGCGGCCCTGCGTGGCGTCGAAGCTGACCTCGACCTTGTGGGCGAAATGCTTGCACAGCTGTTGCAGATATTTCGAGCCATGGGCGGTGGGATAGCGGGCGGTCGAAACGAGCATGGGGGTTCCTTCAGGGGGGCGGGTCAGTGAACCAGCCGCAGGTGACGCGGGGCCGGTGCGGATGTCTCGGCCGGGGTGAAGGTCTGCGCATCCGGCCCGGCGGGGTGGCGGGCCGCAAAGGCCAGCGCGGCGCGGATCAGGCCGGGGTCCATGGTGCCTTCGGTCAGCCGCAGCACAGCGGGGCGGGCGAGATCGGTGCGGTCGCGGCGCATGGCCTGGATCATCGCCAGGAAGGCAACTTCGGAGCCGGTGGCCCAGGTCCGGCAGGTGCGGCACAGCGGATTGGCAAAATCGAACGGTCCCCGTCGGGCGCCGCGCAGCGTTTGCAGCACCGACAGCAGGCCCATGGCGATCTGCGGACCGCGCGCCTGACCCCAGCGTTCGGCCGCAATCTGGAAGGCGGCCTGCCAGCTTTGCGAGCCAGGATGGGCATAGGCGGTCAGGAAATGCCGCAGCACCGCCAGAAGGCCGGTTTCGAAAGTATCGAGCCGGAGCGTATCCACCGGAACGGCATCGGCGGAGGGCAGATGGCGGGTCATCGGGTGCCCCCTGTCTACAAGGCTGCGGCGCGGGGGATGTCGGGGAGCATGCTATATCCTTTCCACCTGATTCGATCTGGCGGCAGGCTTGATCGCGTATTTCTTATTGTTTTAGTCAGAATACTGCAAGGCCCTGCTTCTGTCACCGGAGAACGGCTGTTGAAGGCGCCTCAGAAAAACAATTTTCTTGACGCAACAAATTTTTTCTTTCGTAATGGTTGTAAGAAAAATGGCGAACAGCCAGTCAGTTTCAGGGTGAGGATGTGACCATGATGTCAGGACCGGCGGGCCGGGCCCCGCAGGCGCGACCTGTGTTCCTCTGTCCCTGCCAGTTCCTGTCCCGTCCTCAATAAACGCGCCGTTCCGGATGCTGGCTTTAATTCATTCAACGTTTGCAATGGCTTGGTAAGATGACAGAGTTTGCGACCTTTTCCGATCTGCTGCTTGCCAGATTTCGGGACGATGCCGAAAAGCCTGCGTTCACCTTCCTGGATCAGGACCGGCAGGAGCTTCTGAGCTTTGGCGGTCTTGGTGATCTGGCGCGGGGGGTGGCGGGCCGCATCCAGGCGCAGGCGGCGGCGGGGGACCGCGTGCTGATCGTCTTGCCACCGGGACGCGACTATGTGGTTGCGGTGGTGGCCTGTGCGCTTGCGGGGGTGGTGGCGGTGCCCGCGCTGTCGCCCGCCTCGGTCAAGGGGTTGCCGCGTCTGGCGCGGATCGCGGAAGACGCCGGGGCGGTGCTGCTGCTGACCGGCGCCGCGCAGGGTGAAAAGCTTGCGGCGGAGCCGGCGCTGGCCGCGCTGCCGCGCCTGCTGGTCGAAGGGGAAGCGCCTGCGGACTGGGTTGCCCCCGCGCTGTCGCCCGATGATCTGTTGTTCCTGCAATATACCTCTGGCTCGACCGGCACGCCCAAGGGGGTGATGATCAGCCATCGCAACGCGCTGGCCAATCTGGGGCTGAGCCGCGACACATTCGGGATGAGCGCGCGGGATGTCATCGTGTCCTGGCTGCCACCGCATCACGATTTCGGGCTGGTGGGTGGCATCTTCTCGGCGCTGTTCAACGGCTGCCATGCGGTGCATCTGACGCCGCTGGCCTTCCTGACCCGGCCGCGTCGCTGGCCTCAGGCAATCAGCGATTTCCGCGCGACCATCACCGGGGCGCCGAATTTCGCCTGGGATCTGTGCGTGTCGCGGATCGGGGCAGAGGATCGCGCCGGGCTGGACCTGTCGTCGCTGCGGGTGGCGATCAACGGGGCGGAGCGGGTGCGGCCCGAGACGCTGACCGCCTTCTGCACGGCCTTCGCGGATTGCGGCTTCGACCCGGCGGCGGTGACGCCGGCCTATGGGCTGGCGGAAACCACGCTTCTGGTGGCGGCGCCGCGCCTGCATGTGGCGGGGCAATTGCCGCGCATGATCGCCGGTCCGAATGCTTCGGGCGACGAGGCGGCGCTGGCGCAGGGGCAGCTTGTCGGGCATGGCGTGGCGCCGGGCACGGTGATCGTGGGGCCGGAGGGCGCGGTGCTGCCCGAGGGTCAGCCGGGCGAGATCTGGGTCAGCGGCCCTTCGGTCGCGCGCGGCTACTGGCGCAACCCGGCGGAAACGCAGGCGGCCTTCGGTCATCGCCTGCCGGGGCAGGAGGGCGCGTTCTTCAGGACCGGCGACATCGGCCTGATCGACGGGGGCGAGCTGTTCATCGCCGGGCGCAGCAAGGAAATGATGATCCTCGCCGGGCGCAACCTGTTCCCGCAGGATATCGAACCGGATGTCGAGGCGCTGAGCCCGGCGTTCCGGCGCAGCGGGGCGGCCGTCTTTACGGTGGAGGACGGGCGCGAGACCCGGCTGGTGGTGGTGCAGGAGGTGCTGGACCGCCGCGCGCTGAAAACCGAGGGGCTGGCCGAACAGTTGCGCGCCATGCTGGCCGAACGGCATGACATCGCGGATCTGGCGGCCTTCCTGCTGGTCAGGACCGGCGATCTGCCGCGCACGACCTCGGGCAAGATCCAGCGCTTCCGCTGCGCGCGGCTGTTCGCGGAACAGGGGTTCCGGCCGCTGTGGTCGTGGCAGGCCGGGGCGGCGGTGCAAAGCGATTTCGTGGCGCCGCGCAGCGCGACCGAGATCGAGCTTGCCGCGCTGTGGCGCGATCTGCTGGGCGGTGAGGATATCTCGATCCGCGACAATTTTCTGGAACTGGCGGGCAATTCGCTGCTGGCGACGCAGATCATCTCGGCGCTGGACCAGCGGTTCGGGGTGGATGTCTCGCTGACCGCGCTGTTCGAGAATCCGACGATCGAGATGCTTGCGGTGGAGATCGACCATGCGCTTGCCCGCCGGGTGGTGGTGGCCGAGGATATTCAGCCCCGCCCGGTGTCGCCCTTGCAGGCGCGGCTGTTTTATCTGGACCAGTTCGCGCCGGGGGATCCGATTTATACGGTCAGCCAGGGGCTGCGGCTGGAGGGGACGGTTGATACCGGCGCGCTGGAACGGGCTGCCGCTGCGCTTGCGGCACGGCACGAGGTGCTGCGTTATCGCTTCGCGCTGGAAGAGGGCCGCCCGGTGGCGCAACTTCTGCCAGCGCTCGACGGGCTGACCGACTGCCGGGTGGTGGATGATGTGGAAGCTGCCGCCGATGCGCTGCGGGCGGCGCCCTTCGATCTGCTGGCGGGCGGGTTGCTGCGGATCGCGCTGCTGACTTCGGCGGCGGATGACGAGATGCATCGCCTGATCCTGTGCGCCCATCGTATCGTGGTTGATGACCTGTCGGCGGAGCGGATGCTGGCGGAACTGGCCGCGCTTTATTCGGCCGAGGTAGCGGGGCTGGCCCCGCGTCTGCCCGCCGCGCGGCAACATGCGGCGCTGGCCGAGGCGCAACTGGGCTGGATGGCCTCGGACAATGGCCGCGCCGATCTGGACTGGTGGCGCGATGCCTTGCAGGATGCGCCCGCGCTGCTGGCGCTGCCGACCGACCGGCCACGGCCTGCGGTGCAGGATCACAGCGGCGCGCGGCATGGCTTCTTCCTGTCGCTGGCGGCGGCAAGCGCGGCAGAGGCCGCCGATCTGGCCGCCACCGCCTTTGCCGTGCTGCTGCATCGCTACAGCGGGCAGGGCGATCTGTGCATCGGTCTGCCGCATCGGGTGCCGACCGGCGAAGTCGGCCCGCTGACCGACATGCTGCCGCTGCGGCTGGCGGTTTCGGGCGAGATGCGGTTTGGCGATCTGCGGCACCGCCTGGCGGCCAGCCGCGCCGCCGCCGAGACGCGCGGCGCCGTGCCCTTCGATGCCATGGTGGAGGCGGTGCAGCCCGAGCGGCATCTGGGCCATGCCCCGGTGTTTCAGGTCGCGCTGGAAATTGCGGGGGCGGCCCCGGTGCTGCCCGCGATGCGCGGGCTGGAGGTGCAGGCCGAGCCTGCGCGCGCGCCCCATGCGATGTATGACCTGACGCTGCGGCTGCGCCCGGCGCAAGGTGGCTTTGACGCGGAGATCGACTATGCCACCGCCTTGTTCGATGCGGAAACCATTGCTTCGATGGGGCGGCATCTTCAGCGCGTGCTGGACCAGCGCACGGCACCCATGCTGCTGGCCGAGCCGCTGCCGGATGCGGCAGAGCAGGCTCGCATCCTGCGCGACTGGAACACGACCGGGGCGGATTACCCCGAAGCCGCGCCGCTGGCCGAGATGTTCGCCCGTCAGGTGACGCTGCGCCCCGAGGCTGCCTGCGTGGTGGCCGAGGATGGGGAACTGAGCTTTGCCGAGCTGAACCGCTGCGCCAACCGGCTGGCCCATGCGCTGATCGCGGCAGGGGTGGGGCCGGACGATCTGGTGGGCCTTTGTGCCGAGCGCGGCGCCGCGATGATGGTGGCGCTGCTGGCGATCCTGAAGGCCGGGGCGGGCTATCTGCCCCTGGACCCGGCGCTGCCGGAGGCGCGGCTGGAGTATATGATCCGCGACGCGCGGCCGCGTGCGATTGTCACGCTGGCGCATCTGACCGGCGCGTTGCCCGCCGCCGCCTGCCCGGTGCTGCTGGCCGATGATGCCGCCGCCGTCGCCGAGCGGCCCGAAACCGACCCGGCGCCGCGCGGCACGATGCAGACGCTGGCCTATTGCATCTATACCTCCGGCTCGACCGGCAACCCCAAGGGCGTGATGGTGGCGCAGGCCGGGGTCGTGAACCGGCTCTGCTGGATGACCCGCGCCTATGGCGTGGCGCCGGGCGAGCGGCTGTTGCAGAAGACGCCCTACAGTTTCGACGTTTCGGTATGGGAGCTGTTCTGGCCGCTGATCGCGGGGGCGACGCTGGTGATGGCCCGGCCCGGCGGGCATCAGGACGTGGCCTATCTGGCCGGGGTGATCCGCGACCAGCGCATCACGACGGTGCATTTCGTGCCGCCGATGCTGGAATTCTTCATCGACTATGGCGATCTTTCGGGCTGCGGCAGCCTGCGGCAGATTCTTTGTTCCGGGCAGGCGCTGCCGGTTGCCTTGCAGAACCGCGTGCTGGCGGCGTTGCCGCATGTGGCGCTGCGCAACCTTTACGGCCCGACCGAGGCCTCCATCGAAGTGTCGCACTGGGATTGCCTGCCGCGCGCGGGGCAGGCCTCGGTGCCGATCGGCCATCCGATCGGGAATATCCGGCTTTATGTTCTGGATGCAGCATTGAACCCGGTGCCGGCGGGTGTGGCGGGCGAGCTGTTTCTGGCGGGTATCGGTCTGGCGCGGGGCTATCTGAACCGCCCCGATCTGACGGCTGCGGCTTTCGTGCCCGATCCCTTCGGCCCGCCGGGGGAACGGATGTATCGTTCAGGCGATCTGGCGCGGCATCTGTCCGATGGCGCGGTGGAATATCTGGGCCGGATCGACGATCAGGTGAAGATCCGGGGCTTCCGCATTGAACTGGGTGAGATCGAGGCGCGGTTGACCGATTTGCCCGCGATCCGCGAGGCGCTGGTGGTGGCAACCGATCCCGGCGCGGGCGAACGCAGCCTGATCGCCTATCTGGTGGCCGAACCGGGGGCCGAAGCGGACGAGCGCGCGGTGAAAGCCGCGCTGCTGGACCGGCTGCCCGATTACATGGTGCCCGCGTGGTTCGTCTGGCTGCCCGCCTTCCCGGTGACGGCGAATGGCAAGATCGACCGCCGCGCGCTGCCGAAACCCGATGCGCGCCGGGGCGACGACGGTTTCGTCACGCCCGAGGGCGAGACGCAGATCGCCATGGCCGCGATCTGGGCCGAACTGCTGGGCCGGGATCGCGTGGGGGCGCAGGATCGTTTCTTCGATCTGGGGGGGCATTCGCTGCTGGCGACACAGGCCATTTCCAAGATCCGGCTGCGGTTCGGCGTGGATGTGCCGTTGCGCGCGGTGCTGTTCGACCGGCCCACGGTGGCTGAACTGGCGGCCGAGGTCGATGCCCTGCGCGCCGACAACCGCCAGACCGGGATGACCGCGATCCGCCCGGCGCCGCGCGATGGCGACCTGCCGCTGTCCTTCTCGCAAAAGCGGCTGTGGTTCCTTGACCAGCTTGAGCCGGGCAATCCGTTCTACAACATCCCGGCGCCGACGCGGCTGCGCGGGCCGCTGGATGTGGCGGCGCTGCGGCAGGCGATCAACACCATTGTTGCGCGGCATGACAGTCTGCGCACCACCTTCCTCGACCGCGATGGCGCGCCGGTGCAGGTCATCGCCCCGGCGCTGGAACTGGAGATCCCGCTGACCGATCTGAGCGCGCTGCCCGACCCCGAGGCAGAGGCCCGGCGTCTGGCGGTGGAAGATGCGCAGACCGCGTTCCGGCTGGACCTGTCGCCGCTGGTGCGGGCGCGTCTGTTGCGGCTGGGGGACGAGGATCATGTGATCCTGTTCAACATGCACCACATCATCTCTGACGGCTGGTCGATGGGGGTGCTGGTCACCGAATTCGTGGCGCTGTATCGCGCGGCGGTCGAGGGGCGGCCCGATCCGCTGCCGCCGCTGGCGATCCAGTATCTCGATTTCGCGATCTGGCAGCGCGACTGGTTGCAGGGCGAGACGCTGCAAAGCCAGCTTGATTACTGGCGCGACCGGCTGGCCGGGGCGCCGCCGGTGCTGCCCCTGCCCACCGACCGCCCGCGCCCGCCCGCGCAAAGCTATCGCGGCGCCACTTTCGACGTGACCCTGCCCGCTGATCTGACGGCAGAGCTTTATGCGCTGGGGGCGCGGCACCAAAGCACGCTGTTCATGGTGCTGCTCTCGGCCTTCAACATCCTGCTGGCACGGCACGCGCGGGTGCAGGATCTGTGCGTCGGCACCTATATCGCCAACCGCAACCGGGCCGAGATCGAGAACCTGATCGGCTTCTTCGTCAACATGCTGGTGCTGCGCAGCGAAGTGGCGCCGGAAGCCAGCTTCGAAACCCTGCTGCAACAGGTGCGGCGCAATGCGCTGGATGCCTATGCCAATCAGGATCTGCCGTTTGAATATCTGGTCGAGGAGCTGCGCCCCGAGCGGCATCTGAGCCATTCGCCGCTGTTTCAGGTGGTCTTCGTGCTTCAGAACACGCCGATGGACGATCTGGATGCCTCGGGCCTGCGGACCGAACCGCTGGCGGTGGAAAGCCATGTGTCGAAGTTCGATCTGACGCTGCGGCTGACGGAAAAGGCCGGGGCGCTGCATGGCTGTTTCGAATATGCGACCGACCTGTTCGACGAAAGCAGCATCGCCGCCATGGCGGGGCAGTTCGACCATCTGTTGCGCGACATCGTGCGCCGCCCCGATGCGGCGCTGGCCGATCTGACGCTCGGCGCGGCCGAGGCCCCGGCCGAGGCGCCCGCGCCGCTGCCACAGGTGCCGGTGCTGGTGGCTTTCGCCGCCCGCGTGGCCGAGGCGCCGGATCATCCGGCGGTCACGGGCCCCGGCGGCCTGAGTTATGCGGCGCTGGATCGCGCCTCGGACCGGCTGGCGCATCGGCTGCGGGCTGCGGGTGTGGCGCATGGCGCGCCGGTCGGCCTTTGCCTTGACCGGGGCGCCGGTCTGGTGACCGCGATCCTGGCCTGCATCAAGGCAGGGGTGGCCTGGCTGCCGCTGGACCCGGCAATGCCGCCCGCGCGGCAGGCGCTGATCCTGTCAGAGGCGCGGCCCGCGCTGGTGCTGGCCCCGGTAGCCCGGCATGCCGGTTTGCAGGCGGCGGGTGCGGCGCATCTGCTGGACCCCGAAACCGCGGGCGAGGCGCCTGAAGGCCCGCTGCCCGGCTGTGGGCCGGACGACCCCGCCTATATCCTCTACACCTCCGGCACCACCGGGCGGCCCAAGGGTGTGGTCATCCCGCATCGCGGCGTGATGAACCATGCGGCGCATCACATTGCTCTCTGCGGTCTTGGCCCGCAGGACCGCGTGCTGCAATTCGCAACCCCGGCTTTTGATACCTCGGTCGAGGAAATACTGCCGACGCTGATGGCGGGCGCCGCGCTGGTCCCGCGCCCCGAGGGCTTTCTGGATACCGGCGCCGCCTTCGCCGATTTCCTCGCCCGCGAGGGGGTGACAGTGCTCGACCTGCCGACGCGGTTCTGGCAGCTCTGGGCCGAGGACAGCGCGCCGATCCCCGAAGCTTTGCGGCTGGTGATCCTCGGCGGCGAGAAGGTGACGCCTTCGCAGCTTGCAACCTGGAGCCGGCGGCCCGAGGCCGCGCGCATCCGGCTGGTCAATACCTATGGCCCGACCGAGGCGACGATCATCGCCACCGCCTGCGACGTGCCGCCCGATCCGGCGCCCGCGCGCGAAATCCCCATCGGCCGGCCGATCCCCGGCATGGTGCTGCGGCTTCTGGACCCGGCACTGCGCCCGGTGCCGCAGGGCATGGCGGGCGAAATCTGGCTGGGTGGCGCGGGGCTGGCGCTTGGCTATCTCAATCAGCCGCACCTGACGGCAGATCGTTTCCGCGCCGATCCCTACGGGGTCCCCGGTGCGCGGCTTTACCGCACCGGCGATCTGGGCCGGATGCGCGCCGATGGCCAGATCGAGTTTCTGGGCCGGGTGGACGACCAGATCAAGCTGCGCGGCTACCGGATCGAGCCTGCCGAGATCGAGGCGGTGTTGCTGGCGGCGGGCGCGACACAGGCGCTGGTGCTGCTGGATGAAAGTGCCGGGCAGCCGCGTCTGCTGGCCTATGCGACCGGGGCCGATGAGGCGGTGCTGCGCCGGGCGGCGGAGGCCAGCCTTCCGTCCTACATGTTGCCGTCGTCGATCATGGTGTTGTCTGGGTTTCCGTTGAGTCTGAACGGGAAGGTGGATCGTCGGGCCTTGCCTTTGCCGGTGGTTCAGGGGGGGGCGGTTGTGGTCCGGGCCGGGGTCGAGGCGGAGCTGGCGGGGCTTTGGGCGGAGGTTCTGGGGCTTTCGGCGGACCGGATCGGGGCGGGGGAGACGTTCTTTGCGCTTGGCGGGCATTCGCTTCTGGCGACGCAGCTGATCGCGCGGGTGCGGCGGCGCTGGGGGATCGAGCTGTCGCTGCGGGCGCTGTTCGAGCATCCGACGCTGGAGGGGCTGGCGCCGGTGGTGGCGGCGGCCATCGCGGGCAAGGATGCGGTGCAGGACGGGGGCAGCTTGCAGGACGGGGGCGCGCCCGTGCTGCCCGATCCCGTGCTGCCCGATCCGGCGCCGCGCGGGCCGGGGCCGGTTCCGCTGTCCTTCGCGCAGCAGCGGCTGTGGTTCCTCGACCAGCTGTCGCCGGGCGACACGGCCTATAACCAGCCGGTCGCGCTGCGGCTGACCGGGCGGCTGGAGCCGGACGCGCTGGCGCAGGCGCTGACCGGGCTGGTGGCGCGGCACGAGGCGTTGCGCACGGTCTTTGCCACCGATCAGGCGCTGCCGGTGCAGGTGATCCTGCCGCCCGGCCCGGTCGATCTGCCGCTGGAGGATCTGTCGGATGAGGCCGATCCGATGGCCGCCGCCGGGGCGCGGCTGGCCGTTCTGGCGGCCGAACCCTTCGATCTGGCGCGGGGTCCGCTGCTGCGGGCGCGGGTGATCCGGCTGGGGCCGGAGGATCACCTCGCGGCGCTGGTGCTGCATCACATCGTCTCGGACGGCTGGTCGCTGGGGGTGTTCCTGCGCGAACTGGCGGCGCTTTACGAGGCGGCGCTGGCGGGGCGGGCGGCGGATCTGCCGCCGCTGCCGCTGCAATACGGCGATTACGCGGCCTGGCAGCGGGCGCATCTGCAGGGGCCGGAGCTGGAGCGGCAGCTGGCCTACTGGCGCGCCCGGCTGGCCGGGATGCCCGACCGGCTGGCGCTGCCGACCGACCGGCCGCGCCCGGCGGTGCAAAGCCATGCCGGGGCGGTGATGCCCTTCGATCTGCCCGCCGGTCTGACCCGCGCGCTGGAGGCGCTGGCGCGGCGCACCGGGACCAGCCTGCACATGGTGCTGGTGGCGGTGCTGTCGGTGCTGCTGGCGCGGTGGAGCGGGCAGGAGGACATCGCCATCGGCACGCCGGTGGCGGGGCGGCGGCATGCGGCGCTGGAGGGGCTGATCGGCTTCTTCGTCAATACTTTGGTGCTGCGCGCCGGGGTGGATGCGGCCGAGCCGTTCTCGGCGCTGCTGGGGCGGCTGCGCGAGGATGCGCTGGCGGCGCAGGCGCATCAGGATCTGCCCTTCGACCAGCTGGTCGAGGCGCTGCAACCGGCCCGCGACCTGAGCCATGCGCCGCTGTTCCAGGTGATGCTGGCGCTGCAGAACGCGCCGCTGGGAGCGATGGCCTTCGGCGGGCTGCGGCTGGAACCGGCGGGCGTGGCGGTGACGGCGACGAAGTTCGACCTGACCTTCAGTTTGCAGGAAGTGCCGGGCAGTTTGCAGGACCTGCCGGGGCAGGGCGGGCTGACCGGGGCCATCGAATATGCGACCGACCTGTTCGATGCGGCGACCATCGCGCGGCTGGCGGCGCAGTTCCGCCATCTGGCGGCGGCCTGCGCGGCGGCGCCGGAGACACGGATCGGGGCGCTGCCGCTGATGGATGCAGCGGAACGCGCGGCGGTGGTGGCGGGCTGGGCGCCCGCCCCGCCGCCGGCGGCGCGGGAAGCCGAAACGGTAACCGGGCGGCTGGACACGCTGGTCAGTGCCGCCGCCGCGCGGCACCCGGACCGGATCGCGCTGCGCTACGAGGGCATCAGCCTGACCTATGCCGCGCTGGAGGCGCGCGCCAACCGGCTGGCGCATCGTCTGGTGCAGCTCGGCGTCGGCCCCGAGACGCGGGTGGGCCTGTGCTGCGAACGCTCGTTCGAGATGATCGTGGGGCTGCTCGCGGTGCTGAAGGCGGGCGGCGCTTATGTGCCGCTGGACCCCGAACACCCCGACGACCGGCTGGCCTATATGCTGGACGATGCGGCGCCGGTGCTGGTGCTGGCCCAGAGCGCGCAGGCCAGCCGCCTGCAATCCCTGACCCCCGCCCCGGTTCTGACCCTCGCCACCCACCCCGATCCCGAAACGGGCGAGACCGAGGCCCGCTCCCTCCCCGAAACCCCGCCGGAAACCCGAACAACCCCCCAAAACGCCGCCTATGTCATCTACACCTCAGGCTCCACTGGAAAACCAAAGGGCGTATGCGTCGAGCACAGGGCCATCGTGAACCGGGTGCTGTGGCTGCATCATGCCTTTGCGGTGCAGCCCGGGGACCGGATGGTGCAGAAGACGCCCTTCGGTTTCGACGTGTCGGTGGGCGAGATCTTCCTGCCGCTGGTGGCCGGGGGGATGCTGGTCATCGCGCGGCCGCGCGGCCATGTCGACGTCGCCTATCTGGCGCGGCTGGTGCGGGAAGAGGCGATCACGCTGATCCATTTCGTGCCGCCGATGGTGGAAGCCTCGCTGGGGCAGGCCGACCCGTCGGATTACGCCTCGCTGCGCGGCGTGCTGTGTTCGGGGCAGGCGCTGCCGCGCGCGGTGCAGGACCGGCTGGCAGAGTTTGTGCCGCATGTGCGGCTGCACAACCTCTATGGCCCGACCGAGGCGGCGGTGGAGGTCACGCATTGGCCCTGCGCGCCGGAAGATCCGCGCTTCGGTCCGGGGGTGCCCATCGGGCGGCCCATCGACAATGTGGCGATGTATGTGCTGGACGATGATATGGAGCCGGTTCCCGTGGGTGTGCCAGGGCATCTGTTCATCGCCGGGGTTGCGCTGGCGCGTGGTTATGTGAACCGTCCCGACCTGACGGCGGGGGCCTTTATCCCCGATCCGCTGGGGCCGCCCGGCAGCCGGATGTATCGCACCGGCGACCGGGCGCGCTATCTGCCGAACGGTGCCATCGACTTCCTTGGCCGGGCAGATGACCAGCTGAAGATCCGAGGCGTGCGGATCGAGCCGGGCGAGGTGGAGGCGGCGATCATGGCCTGCGGTATCCGCGAGGCGGTGGTGGTGGCCGGGCCGGATGCCAGCGGCGAACTGGGGCTGATCGCCTATGTCGTGGCGCGGTCCTTCGACGAGGCGGATCTGCGCGAGCAACTGGCGGGCCGCGTGCCCGACTTCATGATGCCCACAGCTTTCGTGGTGCTGGAGGCGGTGCCGCTGACACCAAATGGCAAGGTGAACCGCAAGGCGCTGCCGGCGCCCGATTTCACCAAGGCGGTGGCCTTCGTCGCCCCCCGGACCGAGACCGAGGCGCGTATCGCCGCGATCTGGGCCGAGGTTCTGGGCCGCGGGGAAGTCGGTGTGACCGACAATTTCTTCCGGCTGGGCGGTCATTCGCTGCGGGCGGTGACGGCGCTGAACCGGCTGGGCGAGGCTTTCGGAATCGAGATCGGGCTGGAAAAGGCCTTCGCGCTGCAAACCGTGGAATCGCTGGCCCGGCATATCGACAGCCTGCGCGGCCCCGCGCCGGAGACCCCGAAGAAGAAGATGCGGATATGACGGCAGCGGTTCTGTGGCGGCGGCTGGCCGCGCTTGGCATCACGGTTTCGGCGGATGACGGCGATCTGGAGCTGGAGGGCGATCTGGAGGCGCTGGACGAGGCTCTGATCGCCGAGATCCGGGCGGCGAAGCCTGCGCTGCTGGACTGGATCGCGGCGCGGGAAATCCGGCCGCGCCGGGCGGCGTCGGCGGATTATCCGCTGTCGGGCCAGCAACAGCGATTGTGGTTCGTGCAGACGCTGGACCCCGAAAGCGCGGCCTATAACCTGCCCGCGGCCTTCCGGCTGAGCGGTGCGCTGGATGTCGCGCGGCTGGAAGCGGTGCTGCACCGGATCATGGAGCGGCATGCCGCGCTGCGCACCCGCTTCGTGGCGGTGAACGGCCTGCCGCGTCAGGTGGTGCTGCCATCGGAGGCGGCGCGGATCACGCTCGACGTCACGGATCTGACGGGCGTTCCGGCTCAGGCCCGGCTGGAGGACGCGCGGCGCCTCGGGGCGGCCGAAGCGGCACGGCCCTTCGATCTGTCGGTGGCCCCCCTGATCCGGGCGGCGCTGTTCCGGCTGGGCGAGGGTGATCATCTGCTGGTCATCACCCTGCATCATATCGTGGCCGATGGCTGGTCCATCGCGCTGCTGATGCGCGAGGTGGCCTTGCTGTGGCATGGCGAAAGCCTGCCCGCCCTGAGGCTGGACTATGCCGATTACGCGCTGTGGCAGAACGGCCCCGGCGCGCCGGTTCAGGACGAGGCACTGGACTGGTGGAAGGCGGCGCTGGCCGATCTGCCGCCGGTCTCGACCTTCCCCGCCGATTTCGCGCGCCCGGCGCTGCCCTCGGGGCAGGGCGGCGCGGTCGATCTGGAGCTTGCGGCGCCGGTCGTGGCCGGGTTGCGGCGGCTGGCCGCGCAACAGGGCACGACGCTGTTCACCCTGTTGCTGGCGGGGCAGGGGGCCTTGCTGGCCCGCTATGCCCGGCAGGAGGACATCTGCATCGGCAGCCCGGTTGCCAATCGCGCACGGGCCGAGGTCGAGGGGATCTTCGGCTTCTTCGTCAACATGGTCGCGCTGCGCTGCCAGCCCCGGCCTGACCTGCCGCTGGGGGATTACCTGCGCGCGGTGCGCGAACAGGTGGAGGCGGCCTTTGCCCATCAATCCGCCCCGTTCGAGCGGGTGGTGGAGGCGACGGGTGCCGCGCGCCGTCTGGATCAGGCGCCCTTGTTCCAGACGGTGCTGGTCTTGCAGAATGCCGCCGGGCAGGCGGTGCATCTGCCGGGGCTGGAGGTCGCGCCCTTCGCGTTGCCCGCCGCACCGCCGAAATTCGATCTGACGGTGACGGCGGTGGAACTGCCCGAAGGCGGGCTGAGCCTGCAACTCGCCTATGATGCCGGGCTGTTCCGGCCGGATACGGCGGCGCGGATCGGGCGCAACCTGACCGCGCTGCTTCAGGCCATGGCGGCGGCCGATCTGTCGTTGCCGCTGGGTGATCTGCCGATCCTGGGGATCGAGGAGCAGGCGCTGCTGACGGTGACGCTGGCGCGCGGGCCGCGCAGCGAGGGGATGGCCGATCCGGTGGCGCGGCTGGCGGCGCTGGCGGTCGAAGCGCCGGATCATCCGGCCATCGTTTGCGGGGCGGCGGGGTTGAGCCGGCAGGGGCTGGACCTGCTGGCGCGGCGCTTTGCCACCGCCTTGCGGGCGCGGGGGATCGGGCCGGGGGATCTGGTGGCGATCCATGCCGAGGCCGAACCCTGGCGGGTGGCGGCGATGCTGGCGGTGCTGCGCTGCGGTGCGGCCTATCTGCCGCTGGAGCCGTCTTACCCGGCAGAGCGACTGGCCTATATGCTGGAAGATGCGGCCCCGGCGCTGGTGATCGGCGGGCGGGCGTCCTTTGCGGGCGGATTGCCCTGCCTTGACCCGGCCGATGTGGCCGGGTTGCCGCCCGATGACAGCGCCCCGCTTGCCGCCCCGGCCGAGGCGGCGGCCTATGTGATCTATACCTCCGGCTCCACCGGGCGGCCCAAGGGTGTGGTGGTGCCACATCGCGGCCTGCGCAATCTGTGCAACTGGATGGCGGGCTATCTGTCCTTCGGCCCGGACAGCCGCTTCGTTGCCACCATGCGCTTCGGCTTTGACGGTTCGGCGGCCGAGACATGGCCGATCCTTGCCGCGGGCGGCACGCTGGTCATGACGCCGCAGCCGGTGCAGGACGACCCGGCGCATCTGCTGGACTGGCTGGCCGATCAGCAGGCAGACGCCTGTTTCCTGACCACGCCGCTGGCCGAACTGGGCATGGCGGGCGGGCAGCTTGACCGCGCGGGCATGGCGGTGATGACCGGCGGTGACCGGCTGCGCCAACGCCCGGCCGAGGGCGCGGGCTGGGTTTTGCACAACAATTACGGCCCGACCGAGACGACGGTGATCGCCACGGCGGGCGCGGTGGCGCCGGGGGCGGGCGATGATCCGGCGATCGGTCAGCCCATCGGCAATACCCGCATCTACCTGCTGGACGCCCGGCTGAACCCGGTGCCGCTGGGCGCGGTGGGGGAGCTGTGGATCGCGGGCGAGGGCGTGGCACAGGGCTATCTGAACCAGCCGGGCCAGACGGCGGCGGCCTTCCTGCCCGATCCTTTCGGGCCACCCGGCGCGCGGATGTATCGCTCGGGCGATCTGGCGCGGCGGCGGGCAGATGGCGCGCTGCACCATCTGGGCCGGGTCGATGCGCAGATCAGCCTGCGCGGCTACCGGATCGAGCCGGGCGAGATCGAACAGGCGCTGACCCGGCAGCCGGGGGTCGAACAGGCACTGGTTCTGGCGCGCGCGGGGAGGCTGCTGGCCTGGGTGATCGCGGCGGAAGGCGCTGCCGATCCGGCGGCGCTGCGCCGGGCGCTGGCGCGCGACCTGCCCGAACATATGGTTCCTGCGGCCATTCTGCCGCTGGAACGCTGGCCGATGACGGCCAATGGCAAGATCGACCGCGCCGCCCTGCCGCAGCCGGAGGTGCAGGCGGGCAGCTTCACCCCGCCGCAGGGCGAGACCGAGCTTTGGCTGGCGGGCATCTGGCAGGATCTGCTGGGCGTCGCGCAGGTCGGGCGCGAGGATAATTTCTTTGCGCTTGGCGGCCATTCGCTGCTGACGACACAGGCGGCCTCGCGCATCCGGGCGGAACGGGGGGCCGACCTGCCGCTGCGGCTGTTCTTCGAGGTGCCGACGCTGGCCGATCTGGCGGCGGCACTGGACGAACGGGCGGCGACAGGCGCGCGGGGCCTGCCGGTCCTGCATCCGCGCGCGGCGGGGCGGGATGATCTGCCCCTGTCCTTTGCCCAGCAAAGGCTGTGGTTCCTTGACCAGCTTGAACCGGGCAATCCGTTCTACAACATCCCCGGCGCGCTGCGGCTGCAAGGACGGCTGGAGCACGGGCTGTTGCAGCAGACGTTGGACCGGCTGATTGCGCGGCACGAGACGCTGCGCACCCATTTCCCCACCGTGCAGGGCGTGCCCCGGCAGGTGGTGCGGCCCCGGCTGGACTTGACCTTGCAGGTGACCGACCTCTCCGCCCATGACGCCGCCACCCGCGACCGGCTGGCGCGCGATCTGGTGGCGGCGGATGCCCGCGCGCCCTTCGATCTGACGACCGGCCCGCTGCTGCGGGCGCATCTGGTGGTTCTGGCCCCCGAGGATCACCTGCTGCTGGTAAACCTGCACCACATCATTGCCGACGGCTGGTCAATGGGTGTGCTGATGCGCGAGGTCGCGGCGATCTATGCCGCGCTTCAGGCGGGCGAGGGGGCGGACCCGCTGCCGCCCCTGCCGGTGCAATACGGCGATTTCGCGCTGTGGCAGCGCGACTGGCTGTCGGGCGAGGAACTGGCGCGGCAAGAGGGCTACTGGCTGGCGCGGCTGGCCGATCTGCCCGCGACGCCGCTGTCCCTCCCACTGGATCACCCGCGCCCTGCGGCGCAAAGCCACCGGGGCGCGACCCACAGTTTCCACATCGGCGCCGGTCTGGCCGCGCGGCTGAAGGCGCTGGCCTCGGGGCAGGGCGCCACGCTGTTCATGGTGCTGAACGCGGTCTATGCCGTGTTGCTCGCGCGGTATTCCGGGCAGACTGACATTCCGGTGGGCAGCCCGATCGCCAATCGCCGCTCGGCCCAGGTCGAGGGGATGATCGGCTTCTTCGTCAATACCATCGTGCTGCGCCATGCGGTCGAACCGGGGCAGAGCTTTGCCGGATTCCTGTCGCAGGTGCGTCGCACCGCGCTGGAAGCCTTCGATCATCAGGATCTGCCGTTCGAACAACTCATTGATCTGCTGAACCCCGAACGCAGCCTTGCCCATGCGCCGGTGTTTCAGGTCAGCTTCGCGCTGCAAAACGCACCCGCGACGGCGGCGGATCTGCCGGGGCTGCGGTTGCTGTCGGTCGAGGCCGAGGCGGTGACCGCCAAGTTCGACCTGACGCTGACCGGTTTTGAAACCGGGACGGGCCTGCATTTCGATTGCGAATATGCCACCGACCTGTTCGATGCGACGACCATCGAGCGGTTTTGCCACGATTATGCCGCGCTGCTGGGGGCGGTGGTGGCGGCGCCCGACACGGCGCTGCATGCGCTGCCGCTGGTGACAGCGGAAGATCGCACCCGGCTGGCGGGCTGGAACGACACCGCCGCGCCGATGCCCGCCGAAAGCGCGCTGGCGGCCTTCGAGGCACAGGCGCAGCTCCGGCCCGATGCCGTGGCGCTAAGCTGGAATGACGAAGACCTGACTTATGCCGCGCTGGACCACCGGGCCAACCGGCTGGCCCATGCGCTGATCGCGGCGGGGCTGCGGCCCGGCGATGCGGTGGGTCTGGGTTGCGGACGTGGCCCTGATCATATCGTGGCCATGCTGGCGGCGAACAAGGCGGGGGCGGTCTATGTGATGCTGCCGCTGGATGCGCCGGATGAGCGTATCGGCTTCATCCTCCGCGATACCGGGATGCGCCATGTGATCGGCCGACCGGAGCCACGCTGGGGCGATGCCATCGTCATCGCGCCCGAGGCCGAAGGCAAGCCGGGGAGGCCGCCCGCTGTGGCCCGCCCCGACCGCGCCTATATCGTTTATACCTCGGGCACGACCGGGGCGCCCAAAGGCTCGATCAATACCCACAGCGGCCTTGCAAACATGAGCCGCTGGTATGCCGACCTGTGCGAACTCGGCCCCGGCACGGCGGTTTCGGTGGTGGCCAATATCGCCTTCGACGGCATCCTGCCGGAAATCTGGCCCGCGCTGATGGTCGGGGCCCGGCTGGTTCTGGTGCCGGACGAGGTGCTGCGCGATGCCTGGGCGCTGGCCGATCATCTGGCCCGCGCGCGGGTCGAGGTGCTGTATCTGCCGATGGGCTATCTGGAGACGCTGGCCGCCACCGGCTTCGACTGGCCGCAGAGCCTGACGCGGGTGGTGGCGGGCGGCGACCGGATGAAGCGCTATGTGCTGCCGCCCGAACGCGGCCTGCCACTGATCAATATCTATGGCCCCTCCGAGACGCAGAGTATTTCCACCGCCGAGACGGTTCTGCCCGGCCATGACGGGCCGATCACCATTGGCCGTCCGATCCCGAATGTGCGCATCCATATCCTCGATGCGATGCTGAATGATCTGCCGCCCGGTGCGGTCGGGGAAATCTGCATCGCGGGCGCCGGGGTGGGCGAGGGCTATCTGGCGCGGCCCGGCCTGACGGCGGAACGCTTCGTTCCTGATCCTTCCGGCCCGCCCGGTGCGCGGATGTATCGCAGCGGCGACATGGGGCGCTTTCTGCCCGATGGCCGCATCGACTATCTGGGCCGTGGTGACGGGCAGCTGAAGATCCGGGGCTTCCGGGTAGAGACCGGCGAGGTGGAGGCCGCGCTGCTGGCCCAGCCCGGCATCGCCGAGGCGCTGGTGCTGGCGAAGCCCGATCCGGTGGCAGGTGCGCGTCTGCTCGCCTGGGTGGTCCCCGAGGCCGAGAGCCGCGAGAGCACGCATTGGGAAAGCACCTTCGACCAGATCTATGCCGAGGAAGCGGCGGACGAGACCCCGGCGGACAGCGGCTTTGACATCACCGGCTGGACCGACAGCTATTCCGGCGCCGCGATCCCGGCGCCGGAAATGGCCGAATGGCTGGAGGAAACCATTGCCCGCATCTCGGGGCTGTCGCCCCGGCATGTGCTGGAAATCGGCTGCGGCACCGGCATGATCCTGCATCGCATCGCCGGGCAGGCCGAAACCTATACCGGCACCGATCTGTCACAGACCGTGCTGACCCGGCTGGCGCGCAGCCTGCCGCGCGATCATGCTGTGCGCCTGCTGCATGCCCCCGCCGATGACTGGTCGCAACTGGGCGACCGGCGGTTCGATACGGTGATCCTCAATTCCGTGGCGCAGTATTTCCCCGGTCTGGCCTATCTGTCGGACTGGCTGGCCGGGGCGGTGGCCCGCGTCGAAACCGGCACGATCTTCCTGGGTGATCTGCGCAATTTCGCGCTGGCGGAGGCGTTCCAGACCTCGGTCGCGCTGCATCATGCGGGCGCGTCGGCGACGGTTGCCGATCTGCGGCAGGATGTGGCGCGGCGCCTTGCGGCCGAACCGGAATTGCTGGTCGATCCGGTCTGGTTCCATGCCTTCGCCGCCAGCCAGCCGCGCATCCGCTGCGTCGATGTGCTGCCCAAGGAAGGTGCCGCCCGGAACGAGCTGATGCGCTTCCGCTATGACGTGCTGTTGCATGTCGGCCCGGTGGCGGCGCAGGTGCCTGAAGACTGGCAGCCCGCCCCGCTGCCCGAGGCGCTGCCCGATCTGCTGGCGGCGGCTGCGCCGCGTCTGGCGCTGCGCGACCTGCCCTTCGCCCCGCCTGCCGGGCCGCTCGCCTCGGCGCGGCTGCTGCATGAACTGCCCGATGC
Source organism: Gemmobacter nanjingensis (assembly GCF_014652195.1). Classification (NCBI taxonomy): domain Bacteria; kingdom Pseudomonadati; phylum Pseudomonadota; class Alphaproteobacteria; order Rhodobacterales; family Paracoccaceae; genus Gemmobacter; species Gemmobacter nanjingensis. The sequence goes on from NZ_BMYI01000018.1 coordinate 99,643, forward strand.
CGCCCCTGCCAGCGCCGTGCGGGTGCCGGAGCCTGCGGGTTTTGACGCGCGCAGCCTGCGCGATCTGGCGGCGGCGCATGGCTATCATCTCGATCTCGGGCTGGCCTCCGGCACCGGGCATGTGCATGCGGTGTTCCGCCGCGAGGATGCATCCCCGGCGCATTGGCCGAGCCTCTGGTCCAAACCACCGCGCCTGTCGCCGCGTCTGGCCAATACGCCGCATATCCCCGAGCGCGACACCACCCTGTCACGCCGGTTGACCGAGGGGCTGGGGCAGAGCCTTCCGTCCTACATGTTGCCGTCGTCGATCATGGTGTTGTCTGGATTTCCGTTGAGTCTGAACGGGAAGGTGGATCGTCGGGCCTTGCCTTTGCCGGTGGTTCAGGGGGGGGCGGTTGTGGTCCGGGCCGGGGTCGAGGCGGAGCTGGC
>NZ_BMYI01000019.1:0-73097 GCF_014652195.1 Gemmobacter nanjingensis
AAAGCGCAGCGCCCATTGGGCCCGCGTCGAGGCGTTGCAGGCAGAAGCCAAAACCTCAAACAGCCAGATCGAGGCCCTGATGGCGGAAAATGCCCTGCTGAAACAGGCGCATGAAGATCGGCTCGGGGATATCGCGTCTCTGGTCCTCGAGCGCGATACCAGTCTTGCCGCCGCGCATCAGGCGGTTACCGAACGCGAGCAACGGATCAGTCACATGCAGGATGATCTGCGCGAGGCGCAGCAAAAGCGCAGCGCCCATTGGGCCCGCGTCGAGGCCCTGATGGCGGAAAACGCCCGGTTGAAACAGGCGCAAGACGATCGGCTCGGAGAAATTGCGACCCTGACCCTCGAACGCGATACCAGCCGCGCCGACGTGCATCGGATGGCCGCTGAACTTGAACACCGTATCCGTTGCCTGCAAGATGATCTGCGCGAAGCACAGGAGTCGCGTGATGCACATCAGGCCCAGATCGAAGGACTGAAAGAAGACCTCGGCCAAAGCCGGTCCGAAGTTGACGCCTTGCTGGCCAGCGCATCCTGGCGCGTTACCAGGCCTTTGCGAAGCGTCAAACAGGCTTTGCGCGGCCGCGAATAGTATCGGCGCGAGGATGATGTCCTCGCTTTCGTAGCAAGTAAGGTAATCAATTGAAATTTCTGTCTTGTCGCGGTAGAGCAAGAGCAGGGCATCGGGGGATAAAGCATTGCGGATAGGGCTTGTCGGCTACTTTGGCTGGGGAAATTATGGAGATGAACTTTTTCTCGAGGTCTACAAGCGCGCTTTCGCCGGGCACGAGCTGATCTTCTTCCATACGGCGGAACCTGCAGGATTGAAATCCGATGTCGAGGATCTGGTTGACTCTGTCGATGCGATCGTGATCGGTGGCGGTGACCTGCTGATCCCGTGGTATAAATCCTGGTTGTACTGGGATGAACGGTTTCTAAAAAAACCTGTATTTATTTTTGGAATCGGTGTTCCGACCTGGGGGAAAATAAATACGGAGGTCATGGAGCATTATCGTCGGTTCCTTTCTCATCCCAATGTTCGCCTGATCGGGCTGCGAGATGCTGAAAGCCTGGCATGGGTTCAGAAGAACCTGCTTGCGGAAGGGCCGTTTGGCTTTTGGCCGGATATGGTTTTGGCACTGGATTTTCCGGTACAGCAACCGGATTCCAACCGGGTGGGCTTTGTCCTGCGGCATCAAAATACCTATGTGACGGAACCGCTTTACCGCGCAGCAGAGGTCGTTGCCGCTGCCAACAAGGATCTCGCGCTGATTTTTCTTTCTACGGGACGCTCCAAGAATGATGATCTGGAGGTCATGCGGCACTTCGACTTCCCGAATATCGACTTGATTCATCGTGACAGCTTGCAGGGCCAAAGCAATGCCATTGCCAGTTGCAGCCATCTGGTCAGTATGAAGTTTCATGGCGTTGTTGCCAGTTATAAATGCAGGGTCCCGTTCATTTCGCTGAGCAGTGCAGACAAATTCAAATCTTTCTGTATGCAAACCCATAATGAGGCATATTCCAGCAATTGGGCTGACCCGGCCCTTCCTGCAAAACTGGAGAAGCTGTTCGCCGATGGCGGGGATTTCTCCAATCAGGATGATCTTGTCAATGAAGCACGCAAAGGTGTTGAGGCGCTGCGCAGTGCCGTAATTGGCGTAAAAAATAACGCGCAAGAATAAGACTAAGTAGGAAATTTATCATGTCATCTCTGATTTCGCATGTGAGCGTCAAGGACGGGCGTCGCATTTTGGGCTGGTGCTTTGACCCATTGGCCTCGGGTCAGCCCAGAAAGCTGCAGGTCGTCGCAAAGGATGGGAAATCCATTCCAGTGGAGGCGAAAGAGAAGCTTCCGGAATGGGCGCTGCGGTCGATCCGCGCCGCGCACCCTGAAATTTCGATGGAGTCCCTTGCCTCCGCAGTGGGATTTTTCCAAATAACACTTGGGTCTGATGTTATTCAGGATTACTCGGAGGTTTCAGTAAAGGATATTAAATACGGGCGCGACCTGAATGGATCGCCCCTCGTTGTCAAGAATAAATTGGTTCGAGGCAGCCCTGTTAAAACAAGCCGTTATATCAGCCTCGACGATAAAGATCTTCAAGATCTGAGTTTTCGGAGTTTTGTTGAGCTTGTTCGTAATAGGCAGGCTGCAGGGCAAATAGTTTTAGCATTGCCTCCGTTTATCAGTTGGAATATTCCACTGTTTCAGAGGCCTCAACACATGGCGTCTGCCATAGCTAAGGCTGGCGGGCTTTTTATTTACTTCAGCGATTGCTATCAGGATACCAACAGAGAAATTGTTTTTGATGGTGAAAATCTGATAATTGTTGCGCTTGATCGAGATTTCTTTGAGAGATTTCTGATCGAGGTAAATAATGTTCATTATATTCTCTACTCCACATCGCCGCAGGATCTTATTCAGAAATTTCAAGAAACAGGTCAGCGCCTGATTTACGAATATGTCGACCACATCGACCCTAAAATTTCCGCTGGCTGGACGGAAGGCTGCGTTCGAAATTGGCGCAGCCTGTCGGACTCCAATACTCACGCAATTGTTGCCACAGCAAAACTTTTGCACGAAGAAGTTCTTACCCGTTTTGAAGAAGACCGCGTTGCGCTTATCCCCAATGGCGTCAATCGCAGCCATTTCCAGCACGCACGCGACCGCCAGACCATTCCGCCAAGTTTTCGCGAAATTATTGACCGAAATCGACCAATTGTCGGATATTACGGCGCTATCGCCCCGTGGATTGACTACGAGCTAATTGCACAGTTGGCCGCGGTTTGCCCTGAAATCGACTTTGTATATATTGGCCCCCTCTACCTCAAGGAGCAGGCCGATCTGCCTGTGGCGCCAAATATATTCTGGTACGGCGCGGTAGATTATTTTGATCTGCCTCATTACGCCGTCTGGTTTGACCTGTCCTTCATCCCGTTCGAGAAGGGCGATATTGCCTCGACAACCTCTCCACTTAAACTTTTCGAGTATTTTGAGCTCGCGAAGCCGGTCGTGGTGACGTCCTGGATGCTCGAGTGCATCCAGTTCCCCATTGTTCGTCACGGCCGAACTGCAGAGGAAATCGCGGTCCATATCCACGAGGCTCTTGATGGATGGACTGAAGCCGATACCGCGGCCAGTCGTGCGCTTGCGGCCGAGCATGACTGGCTGCGCCGTGCCGAGGACTTTGTCGACTTCCTGAAGCGTCTGGATTCTCCTCGTCCGATGGCAGGGACTCCGGTGCATGTCGAGGATATTTTTGTTGCCAGTAGCAGTCGAAATCTAAGAAAAGGTGGATTGAGCTACGAAGTCATTGACGATCAGATTACTCTTTTCCCAAACACGGTCTCTACCGCATCGGGCAGCGTTCTGAACTGGCGCCTTCAGGTGCCGCGTAGTGCATTCGGTGCGGAAAACGCAGTTCTGGAATTCGATTTCGGGTTTGCGATTTCCGGCAACGACAATGTTGTCAGCATTGATCTGCTCAGTGGAGACGAGGGTTTTCGTTTTTCCACGACAGCGCATGGTGCGGGCAGTTCGGATATGCGCAGGGTAAGGCTGCCAATTGCGGCAGCATGTAACGAGATCGCGTTGCGCATTCAAAGTTACAATGATCTGCAACTCAACTCGAACAACACAGCCTTCCGTTTTTCCAATTTCCACTGGCTGAATGCGGATGCGCAAATCTATTGCAATGCCACCCCTGTCGAACGGAATGGCCATCGCCCTAAAATCGCACCGCCGCAGGCGCAATCCATCCTGACCAGTGCGCGGTTGCAACGGCTCGCCGGACCGGTCGAAAAAATCGAACAGTTTTCTCCCTCTTCATTCAATCTTCCAGACGGTCCTGTCGCGCTCGTGCTGCCTGATCGCCCGGAAACCGGTGATATGGTGGAGATGTTGATCGAGCCGACGTCAGAACTGGTCGCGGTTGATCGGCTGATGCGCCTGAAGCTATGTTCCCCCCACTACAACCCCGGAACCTCCGGGAGGGTGATATATTATGTCGCCTGTGAGGAAGATGTGGTTTATTTTGAAGACGTTTGCCTGTTTGCCGGATTGAACGAACTGATCGTTCCGGCCACGGGGCAGATACGGATCGGGCTTCTGTGCATTGACAATGATGCCGGATGGCAATGGCGCGATCTTAGCAGTGTCGAGTTATTCGATATCGAACTTCTGCCTCCTGATGGCGCGGTCCAGCCCGGTGCAAGCTCTCCTGCCGGCACCGCGATATTCGCTGCACCGCAAGGGCTGGAGGCATTTCGCATTGCCAGGCTGACCCGGTCATGATGGTCTGATGACAACGAGGCGGGTTTTACACCTTCTCGAGGCAGCGGGCGCTGGCGGTCTGGAGACGCGGCTCGAAACGATCAGACGCCTTGATCCGGTGGCCGAGCACGTCATTATTGCTCCTTCGCATGCGAAGGTAGCCGTCAGTGCTTTTTGGGGAGGCTCGTTCGTCGAGCTTCCCTATGATCTTGATGATAAACTGAGCATTGCCAATGCCGTGGCGTTTTCGCCTTGGCTGCTTCGGCTGAATGCCGGTGCCGGCTCTGTGGTGCTCCACAGTCACACCCCCTATGCAGCGATCCTGCTTGCGATCGGCGCAACCCCGGACATGACCCATGTACATACCTTACACGGGCCGATGTGGTTGCCCTGGCAGGGCAAGGGGCGGAAGATTTATGAGGCGGTTCTGGCCCGAAACGTCGATTACCTCATTGGTGTTTCGGACGAGATGACCGACAGGATCCATGCCCTCATCGCATCGCGCCCTGTGGTCACACTCAGCAATGCCGCCGCGCTGCTGCGCCCACAGCCGGACGCCCGTCCCTCGCAACCGCCGACCGCCATCGCTTTTGCAGGACGACTGGAACATAATAAGGCCGAGGGGCTGGAAGCCCTGTTCTCGCTTCTTGCAAGCCTGCGTGGCGGTCCGCGCCTCGACATCTTTGGTGACGGAGCATTGCGGGCCCGGCTGGAAACCCTTGCAGCGCCCTTGGGGTCCAGAATTCGCTTTCTGGGCACCAATATGAATTTCACGGACCAGATCCGTAACTATGATGTAATTGCAGGGGAAGGGCGGGTTGTCCTCGAAGCTCTTGCCGCCGGAGTGCCGGCCCTGGTTTGCGCCGCACGGTTGAGTGGTTTTGTAACGCCCGACACCTTGCCGCGCCTGCTCTATGCGAATGCAGCGCTCCGCGGGATGGGGCGAACCCCGGAAGTCACCGCCGATGCTTTGCTGGCGCCGCCACAGCCTCCGCACCTGCCAGAGACACCATCTGTTGCAGCGATCTGCCGCAGCCTAGAAACACAGACTGTCTACAGCAGGGCGCGTACCGAACTTGCGACCCGTGCCAAAGCTGCATTTCGCGCCTATGGCGGGGTCTATCAATATGCCTTCGACGCACTCGATTATGTCGGGCAGGCCGGGGAGCCATGGTGAAAAATCCCGTGGCAGGTCAAGCCGAACATCGCGTTCGCGCAGCTCGGCCGGATAGGCGGGGGTGAATCTCTGCTTTGTCATGGGCTCATCCTTTGAGTGTTTTACTCTCCGGTAAACCCGGGGCGTGTGTGGATTGAACGTAAACGTTTCCTGGACCACACCTTCCAGCCTTTGTCCTGATTGTCGCATTTGAGGGTTGTGATGATCGGAACGGATTTTCTCCATGGAGACTGCATTGGAGGTTCTCCCGGTCGGTGTGCGTAGCCGCCGGAACCGGAAGTGGCCGGATGAGGTAAAGGCGCGGATTGTGGCGGAGACGCTTCTGCCGGGCGCAACGGTGAATGAAGTGGCACGCCGGCACGGCTTGCCTGCGAACCATTTGTCATCGTGGCGAACGCTGGCACGAAAAGGGCGACTGGTTCTGCCCGCGCCGGAGGATCCGGTGGAATTTGCGGCGCTGATGGTCGACCCGGTTGATGAGACCCGGGGTGGAGACGCGGGCGCCGCGGTCCGCCCCGAGATTGTCGCCGGCACCGTGGTGATCCGCCTGGAAACCGGGGCCACGGCGGAGCGGATTGCCGCGGTCGCGCATGCGTTGGCAGCGCGGCCATGATGTTTCCGTCGAACCGGGTGCGGATCATGGTCGCGACAAAGCCCGTCGACTTCAGGAAGGGACATGACGGCTTGTGCGCGCTGGTCGCCTCGGTGCTGCGCAAGGACCCGTTCACCGGCACGGTGTTCGTGTTCCGCTCGCGTCGGCTGGACAGGCTGAAACTGCTTTACTGGGACGGCACCGGTCTGGTGATGGCCTACAAGCGGCTGGAGGGCACAACTGTATTGACCCAGTGAAAATCTGCTCATGCTACAATGGAGAAGGTAGCGATGAGTGTGACCATGGACGACAGCATCAAGCGCTGGACGGCGAAGCGTAAAACCGCGTTGGTGATCGAGATCATTCAGGGCAAGACCACGGTGGCGGAGGCCAGCCGGTCCTTCGACCTGTCGCCCTCGGAGATTGAGGGGTGGGTCGATGACGCGAAGCGGGGGATGGAGCCGGCTGTTTCTTGAGGATGGCCGCGTCGACATCGACTCCAACCTCGTCGAAAACGCCATCCGCAGCCCTGCCATGAACCGCCGCAAAGCGCTCTTCGCCGGCCATGACGAAGGTGGACGCAACTGGGCCCGCTTCGCCAGCCTGATCGGCACCTGCAAAATGAACGGCGTCGAGCCCTATATATACTTGCGCGATCTGTTCACGAAGCTCGCCAACGGCCATCTCGCTCAAGACATCGACGACCTGATGCCGTGGGCCTACGCCCAGCAGAGCCGGGAGGCATAGGGACCTCGTCTCGTAGTCCCTGACGAGCTACCGACCGCCCTCCGCTTCATCCCAACACAACACCCCGCAAGCGCGACATCAATGGGGCATGGCCGCCGCTTACGATGGAGGCCATAGCCACACGGCCCAGCCTCATAGCAGAAATGCAGCCGCGCCCCGCCTGACGCCAGTTTCTCAACCAGTTTGCGCACCTGATCGGGCCGATGTGGCACCGTTCCGAAGTGCCGGACTTCACCGCCTCGTTCGCCCTGTGCAATCGCCACCGAAATCGTCGCCTTGTGGACATCCAGCCCGATGAACGTGCTATTCTGCATGTGGTCTCTCCCCCGTTCCTGAGGCTCGGTGCCAGCCAATCTGGCGCAACCCTCGAATAGAGAATGCCGCGGGAGAGGCCACCGACCTGGTCAACTCGTCCAACGATCATGGGGTCTAGAGCATGATCTACGACTGGTGCCTCACCCTCGGCCAGACGCCTCCCGCCGGACGGATACGTCAAAACCTGCGTCCCGCAGATATCTGCGGGTCAGGATATGCCAGTCGCGTTCGGCGGCCATGGCGCGCCTCCGGGAGGCCGATACCGGATCGTCGGAAGCCAGCGCATCGGTCAGGGCTGTTTGCCATTCCGTCACCTCCCGGGCAATCCGCAAAAGTGGTGAAGGCAGGTTGATCGTTTGCATCGGAGAGGAGACAACCGGCAAGCCAAGAGAGAAATACTCCCATAGTTTTAGCGGGTTAACCGCATCCATTGCCAAGTTTACCCGAAACGGGATGATCAGGGCATCACAGCATGCCATGGCCGCAGCCCCTTCCGGGCGTGCAACGGCGCCTGTGAAAACCACGTTGGGCAGCGACATCATTTTCTCGGCAAGCACCGACCTGGCGCCCAGCCGGCCCCATTCGATGTTCCCGCATAAAAGGAAGTCGGTCTGGGGCCGGCCTTCGCAAAGCTCTGCCATCAGTTCCCAGTCAAAGAAGTCCGACAGATTGCCCAGATAGCCGACAAGCGGGCGGGCACCGGATGCAGCCGTTTCCGGCAAGGCGCCACGCGCTGCGGCAAACGCCGACAAGGCGACCCCGTTGGTTACCGTACTGTGGCTGCGCGCTTGCGCTCCCTTGCGCTGCGCCAGAACATCCGAAGTGAAAAACACATGCCGGGCGGCGGCCAGAGCCAGAGCCTCTTGCCTCTCGACCTCGGGCAGTGGCGCGCCGCTCGAAAAGTCCAGCGTATAGTCATCGTAGACTTCATAGATTGCATCGGCATTCTCGGACAGGATCTGGAACTGGTCGGGCTTGTACAGCCAATGGGTAATGACCACTTCGGGACCGAAAAATTCCCGCGCCACCGCTTCGGCCAGATCCCCCCGCGACAACCCGCGCTTCAGCAGGGGGCTGGTGGGGATTTCAGGCGGCAGCCCGCCAGTCAGCAGCCGCATTGCCAGCACCCCGGGGTGGGGAGAGCGTGGATGCAACAGCGCCTCGTCCCGCAATCGGCCCCCGGCTGCGGGATCCCGCTTCAAGAGGGTTGCATAATGGCTGTGCGGGTCGATGAACAGTAGCCGGCTGTCGGCGGGCAGATTGTCAGCAAGCGCGATCAGCATCTCACGGCGGTGAAAGCCCTCCCAGTCGGCGATGCCCCACACCACCAGCACGCGCCGCACCGCCGTGGCGACAGCCGCAGGCCCGGCGGGATGTAGTATCGCATGCCAATCGGCGAGCGTCTTGTCGACGGCGTGATCAATCCGCCGCTGATTGCGCGCTTGGGCAAGCAGTTTGATCCGCCCCTGCGAGCGGGACAGCATCGCGATCAGCCGCGCCCGCATCTCTTTCAGGGCCGGGCGTAGCAGGGGTGGCCAGCCCGAAGCATGAACATCGGGCATCGGCAGGGTGCCTGCGGCCAAGGCTGCGGGGCGGAGTGTTTCAGCATCATGAGAAAAGTCCGGGGGGATCAGCAGAAAACCCGTCTCTGACAGCCATGCGTCAAGTCCTGTTGCCTCTGGTGCGACATCAATGGCGTAACGCAGCCCCGGCGCGCTGTTGATGCGCCGCCAGAGCATGCGATCCCTTGCCGTCTCGGGAAGCGGATCAAGCAGGCGCAGCCGTATACCGGCATCCGGCATGTCCTTGTAAAGTGCCACAAGCAGGTCGAGAGCTGCCGCCAGCGCCGCGGGGGAGGCCGAAATCAGGCCCATATCCGTTTGTTCCGCCCTGATCGGGGAGCGGAAGGATTCCCCGGACACGGCGGGAAGCAGCGTGATCCGGCTGGCAGGCAGATCCAGACGCCGGATCAAGAGTTCCAGCAAAGCTTTGTCGCTACAAAGAAAACGCTCGACACCCGTCAGATCCGGGGGGGGGTCCACCTCCAGATCCGAGGGCAGAAGATGCACGATCAAACGGTTTCCCGGCAAAGCCGGAACAGCGCGCAACCCGTGGGCGAGAACAAGATCGGCTTCGGCCTCGGGCACATCGGAAAGGAAGATGGCCCCCGCCCTCGCCGTCAGTGCGATCTCCAGCCCTTCCCAGCCCGGCGGCTTCGGCCCGCGGGTCAAAATCCTGACCGCATCGCTCATGCGCATAGCCCGGTGCCGGTCCCGCGGAACTCCACGAGGCTGGCGGCAAACCGCTGGCGAAGACAATGCGCCAGAACCGCCGGGTTCCCGGCCCCTTCCGGCGGGCAGAATGCAAGGCTGCGGATGAAATCCCCCCGACGCAAGGCAAGCAGGGGGCCACCCGGCCCGTCATCAGGATATAGAACCGCAAGTTTGGCCCGGCCATGTTCCAGCCCGAGCAGAAGATCCCCGATCAGGCCCGGGTCGGGCAGAAACTGTTCTTCGGGCAGGACGACATGGCTTACATCAGGGGGCAATTCCCCGGACCGGACGGTTTCGGCCAATGGCAGCACAGGGCCGCAGGCGGCCCCCCCGGTGCCGGTGGTCAGAACCGCCCAGCGGCAGGATGGTGGCGTCGCGCCGATCTGCATGGCGATCTGTTCGCGCCGGACGGCATCATGGCGGAGCTTCTGCCGCCCGTCCGCAGCCGGAACCGGCTCGCATTGCAGGATGTGGTCACAAAGCCCTCTCAGGGCATCGAACTCCGGCTCATCCGGCTGATCATCCAGGTAAATGACCGGAAGCTGGCGAGCGTGGAAGGTCTCGACCATCTCAAGAAGTTCAGGCCGCGGTGCGCCGGCCTGTAGCATCCGGCCACGCCAGCTGCCCCCATTGCCAAATCTGGCCCCGCCAAGCAGCAACAGATGCGGGCGATCACGTTCCAGCAGGGCACGCCAGTTGTCAGGTCTGGGCAACACCAGCCCGAAATCCTGCCCGGCAAGGGCTACCTGGGCCTTGTCCAGTATCGCCATTGCCCGCCAGGCGGCACGGCCATCGGGGTCGGGCCAGCCCAGAAGCATGGGGTTGGCTTTTCCCGCCGGGGCAAGGCCGGCGGAGTGCCGGATCAGATCGCGCATCACCTCGGCGATCAGCCCGCTATCGGGGAAGGATGTCGGCGTATCGGGAAATACGTCCATCAGGTCGGGCCGGCAGCCGGCAGAGATCAGTTTTGTGGCCATTGCCATATCCCGCACCAGCAGGTGATCGGCCATTGGCGCCAGCGGATGCGGCCGTTGACCGGCCATTGGCGAATCCCAAAGCAAGGGGCAGCGCGCGATCCGCGCCGCTTTTAGCGCCAGCATCGCCGCCGTGCCGCCGCCGCCGGTGACGACCAGCGCGGCGCGACACTCTGCAATTCGGGCCGCGAGCCGTTCAAGCGACCCGGCACGTTCCGGGAAAAGCTCTGTCGCCAGAGGCCGCGGGGCGGGCATAGGCAATGCCCGCAAGCGCGCGTCGATGGCCGGATCACCAGAGAGCAGCCGCAAGACCTGACCGGGACGAACCCGGTAGGCAGGGCCGCGCGACGCCGGATCAGGGCCGCGATCCACCGGAAGGCAGACCCCGCTCTCATTGCCGCCGTGAAACCAGCCTGCCACAGCCCGCAATACTTGTGCAGAATGCCCTCGATCAAGGGCCGCAAGTGTTTTCGCCGACAGATCCAGAGAGCGGAAATCGGGCAAGTGAGGCACAGGCCGCGGCCCCTGCCCGTCGCTCTGGCTTGTCTGTAACACGCGCACCCCTGCTTTGATCCGGGCTGATTTTTATCAGGGCCCCGCTGCGAATTCCATAAAAACACACACCGGCGTTGTTGCAGAATTCCGCAGCGAGCAGGATTCACACGTCGAATCCATGGGTTTAAGTGGCTTGTATGACCAAGCCTGAACCCGCCCGCTACAGCACGACGAACTGGAAGTCCTACAACAGGGCCCTGAAGCATCGCGGTTCTTTGCTGATCTGGCTCGACAAGGACTTAGCCTGGCAAGGCGCCAGGACTGGTGGGAACGGCCGGCCAGCGGTGTTCAGCGATGCGGCCATTCAGTTCTGCCTCATGGTGAAGGTTCTATTCGGGCTTCCGCTGAGACAAACGACCGGGATGGTGGAGAGTATTCTGTCGATGGCCGGTCTCGACTGGCCGGTGCCTGACTTTTCGACCCTGAGCCGTCGGCAGAAGCGCATCACGGTGCAGATATCGAACCGCCGTGCGCCGGGTCCACTGAACCTGCTGGTGGATAGCACGGGGATCAAGTTCCTCGGCGATGGGGAATGGCTTGCGCGCAAGCATGGCACACAGCGCCGACGCCAATATCGTAAGGTCCATCTAGCGATGGATACGGCCACCGGCGACATCCGTGCAGTAGAGTTCACCTCGAGCGACAAGGGTGACAGCCCCGTTCTGCCGCATCTGCTGGACCAGATCCCTCCCGATGAACAGATCGGCACCGTGACCGGCGATGGGGCTTTCGACACAAGGCGCTGCCACACTGCAATCCTCAAGCGCGGCGCGGCAGCAATCATCCCCATCCGCAAGAACGGGCGACGATGGCGGGAGGATTGTCCCGCCGCCGTTGCACGCAACGAGATCCTCCGCGCCACCCAACGCTTGGGAAGGGCAGCCTGGAAACGCTGGTCCGGATATCACGCCCGAAGCCGGATCGAGGCCAAGATGAGGTGCCTCAAGGCCTTCGGAGAACGCCTCGCATCACGTGATCCGGACCGCCAGACAGCCGAAGTCCAGATCCGCGTTGCACTCATGAACCGCTTCAATGCACTCGGCACCGCCGAGATCAAACGCGTGGCATGAATACAAAGGGGAAAGGGGCGCTTCCGGACAACAGCAGACTTCTGCAACAACGCCGTCCGGATCACGCGCTCGACCATGCCATTATCCGGCATTATGCTGGCGGTGCTCTTGGTTTCGGATCTGCTATTGTGATGGTATCCGGAGCTTGGGACATCAGGAGCACGTGAGTGTCGGCAGACCGAGCTACAGCAGCGGGCCGAGAGCCCGTTCCGTTATATGGTCGCCCCTGCGGCTCGCCCGGATGTGCCGAGAGCACGGGTTTGTAAATGCTGAGTGCTCACAGCAAGCACCGCCTTGCATCTCGATAGCCCCGCACATTGACCTTTCATCCCTTTCTGCATAGAGAAAACCTGCATCTCGAACCCGGAGCGACCATGCAGATGACAGGCCCAGTTTCCGCACCGTCCCTTGCCGGTCTTGCTGCAGGGGCCGTCTGATCCAACATGATTCCGGGCCTCCCTTCCCCTTATCTCACCCGACCGGGCAGCACCCACGCCGGTCGCAACGGCCATGTATGCAAGGAAGCCGACGATGAACGACCCGGAACAGACATATGACGTTGGAATACTGGGTTGGTGGTACGGCAAGAATTATGGGTCGATCCTGACCTATTACGGGCTGAACCGTGCCATCGAGGAACTGGGCTTTCGCACGCTCATGGTACATGAGCCTCTGGGCTACAACGGCTACCGCGTGCTCTGGCCCGATGACATCCTGTCGGTGGAATTCGCCCGCCGGGTCGGCTATCACTACACCACGCAGATGCATTTCTCGGAACTGCCCGCGCTGAACGCCCGGGCGGGCACGTTCATTGTCGGCTCCGACCAGCTGTGGAATCCGCTGATTGGTCGGGTGAACGACGATCTCTTCCTGGATTTCGTCAGCCCCAAAAACCGCCGCGTCGCCTATGCCACCTCCTTCGGCAATCGCGGCACCAAAAAGTTCAAGCCCGATTTCATTCAGAAACACAGCGCCAACCTGCAGAAGTTCAACGCCATCTCTGTGCGTGAGGGCTATGCGGTCGATACGGCCCGCGAGGTCTTCGGCGTCGAGGCGACCCAGGTGGTGGACCCGGTCTTCCTCTTGCCCGCCCGCGCCTATGACACGCTGGCCGACAAGGCCGGCGTTGACATGTCCGGCGACTACCTGGCCGTCTTCTATCTTGACCCGACACCCGAGAAACGCGCGGTCGCGCTTGCCCTTGCCGACCGGCTCGGGCTGCAGCGGATCGTGGTCATTCCCAACCCCGATGGCGGGCGGCCGCTGTCGGAAGAGCTGTTCGCCGATCCGCGTTTCGAAATCCTCGCCGAGGATGCGCCCGAGAATTTCCTGCACGCCTATCGCAAGTCCAGCTATGTGGTCACCGACAGTTTCCACGGCACCGCCTTTGCCACGATCTTCGGCAAACCCTTCTCGTCGATCTACAACACCCATCGCGGGATCGACCGGTTCAAGAACCTGCTGGACTGGCTGGGCTTCGGCGAAACCCGCCGCCTGACGGAAAACGATACGGCCGAGACCCTGGCCAACAATCCGAATATCGCCCTGACGCTGGATTATACCGGCGCCATGGCCCGGATTGCCGAGGGACGCGCACGTTCGCGCGCCTGGCTTCAGGCCGCCCTGACCAGCGAGGCGGGCACCACCGCCGCCATCGCCCCCCCGCCGCAGGCCGCAGGCGCGCAGCGCCCGGGCCGGTTCACGGCCAGCAATGCCGCCTGGGAAATCACACCCGGAGCTGAGGGCGAGGATCTGACCGTCGCACCGGGCGGCGCGGTGCGCGGCAACCAGGTCTGGTGCGATCTGCCCGCACGCCCTGCCCCCGGCAGCGCCTGCCGGCTGGTACTGGACTGGAAACTGCGCACCACGGCCCCGGCCCTGAACCTGCATCTGCGCAATCCCGCCACCGGCGATTTCCAGGTGATCGGCAAGGTGGCCGTGGAGGGGCGCGTCGACCAGGCCCGCCGGGACACCGTCGACTTCATCATGCCATCGGGCGAGTTCAGCCAGCTCATGCTGGGGGCCGTGCATTTCACCGGCCCGCGCGGCGGTGCCCTCGTCACCGGCCTGGCGCTGGAAGAGATCGCCCGCTCCGAAATGCGCAAGGCACCGGCGAAGCCCAAGCCCGCCACCCATGCCGAAATCGCGCTCAAGCTGGCGCTTGATGACAACGACCGTTTCGTCAAGGCCCATGCCCAGTCCGGCCGTTCGATCACCAGCGCCCGGGCGCGGCTCATGTTCCATGCCCATGCCATCGAGAAGGGCCTGAGCCGGCTGGATTTCCGGGGCGGCTTCGGCAAGATCTCGGTTCCGGCCCTGGCACGGGAGATGAACAACTGGCTCGACGCCGGGCGCGACCGGCAGGATGCCTTCCTGCGGACCGCCGCCTCGGTCATGCAGGCCTATTTCGACCGGCACCGCCGGATTGATGTCGATGTCTCGGCCTTTCATGCCCTGTTCGGGGCACCGGCGCTGGAGCTGATCGCGCAGGCCGGACCCGCAGAGGGCGGCGTGCTGACCGCCGCCGCTTACCGCGAGCCGGTGCCGGATGTGAATCCCGACAACCGCTTCCTCGACGTGGTCTATGGCCGCCGCAGCATCCGCGATTTCACCGCAGCTCCGGTGGCGGATGCCGATCTGGCGCGGGCAGTGCAACTGGCCATGCAGGCGCCTTCGGTCTGCAACCGCCAGGCCGGACGGGTGCATGTCTTCTCGGACCCGTTCCGCATCCAGGCGGCCATTGACATCCAGGGGGGCTTTGGCGGCTACAACACGCCGCCGCGGCTTCTGCTGGTCACCGCCGACCTGAACGCCTTCCTCTTCGCCTCGGAACGCAACCAGGCCTTCGTCGATGGCGGTCTGTTCATGATGGGCCTCCTGCTGGGCCTGCAACATGTGGGCCTGGGCGGCTGTCCGCTCAATACCGCGATGAATACCGAGCGCGAGAATGCCCTGCGCAAGCTGCTGGATATTCCCGAGAGCGAGGTCTTCATCTCTTTCGTCGCGGCGGGTCACTATGATCCGGCGATCCTGACGCCGCGGTCGCGCCGTCTGGATGTGGAAGAGGTGATGCGCCGCCACGACCGGCCCGCCACGACCGGGGAAGCGGCTGCGCCGTCGCAGACCGAGGCGGTGAAGTGATACAAGGCCCCGCTTCCCGGACGACGTTCCACGTCCTGCAGCCCGCGATCTGGCCCGAGGCCGGTATCTCGACCGAGATCATGCCCTATATGACCCCGCGCGGCCCCTGTGTGTCCTCGCTGGGCCGGGGGGGCGTGACCTTCGCGCCGGGCGGTACGCTTTCCGTCGACGGGTATTTCAACCTGTTCAACCTCGGCAAATGGCGCGACTGCTGCGGCGACATTCCGCTGTCGCTGCGCCTGCGCGGCGAGGGCAGGCTGCATGTGACAGTCTGGCTGGCCCGCCATGACAAGTCGTGGGACCGGATCCTCAGTGAGCCGGTCACCCTTCTGGGAGAGATGACCCTGCCGCTGGACCTGTCGGAGGCGCAGGCGCCGCAGATGGTCCTGTTCTTCGAGATCACCGCGCTGAGCGACGGAAAGCTGGAAGATTTCGCCTGGGGAACCCCTCTTCCGCCGCGCCAGTTGCCCGAACTCATGCTCTCGGTCACCACCTTCCGGCGCGAAGCCGAGGTGGCCGATACCGTGGCCCGCTTCCGCCGCTTCCGTGCCGCCTCGCCGCTGCGCGATCATCTGCGGATGCTGGTGGTGGACAATGGCCAGTCGCTTGCGCTGGAACCGGGGGACGGCGTCAGCTTTCTGCCTAATGCCAATCTGGGCGGGGCGGGCGGCTTCTCGCGCGGGCTGCTGGAGGCCAGGGCCAGCGGTGCCACCCATTGCCTGTTCATGGATGACGACGCCTCGGTGCATATGGAGGCGATCACCCGCACCTGGACGCTGCTGGCCTATGCCACGGACCCCCGCACCGCGGTGGCCGGGGCCATGATCAATGCGGATCACCGCTGGCAGATCTGGGAAAACGGCGCCGTCTTCAACGGCGGCTGCCGGCCGCTGTTCCATGGCACCGACCTGCGCGACCGCGAGAAGGTCTTCAGGATGGAATTCGACACCACCGGCCCGATGCCCGAGGGGCATTATGCCGGCTGGTGGTATTTCGCCTTCCCGGTCGACCAGGCCCGGCATATGCCCTTCCCCTTCTTCGTGCGCGGCGATGATGTCAGCTTCTCGCTGGCCAATGACTTCCGCTGCGTCTCGCTGCCGGGCGTCGCCTCGTTCCAGGAAAGCTTTACCGACAAGGCTGCGCCGCTGACCTGGTATCTCGATCTGCGCAGCCATCTGGCCCATCACCTGAGCCTGCCCCATAAACAGGCCAGCTGGGGGCGGATGATGCGGATGGTGGTGAACTTCTATCTGCGCACCGTCCTGCGGTTCCATTACGACAGCCTCTCGGCGGTGAACCTGGCGATCGAGGATGTGCTGCGCGGTCCGCAGTTCTTCGACGCCCATGCCGATATGGCCACCCGGCGGCAGGATCTGAAGGCGATGACGGTGACAGAGGCCTGGCAGAAGCTGGACCCGCAGAAGCCTGTCCCCACGATCCGCCATGGCAAGCTGTCGCGCTGGCAACGTGCGCTGCTGCTGCTGACACTGAACGGCCATCTTCTGCCCCTCGCCACCCGCTTTGGCAGCGATCTGGTGATCGAGGCCGCGCACCGCGAGAACCACCGCGAGATCTACGGTGCCCGGCAGATCACCTATCTCAACGCCGCCCGCACCTCCGGGTATACGGTGACCCGCGACCGCCGCCGTTTCTGGCGCGAAAGCCTGCGTCTGGCCCGGAACTGCCTGGCCCTGCGCCGCCAGCTGCCGCAGCTGCGGGCAGAATGGCAGGGCACCTATGCCGGGCTGACCTCGGAAGAATTCTGGAAAGCGAAACTTGCGGTCGCAACGGGTGGCACCTAGCCGTTCCGGCCTCGGTGCTCCGGCGGACAGCCTGCGCTGGCCATGATGAATCACATCAGCAAGATCGCCGCACAGTGTGATGTCCTGTGCGATTCGGATCGAGCTGGGATATGACAAAGGACGAAAAGATGCGGACGATCTGGATTCACATCGGCTCACACAAGACCGGGACAACCACCCTGCAAAGCGCCCTGAAGGCTGCGGGGCGCAAAGATGCCCTGCAGGGGATGTCCTACTGCCACCCGGTCGGCAAGATCAATTCCAACGCGCTGATCGATGTCACCGGCAAGGGCGAAGACATGCGCTGGACCCTGAATCCGCTCATCCTGAAGCGGCGGATTCCGGAGGAAGGGGATTGCATCATTTCAGCCGAACGCCTGTTCTGGCTGGATGATCAGGCGGAAATCGCCAGGATTGCGAAGATCCTCCGCCGCCGCTTTGATCGCATCATGGTCGTGGCCTATCTCAGGCGTCAGGATCTTCTGGCCGTTTCGTTCCGGAAAACCACCGTCGCGACCCAGGTCGGGCGGCGTTTCTTCGGGGACAGAATTGGCGCCTTCCCCGAATACCAGCCCCATATGGACAGGTATTTCTGCTACGCTGAAAAGCTTCAGCTCTGGGAAAACGTCTTTGGCGCCGAGAACGTCATCGTCCGCAAATACGACAAGAAACATCTCGTCGGCGGAGATACGGTCACCGATTTCTGCAGCCTCCTCGGGATCGACAGCAAGATCGCCGTCAAGGAACAGAACACCAAATGGAACCGGAGCCAGCTGCTGGTCGGGATGTGGCTTCAGGCCAGAAATCACGATTGCAAGGATGTGCCGCGGATCATCGCGGATATCGAGGATGACCAGCAGCTCATGCCGGCGCGGTCAGAGGCTATCGCCTTCATGCAGCGCTTCGCCGCGTCAAACGCCTTGCTGGCCCGGAAATATGATCCGGAAGGATTGCCCGGATATTTCGATGACGATTTTTCGCGTTTCCCGGAACAGGGCAATGACGATCTCTCGACTCTCACGATCAGTCTGGATGACATCGAAAAACGCCTGATCCAGGCATGAGCCGAAAGGAAGCAGGGCTGTGCGCAGCCCTGCTTTGGCCCGCGCGGGCTCAGACTTCCATCAGGCGCTTGTGGACGGTGATGGCCTCGTCCAGATCGTCAAAGACATACAGCCGGCCATTTTCCAGGATCAGACCGGCATCGCAATAATCCCGCAGGGCATTCAGGTCATGCGCCACCAGAATGGCCCCCGATTGCGCCATGCGGTCCCGGAACACTGTCCGGCTTTTCTTGCGGAACCGGGCATCGCCCACGGCCGTCACCTCGTCCACCAGATAGGTGTCGAATCGGATCCCCATCGAGGCGCCGAACGCCA
Source organism: Gemmobacter nanjingensis (assembly GCF_014652195.1). Lineage (NCBI taxonomy): Bacteria > Pseudomonadati > Pseudomonadota > Alphaproteobacteria > Rhodobacterales > Paracoccaceae > Gemmobacter > Gemmobacter nanjingensis. The sequence goes on from NZ_BMYI01000019.1 coordinate 18,305, forward strand.
GCCGCGATTTCATCCCCGAGGAATAGCTGCGCACCGGCATGTGGAAATGGCTGCCCAGCTCGGCGAAATCCGCAACGAAATCCTCTAGCTCCTCAGTATCCACACCATAGACCCGCGCCAGAAAGCGCACATTCTGCGCGCCCGTCATTTCCCTGTGCAAAGATCCGCCCAGACCCACCGGCCAGCTGATCGTGCCATCTGACAGAATGCGCCCGCTGTCCGGCTGGATCGAGCCGGCGACCATCCCCAAGAGCGTCGACTTCCCTGCCCCGTTGCGCCCGAGCAGCGCCAGAGATTTTCCCGGCGGCAGGGTGAGCGTGAGATTATCCACGATCACCTTGCGGCTATGGCCAAGGCTATAGCTCTTGCAGAGGTTGACGAAGCTGATCATCGGCCCGTCTCAGTTCCGGTCACGGATACTGTAATAGATCAGAACCCCGATCGACCATGCCAGAAGCAGGAACAGCGCGGTCAGCGCCGACAGCACGAAGCGCTGCGGGAATTCGGCGGTCTGCGGCAGAGTCGGCATGATATAGGGCGCCAGATAGAGGTTCTGCCGCGAGGCATTGGCGCGTGCCACATCCACCGCCGCCAGAGCGGCGCGATAGGTTTCTTCGGCAAATTGCAGATCGACTGTCAGGCTTTCGAATTCGGCGATCAGCGCAGGGTAATTCTCACCGGCGATATGGGTCTCGCTGTCCGAGGAGAAGGTCTTGCGCTCGTCGGCGATGCGGTCGCGGATCACCTGGATGCGGCGGGCCGCCTGCTGGCGGCGCGGGTCGCCTTCTTGGGTGGTGCCCAGCACGATGTCATTCTCGATCAGGGCCTGGGCCAGCTGCTGCTGCAGGTTGTTCAGCACCCCCATCCGCCCCTGAATATCTGCGGAGGGGTCCACGATCTGGGTGCGGGTGCGGAAGCGGCTCAGCGCTTCGCGGGCGGCTTTCAGCCGGTTCAGCGCGGTTTCCAGATCCTCGTTGGCATAGCGCATCACATCGGACCGCGCCTGCGTGTTCAGGTCGTTGATGCGGTTCTGGCTGGCTTTCACGATCTCGGTGGCGATGCGCTGCGCATCCTCGGCCGAATAGGCCAGAACGCGCAGCTCGATCAGCCGGGTCGACTGGTCATAGGAAATCCGCACCATGCGGCCCCAGAACCAGTGGAGCTGTTCGATCGTGGCATCGGGCCAGAGCGACATCAGCGGATCGGAGGGCCAGTGCACCGCATAGAGATCGCCGAGCCCCAGCCTTTCGTCGATCACCGCGACGACTTCCTGGCTCTGGATATATTCGTAAAGGATATCGGTTTCCGAGGAGCTGCCACCGCCCGCAAACTGGGCCAGCCCGCCCAGAAGCTCGGTCGACGAGGTCGCCCCTTCCTCGCGGCGCACGGTAAAGCCCACGGTCGAGGCGTATTGATCCTGCGCCACGAAGAACAGATAGGCCATGGTGACCAGCAAGGGCAGCATCACCAGAATGACAAAGCTGACGAGGATGCCACGATGGCGCCGGTGCACCCGTGCAGGCCCCGCCGGTGCGCGGATTCCGGCTGGTTGCGGAGCCGGGGCGGCCTCGACAGGCGCCGGGGATGGCTCTCCGGACGGGTCTTGCCCGGCAGGCATCGGGGTTCCGTCGCGCAGATGGGCCGTGATAGCCTCCAGACGGGCTTCCCGTACAGGATCATCTCCGGTCGCGGCCTGAACCCCAGCCGCCTTGCGACGACGCGGGGCGGCAGCGGCCTTGCTGCGCACCCTCTTTCCGGCGGCACTGCGGCTCACACCAGCAGCCTTGCGACGGGGACTGCCCGCAGCGGATGATGGGGTTTCGTTGTCCTGCAATGCCTTGCCTCGAGGTAAACGGTTTGATTTCCGCCCGATCCTTCTACATAATGGCAGGGAAGAATACCAGCACGTCATAGACAGGCCCAGATGGTCCCCGCCTCCCAGATCGTCCCGTCTTCAGGCCCGTCTGCAGATCCGCCTTCCGACTGGAAAAAGCGCACCCGCCGTGACCTGCGCGCGACGGTGCGTACCATTGTCGCGCTGATGCTGCGCGAGATGAGCACGCGCTACGGCCGTTCCCCGGGCGGGTATCTCTGGGCCGTGATGGAGCCGGTGGGCGCCACCATGATCATGGCGATCGGCTTTTCGCTGCTGGTGCGTCACCCCGCGCTTGGCACCTCCTTCATGCTGTTCTTCGCCACGGGGATGATGCCCTTTACGCTTTACAACGCGGTGGATGGCGCGGTGATGCGCTCTCTGTCCTATTCGCGCGCCTTGCTGATGTATCCCTCCGTCCGCTGGATTGATGCCGTTCTGGCGCGTTTCCTGCTGAATCTGCTGACCAAGCTTCTGATCATGGTGCTGGTGCTGGCCGGCATCCTGATCGTGACGGAAACCCGCAGCGTGCTGAATTTCGGGCCGATCCTGGCCGGCATTCTGATGACGGCGCTGCTCGGCCTCGGGACCGGGCTGATGAACTGCGTGCTGGAAGGGCTGTTCCCCGCCTGGGGCATGATCTGGAACATTGCGACCCGGCCGCTCTACCTGGCCTCCGGTGTCATCCTGCTTTACGAGGATCTGCCGCATTTTGCGCAGGATATCCTGTGGTGGAACCCGCTGCTGCATATCATCGGAGAAATCCGCACCGGGTTCTACCCGATGTATTCCGCCTCCTACGTCAGCATCCCCTATGTAACAGGGGTCGGGCTGGTCCTTGTGGCGCTGGGGTTCCTGCTGGTGCGCCGGCATAATGTCACTATCCTGAACGACTAGGGTGGCCCCCGCCCCCTTCGCTCCGCTCAGGCCGCAGAAAGGCCCTTCATGCAGATCGAACCGACCTCCCTGCCAGGTGTCGTGATCCTGACGCCCGCGCGTCATGGCGATGCCCGCGGGTTCTTTTCCGAAAGCTGGAACCGGCAGCGCATGGCGGCAGCCGGGTTCGACATCGACTTTGTGCAGGACAACCATTCGGTTTCGGCCAGAGCCGGTACGCTGCGCGGCCTGCATTACCAGAGCCCCCCCCATGCCCAGGCCAAGCTGGTGCGCTGCGGGCGCGGCTGCCTGTGGGATGTGGCGGTGGATGTGCGGGTGGGTTCACCCGGCTACGGCCAATGGGTGGGGGTGGAGCTTTCCGCCGCCAATGGCCGGCAATTGCTGATCCCCGCGGGCTTTCTGCACGGGTTCGTCACGCGGGAGGACGATACCGAGATCGTCTATAAATGCTCCGATTACTATGCGCCGGATTGCGATGGCGCGGTGGCCTGGGATTCCGTCGGCATCGACTGGGGGCTGACCTCCGCGCCGGTGCTGTCTGCAAAGGATGCGGCAGCGGTGCCGCTGGCTGAGTTCCGCAGCCCCTTCGTATACGAGGCCAGGGCATGAAGATTCTCGTCACCGGCGGCGCCGGGTTCATCGGTTCCGCCGTGGTGCGGCTGGCCATCGCGCGCGGTCATGCGGTGATGAATCTCGACGCGCTGACCTATGCCGCCTGTCTGGACAATGTGGCGAGCGTTTCGGACAGCCCGCTTTACGCCTTCGAACGGGCCGACATCCGCGACCGCGCCGCGCTGGACCGGATCTTCGCCGCCCATCGCCCCGATGCGGTGATGCATCTGGCGGCCGAAAGCCATGTCGACCGTTCGATCGACGGGCCGGGTGCCTTCATCGAGACCAATATCACCGGCACCTATAACATGCTGGAGGCCGCCCGCGCCTTCTGGACGCGCGCGGGCCGTCCGGCGGGCTTCCGCTTCCATCACATCAGCACCGATGAGGTCTTCGGCTCGCTGCCCGCCGATCCCGCGGTGAAATTCACCGAAACCACGCCCTATGACCCGCGCAGTCCCTATTCGGCCTCCAAGGCTGCCTCGGACCATCTGGTCCGTGCCTGGGCCGAGACCTATGGCCTGCCCGTCGTGCTGACCAATTGCTCCAACAATTACGGGCCCTACCATTTCCCCGAAAAGCTGATCCCGGTGGTCATTCTGAACGCCCTCGCCGGCAAGCCGCTGCCGGTCTATGGCGATGGCTCGAACATCCGTGACTGGCTTTATGTGGAGGATCACGCCGAGGCGCTGCTGCTGGTGCTGGAAAAGGGCGCCCTGGGCCGCAGTTACAATATCGGCGGCGAGAACGAACGCACGAACCTCGACCTGGTGAAGACGCTCTGCGCGCTTCTGGATGCAAAACGCCCGAAGGCGGAAGGCAGCTATGCCGACCAGATCACCTTCGTCACCGACCGCCCCGGCCATGACGCGCGCTATGCGATCGACCCGACCCGCATCCGCACCGAACTGGGCTGGCGCCCCTCGGTCACGGTCGAGGAAGGGCTCGCCCGCACCGTCGACTGGTATCTGGCGAACGAAGCCTGGTGGCGCCCGTTGCAGGCCCGGCAGGGCGTGGGCGAACGGCTGGGAACCGGCGAAAAGCAGGGGGCCTGATGCTGACCGCGCATCTGCCCTCGGGGTTCATCGCCGGGCGGCAGGCACAGCGGCACCGGACAATTCCCGCCGCGATGCCGGTGGCGCTGGTGGCTTCGGTTCTGCCCGATGCCGATATGATCTGGTTCCATCTGGTCGATCACGGCAGTCTCCACCATCACCGCTACTGGGTGCATATCCCGGCTTTCTGGGCGGTTATCGCCGCGATCACGCTGCCCTTGCTGTGGCGCAGCCGCTGGCGGGTGACGGCGATCCTGTTCTTCGCGGTGATCTTTCTGCATCTGGTGCTGGATACGGTCGGCGGGGGCATTCTCTGGGGCGTGTCCTTCAGCGACCGGCTGTTCAGCCTGATCACCGTGCCGCCCGATCACGGTCATTGGGTTGCCTCTTTCCTGCTGCACTGGAGCTTCGGGCTGGAACTGGCAATCTGGGTCTGGGCGACCTGGCTGTGGAGGCGCGGATGAAACTGCTGGTCTTCGGACACACCGGACAGGTGGCGCAAGAACTGGCGCGGCTGGCGCCAGAGGCGCTCTGTCTGGGTCGCGACGCGGCCGATCTGGCCGATCCCGCCGCCTGCGCCGCCGCGATCCGCGCGCACCGGCCCGAGGCGGTGATCAATGCCGCCGCCTGGACGGCGGTAGACCGGGCCGAGACCGAGGAAGCCGCCGCGCGGGTGGTGAATGCCGATGCCCCCGCCGCCATGGCGCTGGCCTGCGCGGATATGGATATCCCCTTCGTGCAGATCTCCACCGATTACGTCTTTGATGGGTCGGGCAGCACGCCCTGGCAGCCCGGCGACACCCCTGCCCCGCTCAATGCCTATGGCCGCACGAAGCTTGCAGGCGAACAGGCGGTGCGGGCGGCAGGCGGGCGGCAGGTGATCCTGCGCACCTCCTGGGTGTTTTCGGCCCATGGCACGAATTTCGTGAAAACCATGCTGAAGCTCGGCGCCAGCCGCGATCATCTGCGCATCGTCGCCGACCAGACCGGCGGCCCGACGCCGGCCGATGCCATCGCGGCCACCTGCCTACATCTGGCCCGCGCGCTGCGCGACGGCGCGCCGGGCGGCACGCATCATTTCGCGGGCACGCCCGCCACCAGCTGGGCCGGTTTCGCGCGCGAAACATTCGCCCTTGCCGGAAGGGCGGTCACGATCGAGGACATCCCGACCGCCGAGTACCCGACCCCGGCGCGGCGGCCGCTGAACTCCTGCCTTGATTGCTCCGCATTGACGGCGGAATTCGGCATTACACCGCCGGACTGGCGGGCCGCGCTGGCGCGGGTGGTTGCCGAAGTGAAGGGAGTGTGACGATGCAGCGCAAGGGGATCATTCTGGCCGGCGGCTCGGGCACGCGGCTTTACCCGATCACCATCGGCGTCTCGAAGCAGCTTCTGCCGGTCTATGACAAGCCGATGATCTATTATCCGCTGTCGGTCCTGATGCTCGCGGGCATCCGCGAGATCGCGGTCATCACCACCCCGCAGGATCAGGAACAGTTCCGCCGCACGCTGGGCGATGGCAGCCAGTGGGGGCTGAGCCTGAGCTATATCGTGCAGCCCTCGCCCGACGGCCTGGCCCAGGCCTATCTGTTGGCCGAGGATTTTCTGGCCGGCGCCCCCTCGGCCATGGTGCTGGGCGACAATATCTTCTTCGGCCATGGCCTGCCCGAGATGCTGGCCCGTGCCGATGGCCGCGACAGCGGCGGCACGGTCTTCGGCTATCGCGTCGCCGACCCCGAACGCTATGGCGTGGTGGGCTTCGACGCGGAGGGCCGGGTCAGCCGCATCGTCGAGAAACCGTCCAGACCGCCCTCGCCCTTCGCGGTGACCGGGCTTTACTTCCTTGACGGCTCCGCCCCCGACCGCGCCCGCGCCGTCACCCCCTCGCCCCGGGGCGAACTGGAAATCGTCAGCCTGCTGGAGATGTATCTGGCCGAGGGCGCGCTGTCGGTCGAACAGATGGGCCGGGGCTTTGCCTGGCTCGATACCGGCACCCATGCCAGCCTGCTGGATGCCGGGAATTTCGTGCGCACCCTGACCGAACGTCAGGGCCAGCAGGTCGGCTGCCCCGAGGAAATCGCCTTCGCCCGGGGCTGGATCAGCCGCGAGCAACTGGCCGAACGGGCAGCCCTGTTCGGCAAGACCGGCTATGGCGCCTATCTTCAGGCACTGGCCGACCCCGGCGCGTTCTCCGCATAGGCGAGCAGCGCAATTCACCGTCACACAAATCTCCGGCGCGGCTGGATGGATTGGGATAGCAAGGTAGTCTCCTTTAGCCCACACTATCGCTCCCAGTCTTGCTCGTCCCGCGCTGGCAACGAAGCGAGCGTTTGCTCTGTCTTTGCCACCTCACGCAAAGTCAGTCCCAAGGCCACATGCGATTTCGCGGCTGAGACCACTGCGCGGGCGATCCGGTGGCGTTCGGCCTCATCCCCGACATCCTGCGCCAGGGCATCTGTCCGACCCGCTGCAAGATTTGCCACGATGCCTTCGCCATATCGCCGCCGCAGCTCGTCTGCGAAACGCTCCGCATGAGCATCCTCCCGGAATTCAACCTTGCCCCCGGCCTGCATGATGCGTCCCATGGACCGCAGCGCGCGCACAAGCCGGTCGTTCTCAGGCGCGGTTTCATGGGTAACGGTATGGTCAATCGCCGCCGCCGCTCGGTCATAGAAGGCCTGCAGCTCCCCGGCCATGCGCCGTCCCTGCTCCGGGTCGCGCAGGTCCAGTCGTCGCCGTCCGGCGAGGAGCAGAAGATCGCTGCGCACCCAATCCCGTTCTTCCCAGGCGTTCGCCGCGCCCGTTTCCAGACGGCTGGCGATGCGATCACGGCTGAGGCCAATCGCGGCGGCACCCGCCAGGATATCGTCCCGCAGCCGCTCCGTTGCCCCGGGCTGCAGGGTCGTTTCCAGCTTGCCCCGCATCAGGACATCGCCATCGAGCGCCATGCCGTAAATCACCGACTGCGGTATCATCTGCAGAAGCTGCGCGCCGCGGGCATCACCGAGGCCACGGGCGATGTCGACGGCATAGCCATAAAGCTCATCCCGCAGGTCCTTCCGCTCGGCCATGGGTGCCTTGCGGATCTTGTCCCCGGTCTCGGCCATCCAGCCGCTGAAGTGCAGGTCCAAGTCGGCGCGCTCAAGCGTCGCCGCCTCGGCCGGGAAAGGATGCAGCACCCCGCCCCGCCGAAGCACCTCCTCCGCTTCGGCGATCTTTTCCCCGATCTCCGGCACCCCGGTCAGCGCTGCCACATGGTGCAGGCTGCGCATGGTGTCGGCCGTACGCGCCAGAGTGGCCAGCGCATCCTCCAGCGCCCGGCCCTCGCGCGGTCGTTCTTCCGGCGCCCGGCCTTCCGTCCGTGCCCGCTCGATCTCTGCCCGCGACGGGCCATAGCTCAGCAGCCCCCGCTCCGCCCGGGACGTGGCATCGAGGAACACGCCTTCCTCGGCCGCGATGGCCACCATGCGGTCCTTCATCCTGTCGAGGTTGAACGCATGCTCCCTGGCCATGAAGAACCAGCTGTCGTTCAGCATGCCCCGGTTGTTCACCACGATATGGACATGCGGATGCGCCCGGTCGGTATGCAGCGCCGCGACATAGGACCAGACATCGTCCTGATGTTCGCCCGACTGGAACATCTCGAAGGCCCAGGCCTCGGCGATCAGCTTCGCCTTTGCGGGGCGGACATGGGACGGAAAGCTCAGCAGCAGATGGCTGGTGTGCCCGTTCTTGGGAGACCCACGCCAATCCTCGACCCAATCGCCGACGATCTCGTTCCGTTCGTCCTTGGTCAGCCCCTTGGCATCTGCATCCAGCACGACCCCGTTGCCGAAGATCGAGGCCGATTTCGAGAACAGATAGTCCATCTGGGCCGCCAGCTCCTTGGCGTTCGCCGTGCCGCCTTTGCCGATCTTCTTGATAACCGCGGCGTTCGACCCCAGCGAAAACCGCCAGAGCTGGCTGGCGCGCGGCGAGAACCGGAAGCCCTGCCGAGAGGGGGACGAGGCCCCGGGTTTCACGCGCCCTGACTGGGGACGCAGAAAGTCGAGGTCGCCAAGAACCGCTTCTGCCAGCCCGATTGGGCGCGAACCAGGCTTAACCACGGCGCGCGCCTTCCTGACCTTCGGCAAACTTCAGGAACAGCGCCACGCCCTGCCGCCGACGTTCCGCGATGATCTGGTTCAGGACCCGCGCCACGACCGGCAAGGATCGCCGCAGTTCCCCGACCGAGGCCCATTGCGCCCGCACCATCTGCGCCCGGCCCCGGTTTGCCGCCAGCGCGATCTGGTTCACATTGGTGCCGATCTTCGCCAACTCATAGCGGATCTCCTCCAGACGCGCGCTATCCTCCCGGCTGAACTCGAGGAAGCCCGAGGCCATCCGCACGACCGACCGCACCCCGTCCGAGCGGGATTTCGCGCCAAGCTGCGCGCAAAGCGCATCGAAGGCCCGCAGCTCTTCAGCCGGCAGACGGCAGCTGACGACCTGTCTCCGATCCGCCGACCGGGGGCGCCCGCGCCCGGCGGATTTCCGGGGGACGGGATCAGCGGCATTCCTCTCCGCCCCATCCGAATTCCGGTCTTTTCCATGCGCGTCATATTTTACCACAGACCTTATCCACCGAATATTTGTAGACACATCGCATTTCCTGCCACCCTTCCTATTCCCCTCCATTCTCCCCGATCAAGCACAATCAACGGGGGATCAATTAAATCTGTGATTGTGTTGACCTCAGGGCATCCATCCATTACCCGAGGCCTGTCACGGATCACGGACGGCGCCGGAAACCGGTCGGAACGATGTCCCTGCGGACATCGTAACAAGGCGGGGTTTCCTGAATGATATGTGCAGGAATGCATTGTTTTTGTTGACATCTGAACCCCGGAGCGCCGTCCCCGGGGCGGAGAAAGGACAGGTGGGATGCGGGGTATGGCATCAGGGAAGCGCGTCAGGTCTTGTGAATTGCGCCACACGCATTGCGCGATCAGATAAAAGACAAACGCATCCGGTCATCAGACAAAGGATAAAAGACAAAGGACTTGCGCATTACGCTTTGCGCGGGGTGCATTCTGATATCCGGCCTGTGGGATTGGAATAAAGAGATGCGCATTCGGATAAAGGAATTCGGCCTCCGGTATTCAGAGAAATGCCGCAGGACATGTGGAATGTGGGAAAGGTGCGATGGAATACGGAATACGGGTTGTGCTGGTGATGAACAGGAAGGGCGGATCAGGCAAAAGCACGCTCTGCCGCGCCCTCGCCTCAGCCGCGGTGGCCCGCGGCGAGACGGTGACCATCTTCGACACCGACAGTTCGAAATCCTGTATGAACTGGATGAGGGCCGGGCAGACCGCGGGCAACTGGTCCCCTTCCGTCGCGGTGATCCATACGCTCGATGCCCACCGGGTCGCCGAGGCGATTGACCAGATCTACGAACAGCCGGATCAGGAGCATCTGATCCTGATCGACACCTTCGGCGGCGGGTCGGAGGCCCAGGATATGCTGGCGGTCGCGGCCCACCGCATCGTCTGTCCGATGATGCTGTCGCGCGGTGATCTCAGCGAGACCATGGAGACCGCCCGCTGGTATCTGACCCTGCGCCAGCGGATCGACAGGCCGGAGGCATTGGCCGGTTTCTCGGTGATCCTCAGCCGGGTGCCCGCACGGTTGTCAGAGACCGAACGTCTCGTGGCGGAGGAATTGTTCCGTTCTCTGCCCGCCTGCGAGGCCTGGCTCTCGAACCGCAGCGCCTATGTCCGGATGGACAGGGAGGGACTTCTCGGCCCAATCGCCGACAAGACCCCGAACCGCGGGCTGGCCGCACATCTGCAGACGGCCGTGAAAGAGGCAGGGGAACTTCTCGACGAGATAAATCAGTTGATCCTGTCCCCGGCGGAGGTCGCCTGATGGCACCGCGCAAGGATCAGATGCGGATCATCCGGCAGGATGCAGGCTTCTCGGCCAAGCTCGGATTCGGTGCGGCGGGTGGAGAGGGGCCGGTCGCCGAAACGCCAGCACCGCCGTCCCCAAAGGCGCCACCCGCGACAATCGACAGTGTACAGGCCATGCCGCAAGGCGATGACGGCGGGCGGCCCAGTCGCATCCGGGAAGAAGCCCGGAAAGAGGAGGGTGAACCTCCGGCCGCCGTAACGCCCCCCATACATTCCGCAGCCTCTGCCCAGCCCCCCGCCGCCCGCGGGCAGGTCGTTTATGTCGCGGTCTCGCTGACACCCCGTCAGGTGGCGCGGGCGGAGGTCTGGGCTGCGGCAGCCCGGTGCCCGGTCCGGTTCCTGATCCGCCGCGTGGCACAAGCTCTGCGCGATCAGGTCTTCGATGACTGGGCGCGCGACGGCATGCCGGAGATCACCGAGCCCCGCGGGCTGCGAGGCAAATATCCGACCAGCGTGACCCTGACCCTGCGACCGCAATTCGCCGCCGATCTGGCTGCCCGGCATGATCCGCTGGGCCTCATAGGTCTGGCGCGTGTCATGGGCCCTGCCTACCGCGCCCGGTTCCATGAGGCCTTCGATGTGGCTCTGGAAAAGGCGGAGCGTCAGATGAAACCCGGAGGGAAAGCAGAATGACAGACCACAAGCCAGACGCCCGCACCTGCCTCCAGCCAGCAGCGGAATGCGACGTGGGCAATCCCGTCGAATGGATGGTCGACCCGGATCATCCCGACAAGATCCTCGGCGTCACCTACGAGTTCTGCCATACAGGCACGCGAAAAACCGTCTGGTACACGCATAATAAACGGCGCGCGAAAAGTTTCGTTGTCGTCGATGTGAACTGATGCGATGGATGCCCTCAGGCGTGCGTGGTCATGGCGCTAGCGTGACGAATTTGTTCTGTAGGGCATCCTTTCATTACAAAGAAAGGTCGCACCATTAACCCGTGGGATCAAGCAGCTAGGGTTGGCAACGAGGAGATCCAAAAGCTCATGCCGGAGCTGGCAAAACCCGCAACCGCAGGGCCCTTGCGGGTTTTTCGTTAACCCTGCCGCCAGACCCGCCTCAGCCCCGGCGCGCCCGCACCCAGCCGAGGAAAGCCTTGTCCGGTGCCGACAGCCGCGGCCGCCCGGCATCGGCCCAGAAGGCGCGCCATTCCGCCTCCAGCGCATAGACATCGGCGCCGGGGGCAAGGGCGCGCGCGGCCTCCAGCACCTCGGGGCCGAACAGCGGCGCCGCGACCGGGACTGCCTCTTCCTCGATCACGCCCTGGCGGGTGAAGCGGATCAGATCGCCCGGCTCTTCCGTCATCCGGTAATCGGGCAGGCCCGCCTCCTCGATCATCTTGCGCAAGGCCGCGCGGAACACCCGCACCGGCGCGGCCGAGCCCGCCTTCTTGTGCAGCGTTCCGACCGAGACGCGCCATTCCGGTTGCCGCCCGCAATGTTTGCGCGCCAGTTCGTAGATCCGCCGTTCCAGCGGTTTGCGCAGCCCGAAATAATCCGGGCTCAGCGTCAGCACCGACCGCGCCAGCACCGCGCGGAACAGCCAGTCCGACAGCGTCACCATGACCGAGATCATCCGCCCGCCGCGGGTCTTGCGCAGGATCTCCCAGCTTTCGATCAGGCCGAAGCCGCTGGTGGTCTCGATGCCGCCGGTGGCGATATTGGTGGTGATGCGGGTGCCCGCCAGCCGCTCGAAGGCTTCGCGCAGCCGCAGATAGCTGTCGCCGCCGGTATCGCGCTGCGTGGCGATCAGCAGATCATGCGCCTTCAGCTGCAAGGTGCGGCTGACCTCGCGCCCCGCGTTCAGCCCCGCCATCAGCTGGCTGATGCAATAGATCAGGATGTCCTTGTCGAAGATCGTGGCGCGCCCCTTGACCGAGGGCGTCACCTGCACCGAGGCGCCATTGTGATCGTAGCTCAGCACCCGCAGGTCGGGCTTGGTGGACAGTGAAAAGATCGGATGTTCCATGGTGCCAAGGTCATCCTTGGCACTGGCCGCCAGCACATCGCAGACGAAGAGATCGCCGATCGCCGCCGGCTCGGACTTGCGTCTTGAATTGCCTTGCCTCGCGGACAATCTGCCCGCAACCGCCTGTCCTGCCATCACTGCCTCTTGGCCCCGTCTGTCGCGGGATTTTCTGCTTGATCCTGCCCCCGATTTTTATCGGGGTTTCAGTGACACCGAGCCTAGAGTTATCCACATCCCCCGTCCAGCCTGCCGAGCGGGGGATCAGAGTCGGCCCAGCGTCGGATCAGAGTCACCCGAACGTGGGATCAGAGTCGCCTGCCTCTTCTCAAACCAAATTTTTTCCATGAAAAACAAAAGCCTGCAAAAAACGCTCTGTATCCGTAACAGAATCCTTTAACATCCCTCTAACAAAAGAACCGCATATGAGGTGACCCGATTGGTTGCCCGAAGCGCGAGATAGCCGCCAAATCCCGGATATTCCTGCTGCCAAACCATAGAATCAGCAGAGAAAAATCATCCACATGCCGAGTTTTCTTCCATATGCCGTGTTTTTCGGTATATTGCAGAAAACAGCGTACATGAGGCAGCGATGAAGCCCGAGGCAGGCACCCCCCTCCCCCCCTATTTCGGGATCGACCCCGATGCCGCTCTGGCAGCGCTCGGGGCGCCTACCACCACCGAGAGTTTCGGCACCATCGCCCGCGCCTGCGAAATCGGCCGCGACGATCTGGCAGGCCGGGGTCTGGATGCCGGCGGACAGCGGCGGCTGCGGATGTTCTCGACCTGGGAAATCACCCGCTATCTGATCCCGGTCGCGCAGGCCCATTTCCGCCGCGTGCTGAAGCAGAACCCCGACCTGCCGCAGGGCGCCTCGGAAACCGAAGGCGGCGCCAAATGGTTCACGCTGGACGAGGTGTTGCGCCTGCGCGCCTTCTTCGCCGCCGAAGGGTCCAAGGCGAAGCCCTATCTGCCCTACCGGCCCAAGGGGCTGCCGGCCAAGATGCTGGCGGTTGCCAATTTCAAGGGCGGCGTCGGCAAGACCTCGACCTGCGCGCATCTGGCGATGTCTGCCGCGCTCGATGGCTACCGGGTGCTGGTGATCGACCTCGACAGTCAGGGGTCGATGACCTCGATCTTCGGTGGCAGGGTCGCCGATGAATGGCAGACCGTCTTTCCGCTGCTGGCGCGTCACTACGCGGCCCATCTGCGCATCGACAACCAGCGCCGCATGGATCGCGGCGATGCCCCGGTGCCGCTGGACGAGACGCTGACCGAGGCGCTGACCATGAAAGCCGACAGTCTGATCCAGAAGACGCACTGGCCGAATATCGACCTGATCGGGGCGCAGCTGAACCTCTATTGGGCCGAGTTCCAGATCCCGGTCTGGCGCATGCAGTCGCGCGGCTGGAAGCTGTGGGATGCGCTGACTGAAAGCCTTGCCGCTGACGGGGTGCTGGACCAGTATGATGTGATCTTCCTCGATACCCCGCCCGCGCTGGGGTATCTGACGATCAACGGACTTGCCGCCGCCGATATCCTGCTGGTGCCGATGGGAGCCTCGTTTCTGGAATTCGATTCCACAGGGCGGTTCTTCGACATGCTGCATTCGACCTTCCGGTCGATCGAGGACGGCGAGAACCTCGCGGCCCGCGCGCTGGGGCGGCCCGAACTCAGCTTTGAATGGGATGCGGTGCGCGCGCTGATCACCCGGTTTGACGGCAGCCAGCAGGCCGAACTTGCGGCGCTGATGCAGGGCTGGATGGGCAAGACCCTGTCGCCGCAGCGGCAGGAATTCACCGCGCTGATCGGGCAGGCGGGCGAACAGGTGCGCGGCATCTACGAGGCTGATTACCGCGATTTCAACCGCGAGACCTATGCCCGAGGCCGCGAGACGTTTGACGAAACCTGGGCAGCGGTGAAGGCGCTGATCCTCGGTTCCTGGCGCCGTGACGAACTGGCACAGTCCCGGGAGGCCGCACAGTGACGCTTTTCTTCCGGATGTTTCGCGCGCGAAACACAATCGAACGGCGGTTTAGAGCCTTGTTTCCGGCTGCCGCCCTACCCTGCTCTCCCCGCAAGCGGAGCTGAGACATGGCCAAACGCAAACGCCTGACCCCCTTTGGTGATCCCGCCCTCCCCGAGGATGCCACCCAGGATCTGCCGCCGGATCTGGAAACCAAGGCGATGTTCACCCGCTATCCGCAGGGCTATGCGGGCACCTATGTCCGGCCCGCGCCGATTGCCGATATGGCAGGTGCCGCCGCCGCCACCGCTGCCATGGAAGAAATGGCCGAGGTTCTGCGCAATGCGCGGGAAAGCGGCCGTATGGTACTGGCCCTGCCGCTGGATCAGGTGCAGGCCGATCACCTGATGCGCGACCGGATCGCGCTGGATGATGACGAAATGACTGCGCTGGTCGACTCGCTGCGCGCCCGTGGCCAGCAAACCCCGGTCGAGGTGGTGGCGCTGGGACCGGAGCGTTACGGGCTGATTTCCGGCTGGCGGCGGCTCAAGGCGCTGCGGCAGCTTCTGGCTGAAACCGGCGATGCCGGGAAATACGGCTCTGTGCTTGCACTTTTGCGGCAGCCGGAACAGGCGTCGGATGCCTATGTCGCCATGGTCGAGGAGAACGAGCTGCGCGTCGGCCTGTCCTTCTACGAACGCGCCCGCATTGTGGCCAAGGCGGTAGAGGCGAGGGTCTATGCGGATGACAGATCGGCTCTGCGCGGCTTGTTCGGTTCGGTTCCTCGGGCGCGGCGGTCGAAGATCGGCTCTTTCCTGACCGTGGTGCGGGCACTGGATGGTGCCCTGCGCTTCCCCGAGACGATCAGCGAGAAGCTGGGTCTGGCGCTGGCGCAGCGGATCGAGGCTGATCCCGCCCTGCCCGCCCGCCTGCTTGCCGCGCTGGAGGCGAAAGCCCCGGCCACCGCCGAAGCCGAACAGGCCGTGCTTTCGCGGTTGGGCACGGTTGAAAAACCGTCTCAAAAAGCGGTCACAGAGACTGTTCTGAGCGTCGCGCCGGGGTTGCGGCTGCGCGATCTGCCGGGCGGCGGTTTCGCCCTTGAAGGCGACAGGGCCGATGCCGCCCTGCGCGCCAGGCTGCTGGACTGGCTGCGCCAGCAATAGGCCGTCTGCGAATGTTTCGCGCGCGAAACATTCGCCCTCCGGTGCGCTGTTCTGGGCGCTGAAAGATTCGTTTGACGGGAATCATGGGCCACCGCATCCTCAGGGCCTGCGGTATTTGCGCAGTGACTTTCCCGTATCAACAACCTTCAGTGATTTCCCGGAGCTTGCAATGTCCCTGCTCAATCTCTCCGCCCGCAGTCTGCCCATCACAATTTACGGATACGACATCGGCGGAAGCTGGTCCGATACCTCCGGTGTTTCGGGGGATTTCGACAGCCTCGTCGATGTGATCCGGCTTGGCTCGGGGGCCGATCGGGTCGAATACATGCAGCCTGCGCATGGTATGACGATCTACGGGAATGGCGGAGCCGATACCCTGCTGGGTTCGGCCTTCGGCGACAGCCTCGATGGCGGGGCGGATGCCGATCTGCTGATTTCGGAAGGCGGCGACGATACGCTGACCGGTGGCGGCGGCAATGACGTGTTCCGCATTACCGGCTTTCTGCCGCAGGGCAGCTACACGACCCAGGACAGTGCGCGCACCGTCACCATCACCGATTTCCAGTCCGGTGACCGGCTGGACCTCAGCCATCTGCCCGTCACCAGCCTTGCCGATCTGGCCCTGTTCACCGGCAATGCAGGCGGGGCGCTGGTGCTGTCGTTCTTCGTCAACGATTACCTTCAGACCATCCGCCTGAATGGCGTCTCGGCGCTGGCGGCGGGGGATGTGATCCTCGCCACCTCGACCAGCCCGGTGTACGGTTATGGCACCGGCGGCCGGGATGACCTGTTCGGGGCGAATGGCGGGGATCAGATCGACGCCGGGGCCGGGGATGACCGGGTGCTGGCAGCGGGCGGCAATGATGTCGTCTATGGCATGGAGGGCAATGACAGTCTCTTTGGGGGCGCCGGTTCCGACACGATCATCGCCGGGGCTGATGACGACCGGGTCGAGGGCGGTGATGGCAATGATTTCATCGAAGGTGAGGATGGCGCCGATTCCCTGAATGGCGGCGATGGCAATGATACGCTGTTCGGCGAATCCGCCACCCAGCCTGATGCCCTGTGGAATGACACACTCTCGGGGGGCGCGGGCAATGACCTGCTGGCAGGCGGCGCGGGCGAGGATCAGCTGACCGGCGGCAGCGGCGCCGATACGTTCCGCATCCATGCCCAGCAATATTCCAATGCCCAGCTTACGGCGGATACCCGCGATACCGTGACCGATTTCAGCGCCGAGGACCGGATCGACGTGTCCACGGCCGGGATCAGCGACATCACCACCCTGCGCTATCTGCTGGAAAGCCAGGGCAGCACCGGCATGATGCTGACGATCTGGAATAATGGCTACCGCACCGAACTGGCGCTGAACGGCTCTGTCAGTGATCCGCAGAGCCTTGGCGCCGGCAATGTCGTGCTGTCCAATGTCACGCAGAACGATTACGTCTATGGCACCGAAGCGCGGGACGATCTGTTCGGTGGCCGGGGCGATGACACCCTCAGCGGCGGCGGGGATGATGACCGGCTGTTCGGCGAAAGCGGCAATGACAATGCCGATGGCGGCGCGGGCAATGACCTGCTGTTCGGCGGCGACGGTTCCGACACGATCACCGCCTCATTCGGCAATGACAGTGTCGATGGCGGCGCGGGACGTGACCAGATCACCGGCGGCGAGGGCACCGACAGCCTGGCCGGCGGCGCCGATGATGACCTGATCCGCGGCGATGACGAGGATACCAACTGGCAGCAGGCTTTCAACGACACGCTGGAGGGCGGGGCCGGGGCCGATACGCTGGCCGGGGGCGCGGGGGATGACCGGCTGACCGGCGGCGCGGGGTCCGATGCCTTCCGGCTGAGCTTCGGGGCCTACTGGGCTTATTCGGGTCTGTCCCTGGCCGCTGATACCACCGATGTGGCGGTGGATTTCAATGCGACGGAAGACCAGATCGACTTTTCCGAAGCCCGTATCTCTGATCTTGAAACCGCGCGCATGCTGCTGGTCGACAATGCGGGTGGCACTGCCTCGTCGGTGGTGGTCTGGCAGAACGGCTATCGCACCATCCTGTCCCTGGGCACACTGTTCCGCCCCGAGGATCTGACGGCGGCGCGGGCGGTGCTGTCTGTCGATACGACGGCAGACTGGATTCAGGGCTCCGAGGCGCGCGATGATTTCTTCGGCGGCGGCGGTGACGACAATATCTCGGGGCTGGGCGGCATCGACCGGCTGTTCGGCGAGACCGGCAATGACTGGATCGACGGGGGCGATGGCGAGGATGCGCTCTATGGTGGCGCTGGTTCCGATACGGTCTTCGGCGGGGCGGGCGCCGATCTGGTGCAGGCCGGGGCCGGGCTCGACAGTATCGAGGGCGGCGCGGGGGCCGATACGATCAACGGCGGCGCCGATGCCGATACGCTGGTGGGCGATACGGCGATCACCACCTGGAACCTGATCTACCATGATGTGCTGACCGGCGGGGCGGGTGACGATCTGCTGGCGGGCGGCGCCGGCAATGACACGCTGACCGGGGGCGAGGGCGCCGATGCTTTCCGTCTGGCCTATAGCAGCGAGGGCTGGAACACGCTTTCAGCCGATACGGTCGATGTGGTGACCGACTGGACCGCCGCCGACAAGATCGACGTGACCGAGGCGGGGATCACCGAATTTGCCACGGTGCAGACTCTGCTGGCCGTCAGCGGCGAGACGACCGAACTGGTCAGCTACATGAACGGCTATCGCAATGTGCTGCGGCTTCTGAACTGGACGGATCTGGCTGCCATCGGCTCGGCCAATGTGGTTCTGGCGGTGAATGACGAGTCCGATTACAGATCCGGCGGAAATCAGGCCGATGATTTCTTCGGCGGCGGAGGTGATGACAACCTGTCGGGCGGCGGTGGCCGTGACCGGCTGTTCGGCGAGGCGGGCAATGACAGCCTGTTTGGCGGCACCGGTGCTGACCTGCTGTCAGGCTCCGGCGGATCGGACCGGCTGGAGGGCGAGTCGGGCGACGATACGCTGGATGGCGGCGCGGGTGCGGATGACCTGCTGGGCGGTATTGGCCGCGACAGCCTGTCGGGCGGCGATGGCGACGACCGGCTGTTCGGCGATACAGTGACCGAAAGCGAGGAAGATGCCTTCGTCTATACCGACTGGGCGCTGTCTTATGACGATGTGCTGACCGGCGGGGCCGGGGCCGATACGCTGGCCGGGCAGGGCGGCAATGACACGCTGACCGGCGGCGCCGGGGCCGATATGTTCAGCATGGCAGGCAACCGCACGGCCAGCATGATCGAGGACAGCATCGACCGCATCACCGACTGGACCGCCGAGGACCGGATCGATCTGCGCGAACTGGGCATTTCGGATGTCGAGACGGTGCAGCGGCTGCTGATCACTGAAAACGGCTCTATTTCGCTGCTGGTGACGCAGAACGGCTTCCTCAACAAGCTGGAGCTGGGGGCCGCCGCCACGGTGGGCACGCTGAATGCCGGGAATTTCCTGTTCTCGACCAATGTCTCGGCGGACAGCATCACCGGCACGCGCAGCCATGATGATCTGTTCGGCGGGCGCGGCAATGATGCGCTGGACGGCGGGCTGGGGCAGGGCCGTGACCGGCTGTTCGGCGAGACCGGCAATGACAGCCTGTCCGGCGGAGCCGGAGCCGACACGCTTTATGGCGGCGCGGGCACCGACGAGATGGAAGGCGGCGACGGCTCGGACCAGCTTTATGGCGGGGCCGGCAATGACGAGGTTTCGGGCGGGGCCGGATCGGATACCATGTATGGCGGGGCCGGGGCCGACCGCTTTGTCATGGGTTCCTGGACCGGATTCATCGACAGTCTGAACGATTATGGCCGCGGCACTTCGAACGGCGGGGCGGTGATCGCCGATTTTTCGCGCGCAGAAGAGGATCTGATCGACCTGCGCGAGCTGGGGATCGAGAATTTCACCACGCTCAAGACCTATTTCTGGAAGGATCTGGGCGACGATGGCGCCATCGACATCACCGCCTACGGCTTCACCCAGCGTATCACCATCCTGGGCTTCGACGATCTGGAGGAACTGGGCCGCGCGGCTTTCATCTTCGATACCAGCAAGGTGGCGGAACGTTATACCGGCGCCATCGTGGCCGATATCGTTGCGCTTGGCGCGGGCGATGACACGGCCTCGGGCGGCGGCGGGGCCGACCAGCTGATCGGCGAGGGCGGCGATGACAGCCTTGATGGCGGGGCCGATGCCGATACGCTGGATGGCGGGTCGGGGTCTGATGCGCTTGAGGGGGGCACGGGCGATGACAGCCTGTCGGGCGGGGCCGGGACCGACACGCTGACCGGCGGGGCCGGGGCCGATACACTGTCGGGCGGCGGCGGCGCAGATACGTTCGAGATGGTCGATGACGAGGATCTGGTCAGTGGCGGGGCGGGCCGCGACCGGGTGATCTTTGAGGAGGCGGCCATCTTCGATCTGGGCGACCAGCCTGCGGCGCGGGTGGGCACCCTGGCAGCGGCGGTGACCCCGCGTTTCGTCTCGATCGAGATCTTCTCCGGCTCGAAGAAGGCGGACAGCATGACCGGCGACGGCAAGGCCAATGTCTTTCAGGGCAATGGCGGGCGCGACATTCTGTCGGGGCAGGGCGGGGCCGACCGGCTGGAGGGCGGCGCGGGCAATGACCGTCTGTCAGGCGGGGTCGGGAAGGATGTGCTGACCGGCGGCGCGGGCAAGGATGTCTTTGTCTTCGATACGGCCCTGGGCAAGACCAATCTGGACCGCGTGACCGATTTCAACGTGGCGGCGGATACGTTCGAACTGGATCGCTCGGTCTTCCGCAAGCTGAAGGCGGGTGATCTGGCGGCGGAGGCCTTTGCCATCGGTGCGAAGGCGCGCGAGGCCGATGACCGGATCATCTATGACAGCAAGACCGGCGCGCTGTTCTACGATGCCGACGGGTCGGGGAAGGGGGCGGCGGTGAAATTCGCCGTTCTGGACAGCGGGCTGAAGCTGACGGCGGCGGATTTCGACGTCATTCTCTAGGACTGTGCTCCCGATGTTTCGTACGCGAAACATCGGGAGTTGATACATTGGTGCTTTCTTTTGGGGCCGATACTACTGCCCAAGTGATTGTCTTAGTGGGAGTGTGTAGCCTAAATATGCCCTCAAAGAAAAAGGGGCGAAGTAGGTGCAGACGGTTCTGGTTACGGGTGGCGCAGGCTACATAGGCTCTCATGCCTGCAAGGTATTGAAAGCTGCGGGGTTCACCCCGGTGACTTTCGACAATCTGAACACTGGCTGGGAAGAGGCGGTGAAATTCGGCCCCTTCTTCAAGGGCGATCTGATGAACCGCGCCGATGTCGATGCGGCCTTCGCGCAATACCGGCCCGTCGCCGTGCTGCATTTCGCCGCGTTGAGCCTCGTGGGCGAAAGCATGAAGGATCCGGGCAAATACTGGCGCGTCAATGTCATGGGAGCCTTGAATCTGATCGAGGGCGCGCTGGTGGCAGGATGCCGGAATTTCGTCTTTTCCTCGACCTGCGCCACCTATGGCGATCAGGACGGGGTGCTGCTGGATGAAAACTCGGTGCAGAAGCCGATCAATTCCTATGGCGCCTCGAAACGCGCCATCGAAGACATGCTGGTCAACTTCGGCGAAAGCCACGGACTCAACCATGTGATCTTCCGCTATTTCAACGTCGCGGGTTCGGACCCCGATGGTGAGGTGGGCGAACAGCATGTGCCGGAAACCCATCTGATCCCGCTGATGCTGGATGCAGTGGCGGGCAAGCGCCCGGCGTTGACGATCTTTGGTAGCGACTATCCCACCCGCGACGGCACCTGCGTGCGCGATTATGTGCATGTGATGGATCTGGTGCAGGCGCATGTGCTGGGCCTGCAATGGCTCCTGGAGGGCAAGGGCAACCGGGTCTTCAACCTTGGCACCGGCACCGGATTCACCGTGCGCGAGGTGATCGAGGCCAGCCGCACCGTCACCAATCGCGAGGTGCCGATCATCGAGGGCGCGCGGCGGGCAGGCGATGCGACCGCGCTGGTCTCGGGCTCTGCCCGCGCCATCGAGGAACTGGGCTGGGAGCCTGTGCATTCCACCCTGCGGCAGATGATCGGCGATGCCTGGGGCTGGGCGCAGGGATCGGGCTACAGCAAGTAACCCGGGGACCGTCGGTTCAGCAAATTCTACGCCCGGACCCCCCGGGCGCGGGATCAGAGCGGGTTCACCGTGAAGGTAGGCATGGGTTCGCCGCTTTCCAGTGTGGCCAGATAGCGGCGGCCGCAATCCAGTGCTTCGCGGATGGTCACATCCATGTCGAGATAGCGGTAGGTACCCAGACGGCCGACGAAGGTGACATTGGGCTCCGCCTCGGCCTTGGCGACATATTCAGCCAGCAGGGTTTTCTCGGCCACCTGGCGGATCGGGTAATAGGGGATGTCCTCGGGCCCGCAGGCACGCGAGAATTCCTTGTAAAGCACCGACCCGTCATGGCTTTCCCAGGGGGCGAAATGCTTGTGCTCGGTGATGCGGGTATAGGGCACACCGACATCGCCGTAATTCATCACCGCGCAGCCCTGATAATCGCCCTGATAGTCGAAGCGTTCGAAATCCAGCGTGCGATAGCCCAGCCGGCCCAGCTCGAAGCCGAACCAGCCGTCGATCGGGCCGGAATAGAACACATGGTCATACCCGGCCGCCTGATCACGGCTGACTAGGGTGTTCAGCGTCACGGTGATATTGGCGTGATCGAGGATGCGCTCAATCATCGCGGTATAGCCGTTTTCCGGCATGCCCTGGAATTTATGGAAGAAGTAATTGTCGTCATAGTTGAACCGCACCGGCAGCCGCTTCAGGATCGAGGCGGGCAGATCGGAGGGCGAACACCCCCATTGCTTGATCGTATAGCCCTTGAAGAAGGCCTCATAAAGCTCGGGGCCGACGAAGCGCAGCGCCTGTTCCTCGAAGGTCTGCGGGTCGGTGATCGAGGTATCGGCCTTGCTTTCCAGAAAGACCTTCGCCTCGTCGGGGCGGAGCGTCTGACCGAAGAACTGGTTGATCGTGTGCAGGTTGACCGGCAGCGAATAGACCGCCCCCTGCGAGGTGGTCTTCACCCGGTTCTTGTAGGGCAGAAAGGTTTCAAACCCGTTCACATAGTCCCAGACCTCGGCATCGTCGGTGTGGAAGATATGCGGCCCGTAGACATGTACCATGACCCCGGTCCCGGCGTCGCGCTCGGTATGACAGTTGCCCCCGATATGGCCGCGCGCATCCAGCACCGTGACACGATGCCCCGCCTCGGCCAGCAGACGCCCGATCACGGCCCCCGAAAGACCCGCCCCAACCATGAGACAATCTTTTGCCGGACGATCATGCATGAGACGCTCCTGAAATCACTATGCCGGGTTCCTATCTGCCAAGGGGCGCGGCATGGCAAGGTGGAATACGGTGGGCCGGGCTGTCGCAGGCGATTTTACGGTCGGGCGCGCCGGGGCTGGCGGGACGGTCCAGTTCCTGACATTCTTGCCCGAAACGATGCGGGAAGGCTGGCATGGCACCAAAATTTGGGACAAGCGGGTTGCGCGGGCTGGTGGTGGACCTGACCCCCGCGCTTGTGGCTGACCATATCCGCGCGTTCGTGACGGCCTGCCCGACGGGGGGAGAGGTCTGGGTCGGGCAGGATTTGCGGCCCTCGTCGTCCGGTCTGGCCGCCGTGGTGCTGGAGGCGGCGCGGGGCATGGGGCTTGCGACGGTCGATTGCGGCGCGGTGCCGACGCCAGCGCTGGCCCTAGCGGCGATGCGGGCGGGCGCGGCTTCGGTCATGGTGACGGGCAGCCATATTCCGGCTGATCGCAACGGGCTGAAATTCTACACGCCCGCGGGCGAGATCACCAAGACGGACGAAGCCGCGATACTGGCCGGGCTGGGAGCCTCGCCCCGCAGCCTCGGTCCTGCGCCGCGCTTGGTTGCAACCGCCGGCCCCGACTGGGTAGCGCGGATCGTCACGGCCTTCGGGCCGGAGGCATTGTCTGGCCTGCGGCTGGGGGTCTGGGCACATAGCGCGGTTTCACGCGATCTTCTGGCCAAGGCGCTGGGGGCGCTGGGGGCCGAAACTGTCTCTATCGGCCGTTCAGAAACATTTATTCCGGTAGATACCGAGGCCGTCAGCCCAGATGCGCGCGCGGCTCTGGCCCGCTGGGCACCTGGGTTCGATGCGATCCTTTCCACCGATGGCGATGGTGACCGGCCGCTACTGGCCGATGCGGCGGGTCAGGTGGTGCCGGGCGATATTCTCGGCCAGATCACCGCTGGGGTTTTGGAGGCAGAAACCGTGGTGACGCCGGTCAGCTCCAATACCGGGGCCGAGCTTGCGGGCCGGTTCGCCCATGTGCTGCGCACCCGGATCGGTTCGCCCCATGTCATCGCGGCGATGGAGCAGGCGGGCGGGCGCGTCGCGGGATACGAAGCGAATGGCGGCTTCCTGCTGGGCTTCGATGCCGAGGGGCCGGCCGGGCCGTTGCCGCGGCTGATGACCCGCGACAGCCTGCTGCCGCTGGTTGCCGTGCTGGCCGCCGCACGCCGTGCCGGGGGGCTGGCTGCGCTGCTGGCGGCAGAGCCGGTCCGCTTCACCGCCACCGGCCGGCTGGAACAGGTGGAAACTGCCCGCAGCCAAGCGTTGCTTGCCGGGATGGAGGCCGATCCGGTGACGCTAGCGGCATTTTTGGCGGCGCTGGGCGAGACCGGGGACCGGCAGGACCGCACCGACGGGCTGCGGGTCACACTGGCCTCGGGGCGCATCCTGCATCTGCGCCCCTCGGGCAATGCGCCCGAACTTCGGCTTTATGCGGAGGCGGAAAGCCCTAGGCTCGCGGCCAGGATGCTGGAACGCGGACTGGCACTGCTGGCGGTGCGTCTGACCTGATCAGCCCTTCGCCCCTTGGCCGCGGGCATAGACATCCTCGAAGCGGATGATGTCATCCTCGCCCAGATAGGCGCCGGTCTGCACCTCGATCAGCACCATGGGGACCTTTCCGGGGTTTTCCATCCGGTGCTTCACCCCGAGCGGGATGTAAACCGACTGGTTTTCCGCCAGCAGCCGAACCTCATCGTCTATGGTGACGCGGGCGGTGCCGGATACCACGATCCAGTGTTCCGCACGGTGGAAATGGCTTTGCAGCGACAGGGTGCCGCCGGGCTTTACCACGATGCGCTTGACCTGAAAGCGGTCGGCGAGGGCGAGGGTCTCGAACCAGCCCCAAGGCCTGTAATCGCGCGGGAACTGCACAGCCTGCGGCGCTCCCCGGGCCTTCAGCGCCTCGACGGCCTGTTTCACCTCTTGCGCACGGGACATATGCGCCACCAGCACCGCATCGGGGGTGGCGATGGCCATGATGTCTTCCAGCCCGATTCCGACCAGTTCCAGCCCGGGGGAATCGGAGCGCAGCAGGCTGTTCCGGCAATCAAGGGCGGTGGCCGGGCCGGTGGTCACGGTGCCCTGCGCATCGGCAGGGCTGTCGCGCCAGATCGCATCCCAGCCCCCCAGATCGGACCAGCCTGCGCCATAGGGTACCACGGCCAGGTTGTCGGCCTTTTCCATCACCGCATAGTCAATGGAAATGTCACGCAGCCGGGCCCAAGGCTCTGGGGCCAGTCGGAAAAACCCCAGATCCGGTCGGGCCTGTTTCACTGCGGCCCGGACCGGGGCGACAAGATCGGGCGCGTGGGTTTCGGCTGCGGCCAGAATGTCGGCAGCCCGGAACAGGAATATCCCGGCATTCCACAGGTAATTGCCCGCCGCCAGCATCTGTGCCGCGCGCGTGGCATCCGGCTTCTCGACGAAGCGCCGCAGCGGTAGCACTGGCATCTCCCCGTCCGGGGCGCTGGTCAGTTCCAGCCAGCCATAGCCGGTTTCGGGCCGATTGGGGGCAACGCCGAACAGCACCATCTGCCCTTGGCGCACCGCCTCCAGCCCGCGCCCGGTGGCGTCGCGGAAGGCGGCGGCATCAGGGACGACATGGTCAGACGGCGCGACCAGCAGTACCGCCTGCGGGTCTTGATCCAATGCGCACAGCGCGGCAGCAAGGATGGCGGGCGCAGTATTGCGCCCCTCGGGCTCGATCAGCACCGTGCCGGGATCGACGCCGATGGCAGCCAGCTGTTCTGTCGCGATGAAGCGGAAGTCCGATCCGGTCACCACTACGGGCGCTGCGAAACGATAACCCGGCGCTTCGCCCGACAACCGCAGCGCCGAGGCCTGAAACAGGGTATTCTCGCCAGTCAACGGCACGAATTGCTTAGGATAGGCCTTGCGCGACGCGGGCCAAAGGCGCGTGCCGGAGCCACCGGCTAGAAGAACGGGCGTGATCAGCATGGCATGGCCTCCTGAAGCTTGAAACAAGGCTATCCTCGTTTCCGGGCGCGGCTCAAGCCGGGCATCCGCAAGTTGGCTGTCCTGCAAGAAAAAAAGGCCGCCTGCGGTCAGGCAGGCGGCCACCCGGCGGGTTTGGCGCGATCAGCGGGCGAGGATGGCCTCGATCACGCGGTCCGCGGCTTCCTCGGCCGAAAGCTCGACCGTGTTCACGGTGAGTTCAGCCAGTTCCGGGGCCTCATAGGGGCTGTCGATGCCAGTGAAGTTCTTCAGCTGACCCGAACGGGCCTTCTTGTAGAGCCCCTTCACGTCGCGCGCCTCGGCCACTTCCAGCGGGGTGTTCACGAAGACCTCCATGAACTCGCCCCCGGCCATCAGTTCGCGCACCATCCGGCGTTCCGACCGGAAGGGCGAGATGAAGGCCGTGAGCACGATCAGACCCGCATCGGTCATCAGCTTCGCCACCTCGCCGACGCGGCGGATGTTTTCCACCCGGTCGGCATCGGTGAAGCCCAGATCGCGGTTGAGGCCATGGCGCACGTTGTCGCCATCCAGCAGGAAAGTGTGCTTGCCCATGGCATGCAGCTTCTTTTCCACCAGATTGGCGATGGTCGACTTGCCCGAGCCGGAAAGGCCGGTGAACCAGACCACGGCAGGTTTCTGGTTCTTCAGCGCGGCATGGGCCTCGCGGTTCACATCGACTGCCTGCCAGTGGATGTTCTGGCTGCGGCGCAGGGCGAAATGGATCATGCCCGAAGCCACGGTCGCATTGGTCATGCGGTCGATCAGGATGAAGCCACCCAGATCGGGGTTCACCGCATAGGCCTCGAACGGGATCGCCCGGTCGAGCGAGATGTTCACCACGCCGATCGCATTCAGCCCCAGCGTCTTCGAGGCCAGATGTTCCAGCGTGTTGACGTTGACCTCGTATTTGGGCTCCGTCACCGTCGCCGTCACCGTCTGGGTGCCAAGCTTCAGCAGATAGGGACGGCCGGGCAGCATCTCGTGCTCGTCCATCCAGACCAGCGTCGCCTCGAACTGGTCGGCGACCTCGCAGGGCTCATCGGCCTGCACGATGACATCGCCGCGCGAGCAGTCGATCTCGTCGGCGAAGGTCAGCGTGATGGACTGGCCCGCCACCGCCCGGTCCAGATTGCCGTCGAAGGTGACGATCTGCTTCACCGTGGTGGTCTTGCCCGAGGGCAGCACCCGGATCGCATCACCCGGCCGCACCACGCCGGTGCCGATCTGGCCCGTGAAGCCGCGGAAATCGAGATTTGGGCGGTTCACCCACTGCACCGGCATGCGGAAGGCATAATCCTGCATGCGGGCATCGTTGACCGGCGCCTCTTCCAGATGCTGCAGCAGCGTCGGCCCCTGATACCAGGGCATCGCCGCGCTCCTAGTGGCGATATTCTCGCCCTTCAGCCCGGAAATCGGGATCGGCAGGAAGCTTTCCATCCCGATCTGCTGGGCAAAATGCGAGTAATCCTTGACGATCTCGTAGAAGCGTTCCTGGCTGTAGCCGACGAGGTCCATCTTGTTGATGGCCAGCACCACGTTGCGGATGCCCAGAAGCTGCACCAGATAGCTGTGCCGCCGGGTCTGGGTCAGCACGCCCTGGCGCGCGTCGATCAGGATCACGGCCAGATCGGCGGTCGAGGCGCCGGTGACCATGTTGCGGGTATATTGCTCATGTCCGGGGGTATCGGCCACGATGAACTTGCGCTTCTCGGTGGCGAAGAAGCGATAGGCCACGTCGATGGTGATGCCCTGTTCACGCTCGGCCGCGAGACCATCGACCAAAAGTGCGAAGTCGATGTCGCCGCCCTGCGTGCCCACCGCCTTGCTGTCATGCTCAAGGCTTGCAAGCTGATCCTCGAAGATCATCTTGGTGTCGTAAAGCAGCCGGCCGATCAGCGTCGACTTGCCGTCATCGACCGAGCCGCAGGTGATGAAGCGCAGCATGGTCTTGTGCTGGTGCTTCAGCAGATAGGCGTCGATATCCTCAGCGATCAGCGTGTCGGTGACGTAAACGGGATCCTGGGTCGCGGTCATCTCAGAAATACCCCTCTTGCTTCTTCTTCTCCATCGAGGCCGACTGATCGTGGTCGATGGCACGGCCCTGACGTTCCGAGGTGGTGGTCAGCAGCATTTCCTGAATGACCTCGGGCAGGGTCTTCGCCTCGGATTCCACCGCGCCGGTCAGCGGATAGCAGCCCAGCGTGCGGAAGCGGATCGAGCGCATGACCGGGGTTTCGCCGGGGGCCAGCGGGAAGCGGTCGTCGTCCACCATCAGCATGAGGCCGTTGCGGATGACCGTCGGACGCGGCGCACTGAAGTAAAGCGGCACGATCTCGATGCCTTCGAGATGAATATATTGCCAGATGTCCAGCTCGGTCCAGTTGGAGATCGGGAAGACCCGGATGCTTTCGCCCTTGGCCTTGCGGGTATTGTAAAGCTTCCACAGTTCGGGGCGCTGGTTCTTCGGGTCCCAGCGATGGTTGGCCGAGCGGAACGAGAACACCCGTTCCTTGGCACGCGACTTTTCCTCGTCGCGGCGCGCACCGCCGAAGGCCACGTCGAAATTCCACTTGGTCAGCGCCTGTTTCAGACCCTCGGTCTTCCACATGTCGGTATGCAGGCTGCCGTGGTCGAAGGGGTTGATGCCCTTTTCCATGGCTTCCGGGTTGTGATGGACCAGCAGTTCCATCCCGGCATCCTTCGCCGCCTTGTCACGCAGGTCATACATCGCCCGGAACTTCCAGGTCGTGTCGACATGCAAGAGCGGGAAAGGCGGCGGCGCCGGGTAGAAGGCCTTCTTGGCCAGATGCAGCATGCAGGCTGAATCCTTGCCCACGGAATACAGCATCACCGGGTTTTCGGCATTGGCCACCACCTCGCGCATGATGTGGATGCTCTCGGCCTCCAGACGTTGCAGGTGGGTCAGCGTGGCCGGAGAAAGCGTATCGGCAGAGGTGCGCGTCGTCATGAATAGCCCCTTTGAAACTGGCTGGACTGCGCTTTGACAAATTTTTGCATCCTCTCCAAGGGGGGAGGGGAGGCGGGCCGGGGGAAATCCGTCTTTTGGCGGGCCGAAGGCGTGTTTTCCTTGACCAAAAAGGGGGTTGTGGCACTCTGGATACACTATTTGTTTATTTCAGGGATTATGACAATGACCTACAAACTTCTGTTTGCGGCCCATAACGGCACGCTTGGCTATGAGCTCTGGACCACCGATACCACCGGCACATCCGCCAGCCTGGTGCGCGACATCCGGGACGGCAATGACGATGGTCTGACCTCCATTCCTTTCGCCCTGCTGGACGGGCAGATGATCTTCGCTGCCAATGACGGCACGGCGGGCTCCGAACTCTGGATCTCGGACGGGACGGAGGCGGGCACCACGCTTTTGAAGGATATCCGCTTCGGGCCTGACAGCTCTTTGCCCTACAACTTCCTGACCGTGGGACAGACCGTCTATTTCACGGCCTATGACGATACCAACGGCTATGAGCTGTGGAAGACCGACGGGACCGGCGACGGCACGGTGCTGGTGAAGGACATCAACCCCGGCAGCGGCGGTTCCGGCACCTGGCCCTTGCTGGATCTGGATGGGAAGCTGCTGTTCCAGGCCTATGACGCGACCAATGGCACCGAGCTGTGGATCAGCGACGGCACCGAATTCGGCACCCGGCTGCTGAAGGACATCAACCCGGGCACCGATGGCAGTGGCCCGTGGGGTTTCCTGGCCCTGGGCGACGGTCGGGCGCTGTTCAGCGCCTATACCGCAGGCGAGGGGTCCGAGCTCTGGGTGACGGACGGCACCACGGAGGGCACCGAACTTCTGAAGGACATCAATGCCGGGGCCGGATCCTCCGCACCGCAGAATCTGGTGCTGATGGATGGCGTGGCCTATTTCGCTGCCTCGACCACGGGGCAGGGGCTGGAGTTGTGGCGCAGCGACGGCACCACGGGCGGCACCCAGATCGTGAAGGATATCAATCCTGGCAACAGCAGCAGCTCTCCGCAGCCGATGACGCTGGCGGGCGGCAAGCTGTTCTTCGCGGCCCAGGCCGCCGGTCAGGGCAATGAGCTCTGGGTCTCCGACGGCACCTCGACGGGGACGAAACAGGTTCTGAACCTGAACGGCAGCTTCGATGGTGTGGGCTATGGCACCGGCCAGATCGCGGCCTTGGGCGCCAGCGGCAAGGTGGTCTTTGCCGGCACAAACGGATCGGGCGGCACGGAGTTGTGGATTTCCGACGGCACGGCGACCGGCACCGTGCTGCTGAAGGATATCGTGGCGGGCGGCAGCTCCTCCAATCCCTATTCGCTGACTGCGGTGGGGAATCTGGTCTATTTCGTGGCCTATGATGCTGACGGCGGCACTGAACTCTGGGTGACGGACGGCACCGCCGACGGCACGCAGCGGGTGGAGGATATCAATCCGGGTGCCAACGGCTCTTTCCCGCATATCATGGGCATTCTGGATGTGAACGGCGCACCTGCCGATCTGGCGCTGTCGGGCACGGCGGTGAACGAGAATTCGGCCGCAGGCACGCTGGTCGGCAGGCTTTCAGCCGATGACCCGGATGGCGACAGCCTGACCTTCCGGCTGACCGATGATGCGGGCGGGCGTTTCGCGCTGGATGGCAACCGGCTGGTGGTGGCCGGTGCGCTGGATTTCGAGACGGCGACCACGCATCAGGTGACGGTCGAGGTGGATGACAGCGCGGGCGGCAAGATCAGCCGCAGCTTCACCATCGACATCCGCAACCTGAACGATGCGACCCCGGGCGATGACACGCTGCCGGGCACGGCGGGGCCCGATACGATCCGCGGCCTTGCCGGGGATGATGTGCTGCGCGGGCTCGGCGGCGATGACCAGCTGTCGGGGGACCGCGGCCACGATATCCTGCGCGGCGGCCGCGGCAATGACCGGCTGCTGGGCGGGTCGGGCAATGACAGTCTCTATGGCGAATCCGGCAACGATACACTGAACGGCGGCAGTGGCGCGGATCGCCTGCTGGGCGGCAGCAGTCGGGACACATTGCTGGGCGGCAGTGGCAACGACACCTTGCTGGGGGGCAGCGGCAATGACTCTCTGGCGGGCCAGACCGGAGCCGACCTGCTGCGCGGCGAAGGCGGCAGAGATATCCTGAACGGCGGCAGCGGCAATGACATTCTTCTGGGAGGCACCGGCCGCGATACGCTGGATGGCGGAAGCGGCAAGGATACGCTGACCGGCGGGGCCGATGCGGACCGTTTCGTCTTCACCGGGCGGTTCGGTCAGGATGTGATCAGCGATTTCCGCGATGGCCGCGACATCATCGACCTGTCGGGACGCGGGCTGACCTTCCGCGATCTGGACACAAGGTCGGTGAACGGCGGGCTGGATACGCTGATCGTGGTCGGGCGCAACCGGATCCTGCTGGAAGGGTTCGAGGAAGGCGATCTGCGCGCCCATATGTTCGACTTCATCTGACCCGGCCCTCTTAATGCATCAGGCCCGCCGGACGGCGGGCCTGTGTCATTCCTCTGGCGGGCACGCGTGTTACTGCGCGGCTTTCTGTTGGGCCAGGGTGTCGTGGAGGTAGGCGGAGAATTCGTCGCGGAGGTCGTCGCGGGCCATGCCGAAGGCGACGGTGGCCTGCAGGAACCCGGCTTTCGAGCCGCAGTCGTAGCGCTGGCCCCGGAAGCGGTAGCCGTAGACGCCCGAGCCGTCCTCGCCAATCTCTTCGGCGATGGCATCGGTCAGCTGGATCTCGCCGCCCGCGCCCTGTTTCATCCGGTTCAGGTTGGTCAGCACCTTCGGCGACAGGATGTAGCGGCCGATGACCGCAAGGTTCGACGGCGCCTCTTCCGCCTTCGGCTTCTCGACCATGCCTTTGGCCCGGACGATGGTGCCCATGTCCTCGGCGATGTCGAGCACACCATAGGCCGAGGCCTTGGGCGGCGGCACTTCCATCGCGGCGACCATGTTGCCGCCGGTCTGTTCGTAGGCCTCCACCATCTGCGCCAGACAGGATTTCTCGGCCGCGATCACGTCATCGGGCAGCAGCACCGCGAAGGGCTCGTTGCCGATCAGGCGGCGGGCGCACCAGACGGCATGGCCCAGCCCCATCGGCCGGTTCTGCCGCACATAGGCGATGGCGCCCGAATCCATGTTGGTGTCCTTCAGGACCTCCAGCAGATCATCCTTGCCCTTCTTGCGCAGCGCGCTTTCCAGCTCCGGCGCGTGGTCGAAGTAATCCTCCAGCGCCGACTTGCCGCGCGAGGTCACGAAGATGAACTCCTTGATCCCCGCCGCCCGCGCCTCGTCGATCGCGTACTGGATCAGCGGACGGTCCACCAGCGTCATGATCTCTTTCGGGATCGACTTCGTCGCAGGCAGAAAACGGGTCCCGAGACCCGCAACCGGAAATACCGCCTTGGTCACTTTCTTTGTCATGGAATGTCCTGTCCGATAATGCATGAAACATGAATCGCAATGAGCCGCTCAAAGACGGGCGCGGCGCAAACCCTATTGCCTGATGCCGCGTGGATCAATGCCCGCCCCGGAGAAGGACGGGCATCCGCAGTTTCCAGTGGAAGGCAAGTCCCGCTTGTGCCGGATCACTCCGGCAGGACGCGCACGGCCCCTTTGTCGGCGGAAGACGCGAATTGCGCATAGACTTTCAGCGCGGTGGACACCTGCCGTTTGCGGGGTTCCGCCGGTTTCCAGCCCTTCGCCTCCTGCGCGGCGCGGCGGGTCGCCAGTTCCGCCTCCGGCACCGCCAGATGGATGGTGCGGTTCGGAATGTCGATCTCGATCCGGTCGCCATCCTGCACGAGGCCGATGGTGCCGCCCGCCGCCGCCTCGGGCGAGGCATGGCCGATCGACAGGCCCGAAGTGCCACCCGAGAAGCGGCCATCGGTGATCAGCGCGCAGGCTTTGCCCAGACCCTTCGATTTCAGATAGCTGGTCGGATAGAGCATTTCCTGCATGCCGGGGCCGCCTTTCGGCCCCTCGTAGCGGATCACCACCACATCGCCAGCCGTGACCTTGCCGTTCAGGATGCCGTAGACCGCCGCATCCTGGCTTTCAAAGACCACGGCCTTGCCGGTGAATTTCAGGATCGACTCGTCCACACCGGCGGTTTTCACGATGCAGCCGTCCAGCGCGATATTTCCCTTCAGCACCGCAAGCCCGCCATCCTTGGAGAACGGCGCCTCGGTGGAGCGGATCACGCCCTGCGTGCGGTCCAGATCCAGATCCGGCCATTCCGAGGCCTGGCTGAAGGCCACCTGCGTCGGCACGCCGCCCGGCGCGGCGAGGTAAAGCTTGCGCGCCTCGGGATTGTTCGACTTGGCGATGTCCCACTGATCGATGGCGGCACCGATGGTCGGGGCATGGACGGTGGGGCAGTCGCGCACGATCAGCCCGCCGCGGTCCAGCTCGCCCAGAATGGCCATGATGCCCCCGGCGCGGTGCACGTCCTCCATATGGATATTGGCGATATTCGGCGCGACCTTGCACAGGCACGGCACCTTGCGCGACAGCCGGTCGATGTCATCCATGCCGAAATCCACCCCACCTTCCTGCGCGATGGCCAGAAGGTGCAGCACGGTATTGGTCGAGCCGCCCATGGCAATATCCAGCGACATCGCATTGTCGAAAGCAGCCTTGCTGGCAATCGTGCGCGGCAGCACAGAGGCATCCTCTTCCTCATACCAGCGGCGGGCCAGTTCGACCGACCGGCGCCCGGCCTCAAGGAACAGCCCCTTGCGGAAGGCATGGGTGGCAAGGGTCGAGCCATTGCCCGGCAGCGCCAGACCCAGCGCCTCGGCCAGACAGTTCATCGAATTGGCGGTGAACATGCCGGAACACGAGCCGCAGGTCGGGCAGGCGCCCTGTTCGATGGCCGCCAGATCCTCGTCCGAGACCTTGTCATTGGCCGCCGCCACCATGGCGTCGATCAGGTCGAGCTTCAGCACCCGCCCGTCGCCCATCTGGACCTTGCCCGCCTCCATCGGCCCGCCCGAGACGAAGATCGCGGGGATGTTCAGCCGCATGGCGGCCATCAGCATGCCGGGGGTGATCTTGTCGCAGTTGGAGATGCAGACCATCGCATCGGCGCAATGGGCATTGACCATATATTCCACGCTGTCGGCAATCAGCTCGCGCGAGGGCAGGGAATAGAGCATCCCGTCATGACCCATGGCGATACCGTCATCCACCGCGATGGTGTTGAATTCCTTGGCGATGCCGCCCGCCGCCTCGACCTCGCGCGCGACCATCTGGCCAAGGTCTTTCAGATGCACGTGGCCCGGCACGAACTGGGTGAAGCTGTTGACGATGGCGATGATCGGCTTGCCGAAATCGCTGTCCTTCACGCCGGTCGCACGCCAGAGGCCACGGGCCCCTGCCATGTTGCGGCCATGGGTAGTGGTGCGGGAACGATATGCGGGCATGTGTCTGATCCGAAGGCTGGCTGTCCGGGGACAGCACTGCGCCTTCGGGCGAGAAAAATCAACCGCCCCTGCGATTTTTGTCCCGTTTCCGGGCTTTCCTGCCGGGGCGGTCAGGCTGCGCCCTGCAATGCCTCGGCGATCTCGTCCACGGTCTGGGCCAGCAGATGCTCGTCCGTGCATTCGGCCATGACGCGGATCAGCGGCTCGGTCCCGGATTTACGGATCAGCAACCGCCCCCGGCCCATCAGGCTGCTTTCCTTGCCAGCGATCAGCCGTTGCACCAGATCACTTTTCAGCGGATCGGCCCCGGCGGGCAGACGCACATTGCGCAACCGTTGCGGCACCGGCTGGAACTGACGGACCAGACGGCTTGCCTTTTCACCCGAGCGCACCATTTCGGACAGAAATTGCAGCGCGGCCAGCAGGCCGTCACCCGTGGTGGCATGATCCGTCATGACGATATGGCCGGATTGTTCGCCGCCCAGGTTGAACCCGCCCGCACGCATCGCGGTAACGACATGACGGTCACCCACCGCCGTGCGCTGAAGCCGCAGCCCCTGCCCGGTCAGAAAGGTTTCCAGCCCTAGGTTCGACATGACCGTTGCCACCAGCGTATTGCCGCGCAGCCGCCCCTCGGTCGCCCAGCGAACCGCCAGCAGGGCCATGATCTGGTCGCCATCGGCAACCTTCCCGGTCTCGTCCACCAGAATGATACGATCGGCATCGCCATCCAGCGCGATACCGATATCCGCGCCATGCGCCAGAACCGCCGCCGCCGCCGTTTCCGGGTGGGTCGAACCACAGCCCGCATTGATATTGCGCCCGTCCGGCGCGACGCCGACGGGGATGACCTCTGCACCCAGTTCCCACAGCACTTCGGGGGCGGTGCGATAGGCGGCGCCATGGGCGCAATCGACCACAACCTTCAGCCCGTCAAGTCGCAGCCCCGACGGGAACGAAGTCTTGACGAATTCCTGATAACGCCCGCGACCATCCTCGATCCGCCGGGCGCGGCCGATGTTCTGCGGCTGCGCTGGCTGGATCTCTCCCGCTACGATGGCCTCGATCCCGGCCTCGGCCTCATCCGACAGCTTGAACCCGTCGGGACCGAAGAACTTGATGCCATTGTCGGTATGCGGGTTGTGGCTGGCCGAGATCATCACCCCCAGATCGGCCCGCATCGAGCGGGTCAGATACCCCACCGCCGGCGTCGGCACCGGCCCCAGCAGCAGCACATTCATCCCGGTCGAGGTCAGACCGGCGGTCAGCGCGTTTTCCAGCATGTAACCCGACATCCGCGTGTCCTTGCCGATCACCACCCGGTGCCCGTCACTGTGATCGCGGCGGAAGAACCGCCCGGCCGCAGCCCCGAGCCGCAGGGCCATTTCGGCCGTCATGGGGAACTGGTTGGCTTGCCCCCGGATACCATCTGTTCCGAACAATTTGTCCATTCCGGTGTTCCTTCTGAAAATGCAGGTGGTGACCGGGAAAACCGGCCGGAAAAATGACAATGGCGGCCCTTGCGGCCCGCTGAACTGCCTCCAGACTACTCCACGGTTACGGATTTGGCCAGGTTTCTGGGCTGGTCGACGTCTGTGCCTTTTGCGATTGCGGTGTGGTAGGCGATAAGCTGCGCGGGGACGGCGTAGAGGATGGGGGCGAGCAGGTCGGGGGCCTTTGGCAGCGTGAGGCAGCGCCAGCATTCGGCGCCCGCTTCGGCGATGCCGGGCTGATCCGACAGCAGCAAGACCTTGCCGTGGCGGGCCATGACTTCCTGCATGTTCGACACGGTCTTTTCGAACAGTGCATCGCGCGGGGCCAGCACCAGCACCGGGACGCTGGCGTCGATCAGGGCGATGGGGCCGTGTTTCAGCTCGCCGCTGGCATAGCCCTCGGCATGGATATAGCTGATTTCCTTAAGCTTCAGCGCGCCTTCCAGCGCCAGCGGATACATCGCCCCCCGACCGAGGAACAGCACGTCCTGCGCCTTGGCAAGTTCTTCGGCCAGTGCCTCGATCTCGGGTGCAAGGGTCAGCACTGCATTCATCAGCCCCGGCAGCAGCCGCAGGTCGGCCAGATGCGCCGACAGTTGTGCTTCGGTCAGACGGCCGCGATCCTGCGCGGCCTTCAGCGCCAGCGCCAGCAGCACTGTCAACTGGCAGGTGAAGGCCTTGGTCGAGGCGACGCCGACCTCGACCCCCGCCATGATCGGCAGCGTCACATCGCATTCCCGCGCGATGGAGGAGGTTGTGACATTCACCACTGCAAGCGTGCGCGCCACCTTGTCCTGCGCATAGCGCAGCGCCGCCAGCGTATCGGCGGTTTCGCCGGACTGGCTGACGAAAACCGCCCAGCCGCGTTCCGACAAAGGCGGCGCACGGTAACGGAACTCCGACGCGATGTCGATGTCGCAAGGCAGGCCAGCAAGGCTTTCAAACCAGTATTTCGCCACATGGCAGGCGTAATGCGCGGTGCCACAGGCCACCAGTGTCAGCCGGTCCACGCCGTTGAAATCCACCTCGGCCGGCAGGTTCAACCCGCCGTCGCGCAGATGGTGGCGCAGCGCATCGGCCAGCACCACCGGCTGTTCGGCGATTTCCTTCGCCATGAAATGCTTGAAGCCCGCCTTTTCGATGCGGGTCGCGTCGATCTGGATGCGGGTCATCGCGCGATTGGCATGGCGGCCTTCGGAATCGAAGATCTCGGCGCCCTTACGGGTGATCACCGCCCAGTCGCCTTCCTCCAGATAGGTGATGCGGTCGGTCATCGGCGCCAGTGCGATGGCGTCCGAGCCCACGAACATCTCGCCATCCCCGTGTCCGATGGCGAGAGGCGAGCCCTTCCGGGCGCAGATTATCAGATCGTCTTCGCCCTCGAACAGGAAGCACAAGGCAAAGGCGCCGTGCAGGCGTGGCAGGATGCCGGCCGTCGCCTCGGCCGGGGTGCGGCCCTGTGCCAGTTCGTGCCGCATCAGCAGGGCGACCGTTTCGGTGTCGGTCTCGGACTCGAAACTGTAGCCTGCGGACGTCAGTTCAGCCCGCAGATCGCGGTAGTTCTCGATGATCCCGTTATGCACCACGGCGACATTCCCGGCGCGGTGCGGATGCGCATTGGCCACGGTTGCCGCACCATGCGTCGCCCACCGGGTGTGGCCGATACCCGACCGCCCGGTCAGCGGCTCGTGCACCAGCAGGTCTGACAGGTTTACCAGCTTGCCCACAGCCCGGCGGCGATCCAGCCGCCCCTCGTTCACTGTGGCGATCCCGGCGCTGTCATAGCCGCGATATTCCAGCCGTTTCAACGCCTCGACCAGGAGGGGCGCAACATGATGGTTTCCCAGAACCCCGACAATACCGCACATTATTTGGCGCCTTTCTGTCGTTTTTCTTTAATCGACTTATACATTTCAAACATCTTGGGGGCGAGACCGGGTTTGACGACCTGCCGCGCCCGTCCCAGCGCCACCGCCTCGGCGGGCACGTCCGCAGTGATGACAGAGCCCGAGCCCGTCATCGCCCCGTCGCCCACCGTCACCGGCGCCACCAGCATGGTGTCGGACCCGATGAAGACGCGTTTGCCGATCCGGGTGCGATGCTTGTTCACCCCGTCATAATTGCAGGTCACCGTGCCCGCGCCGATATTGGTGCCTTCACCCACATCGGCGTCGCCCAGATAGGTCAGGTGACCGACCTTCACGCCTTCTTCCAGAATGGCGTTCTTGATCTCGACGAAGTTGCCGACATGCACATCCTCGGCCAGCTCGGCACCGGGGCGCAGCCGCGCGAACGGCCCGACATCCGCGCCGCGGCTGACATGGCAGCCTTCCAGATGGCAGAAAGCCTTGATTTCTGCACCGCTTTCGATGGTAACACCGGGGCCGAACACCACGTTCGGCCCGATGATCGCATCGCGCCCCACCACCGTATCCAGCGCAAAGAACACCGTCTCCGGCGCGGTCAGGGTTACACCGTTGTCCAGTGCCTCGGCCCGCGCGCGCGCCTGAAAGGCGGCCTCCGCCTCGGCCAGTTGGGCGCGGGTGTTGACACCCAGCGTCTCGGCCTCGTCGCAGGTGACAACGCCCGCCGAAAGACCGCGCTTGCGAGCAAGCTCTACCACATCGGTCAGATAATATTCCCCGGCTGCATTGTCATTGCCAATCGCTGCGACCAGATCGAGCAGCAAAGCGGTATCGGCACAAATCACGCCAGAATTACAAAGCGTTATCGCGCGTTCCTTATCCGTGGCATCCTTGTATTCCACGATACGGTCCAGCACCTCGCCCTGCGCGATCAACCGGCCATAGCGCCCCGGATCGCGCGCCTCGAAGCCCAGCACCACCACGGCGTGACGCGCGCGCGCGTCCAGCATCGCCTCCAGCGTTTCGGGGCGGATGAAGGGCGTGTCGCCGTAAAGCACGACGCAATCTCCCGCCACCCCCGCAAGGGCGGGGGCGGCCTGCGCCACCGCATGTCCGGTGCCAAGCTGTTCGGCCTGCACCACGATTTCGCAAGCCTCGTCGCAGGCGCGGGCCGCCTTGCCGACCGCCTCGGCTCCGTGCCCGGCAACCACCACCACACGCTCGGGCGACAGCGCGGCTCCGGCCTGCATCGCGTGATGCAGAAGCGGTGCACCGGCCACCCGGTGCAGCACTTTCGGCAGATCCGAATTCATCCGCGTGCCTTGCCCCGCGGCAAGAATGACGAGAGAGACGGGCATGATACCTCAAGGTTGAGTCAAATATTCAATAAGATAAGCGAAAGCCGGGGGAAACGGGCAAATCAACACGCGGCTGCTATGTGCCACAGCGGGCCGAGTCTAACAATACCAATCCAGAAACACGGGCGGAAATGCCCCGGATCGCGGCGCCCGTGCCGCCCGGCACTTCCGGTCAGGGCGGGATTGATATAAACTGGATCTGTGACCTTACCGCCGGAACGCAAGGGATTTCTGATGACCGACAGCCTCGACCTCGGCCCTGAAACGGGGATCAACTCACGTCTTGCCGTGTTGCGGGAACTGGATATTGACGAGGCGCCCCATTCTGCCGGGCAGGGCCTGGTTCCGGGGGTGTTTTTTGTGCCCGACGCGGAATCGCAGACCACGCTGACGCTTGAAAGCCGCAAGGGCATGCTGCTGCGGGCAAGCTATGACATTCAGGGCAGCGCGCGCTGGCTGGGGCTGCACATCGACATGGCGGATTGCTCTTTTGCCGGGAAATCGCTGTTCGGCGTCGCGATGCGCAGCCTTGCGCCCCGGGCCACCCCCTTCAACATCTGCCTGCGCAACGGCAGGGAGGGCGGTTTCGACGACCATTTCTTCCGCAAGACCGGGCTGACCTTCCCTGAAAGCAGCCTGCATCTTGATGCGTTGTCCTTGCCGGAAACCCCGAGCCTCTGGGGGCATGCGCCTTGGCGCGAGCTTATCCTGTTCCTCAAGCCGGAAAGCGGCAGCATCGACCTGCTGGACCTGAAGGTATTCACCCTTTGATCGGGGGCGCGGAAGGTCACGCCCTGCCCATGCTTTCGATCGTGATCCCCGTCTGGAACGATCCGGCCGGTCTGGCGCGGCTGCTGCCGTCCTTGCTGCCGCTTCCGCATCTTGCCCGGATCATTGTGGTCGATGACTGTTCCGATACGCCTGTTTCCCCGCGGACGCTTAACCTGCCGCATCTGGAGGGCGAGGACCGGGTTCTCTGGCTGCGCAGCGATGTCCAGCGCGGGGCGGGACATGCGCGGAATTTCGGGCTGGCGCATGTGACGTCCAGCCATGTGATGTATCTGGATTCCGACGATACGATCCTGCCCGATCTGGCCGCCCTGATCACGGAGCTGCTTGCCGCGCCGGCGGAGGCGTTCGATTTCTGTCTGTTCCGTCATGTGGAAAGCCGGCAGCGTTCGAAGGGGCAGCCGGGGCCCTTGCCGCTGGATCAGTTCCATTGGGATCTTGCCGCGATCGGCGACGGGCCGCGCGGCCTGACAGTGGCGCAGGCCACGCGGCTGTGCCGGGTTTCGGCCTATCCGTGGAACAAGATCTACAAAACCGCCTTTCTGACCGGGAACGGGATCTTCTGCACCGAAATCCCGGTCCATAATGATGTGGAACTGCACTGGCGCAGCTTCTTTTGCGCGCGCCGGATCTGTGCCTCTGACCGCCTTTGCATCGAGCATTTCGTCCACGAGATCGGCAGCCGCCTGACGAACCGCAGGGACAGCAACCGCCTGCGGGTCTTCGAGGCGCTGGCGGCGCTGCGGCAGGCGTGCGAAACGGATGGCGATCTCATGATCACTTTCGGCGATGCCCTGATCGAATTTTATCTGAACCTGTTCCGCTGGATCGAAAAGCGGCTCGATCCTGGCGAAAGGCTTGTCTTGCGGGACAGGGCGACGGACTTTCTGCTGGCCTCGATCGACAGGCCGGCCTTCCGGTTGCTGGCGGCGAAAGATCCCGTTCTGGCGGGCCGGGTGAACGATTTTCTTGAACGGGGTGTCCTGTGACATTCACCTTCATCCTTGCCAGCCACAATGTTCTGCCCGGGATCGACGACTGTCTGGCCGCGATCCGGCATTGCGCCCGGCCGGGGGACAGCCTTGTGGTCGTGGATGATGGCTCCACCGACGGGACGGGCGAATATCTGGATCGACTGGCGCGGATCGGCGCGCTTGGCCTGCCCTGCCGGATCGTCCTGCTTGGCGCGCATAGTTGCAGCGGCCCTGCGCTTGCGTTCCGGCTCGGGATCGAGCAGGCGCGGCAGATCCCCGACAGCGGCGCGATTGTCCTTGTCGACGGGGGCGGCCAGCTGGATCCGGCAGGGTTTGCCGCCGCACGGGCCCATTTCGAGCGATACGAACCCGATATCCTTTACGCGAATTACGCCGTGCTGGACCCGGTCATCGCCGAGGTGCTGCGCCCGCAGGATGGCGCAGCCTGGGGGCGTATCCATGCCGCGCCGCACGCCGGAACCGAGGCCGCAAGGACCATGGCCCTTGCCCTGGAGCCCGCACCGTGGCGGGCCATCTACAGATCGGGGTTTCTCGGCGGGATGGCTTCGGGCGTTTCCGCCGGGACGGGGCGGCAGGAAGATGCGGTCTTTCACTGGGAAACCTGCCTAGCGGCCCGCAGTTTCGCATTTCTGGACCGCAGGATATGTTTCCACCGTGCCGGCCGCGCCGCAGCAGGCGCCGAAGCTTCCGGGGATGGTTTCGCCGCCTTCACCCGGATTTCCGCCCTTCTGGCCTCCGGGCGGGCCTTTGCCTGGGAACACCCTTTCGCCGCCGATGCCGTCGTC
Organism: Gemmobacter nanjingensis; assembly: GCF_014652195.1. NCBI lineage: Bacteria > Pseudomonadati > Pseudomonadota > Alphaproteobacteria > Rhodobacterales > Paracoccaceae > Gemmobacter > Gemmobacter nanjingensis. The sequence goes on from NZ_BMYI01000019.1 coordinate 59,900, forward strand.
TGGTTGCTGACAGGACTTGGCCGGGAGCTTGAGCGTCTGGAATTCACCCGCTGCCGTGTCCATGCCGAACAGGCCTGTGCGGCCCTCGGGGCAATTCCGGGTGCGATCTGGGCCCTGGCCTGCGACAGGCTGGGGGCGGGACACCCGATCGTTCCGGTCGGAAACATGATCCGCTCTGCCTCTCCCGCAGATGTCGCCGCGCATTGGGAGCTTCTGGCGCTCCGGCGCGAAACACAGGCCGCCCTTGGCACCCTGTGCGACCTTGGCGAACGGATCGCAGGACAAAGCGCGACAGCCCTCAGGCTTTTGCAAACCCTTTCCGAGATCGAACGGTTCAGCGCCCTGTCCGAAATGCTTCCCCGGCGAAAGGGAAAAACCTGACGGGTTTGCCGCCGGGTGGGGGCGTGTGAGTGGATGCGGGGAGGGCAAGAGGGAAGAACGCGGCTGGGAATGGCAGGAAGGTCGGGCCGCTCAGGACGCTACCTTTTTCCAGAAGGCAAGGGCGTTTTCCCGCCAGGAATAGACGCTCTCGACCCGTTCCCGCGCGGCGCGGCCCATCCGGGTACGGCGTTCGGCGTCGATGCAAAGCGTGGCCAGCGCGCTGGACAGCGCGACAGGATCACCCGCCGGAAAGGCACAGCCGCTGTCCGGGCCGCCGATAATTTCCAGAAGCGGCGGCAGGTCCGAAACGACAACCGCCTTTCCCATCGCCATGGCCTCGACGGGTTTCAGCGGCGAGACAAGCCGCGTGACCGGAAGATCCTTTCGTGGAATGGGGGCAATATCAATGACAGAATAAAGCGCCGGCACCTCTTCTTGTGAAACATGCCCCAGCATGATGAGCCGGTCATATACCCCGGCGGATTTTGCAAGATTGATCAGCGCGGGGCCGATATGGTTTTCGCCCCGTGGATCCCAGCCCGCGATGACGAGTGCAAAGTCGATACCGGCCCGTGCCAGTTCTCCGCAGGCGATAATCAGATCATCCAGCCCCTCGTAAACCGTAAAGGAGCCAACATAACCGATCACAGGCGTATGATCCGGGATACGGAGCCAGGATTTCAGATCTGCGTCTTTCGGCAGGACGCGCAGGCGTGACAGGTCTGCGGCATTGGGCAGAATGCCGATCCTGTCTTTGGGAACGCCGCGGCTGGCAAGCTCGTCCCGCATCGAATTGTTCAATGTAAAGACAAGATCCGATGCTGCGGCGACGCAATCCTCAAGCGCGCGTTCCTGACAGAACTGAAGGCTGTCGCGGTATGCGTGATCTCTTGTTGCCCTTGAAAGCTCCCAGAACCCTCTGACCTCGTATATGAACGGCAGCCCGAGCCGTTTCGCCGCAAAAAGCGCCGGAATGGCCGTTGCATAACTTGAGGCCGCCATGACAGATCCCGGCCCGCTTTCCCGAAGCGACTGAAACAGCGCCTCTTCGCAATTCAGAAAATCATCGACGGTTACGGGGTGCCTGTGGGCCTGATTGCCGGTCCGGTGATAGGTGATCCCGTCGACGATATTTTCCCCCGGCACCTCTTTGATTCCCCGGTCCCAGGGAAACCCCGGTCTGGTAAAACATTGCGTCGTGACGCCGATGGCATCGAGCGCCCTGATCACCGCATGGCTGCGATGCGCGTAGCCCGTCGTATCCTGAGGCAGGCTCAGGGCCAGAACATAGGCCAGATCGGGGCCCTTGTGCTGCGGTCCGGCGAGCACATGACCGGCCGCGATCCGGAGCAGCCGTATCTGAACGAACAGGGGATCAACAAGCGCATCCCTGCTTCTGGTGCCATTCAGGAAAAGATCCCATACTTCGGTGATGATCTCTTTGCTTTCCGCCTGCGGAAGCGCCCCGGACAGCTGACGCATGCCAAGCCAGGTCAGGGTGGTGTTTCCACGCCGCGCGGCGTCTTTTACCAGCCGCTGAAATTCGGAAGGGTTTCGCCTGCAGGCCGCCGCAGAAATCTCTGCCGCCGAGCTTTCCCTGCCTTCATTGTAAAGTGTCCCGGCAGCGTCCAGCAGCTTTTCCATCGTGTTCCTTCTTGCTTGCCACAGCAGCCCTGCCGGCAAGATCCCGATCCGTGCCCGCCCGACCGTTACGGTTTGATGCCAGAGCTTTCCCGTGCCCATGCAAGCCCGGCTGGCGTGGCGCGGGCTGACAAGAACAGGTATGCTCTGCGTCCCCTCAGGGCAAGTGCAGCCGGTGCCCGGGGAAGGTGGGATGGTGCCGGGATTGGCCTCAAGGCATGGTATGGAACGGGAATTGATTACATAATAACGCTTACCGGTTAATGATGTGATGCCCATACAGAGCTGTCCCTCTCCGGGTGCGGGCAAATGGCGAGGGGGCCGGTTCCGCAGGGCGCCGCCCTGCTGTCACGATCGCGTCCGGCGATCTTCCGGGGATGTAAGGCGGAACGGCGGTGCGGGTGACGCGTGTCCCGCACCGCCGGGCCGTCTGTCGTGGCGCCTGCCGCCATTCCCGCGTGGCCTTCGCATGTCAGCTGGCCTAAACAGGTTCCTGAAGTGGCGCGAATATGCCACAGGCGCAAGGTAAGGCAGGACGATGGACAAGCGCGGGACAAGGCTTGGTTACCAGAATGAGGGTGAAATGTGTCAGGAGGGCAATTTTCTGGCGGACCCCATGGATCAGGATCTGAATATTCCGCTGAGCAGCCAGGCCGTGTTCTGGCGCCCGAGGCATGTTGCGGGATCTCCGCTGCTGGAAGATATTCCCTATCTTTTCTGGGTTCTGGAAACGGTTCGGCCTCGCTCTGTGGTGCAGGTCGGGCTGGGGGACGGGTTGCTCTATCTGGCCTTGTGTCAGGCGGTCGAGCGTCTGGGGACAGATGCCGTCTGTCTTGGCATCCAGGAGGACGCGGCAGAGCTGCCCGAGGCCCTTCGGCACGCGCATGACAGCCAATATGGTGATTTTTCCTTGATCCTGCGGGGCGACCGGGCCGGAGAGGCGTTGCAACCCGGCGAGATCGACATGCTTGTGGTCGATGCAGGATTGTCCGCGGCGCAGGCCGGGGGCGTTGTCCGCGACTGGCTGCCGCGGCTGTCCCGGCACGGGATCGTTCTGGTTTGCAACCCGGATGGACAGGCCGTTGAGGGGGCGTTGCGTGCGGCCCTGTACGGCGACGACAACTTGCTGCGCATTGCAGGGCCGCTGTCGCCGGCGGCCGGGCGTCTTGATGCCCTGCTTTGGGGCGCCGACCAGCCCGAGCGCCTGAAACGCCTTGCCGCGTCGAACTGGAGCACGCCCGCGCATCGGGGCGCCCGGCTGGTGTTCGGCCGTCTGGGGCGCGCGCTTGTCGATGCATGGGCGGTCTCGGAATTGCGGGAGTCCCGGAGGGGTGAGCCGGCACGCCGGGGCGGCGGGATGCCCCGGGCGGGGCGGGAGGATGCCTTCGAGGCCCTCATGCAGGAAAAGGCGCGGCTTGAGGCAGAAAATGCCAGGCTGGCGCGCCAGTGTGACGAGCGTATCGAAGATATCGCTGTTCTGGTGCAGACATTCGACCGGGACAAATCGGCGCTTCAGGCCGGGACGCGTTCGGCGGAAGCCGAAGTCGCGCGCCTGCGGGAGCATCTTGCCGCGGCAGAGCGGGCCGGGGAAGCGGGGCGGTCGCAGGCAGAGGAGGTGCAAAAGCGGAATGCCATGCTCGAGGCGGAAAGGAGCGCCCTGCAGGACGAGCTTGCCCGGGTTGTGGCGGAAGGAGAGGCCCGTCTGGCCGAAATGGCGCGCCGCCATGCCGACGAGATCCGTGCCCTGCATGACAGCACCTCGTGGCGCATCACAAGGCCGATGCGCAGTGTGAAACAAGCCTTTTCCCGCAAGGGATGACCCTGCCCCGCGGCAGCTCCGGTTGCGGTGCAGACCCTTCGCGCGGCAGGATGCGGAAGGCATGGGCGGAATCCGCCGGGAAAGGCGCCCGGGGCGAGAAGTGGGTAGCATTCCGGCAGGGGTTGGGCTAGTGCTGCGGCCGATGATCTAGACACCATTTGGATTGCACAATGCGTATTCTCACCGTCTTCGGGACGCGCCCGGAAGCCATCAAGATGGCTCCGGTCGCCTTGGCCCTTGCTGCCGATCCGCGTTTTGACGCGCAAGTCTGCGTGACCGCCCAGCATCGGGAAATGCTGGATCAGGTGACCGGGCTGTTCGGCATAAAGCCGGAGCATGACCTCAACGTCATGCGCCCGGGGCAGGATCTTTATTCCGTGACCTCGGACATTCTGCTGGGGCTGCGGCAGGTTCTTGCCGAAACCCGGCCCGACATGGTTCTGGTCCATGGCGATACGGCCACCACGCTTTCGACCACGCTTGCCGCCTATTATGCGCGCATTCCGGTCGGGCATGTCGAGGCCGGGCTGCGGACGGGGAACCTGTATTCTCCGTGGCCGGAAGAAGGGAACCGCCGGGTGACGGGGGCCCTGGCCGCGCTGCATTTCGCCCCGACCGCACAATCCCGCGACAGCCTGCTGCGCGAGGATGTTCCCGCGGACCGGATCGTCGTGACGGGCAATACCGTCATCGACGCGCTGCAACAGGTTGTGGCGCGGATCAAGGCCGATCCCGTGCTGGATCAGGGGCTTGCCGCGCGGTTCGGCTTTCTGGACCCCGCGCGCCGTGTCGTGCTGGTCACCGGGCACCGGCGCGAAAGCTTTGGCGGCGGTTTCGAGCGGATCTGCATGGCGCTCCAGCAGATCGCGGATCGTTTCGGCGATGTCGATGTGGTCTATCCGATGCACATGAACCCCAATGTGCGCGAGCCCGTGCAGCGCCTGCTTGGCGAGGCCCCGAACATCCATCTGATCGAGCCGCTGGATTACCTGCCCTTCGTCTGGCTGATGAGCCGGGCGCATATCATCGTCACCGATTCCGGCGGCATCCAGGAAGAGGCGCCCTCGCTGGGCAAGCCGGTTCTGGTCATGCGCGATACCACCGAACGCCCCGAAGCGGTCGAGGCCGGCACGGTCCGGCTGGTGGGAACCGATACCGCCCGCATCCTGGACGAAACCGCGCGGCTGCTGACCGATCAGGCCGCCTATGACGAGATGTCCTTCGCGCACAACCCCTATGGGGACGGGAAGGCCGCGATGCGCATCCTCGATGCGTTGGAAAAATTCGGGGAACGCAAATGAGTGGACCGTTCGGCAGCATCTGCATGGTCGGCCTTGGCTATATCGGCCTGCCGACGGCCGTGGTCTTTGCCCTGCGCGGGGTCAATGTCGTCGGGCTGGATGTGAACAGCACCGCTGTCGAGAAGATCAATCGCGGCGAGACGCATATCGTCGAGCCCGGGCTGGACGATGCGCTGCGTCGTGTGGTCGCGGCGGGTAACCTGCGCGCCACCACCCAGCCCGAACCCGCCGATGCCTTTCTGATCGCCGTGCCGACGCCCTTCTTGCACGAGGGCGAGGGGCATGACCCGGATCTGACCTATGTCGAATCCGCCGCGCGCAGCATTGCGCCGGTTCTGAAAAAGGGCGATCTGGTCATTCTCGAATCCACCAGCCCGGTCGGCGCGACCGAGCAGGTGGCCGGCTGGCTCGCGGAAGCGCGCCCCGACCTGACCTTCCCCCATACCCATGGCGAGGCCTCCGACATCCGCGTCGCGCATTGCCCCGAGCGTATCCTGCCCGGCCATGCCCTGACCGAACTGGTCTCGAACGATCGCATCATCGGCGGGCTGACCGATGCCTGCGCGACCCGGGCCCGGCGTCTTTACAAGCTTGCCGTCGAGGGCGATTGCATCGAGACCGATGCGCGCACCGCCGAAATGGCCAAGCTGACCGAAAACAGCTTCCGCGACGTGAATATCGCTTTCGCCAACGAGCTTTCACTGATCTGCGACAAGCTGGGCATCAATGTGTGGGAGCTGATCCGGCTGGCCAACCGCCATCCGCGGGTCAATATCCTGCAACCCGGCCCCGGGGTGGGCGGGCATTGCATTGCCGTCGATCCGTGGTTCATCGTCTCGCAGGTGCCGGAGGAGGCGCGCATCATCCGCGCCGCGCGCGAGATCAACGACAACAAGCCCGAATGGGTTCTGGCCAAGGTCCATCAGGCGGTGGCCGAACATGCCGCGGCCGGGGGGGCCCCGGCGCGGATCGCCTGCTTCGGTCTAGCCTTTAAACCCAATATCGACGACCTGCGCGAAAGCCCCGCACTAGCCATCGCAACCCGGCTTGCCAGCCTCTATCCCGGCCAGGTCGATGTGGTAGAGCCCTTCATCGAAGCCCTGCCCCCGGCGCTGGCCGACAAGGCGCAGCTCCTGCGTCCGACCGAGGCGCTTGAAAGCTGCGACATCCTAGTGCTGTTGGTCGACCACGACGATTTCAAGGCCATGCCCCAGCCCCGAAAGCCGGGCCTGCACCTGATCGACACGCGCGGGATCTGGGTTGGGCAGCCCAGATGACCCTGCAAGGATCGGCGCGGACCTTCGCGCTTCTGCGCGCGGCTGCCATATTGGCGGGACAAGGGCGGAAGGCATCCGCACAGACGTTGCGCGCGGGCTTTACATTCGAACGGATTGCACTGGCCATTTCCGGCCAGCGCCCCGCCGTGGCGCAAGCCGCGGCAACGCCCCGATCCTCGGATTTCCGGGTCGCGGCCATCCTCGACGAATTCTCGTCCAATAGTTTCGGGAACGCCTTCGAGGCAATCCACCTGCACCCGGATACCTGGCAGGCGCAGTTCGAGGCAAACCGCCCCCAGGTTTTCCTCTGTGAATCCGCCTGGTCGGGACGCGACAGCCAGATCCGCCCCTGGAAGGGCAAAATCTACGCCAGCACGAACTTCCCAAGGGAAAACCGCCAGATTTTGCTGGATATTCTGGCCTATTGCCGGGCCGCAGGCATTCCGACGGTGTTCTGGAACAAGGAAGATCCGACACATTACCCGGACCGGGTCCACGATTTCGTCAAGACCGCGACAGGGTTCGACCATGTCTTCACGACAGCCGCGGAATGTGTGCCGCTCTATCGCGCGGAATACGGGTTGCAAAGTGTGCATGCCTTGCCTTTTGCCACCAATCCGGTGCTCTTCAATCCGATCGACCTTGCGCCAAGATCGGATGCGGTGACATTTGCCGGCAGCTGGTATGCCAACCATGTCGGGCGCAGCCGTGACATGCACAAGGTTCTGCGTGGCCTGCGTTCGGCCGGGTATGAGCTGGAGATCTATGACCGCTATCACGGCGACAGCGATCCCCTGCACCAGTGGCCAGATGAATACCGGCCCTTCGTCCGGCCAGCTGTTCCGCATGATCAGGTTGCCAGTGTCTATAAGCGCAGCCGTCTGGCGCTGAACATCAACACGGTGACAGAGTCGCGCACCATGTTCGCGCGTCGGGTGTTCGAGCTCATGTCCTCCAACACCCTCGTTCTGTCGAACCATTCCCTCGGCATGGAAGAGATGTTCGGCGAGGATGTCATCTTCTGCGACCGGGACCGTGACCTTGACCGCCTGAAATCCCTGGACAGCGCCGGGATCGATGAGATCCGCGCGCGCAATCTGAACCGGGTGCTGCGTATGCATACATACCGCAACCGCTGGGAAAGCATCCTGCGCGTGATCGGGCTGCCCTTCCAGCCGGCCGCCGAAGCACTGACCGTCGTCTGGCCCCTGCGCAGCACCGCCGAGGCGGATCGCGCCCTTGTCTGGTTCCAGCAGGAGGCCGATCTGACCCGGGACAGGTTGCTGCTTTTCGCGATGGAAGACATGGCTCCTCTCGAAGTCGCCGGGCTTTACGAAAGCCATAACTGCTTCGGCGTGACGGTGACCTCTCTGGCCCATGCCGAAAACCTGGCGCTGGAAGGCCGCTATGCCCCGGTCGAAACCGAACATGCGGCGCTGATCGACACAACGGCCCCGCCACCGCCCGGCTGGCTGTCCAAGGCGCGGCTGCATCTGCAATATGCGGGCGACCGGGCGCTCCGGGCGGCCGGAGGCGGCACCACGACGCTGATGCGGCACAGCGCCGTTCCAACCGACCTGCTGGAGATCAGACTGTGAAGATAATCCGGGATGGTGTGCTCCAGATCCGTCATGGCGCACGCAGTCTGCCCGTCATGTTCCGGCGCGCGGGCCAAATCCGGGCGGGTGCCCGCCATGTTCTTGTCGTTTTCAACGGCGCCCTGACCACGCGGGAGGGGCGCCAGCCGCCCTTCTTCGTCGGTGCCACTTTGGCCGACGATCTTGGCCTGCCGCGGATCGCCTTCAGCGATCCGACGCTGGAACTGAACGAGGAACTTCTGCTGTCCTTTTACGCAGGACATGCGGGCTTTCCCGATCTGGCGCAAACCATCGCCGGGATCATCGACGATCTGGCCGCGACCCATGGCTTCCGCCCGATTCTGGTCGGCGGCAGCGGCGGGGGGTATGCCGCGCTCAACATCGGGCGGCGGATGCACAGCGACCCGTTCATTCTGGTCTGGAACCCGCAGACCGATATCGCGCGCTATGTGCCCGCCGCGGTTGCCGCCTATGTGGCAACGGCCTTCCCGGCGGAATATGACGCGGACACACATGATGCGGCGGCGACGACCCGCATCCTTGATGCCGCGCTTGGAACCTCGCGGCTGATGCCATGGGAGTGTCAGGCCCAGACCCTGCTGCTGCAAAACCGCAGCGACTGGCACACCGAACATCACGCCCTGCCCTTTGTGACCAGCTTCCCCCATCATCAGGTCGCTCCGGGGCATTTCTGCGGAACCGAGAATGCGACAGCGGTCAGCCTGCTTGACTGGGGTCAGGGCCATATCGCACCGCCGCGCGATCTGCTGATGCAGACGCTTGACCTGATCCTGACAGGGGCCAGCGCCGAAGCCGTGCAAGAAGCGCTGGCCAGCGGCGCGGCCAGCGCACGGGGTTTCATTGGCAAACAGGTCTGCCGTCTTGACGGGCCGGAAGCCTTGCAATCCGCCCCGATCCATCTGGAGGCCCATCTGGCGCCGGGCCGCAAATACCGGTTCAGCTACAGTCTCGATCTGGATGGGGCTGCACAGGTGCCGGAAGATCTTCGGCGGTCGGCACTGGTCTCGCTGATGTCCGGCGGCGATCCGGCTGTGGATATTCCCGGCCTGATGCGGTCTCCGATTGAAACGATCGGCTTCTATCGCTACATCGCCGCCACCCCGAAGCCATGCGTGCAAAACTTCCACTTCACGCTGCCCGCGCAAGCCGCGTTCCTGACGCTGCGCATCCTTCCCTGGGACTGCGCCAACTGGGGCGCCGTCCTGCGCGATGTGACGATCACCGATCTTGGCCCCGATCCTGGCGCGGCGGCAGGCGATGGCTGAGATGTCAGGCCGCCGGACCGCAATCCTGGGCAGTTGCGTCAGTCGTGATGCGCTCGAGCTTGAAGACGCCTCCGGTTATGAAGTCGTCAACTATGTCGCGCGCTGTCATACGGCGGCCTTCGGAGCCCCGCCTGTGGTCGACGAGGAAATGCTTGCGCGTGTGGCCAGCCCCTTCCAGCGCCGCATGTTGCGTCATGACATGGCCAAGACCGGGCTCGACGAGATCGCGTCGTTAAATTTTGACTGGCTGGTCATCGACCTGATCGACGACCGGCTGGACATCCAGCGCCTTGAAAATGGTCATCTGCGCACAGTATCGAGCGAATATCGCGCCGTGGCGGGAGAAATCCCGCCTGCCGAAATTATCCGTGCGGGCACACCGGAGCATATGGCTCTTTGGAAAGCTGGCTGGCTACGCTTGCGCAACGCTTTGCGGGACCATGGTATCAGCAACAAGACCTTGGTAAACCGGGTATTCTGGGCTGATAACCTGTCTGGCGCGCAGGGTCAGAACCCGACGAAATATGTGCAAAATGCCAATCTGCGTCTTGTAGAGATGTACGCTTATATTCGTGAGACAACAGCCGAAATCGGCTGGATCACCTATCCCGAAGATATTTTCAGCGCCGCCCCGGATCACCGTTGGGGGCCAGCACCGTTCCATTACAGCAAGGAGGTATACAGCACATGATCCGCGCCCTTGACCACCTGTCGGCCCCCTGCGCCGTTTCCGTCATTGTTCCCTGCCACAACGCCATGGGCAAGATCGGGCGCTGTCTGAGCGCACTGCGGCAGGTTGACCTGCCCGAAGCGGAATACGAGGTGATCTTCGTCGACGACTGTTCGACCGATGGCACGTTTGATCTGCTGACTGCGGAATGCGCGCGGGAGCCGAACTGGCGCGTGCTGCGGGTGGAGGCCAACAGCGGCTCGCCCTCGGAGCCACGCAACCGGGGCATCGCGGCGGCGCAGGGGGAATATGTTTTCTTCCTGGATTGCGACGATGAAATCCTGCCCGATACCCTGCGGGTTTATCTTGCCCATGCGCGCAAGACCGGCGCCGATATCCTGCGGGGCAATCTGATTGCCGAAGATCGCAATGGTCGCCGGGAGATGAACCAGATCAAGGACTGGTCGGATGGCCTATCCCGAACCGACAGAATTCGTGCGATCATCGGCGGACAAAGCACGATTCCCTGCAGTCTGATCCGGCGGGATTTGATACAGCATCATCGACTTCGTTGGCGCCATGACATCCGCATGGGAGAGGATACGCTGTTTCTTGTAGCGGCCCTCGCAGCGGCGGAGCGGATCGAATACATTGATCATCCGACCTATATCTATGTCAAAACGCCGAATTTCACGCCTTCCAGCACCCAAAGCTATGGCGAGCGTGAATTGCGCGACCATCTCGCCGTCTGGCGGGGGGCAACGGCGTTGCTGCGGCCGCTGGGGATCGACTATATCAGCCTGCGCTTGCAGGTCGGATTGCAGACGGCGCTGCGGGCGCTGATCTTCGTCAATCGCGGCGATGTCACGAAAGAGACATTCGCGGATTTCTCGGCCTTTCTGGCCGAAAACGCCAGCGTGATCGAACGCTTTTCGCTGTCGCAGCGCCTGCGCGACCTGCTGGCCGTCGCGCGCAATGGCGATTTTGTCGCCTTCCGCCGTGCCTGTCGGCCGCGGTTGCTGATCGCCGGCTATGACCTGAAGTTCATCACCGGGATGCTCGACCAGCTGGAGCCATATTATGATATCAGTCTGGATGTCTGGCCCGGCCATGACCGGCACGACGAGGCCGCCAGTCGCGCCGCACTGGAGAAAGCGGAACTGATCTGGTGTGAATGGCTGCTGGGCAATGCGGTCTGGTATGCCCGGAACTGCCGCCCGGATCAGATCATCATCGCCCGGATGCACCGCTTTGAACTCGGGCGCGATTTCGGGGCAGACCCGGCAATTGAACGGCTGAACACGGTGGTCGCGGTCTCTACGCTGTTTCTGGAGCGGTTGCTGGAGCGTTTCCCGACGATCCCGCGACACAAGGCCCGGCTGCTGCACAACTATGTCGATCTTCCGGCTTATCGGCACAGCGCCGACCCGGACAGGCGGTTCCGTCTGGGGGTGATCGGTATCCTGCCGGCCCGGAAAGGCTTTGCCCGCAGTCTGGAACTTCTGGCCCGTTTACGCCGTGTGGACCCCCGCTATACGCTGGATGTCTACGGCAAGGCACCACAGGATCTGGACTGGCTGGCGCGCATCCCGACAGAAATGGCCTATTTCAAGGATTGCGAGGAACTTGTCGCGCGCAACGCCCTGAAGGATGCGGTGCATTTCCACGGCCATGTCGATCTCCGCAGCGCGCTGGCGCAAACCGGCACCGGGATCATCCTGTCGCAAAGCGACCCTGACCCGGGGATACCCGGCCCCGAGAGCTTTCACCTCGCCGTTGCGGACGGGTTTGCATGCGGTGGCGTCAGCCTCGTGCAATATTGGCAGGGTGCGGAATTCATCTGGCCCGAGCGTTTCATCCTGCCGGACGAAGATGCGCTGGTCGAACGGATTTTGGCCTACCGTGACGACCCTGCCCTTTTTGAACAAGACGCCATCGCGGGCAGAGACTTCACCGCAACGCAATATGATACAGACCGATTTGTAACCGGCTTCCGCGCATTGTTCCGGCAGGCAGTCTGAAATCGCAGACCATCAGGAGCGACATCATGGTCAGAAAGCCGACGAACCCCCGCCCGGCCGCGCGTGATATCCGGCCGGAGTCCCAGCTTGATCCCGCCGCCAAGGCGACGGCGGTATCGACAGATGATCCCGGTCTCCATATCCCGCTCTCCAGTCAGGCAGTATTCTGGCGGCCACGCCATATGCGCACCTCGCCGATGCTGGGCCAGTTGCCCTTTGTTTTCTGGCTGATGGAAACCTTGCGGCCTCGCAATATCGTGCAACTCGGGCTTGGCGACGGTCTGGTCTATATGGCTCTGTGTCAGGCGGCGGAGCGGCTTGGCGGTACAACCGCCATCTGGGGGCTACAGACGGCGGCTGGTGGCCTGCCTCCGGAATTTCAGGCCGAGCATGATGCATATTACGCCGATTTCTCGACCCTGATGACCGTCGGACCTTCGCGCAAGATCCCTGGCAGCCTGTCCGAAGATGAAATTGACCTGCTGGTCATGGATGCGGGAACAGACGCCGCTCTTCCGGGCCAGTGGAACACAGAGTGGTTGCCGCGGGTTTCAGATCGCGGGGTCGTCCTGATCTGCAACCCCGATCATCTGCCGGACGATGCCGAACTGCGGCGCGATCTGCTGTCCGGGGAAGGCCGTTCCCTGGTCATGGACCCGGTTTCTGCCGGCACGACCGGCGGGATTGGCATCGCGCTGCGGGGGGGCAATGTGCCCGGACGCCTCACCGCGCTCGTCGCACAAAGACCGGGCAAGCCTGCCTACCTCGCCGCGCGTCGCGTATTCAATCGCCTGGGTCAGGGGCTGGAGCATATGCAGCATATAGCCAGCCAGCAGGCCATGATCGCGGCGATGCAAGCCCGGCTGGAAGCCGTTGAACAGCAGCGCGGCGATGTGGCCGAGCGGACAGAAGCGCAGGCGGCATTGCGCTCTTATCTGGAAAGCCGGATCGACGAGTTGCGGGGAGAGCTGGAAGACCGGCTCGGAGACATTGCGGCGCTGAGCGAGCAGGTATCCCGCATCCCGGCGCTTCAGGCCGAGCGGGATGCATTGACGCAGGAACTGTCGGATCTGCGGCCGGCCTTGCGGGACGCACAGGAGAAGCGCAGCGCCCATTGGGCCCGCGTCGAGGCGTTGCAGGCAGAAGCCAAAACCTCAAACAGCCAGATCGAGGCCCTGATGGCGGAAAATGCCCTGCTGAAACG
>NZ_BMYI01000020.1:0-70638 GCF_014652195.1 Gemmobacter nanjingensis
TCAACGATACAAAAAACACCCGGACGCGGGGTGGAGCAGCCCGGTAGCTCGTCAGGCTCATAACCTGAAGGCCGCAGGTTCAAATCCTGCCCCCGCAACCAAATCTATCAAATATATCAAATGCTTAGAACCCGACGTAAACCGTCGGGTTTTTGGCGTTCCGGTTTACATCAACGCCACATCAACACGACATCAGAAAGGCCGCAGCAGCACGGATAATCACGCATCCGCACGCAGCGGCGGGCAACTCGCAGTTGCGCACCTGCTTCCTTCCGGCCATCATCGGCCCATGGTTCCAGACGGTGAATTGACGACGACGGATTTTGCCCGCGGCTTCCTGACCTTGGAACGTCACCATTCGGCGAGGCAGGGGGCGAAACGATGCAACAGGACGAGTTCCGTAAATGGTTGGTGGCGCAGGGCCAGACGGAGGCAACCGCCTCCTCACGGGCGAGCAGCGCAAAGCGCGTGGAACAATATCTGGGCGATCTGGACGAGCTGTTCGCGCAGGAGGATCGGGACAGCATCCTGAACCGGTTTGCCTACTCGGCCGAGGATGAACGCGCGGAACGCCCGAACCCATCGCCGGTGCCCATCGACGGTGTCTTGCGCACGGGGCTTGCCAGCCTCCAGCAGGCGCTGAAGCTGTATCATTCCTTCCTGACCGAACAATCCAATGTGCCGGACAAGGCGGAACACCGGGCATTGGTCGACCGCCTTACCCGCAAAGAAATCGACGCGGCGATGCAGGAGTGCGATCAGCTGGGCCTGAAGGCCTTTCTTGCCCGTGGGGGCTTTGCCAGTCCCCAGGTGTGGGTCGGCGACGAAGGCAACGAGCAGTCCTATCCGGCGAAGGCGACCGTCGCAGCGGCCTTGGCGCATCTTCCCGATGGCCGGGCCCTCTCGGCGAAGGAATTCTTCAACGGCTTCGGAGAGGCGCAGTCATTCGCAAGGCTTGAAGCTCTGGGATATCAGATCCGGCGCAAGGGGTCAGACGTTGCCGATCATCAGTCCTTGCTGGATCGCCTCACCCGCAAAGAAATCGAAGCTGCAATCCGCGAATGCGATGAAATGGGTCTGGCGGCCTTCCTTGCGCGCGGTGGCTATGCCGATGGCGCGACTCAGTTCCAGGACGATGCCACTGGGCGTTCCTATCCCGCGAAGGCGACGGTCGCGGCCGCCCTCGGGCATCTGCCAGGTGGCAGGGCCCTCCCCATGAAGGAATTCTTCGGCGGCCAGGGTGGTCCGCGCACACACGCGGTGTTGGAGAAACTCGGATACCGTGTCCTGCACGGAAGTGAAGACGCTTCCGATCAGACGTTTTCGCGCGAACGGATCGAAGCGGCGATGGATGCGTTCGACGAATTTCGGGCATCCGGCGCCCATGCGGATGTTTTCTCAGGGTTCGATGAGCCGAAGACTTATTGGGTTCGCTCAACGAAAGCGCGAGAGAACAGACGATTTCCGACGAAGCCGATTGTGGGCTATTTGCTCGGCAAGTCGGCTCAGAAATTCGTCGGTGGCTGGAGCACCCAATATGATGCCGCGGCACGGCTGCACGCGGCTGGATACATCGTCGTCGATCAGAACGACCTGCCGCTTCCCCTTCCAGAGCAATACGCCCACCTGATGCGCGGGGCAGACCGGGCCCGTCTGGTCGCGTTGAACTACTTCATCGCACCTGCGCGCGAGGCCGGGCAGCCTTCTATCACGATCCGTGCAGGTGACCTGCACGACATGGCGGGCCTCGTGAAGAACTGGGCGAACGTCTGCCAGGCGCTGGAAGGCGAGATGTTCCAGAAGCTTGCCTCGGTCCCCGCGCCTACACGGTCCGGGCCGGAACGCAGCACCACGACCGAATACACCTTCGTCCTCGCGCAGGACGGGGCCGCGAAGGATATACCCATGCCGCACGCCGTTCAGACTGCGACCACCAACCTGATCCTCTACGGACCTCCCGGCACCGGCAAGACCTACCAGACGGCGTGGGAGGCGGTTCGCCTCTGTCTGGGCGACGCCGTTGCTGCTGATCTCTCTGGCGAGAGCAACCGTGATCGGTTGATGGCGGAATACCGGCGTTTGATGTCCGAGGGGCGGATCGAGTTCGTGACCTTCCACCAGTCGATGTCATACGAGGAGTTCGTCGAGGGTCTGAGACCTGGCATCGACGGGGACGATCCGTCTGAAAATGGTGCGGGCTTCCGCCTTGAACCTGTCGCCGGGATCTTCCAGCGAGTTGCTCGGCGCGCAGAGGCCACTGTATGGGATGGCGCGAGCACCGGGCAGGATGCAGATGAAGCGATGCCTGATGCCCCAGAGCCGGACGTCGCTGTGTCTGTGCCGCCTGAGACAGAGTCCTCAGATAACAGAGATCGTCAGCCCCAACAGGGTTTGGAAAATGACCTGTTCACCTTGGGTCAACTGCCGCCTGTGCGCGATGGCACTTTCCGGAAGCTTGCCCAGGATGTCGCGCAAGAGTTGGCGCAGGCCCACCCGCAAGGTTTTTCCCTCCAACAGTATCGGGAGGCCCTCGTGCGGTCCGGTCGGGAAACGGGCATTGAGCCGACCGGCGGTTGGGAGAAACACAACATGCCCACATGGGCCAGTCATCCGGACCAGGCATGGTTGGTGCCTGCGGACGCGGCAGCAGTAGAAGCGTCCTCGTTTCCTCGAACTCATGGCGGGCCGCAGACGTCGGACGCCACAGTCCGGGTCGAGCACAACACCTCAGCTGCGCATGTCCTGATCATCGACGAGATCAACCGGGCCAATATCTCGAAGGTCTTCGGCGAACTGATCACGCTCCTGGAACCGGATAAGCGCCTCGGGCGGCGCGACGAAATCCAGCTGACCTTGCCATATTCGAAGAAGCGATTCGGTGTGCCGCAGAACCTGCACATCATCGGCACGATGAACACGGCCGACCGCTCGATTGCGCTGCTGGATACCGCCCTGCGCCGCCGGTTCACCTTCAAGGAATTGATGCCGAACCCGGCGGTCCTGTCCCCGAATGTCGGCGGGATCAATCTGCAGAAGCTGCTGACCACGATCAACGACCGTATCGAGTATCTCTTCGACCGCGAACACCAGATCGGGCACGCCTATTTCACCGGTTGCAAGTCTGCCGAAGAGGTCGAGGACGTGATGCGGCACAAGGTCATCCCGCTCCTGTCCGAGTACTTCTACGAGGATTGGTCGAAGGTCGCCGCTGTTCTGGGCGATGGCCCGCAGGGGCCGTCCCGGTTTCTGGAGGCGCGCCGCCTGGACGCGCCGCCGGGACTTGCCGCGGATGATTTCGGGGCCGAGCGGCTGCGCTGGCGGGTGAAGGACCAGTTCGACTTCTCCGAGTTCGCGGCCTGATGCCCGCCTTCTCCGTCCGCGAATGGGAGGCTGTGCCCCATGGCGATGGGGAGGGGTGTATTCCGTCGCATCTTGCCCAGCGCCTTGTGGCACTGGCCAAGGCATCCCCCTTCGCCGGGCGTGGCGGCGGTGGCGTGCTGGAGGATCGGCGCCATGACCTGCGGGCGCGCGGGGTGGTCGGCGTTCTGGCGGTGCCGGGCTGTACGCTGGAAATCCTCCCGAAGATCGATGTCGGCGAAAAGGAAGGATCGGCACAAGAGACGCGCGAAATCCGCAAGCGTCTTGTCCACATGCTGGCGGTGGCGCTCGACCTGAAGATCGAGACCGGACGCATGACCGACCTCGACTGGCAGCGCGAAACGCTGCTGGAAATCCTGATCCGCATCTTTTGCGGCAAGCTGACCGAGGCGGTTCGACGAGGCATGCCGCGTCGCTATACCCTGCAAGATGATGACCTGCCGACCTTGCGGGGATCGCTGGATATCCCGCGTCAGTTCACGCGGCATCTCGCAAACCCGGGCCGCGTGGCGTGCCGCTATGACGAGTTGTCCGAGGATATCGCCCTCAACCGCATCATGAAAGCGACCATCGCGCATCTGGCGGGCATGTCGCGCAACGCGACGAATGTGCAGCGCCTGCGGGAACTGGCCTTCGTCTATGCCAATGTGGCGGAGGTGCAGGTGCCCGCCCTGCGGTGGGACGACGTCGTCATCGACCGCACGAACAGTGCCTGGCAGGAACTCTTTGGAATGGCGCAACTGTTTCTGCGCAACCGATACCAGACCACCAGCGCCGGGTCAGGGCAGGGATCGGCCCTGCTGTTCGAGATGAATGCACTCTTCGAGGAGTACATCGGCCGTCTGGTGACGCGGGCGCTGGTGGGGTCCGAATTCCGCGTGACGCTGCAGGGTGGCCGCTTGTTCTGCCTGACGTCGGTGGATGACGATCGGGCGGTTTTCCAGACCAAGCCCGACATCCTCATCAAGCGTGGCGATCTGGTCGCCCATGTGATCGACACCAAGTGGAAACGTATTTCCGACCGGATCGACGATCCGAAACAGGGGGTCTCCCAGGCGGACGTCTATCAGATGATGGCCTACGCCCACCTCTACAAGGCCCCGCGTCTGACGCTGCTTTATCCCCACCATGCGGCCTTGGGCGACAAAGAGGGGATCCGCGCGCGGTTCCGGGTGACGGGTCAGGAAACACTGCTGGAAACGGCGAGCTTCGACATCTCAACCGGTGCCAACCTGGTGGACCGCATTCGTGGCCGGATACTCACTGGCCTCGAAGAAATGTCCCCCTCACTACCGTGAGGGCGAACGTCCAGCCCCTGGCAGGTGCACAATTGTGCCCATCGCGGCAAGAGACTGGAGTGAACGCATCTGCCATCATCGCCGAGCAGCGACTCCCTGCCGCTCGTTGACAGTGTGAATCCATGAACCGGGCCGGGCGATGCGCTGCGGTCGAGGCGTCTGGCGGTTGCCTCATGGCTGGCTTCGCCCGGCCCGGCTTTCACCGGCACGCGCGCGCCTGTTCGCGCAGCACCGCGTAGTCGCCTAGCATTCTGATGATGATAGTACCTTCCGGCAGCTCCTCGACCTCGTTAGCTGCGCGCGCCTGATCGGAGGTGGAATACTCGACTACGGGCGGACATGGCGGGTGAGCGTCAGAACCGCCCATCGCGCAGCCGGTCAGCCAGAGCGTCACGATCAGCAGGGCGGCGGGCGGCGGCGTCGAGCATTTGGCGGTGGACGGCATCGTTTCTCTCTCCGGCATCAAGCCGTTCGGCGGCGCGCCCGGCGCGTTCCCCGGCGCGGCGCAGGTTCAGGAGGAACAGCAGGATCGCTGCGGCGGCGAGGATGAGGCCCAGCGCTTTCCGCGCCGGGCCATGGGTGAAGAGCCAAAGGGTCACCGCTGGCCCCGCTTCCAGTCGTCGAGCCGGGCGTGGATCGTGACGGCGATGCCGATCAGCGCGATGACGATCAGCACCCAGCGCAGCGTGTCGAGGTAGGGCACCAGCGGCTGGATCGTGGACTGGGTCTCGGCAAGAACGTCCTGCAGCACCTCCACCCCGGCCGCGCCGACCGTCGCCGCACCCGCAGCGCCCCCACCGCGCAGGGTGCGGCTTTCCGACAAGACTTCGCGCACGGGCGGCAGTTCCGGGGCGAAGGGCACGGATCGCGCCGGGAAGGGATCGCCCCAGGATCGGGTGGGGCCAAGGTCGATGTGCATGAAGCCCGAGCGGGGGTAATAGCCGAAACCGAGGAACCCGATTGCCCGTGCCGCCGCCTCGAAGGCTGCGGGATCGTGGTTTGCCATGGCGATGTCGAAAGCGGTGCCCTGCATGTGTTTCGAGGCTGGGGCCCCGCCGACAGCGCGATTGTGTTCGGGGCTGCGATAGGCGGAGCGGACGATCAGCGGCTTGCTGAGGCGGTCGCGCAGGGCTTGGAGCTTGTCCATCGCCTCGGTGTTGATCTTGATCGCGCCGGTACCGCGACAGGCAATTTCGGCCGCCGAGAAGTTCGGCCAGCGCCAGGCGCTCGCGGGCACATCGCGCCAGTGGGGGTAGGTCAGGGTGGGCATGGGATCCTCCAGATGAAAAAACCCGCCTCCGGGGCGGGTGGGGTGTCGGTCGGCGAGGTTCGGATGGGTCAGTCGGATCGGCCGCGCTGGAAGGCGTCGAACAGCATATCCCGCATGGAGCGGATGTCGGTTTCGATACGGTCGAGGCGGTCGCTGTCGGCCTTGCGATCCTCGCTGCGCTGACGGTCGATCCGGTCCCGATCAGCGATGAGTTCGCGATCAAGGCGATCCAGCAGGGCCTCGTTGGTGAAGGCCTTGCGCGTGATCGCCGCGATCAGGGCCATGGTGCCGCCGATCAGGGCGGTGAGCGCGGCGGTGATCCCGTGGTCCCGAAAGGCCCGCGCGACTGCGTCGGCGAGAGTGGTCTGGTCGTTCATCATTGTCCTTTCCGGCCACACGATGTGGCGCTTCAGTAATCGGTCTCGACGTAGACGCCGGAGCAGTCATAGGCGACGGCCGCGGCGGTGCTGCCGTTGTTGAGGTAGTTGCGCGGGCTCAGGAGCTGGGCTGCTGCGGGCATGTCGGTGGTGATCGTGGCTTCGGCCACCGCGCCCGAGACCTCCTCGACGACCCGAATGCCGACCGCGCTGTCGTTCGGGGCCGCCGCGATGTAGAGGGTCAGCACCTTCGTCGTGCTGGCCACGGGGAAGCCCGCGCCGAGGTCGATCAGGGTCGGCGCGCCCGCGCCGTCGTTGTGGACGATCTGCCAGTTGGCATGCGTGCCGCGCTCGAACCCGATGCCCAGCGCGTTGACGACGGCCGAGAGGGTCAGGGTGGTGGACAGCGCCGCGACCGACCCGATCAGGCCGAAGAACCCCATGCCCGTTGCCTGCAGCGTGACCAGCGACAGACGGTTCACATAGGTGAAACCGCCGAGGCCCTCGGCATTGCCGCGCCAGCAGACCCATCCCGCCGAGCGTTCCTCAGCCGCCGCCCCGGCCGTGGCCGCCGATGTCATCCGCCAGCGGCGCATGGAGGTGGAGAGGTTGGTCGTGGCCAGCGTCGGTGTGGCTGCTGTGCCGACGGCCGTGCGCGGCATGCCGTTGGTGTTGATCGTGGTGCTGGTCGATGGCGCCCAGGTCGCGATCCGGTTGACCCCGAAATGCGGCTGGAGCGGGAAGTGGCGGCCCGAGGGGCGTTCGACATCGAGCCAGCCCATCCCCGCGCGGTCACGGGCATAAAGCGCGAGTTTGCCTGCGGGTGGTGGCGAGGGGACGGCATCATGGGCGGGCAAGACGATCGGCTCGGCCAGTTCGACGCGGCCGTTGGTGCGGTCGACCCTGAAGGCATCGAAGAAGGCGGACCCGTCCGGACTGACCTTGAAGCTGAAGTCATCGTTGCCTAGGAGGCCGATCAGTGCCCGCGCCGAAAACCCGGTCTTGAAGGCAAAGGCGGCGTCGTTCGCCGGGGCGGCCTTGTTCACGGTCGCCTCGATCCCCGCGCCTGCGTTGTTCAGCAGCACGGCCGGGGTGTTGACCGACATCCGGTTGTAGCTGTCGGCCGTCGCCCCGCCGAGGCCCAAGAGCTGCGCTGTCAGGTTGGCCTGCGGCATGCCGACCTGCGTCACGGCATTGGCAAAGGTGACCGTGGGCGTGTTCACCACCGTCGTACCGCCTGCGCCAGCCGTCGCAGAGCCGATGTTCACGACCGTGGTCGACCCGGAAGCGCCGCCAGTGCCGATGTTCACGGTCTTGGTGACGCCGGTGGTCGTCGTCCCGGTGCCCATGCCATAGGTGGCGGTCGTCGTGGCCGTGCCGATGCTGGCGCTGGCCGCCGAGACGGTGACGGTCCCGGACGCCGTCAGCGTCCCCGAGAAGGTCTTGTTCCCGGTGAAGGTTTGCGTTCCCGCGAGGATCGCCAGCTCCGACGAAGTATTCGGCAGCGTGAAACTCCGCGTCGTCCCGGCGCTGATCCCCGCCAGCGAGAAAGTGGCCTTCTTCGTTGGATCGGCATCGTTCACCAGGCTGAACACGGCGTCCGAGACGTCGCGCGGCTCGCCCACCACCTCCCAGACGCTGCCGCTCCAGACGAGTAACAGGCCCTCGGCTGCGACCCACACCAGCCAGCCAGTGCGCGGCACCAGCCGGATCCACGCGCCGTCAACCCAGAAGGCCACGTTCAAGTCCCACCCAGCCCAGAGGCCGGTGGCGCCCGAGGCCACAAGATACCGGTTCCCATCGGCGGGGCTTGCGGGCGGGGCAGTCCGCGTGCGGTCGAGGACCGAGAGCTGCACTATCGCGTCGAGCAGGCGCAGCGCCTCGTTGTGCGTGACATGCTTCTGCGCCTGCGCGGCCAGAAGGTAGGGCAGGCCCAGATGGGTCGAGGTGTCGGACATTTGGCTTCCCGTGGGTTGGGCTCAGAATTGCAGCGTGACCGCGGCGGGCGTGCCGCGCCCGAGGCGGTTCGAAAGCTGGTAGATGCGGATCGCCAGCGTCTGGCCGGGGCCAAGCGGGGCGCCCCAATCGGCGGTCTGCTGGGCGGCGGTGTAGAGGACGGAGGTCGTACTGCTGGTCAGAGTGCGCTTGACGGTCGTCCCGTCGAGGATCTGCACATCGTAGGACTCAACGTCCTCAGCCAATGGCACCTCGACCTGTTCCCAGGCATCCGCGACCAGCGCCCGGGACCGCCGCGTCCAACGGATGGTCAGATCGCCCGGGTTGCGGGCTATTCGCCATGGCTGCTCGACATGGACCGGCGCGAAGGGGACAAGCCCCCGGCCAGTCGGGGTGAAGCCCAGCGCGGCATAGCGGTCATCAGTGACCGCGCGCGCGGCCGGGCCGACACGCCAGTTCCAAGGCAGGCCGAGGTCAGCCTCGGCGATGGGTAGCTGGGCTAGCGTCGCATCCAGCACCACAACCCGCGCCCCGGCGGGGGCCGAGTTGCCCATGGCCTGTTCCGTTCCGCGCAGGCCGCGCAAGAGCCGGGTCAGGCGATAGCGCCCGGAGGCGATCAGTTCGGCCGCGCCTGCCTGGACGATCTCCCATTGGTCAGCAGCGCTCTCGATCGCCAGTGCATTTGCCCCGCCGAACAAGGTGACGTCGGTCACGCTTTCCAGCGTTCCGGACAACAGATCGACCACCAGCGCGTTGCCGAGATCGAAGCGTGAGGTGGGGCCGGGAAAGAAGTCGAAGGCCAGCGTGCCGATCCGCGCCCGACTGCCGAAGGTGGTCAGGAGGTTGAACCCATTCGTCGAGGCGCTGCGGAAGACGGCGATCTCGCCCGGCCAAGGGCTGGCATGGGCGGCGATCAGGGGGCGATGGGCGGGCTGGTCCTCCGAAATCTGCGGGAGGTCCAGCATCACCACTTCCGGCGTACCGAAGACGACGGGGCTGGTGAGCGAGGCCGGGCGGGGATCGCCGGGTGGAAGATCGTAGGCGGCACGGTCTTGGCGGACAGCTTCGATCCCTCGTGCTTCCGAGTCGGACACGGACACCAGCCGGAATTCTACCTCGCGGCCGTCGTGCGCGAGCCGGATCACGTCGGCGGGGTCGAGAGCAAGACGCGAGGGCGGCAGGCGGAAGGTGGCGCTCTCCCTTCCGATCCACGCCTCCATCAGTGCGCGGCGGCAGCGGCGCTCGGCCTCCTCGGGCGGGATCGCCATCGGGAAGGACTCGGAGGCGATCCGGGTGGTGTCGACTGTGATCCTTCGCGCTTCTACTAGCGCGGCATCATAGTCCTCATCCGCCCGCGCGACCTGCCACTTCAGCGCCTGCGGCAGTTCGGTCTCCTGACCGCGGATCAGTTCGATGGCCTCGCCCTCACGACTGGCCACCAGATCGTCGATGGACAGCGTGGCGAGCGATGCCGGGCCGCGCATAACAAAGCGGATCACGCCTTCGGTCTCGATGGCGTCGAAGCCGAAGTGGCGGGCCAGCGTGGAAATCGATGCCCGAGGGCTTTCCAGCGCCCCAATCACATAGCCCTCGACCGCGCCCCGGAGGCCAGAGACGTCGATCAGGCTTTCGGCCAGCCCAGCGCGCAGGCAGAGATGGCGCACGAGGGCCGCCAGCGACACCGCGCCGAGCCGTCCGGTCAGCCAGTGACCGAGCCGCCAGTTCGGGGCGTCCGTCCAGATCCCGGTCAGTTCGGGGAAGAACGGATAGGGCCGCGCGTCCCAGGTCCAGGCGGCACATTCGGGAACGTGGACCATGCGGCCCCCGTAGACGGACGAGGTCGGGTTGTTCGCGCTCTGACCCCACCACAGATAGCTCGCCTCGAGATAGGCACGCTGGATGGCATCGTCGCGCCAGCCGCGCGAGAACCAGGGCGTGAAGCTCTCCGAGGACTTCGGGTCGAAGAAGACGTTCGGCTGGTTCGTGCCCCGGTCGATGGCCGGGCACCCCAGTTCGGTGAACCAGATCGGCTTGGACTGCGGCACCCATGCCGTCGGTGTGCCGCTCTCGATGCCGCCCGGCCGGTTGAAATGCGGGTTCAACCACCAGGCGCGCAGATCCTTGTAGCGGAACACCCAAGGCTTGCCCGCGCTGCCATCGGTGATGGGCGTCCGTAGTTGCGCGGACCGGTCGGCGGCGCTGGCATAGAACCAGTCGAAGCCCTCGCCGCCTGCGATGTTGGCCTGCAAATAGCCCCGGTCATGGATCGCAGGCCAGCCTTCAAGCGCATCGGCGTGGTCGAACCCGTCGCGCCAGTCGGAGAGCGGCATGTAGTTGTCGATGCCGACGAAGTCGATGTTGGCGTCCGACCAGAGAGGGTCGAGGTGAAAGAACACATCTCCGGTCCCGTCGCCGGGCTGATGCCCGAAATATTCCGACCAGTCGGAAGCGTAGCCCACCTTGGTGCCCGGCCCGAGGATCGTCTTCACATCCGCCGCCAGCGCCTTGAAGGCGGTAACGGACGGATAGGCGCTGGCGCTCGACCGGATCGTGGTCAGACCGCGCATCTCGGTGCCGATCAGGAAGGCATCGACACCGCCTGCCACCGCGCAGAGATGGGCGTAGTGCAGGATCATCCGCCGCAAGCCCCAATCGCCCAAGGGGCCGGTCCAGCTGACGGTGTCGCCGGAAACGGCGAATTGCGCCGGGGTCGCCGCGCCGAAGAAGCTGGAGACCTGCGTCGCCGCAGCGGCGGTCTTGTCCGCAGTCCCGGCATAGCCCGCCGCCGGGGAACAGGTGATCCGCCCGCGCCAGGGGAAGCTGGGCTGGCCCGGCATGGCTGCATTCGCGCTGTAGGGGTTCGGCAGGGTGTTGCCGGGTGGCACATCCATCAGCAGGAACGGATAGAAGGTGACCCGCAACCCGCGCGCCTTCATCTCGCGGATCGCCTGCACCACCGCGAAGTCGGCAGGCGTGCCGCCATAGACCGGCCGATCCTCGGCGTCACGGCTAACTAAGTGGGCGGCAGCGCGGGCAACCCCGTTGACCGTCCAGACCTTGGGGCTTGTAACCTTGGTCACCACCTCCACGCCGGGCTTGATGGTGCAGTTGCCCGCGCGCAGATCATCGCCGAACCAGGCGACGACCAGGCTGACGCTTTCCACGGCCGGTGCCATGGCCTGTAGCCGATCGAGGGCCACGACGATGTCGGTCTCGTCGGGCAGCGCGTTCAGGTTCTCGGCCGAGGTGCTTCCGCCTGTCGTCTGGCCGAAGACCGTGGTCGTGGCCCCGACCGTCTTGCGGACAGCCTCCGTCGCATAGGAGAACTCGCCAGAGGCCGGGATCATGGTGACCGCCTTGACCAGCCCCTCGGCCGTGTCGGGATCCGCGAGCGGGCGGAAGACCTCGAACGACAGTTGAGGCAGGCGGTTGCCGTAGGTCGCGAGCGCCAGTTCCTCGAAGACCACATAGGCTGTCCCGCGATAGGCGGGGGTGTTGGCCGCTCCCATCGTTGCCGCGATGAACGGGTCAGGCGTCTGCGCCTCGTCGCCGGGATACCAGCGCCAGGTGATGCCGCTCATGTCGAGCGGCTTGCCGTCGGCCCAGATGCGGCCGATGCCGGTGATCGGCCCCTCGCAGAGCGCCACGGCGAAGCTGGCGTAGTACAGATACTCGGTCGTCTGGACCCGGCCACCGCCACCGCCCTTGCCGCCACCCTGCGTCGTGGTCTTCGTCTCCTCGCGGAAATCCGTGGCCCAGATGATGTTGCCGCCGATGCGCATGCGGCCGTAGAGGCGCGGGATGATCGCCCCCTCGGTCGCGGAGGTGATCCGAAGACTGTCGAGGCGCTGGCCCTCGATCTTCTGCGCCGGGGCCAGCGAGGACACAATCCAGCTGTCGACCACCGACCCGATGGTCGAGCCGATGAAACCGCCGATAGCGGCGCCCGAAAAGCCGAGGATCGCGCCGCCGAAGGCTCCGCCGATGGCGGAACCGACAGCGCCGAGGACAAGCGTGGCCATGGTAAAATCTCAGCGTGTGGGGAAGAGGAAAGCGAAGGCGATGCGGCGTCGCCATGAAGGTGTCAGCGGTTCTTCGATCACGCCGAGGCGTTCATAGGCGTGGAGGAAGGTGTCGGGGCCGGTGAGGATCCCGACATGCTTGGCGATGGCGCGCGGCATCATGCGGAACAGGATCAACGCACCGGGTGGGGCGTCGGCCGGAGCGATCTCGGGCATCATCGACCGCGCGCCGTCACCCAGCACCTCACGCGGGCCGGTCTCGCCCCAGTCCCGGCTGTAAGGCGGGATGGGAAATGGCTCCGGCCCGACGACTTCGCGCCAGACGCCGCGTGCAAGGCCGAGGCAATCGCAGCCGACCCCGCGCAGGCTGGCCTGGTCGTGATAGGGCGTACCGAGCCACGACCGCGCGACGGCAATGACAAGGGCGGGATCGGCGGTCTTCATAACACCGCCCCCTCGTGCCCACCGTCCTTCGTCGCATAGCGTAGGACCGCGTCTTGACCTGGGATGTGGGGGAAGCCGCGAAAGTTGGCGACGTTGGCGAACTTTGTCCCGCAGGTCGCGATCCGCTTGTCGCAGCCCGCCCGGACCACAAAAACATCCGTCGCCGTGATCGGGCGCACCGGCGCTTCCAGCAGGGTGAGGATGGCGACTCCATCGACGAGGTCATGCGAAAGCACCTCGACCCGCCGCCCGACATTCGCGCCGCTGGTCCATTCGACCAATCCGAAGGCGAACCAGCTCGCCGCGAAGGGGCCGAGGCCGGAGGCCGTGAAGGCGCGGTCGCGTAGCACATCGATGACCGCGCCGGCCCCCTTGAAGGCTGCGACCTCGAGATTCACGCCGCAGCGCGCATCGCCCAGCGCGGCGTCGCAACTGGCCTGAAACGTCCGCCCGACTGTCTGGCCGAGAACATGGGCAAGGCTGCGCACCTCTGCCACGAAGGCCAACCGCCCGCGCCGGATCTGGCCGATGGCCCCACGGCGCAAGAGCACGCGCTGCGCCGGGGCCGACCAGTTCACCCGCCAGACCTCGACCGTCGCGTTGTCCCATCGGCCATCGAGGATGTCGGTCTCGGTGATCCGGTCAGACGACAGCACGCCTTGCGCGTCTTGCGCATCGACCGAGAGGTCGGACCCCGACCGCACCTCAGACGCTGTCAGTCCGCTTTCCAGCTCGAACGCGGTGCCGTCGAAGATGAGAGTTCGGTCGTGGTCTGTGAAGCCAAAGGTCACACCATCGGCGCGGGTGATCCGCCAGCACCAGGCAAGCGTGGTCGTACCCTCGTCGAGGTGGGCCTGCAGCGTCGGGTTCAGGGCCTTCATGTGCGGATTTCCAGAAGCGGGATCGAGGTGATCGAGCCGAGGCGTTCGAGGTCGAGGGTGACGTCGAGGGCGTCGGTGTCGAAGCGGACGGGGACGTCGAATTCGAAGCCCGCGGTGATCGCCACGCCCGCGGCCGGAGCGGTGATGAAGGTGATCAGGCCGGTTGCGGTCGAGACCGACCAGCCGGAGGCTGTCGGCGTGCCGTTCAGGGCGATGGTCACCGTTCCGGCGACGGGCTTGGTGATGGACCGTGTCCAGGACTGCGCGCCCGAGGTGTAGCCTTTGACCAGCTGAAACTGCGTGGCCGACCCGTTGCCTGTGCCGATGGGCTGGTCATTCGGCCCCGGCGTCTGCGACGGCAAGCAGGACTTGAAGTCGGCCCAGTCCTTGAAGCGGAAGCCATGCAGGCGCCCGTTGCGGGCCTCGAAGAAAGCGACGATTTCCGCAAGATCGTCGGCGCGGCGGATGCCGTAGGCGACATCATAGCGGCGGCGGCTGTTGGCCCAGCTGGCATTGCGCTCCTCGGCGCCCGAGGCCAGTTCGACGATCTGGGTGCGCCGCTCAGGGCCGCCGCGCGCACCGCGGCTGATGTTGTCCGAAAACCGAACCTCGTGGAAGGCCATCACATCCCCCTCCGGCCCAGCGACACGGCGCGGGCGATGTCGCTGGCGACCTGCGTTCGGGACTGGCGGAAGCTCTCGGCGTCGCGGGCGTTGATCGTGACGTTGACGGTCGAGGGACTGGCCTGGCCGTAACCGGCCGCCTCGCGCCGGGAGAGAACCCGTTCGCCGCGTTGCAGGATCGCTGGAACCTCGTCGGGCCGCAGCCCAGCCCAGCCGCCATTGTGCATGCGCGGCGCACCGGCAAAGGCCAATGCCGGGACCATCCGGCCGGGACCGGGTGCGCCGACCATCCCGCCCGCATGCAGGATGTTCGCGAAAATCCCACCCGCGCCGCCCAGCGCGCCGGAGAGTGCATTAGCGATGGGGCCGAGGATGAAACGACGGGCCGCGAGCTTTGCGAGGTCAGCGATCATCGAGGTGACCAGATCGCGGAAGTCGAGCTTGCCGGTCTTCACAAAGTCGCCGATGGCGTTTTCCGCGCTCTGGAAGGCCCCGACCAGCGCGCTGCCGATATCCCCGCCGATGTCGCGCGCCTTTGCGGCGTAGTCAGCGAGTGCTGCCGTGACGGCTTGCCAGCCGGTGAGGGCCGTGTCTGCACCCTCGGCGGCCGCTTCGCCTGCATTGCGCGCGGCTTCGCCTGCGCCATCGGCCGCGGTGGCGGTGTCGTTCAGACCGGCAGTTAGGTCATCGGCCGCACCAGTCGCATCCGCCAGTGCGGACTCGGCCTCGGTCCCCGTGCCGGTGACGGCATCCTTCAGCGCCTGCCAGCTGGCCAGGGGCCGACCGGCAGCGTCAGCCAGCATGCCTGCGGCCTCGCGATAGCCGTCGGCCCGGGCGCGGGCGTCCTCGGCCATCGTGCCAAGCCCGAGGTCGGGCGGCTCGAGGTAGGTGCGCGCGAGTGCCGCCGAGAAGGCATCCGCGGCCGCAGCCCCTGCGGCCGTTGCCGCGCCTTCGAATGGATTGCCGATGCGGCCGAGTTCCACCGGATCGAGAATGCCGATCCGCACGCCGCCTTCGCCCGTGGCCCATTCGGGCAGCAGCGCCAGCGCCGCGTTGAGGGTCTCGATGAAGCTGTTGATGCGGGTGACGACGCCGTTCAGCATCGCCTCGACGCCCGAGATCAGCCCGTTCGCGGCCTGGAAGGCGAAGTCGCCGATGGCGCCGGGCAGACTGCCCCAGATCGCCACCGCCGCGTCATAGGCGCCTTGGAAGATCGCCGCCGTCCGGTCGCCGAAGCTGACCACGCCCGCGATGGTGCCCTCGAGGGCCGAGAGCCCTGCCGCCTTCAAGCCCTCCCATCCAACCGCCATCCGCGCGAGGGCCGCGTCCAACGCCATGCCGATGCGCGACCATACCTCGCGGGCCAGATCGCCCAGAAGCCGGAAGGCCTCGCCCACGCCACCAACCCGGGCGACAAGCTGTGAGAACTGATAGACCAGCTCGCCCGTGCCAACGATCAGGGCGCCGACGCCGGTGCGGATGAGGGCGCCGCGCAGGACCACGAGCGCCGTCGCGAGCCCGCGCACGGAGAGGGCTGCGGTGGCGAGACCCGCCACCCAGCGCCCGGCCATGACGGCGGCGAAGGTCGCGGCATAGGACGCCAAGCGTCCGAGGTTGCCGATCAGTGTGTCGATGGCCGAACGCAGGATGCCGCCGTCGGAGGCCAGAGCGACGAAGGCATTGGCCAGCACCTCGATGGTCGGCGCCACGGCGACGGCGATCCGGTTGCGCAGGCCATCGAACACGAGGGATACGGTACCCAGCGCCAGCTGCGTGCGGCGCAGGGCTTCGAGAGCATCACCGTCCAGAACGGCGCCGAGATCCGAGGCCTGATCCCCAAGTCGGGCCATCTCCGCACCGCCGTTGCGCAAAAGCGGCAGCAGGCGTGTGGCGTCCGAGGCCATGGCCTCGAGATAGAAGGTCATCTCCTGCTGGCTCAGACCGGCGCGCTCCAGGGTGTCGACGTAAAGCTGCAGGGCTTCCGGCCCCGATAGGCGGGCGAACTGGTCGGCCGTCACGCCCACACGCGGGGCGACATTCTCGAAGAAATCCGCCATCGGCCCGCCGCCGGTCTGCAGGAAATCTCCGACCCTGTCGTTCACATCCTTCAGGATGTCGGCGAGCTTCTCCTGTTCGATGCCCACCGTCCGCGCCCCAGCCGACCAGCGCTGCAGGGCCTCGGGCGTGGCATTGGCAACCTGCGCGAACTGCCGGATCTGCGCGGCGCTCTCGGCCGTGGAGCGGACAATCAGGCCGAGCGAGGCAGTCGCGGCGGCAGCGGCGGCCCCGAGGGCAAGGCCCGCCCTGCGCGCGAAAGCGGCCAGCCGGGTGTTCGCCAGTTCCATCTCGCGGCTGAGCCGACCGAAGCCGCGTGCCCCGGCCTCGCCCACCCCCTCCAGTTCGGCGCGCACGCGGCGTCCGCCCTCCGCCACGAGGCGGACGGAGACCTTCTTCTCAGCCATTCCGGCGTCCTTCCATCTGCTCGTTCAGTTTGCGCACCATCACCGCCTCGATCTCGGGCAGCAGTTCGGCGGCGATCAGCGCATTGACGCCCAGCGCCTCTGCCAGCGAAAGCGCCGCGCCCATGTCCCATCCGATGACGGCGCCGGGCGCGATGCGCAGCTGGCCGCCAAGGCGCTGGGTCAGGTCCCAGACCTGCCAGCCCTCGACCGTCAGCGGCCGGTTCAGCCTTACGGGGCAGTCCGGGCAGGGGCCCGTGCAGGCCGCGCAATAGCCGTCGCCCCCACCGAAGGACCATTCGGCGAGGGCGCGGATGCGTTTTTTTCCTGATCCAGCATCAGGCCGCGGGCGACGTATTGCGCCTGGAAGGCCTCGAAGACGGGCCAGATTTCGAGAAGGGCGTCGATCCCGGCCGGGCTGACGGGCACGAGGTTGCCGTCATCGTCGCCGACGCCTTCCCAATCCAGCAGCGCGCGGCGGGCGACGGCCTTGGCCATGGCCAGCGCTAAGTCCTCCTGGCTTGATGCCTCCGACAAATTGTCGATCAAGGGATCGGCGCGCGCCGAGACCATCAGCGCGGTGGTGAGAGGGGCCACCAGCACGCGAAGGCCGGGCAGTAGGTCCAGCCATTCGGGTCGGTTCGAAAGGTTCAGTCGGATCATGGTCAGTATCCCGTGACGGTGTTGACGAGGACGGCGGTGCACATGCGGGTGGGGCTGGTGGCGCGGGCCGCCTGCCAGTCGAAGGTGGCCTGGATGCCCTGGGGCCCGGGGATCTCGATCCGCGGGACGGGCAGGTAGACGGCGTGGGCCGTGAAGGTGAAGCTGGCATTCGCGCCGAGGCTGTAGGCGAACTCGAGCTCGCAAGGCGTGCCGTCGATGGCCTGTGTCACCAACGCAGAGTCTGCGAACCGCACCTCGATCCGACCAGTCAGCGCGGCCATGCCGGGATCGGCGCCCTCGATCTTGCCGTCGTTGCGGATGGTCTCGATCCGGTCGAGACCGTTGGCATAGGTGATCTCGGCCGAGACGACGTTGCCCAGCGCCGTGCCGTTGCGCTTCACCACCCCGTTGAAATGGCCGAAGCGCTGCAGGCCCAGGGCCGTGGGCGTCCCCGCGGCCGTGGTGGCCGCAATCGCCTCGCCTTGCGCGATCAGCCGTGCAGTCGCAGTCAGCAGGCCCGAGCGGTTCATCTGCCAGCTGAGCTGGTCCATCACGCAGCCCGCATACATCGCGAAGCGCGGCACCTCGGGCATGGCCACCTCGATGGCCATCGAGGGCAGGGTCCAGTTGCCCGACTGGAAGGTGTGGGTCTTGGGCGTGGTTCCTGTCGTGGTCGGCGCGCCGAAAGCGGCCTTCAGCCAGAAGCCGAAGGCCTCCACATCGATTGGCACCACCACCTCGC
Source organism: Gemmobacter nanjingensis (assembly GCF_014652195.1). NCBI lineage: Bacteria > Pseudomonadati > Pseudomonadota > Alphaproteobacteria > Rhodobacterales > Paracoccaceae > Gemmobacter > Gemmobacter nanjingensis. The sequence continues at coordinate 18,114 of NZ_BMYI01000020.1, forward strand.
CATCGGCGGTGACGGCATCCTTGATTGGTACCAGGGGATCGCGGCCGTAGCCGAGAAGCTCCGAATTCAGAAGCGGCTGCTCCGCGCCCAGCGTGGTGCGAGCAAAGGGCATCAGCCGATAGCCGCTGGCGGGCGGGGTGCCGTAAACCGTCTCGAACGCAAGCGCCATCTGCGCCCGCGCGCCGTGAGCGCGTGCCATGGGGGTCTCCTATGTGAGGGGTGTCAGGCCAGAGGGCCGGTCGTGGAGTAGTGCAGATTGAGCGTGATCACCGTCGCCTTCAGCGCAGCGGCGCCCTCGATCGGCAGGTCGACCGAGGCCGGGGCCTCGGGTTCGATCCAGTCGCAGAGGCCGCCCAGCGTGCGGTCCGCCTCAAGTGCCGCGCCAATGGCGGCGATCAGGTCGTCGAAGGCGCTTGCCCGGCCGGTGCCCGCCTGGACGACGACCTCCAGCTCGGCCCGGTGCTGGTAGTGATACCGCAGGGGCGACAGTGTCACTTCCGGCTCGCCCGGCTGGCCGTCGCGCAGGATGATCAGACCGGCAGTTGGGATCCGCTCGGGCAGCACCTCGTCACGCAGGGCCGGGGCGGCAAGCGGTTGCAGCCGCGCATACAGCGCGCCGAGGACGAGTTCGCGGGTGGTTGGCATCGCAAAGTTATCCTAACCCTTAGTATACGCTACATAAAAACCAAATTGACTCATCTAGTCAATTTGACGTTGCATGGCGGTCCGCGGAGCGGTAGAAGATGGCAATGGAAGTAGTATTCGCTGATGCCACACTTGCACTCATCGAGACCGATCAAGCCGGGACCACGCGTCTTTCGGTGGCAATCATCAAGTCTGCGCGACGAAAGCTCACAGTGCTTCGTGCCGCACCAGATGAGAGGTCGCTGCGGAACTGGAAGAGTCTGCACTACGAGAAGCTTAGAGGGGGACGAGATGGTCAGCGGTCTGTGCGTCTGAACGACCAATTCAGACTGGTTTTCACCCTGGAAGAAGGGACCAAACCGCCGACGATCACGATATTGAGCATTGAGGACTATCACTGATGGCCAGTCTTGAAATCCTACCTTCGGAGCATCCTGGGGAGTTCATCGCCGAAGAACTTGAAGCGAGGGGCTGGTCGCAGGCTGACTTGGCATTCGTATTGGGATGGGATGTCAGCCAGTTGAATCGTCTTATCAAGGGTAAGACGGACGTTACGCCTGACTCCGCGAACATGCTGGGAGACGCCTTCGACATGCCTGCAGAATTCTTCATGAATCTGCAGAAACAGTACGATTTGGGTCGCGCAAAGAAAGCGGATCCCGGCGTGCGGACACGAGCATCTTGGGCTGCGGTGTTTCCAGTTCGCGAGATGATTAAGCGCGGCTGGATCGAAGATACCGAGAGCAGCCTGCTTGATGTGCAGATGGTGCGATTTTTTGGCAAGAACCGCCGTGATGAGGTTCCGTTCGTCAGTGAAGCTCCAGTCATTGCTCACGCTGCTCGGAAAACCTCATATTCGGAGATTCTTCCGGGCCAGTATGTGTGGCTTCATCGTGTGCGAAGTGTTGCGCAAACAATCGATTGCCCGAAGTATTCTGAGGATGCCCTGCGCGGTGTTCTTTCAACTCTTCGGTCGCATTTTATCGATCCCGATGATCTGCCAAGAATTCCAACCCTGTTGAAGAAGTGCGGCGTAAGGCTGGTCCTAGTCGAACAGATCGCCGGATCGAAGATTGATGGCGTTTGCACTTGGCTCGATGATCAGCCGGTGATCGGTCTCACCAACCGGCTCGATCGGATCGATAACCTCTGCTTTGTTTTGCGCCATGAAATCGAGCACGTTCTTCGCGGCGATGGCCGAGAAGATACGTTCGCGCCAATTGACGATTTTGATGGAAATCTGGGTTCAGGCAACCCCGATCTGCCGGAATGTGAAAAGCTCGCGAATGCTGCGGCTGCTGATTTCTGTGTCGACCAAGCGATGTTGCAGTCCTTCATCCTCAGAAAGAGCCCGTATATCTCCGAAAAAGACGTCCGCGCCTTTGCAGCAAGGGCCCAGATCCATCCGGCAATCGTCATTGGGCAGATCCAGCACAAGACGAACCGCCACAACTGGTTGCGCAAGTATCAGACAAGCATTCGAGCTTTCCTGAAAGAGTGGGAAGCTGTCGACGGGTGGGACGAAGTCGCCCGCGTGGAACTTTGAGGAGGCCGAAACATGGCAAACTTCAGCGAGCAGGTTGTGAACCTTTGGGAAGAGTGGGTTGCTGAAACGGGCTACGAGTCGGCGGATCCGGGTGAATTCGTCGACTGGGCTTTGTCGAACCGTCGGCTCGTACCGAACCCGGTCGATGTAAAGCAGATGCTACGACGGCAGGTGACCCAGTCTTTGCGTCAGGCAAAGCGATGGGACGAAGACGGACGCTTCACGTATCGGGCATTTCAGTCGGCCACGCTGTTTGAGGGCGGTGAGGCCATTAAACACTACTTCGACACCGATACGGGTGGCTCACCATCGCTTCGCCAGAAGTCTGTCAAACAGAGGCGCGATGCGATTGCCAGCGATGTCTACAGGGCGGTGTGTGATGTCGATAGAATGAACAAAGTTCATCGCGACGACCCACAGCTGAACTTCTTCACCGATTTCACCGACGATGTTGCCGAACTGCGCATTGCCGAAAGCGTGGAACATGATGAGGACGATGCAGCGTAGCGCCAGGATTGGAGCCGCAAGCCCTTTACGGTGACGAGCCTATTGGCGCCCATCCCGCCACGATCCGCCCCGGCACGCCGTCGATGGCCCGCTCGGCATCCCGCGCCAGATCGAGCCGCTTGCGCAGCTTGACCTGCGGCACGAGGAGGAAGATCGGCACGGTGGTCAGCCCGCGGCCGGTCTTGGCGCGGGACGCTACCGCGCGTCCCTTGCTGTTCAACCGCCCCTCGGCCACCAGCAGGCTGGGCCCGCGGCGCCGGTAGACGAACCGCAATCGCAGCCCGGTACGGCGTTCCCATTCGCCGGGGGTAATGCGACCTCCCCGAGTGGATTTGCCTGCGGCCGGGGTGGGGATGGCCAGCCAGAACCCGTTTCGCGACCGGATCAGCGGCCCCGTGTCATGTGCGCCGACGATCACCGGGGCGTTCGACCAGACCAGTGCCGCGGCGTTCAGGCTCTCGCCGCCCTTGGGATAAGTCGCGAGCCGGATCGAGTTGCCGAGCCGGGTGCCAAATCCGGCACCGGTGATCTGGCCGCGCCAGGCAGATTTGAGGCCCGCGCCCGCCTCGCGCATGGCGGTCGTGACCGCCTTCTCGCCCGCAGCGATTTCCGCCTGCATCATGGCGGCCAGGTCCGGGCTGATTTCCACCTTCAGTTTCATGCTGGCCTCAGATCGAGGGTCCAGATCAGCCGTTCGCGGTCGCGCAGCGGCTCTCCCTGGATCACATGGCTGTCGGCGCCGATGACGATGACATCGCCCGGACGCGGGGCGGGCAGGTCAGCCACGCGCACATCCACCACCGTCGTGTCGCTGACGAAGCGCCCCGCGCCGAAGTCGGTCACGCGGTCGGGCGCGCGGCGGATGATGCGGATGGGCCGTTCCTCGGATGTGGTGGCCGAGATCCAGAGGGCCGGGGCCGCCATGGACGCATGAGTGAAGATGCGGTCCATGGCGGCAGAGAAGACGGACATGGGCGGGCCCGTCAGTTCGAGCTGTGGATCCGGACGGCGAGGCGCGGCCGCTTGTTCACTGGCAGGATCGAGGCTTCGGTCATCACGTCGATCCAGCGGCCTTTCTCGTCGAGATGCTGGCGGGCGTAGAGGGGCAGGCCGATGGTGTTGGCGGTTTCCAGCAGGTTCGCCGGACCGCCATAGGTGGTGAAGGTGTCCATCGTGCCGAGCGGGAAAGCGATGCCGTCGTTCGCGGGGACCAGCCGCTCGGTGGCCTTGGTCGAGAGGGTGACGGTGCCGGAGTATTCCTCGAACAGGATCCCGCCGAAGGGGAAGTTGCGCCGCACATCTTCACGCAGGGGCTGGGCGCCGGTCGAGGCGTAGAACTTGTAGGCCTCTTCCGTCTTCGGGTGCGCGATCAGCTTGTCGAAAAACTCGCGGCTGACGAGGGCATGCACGCTGGTCATGGCCTCGCCCAGAAGATTATCCTCGATGGCGCGCAGTACCTCGCGCACCTTGCCCTGCACGTTGGTTCCGGCCGTGCCCAGCACGAAGTCGACCGAGATCTGCGCCAGGCCGAATTCGGTGAAGTAGTTGTAGAGGGTAGTCCCGGCCCCATCCTTCACGATGCCGCGGAGCGCGTTCATCTCCATGTATTCCCGCGTCTGGGCGTGCTTCCGGCGCATCAGCAGCAGCTTGCGGTTCATCACCTCGACCAGGGGATCGGCCGCATCGAACGCGCCGCCCAGCGCGGGGGCGCCTTGGATGTCGGCGGGCAGAACCACATCGTCATGCGGGATCCACGGCAGGGCGAAGGACCGCATGGACCGGCCCTCGCGGGTGCCGACGGTGGCTGGGCCGCCAAGGGGGACGGAGGGAAGAAGGCTCAGCACGCCTTCGTATTGCTCGATGATGACCGAGCGCTGGCTGACGCCTTCGAAGCGGAAGAGGCCGATCTGGGCGAGGCGGGTGTAGAGGTTGGGCAGGATGTTGATGGCCTGCGTCATCTCGGCCAACGAATAGCCGCCAGCGTCGAAGGGATTGCGGACGAGGGTCATGGGGGTGCTCCGGGGGAATGAGGGGGATCAGACGCCGTCGCGGGCGATGATGCCGACGGCGGCCAGCTGGGTGATCTTGGCGGCGATCTTGGCCGCGTCGTTGACGGTGGCCTCGTAGGCGAGGGCGGCGCGCGAGACGATGGCGGGGCCGCGAGTGACCACGATGCCAACGGCGTCTGCCAGCGCGGCGTTCACCGGGTAGAGCAGCACGGCGACGGCCGTTTGCGAACCGTCGGCACCGGTCGCGGGCGAGAGGGTGTATTTGCCGCTGGCGGTGACGCGGCCGAGGACGGCACCGGAGGGGTAGTTGGTGCCGATCAGCAGCGTCACCACCTCGCGGGTGTAGTTCGGGTTGACCTCATACTTGAGGACGTCGCCCATGCTGGGCGGTTCCGTCAGGACGGGCATGGTTCAGTCTCCATGATGTTGGGGGATGGGTGGGCCCAGAATGGGCGAGGCTGTCAGCGCGCGGTGGCGGCCGACTTCTTCGCGGCCGCGACGATGGGGCTTTCCTTCGCACCCGCTGCCGGGGCGGTGGCGATGATGCCCGCGGCATCGCTGCGGGCCGCGAGATCGGCCAGCACCTTGGCGCGCAGCGCTTCCGGCTTCACGCCCTTGGCCACAGCATCGGCAGCATCAATCTGGATGCCGAGGCGCGCGGCCTGTGCGCAGACCTGTGCAACCTCCGCCGCCTCCGCGCGGATCGCTTCGGGCGACATCGCGGTCGCCGTGGTTTGTGGCAGCGCGATTGCCGCGGGCGGGGCCGGTTCCGGCGGGGTGGTGGCAGCAGGCTGCGCATGATCTTCGGGAGCGGTGGTCATCATCGGGCCCTTTCCTTTTGGGGTTATTGTGCCGCGGGGTGCGGCGGCGAAAGCGCGGAAGGCGGTGACGGGATCGGCCACCTCGTCGGCAAGACCGGCGAAGACGGCCGCCTCACCGCGGAAGACAGCGGCCTCGGTGCTTAGCGCCTGAAGGGTGTCGAGGCGCCGTCCGCGCCCTTCGGCGACGGTTTCGGCGAAGAGCTGGCGGAGGTCTTCCAACTCGCCCGCGATCCGGGCGCGGACGGCCTCGGGAAGCGGCTGATACAGGTTGGCATCGACCTTGCGCGCGCCTGCATGGATAAGCGTGACGGCGATGCCTTTCTGGTCCAGCGCCCCGCTCATGTCGCTGTGCATAGCCACGACGCCGATGCTGCCGACAGCGCCGGTGCGGGGCAGGATGATCCGGTCGGCCTGGGACGCCAGCGCATAGGCGGCCGAGAGGGCGTGGTCGGCGACGAAGGCCTGCACGGGCTTGACCTGACGCGCCGCGCGGATGCGGTCGGCGAGGTCAAAGGCCCCGGCCACCTCGCCACCGAAGCTGTCGATGTCGAGCGCGATGCCGCGGATGACGGGATCGGTGACGGCCGCCTGCAGCTGCGCTGCAATTCCCTCGTAGGAGGTCAGGCCGGAGGATTGCCCGATCCACGCCCCGCGATGCACCAACGTGCCAGCGATTTCGATGACGGCGATCCCGTCCACCACAGCGAAGGGCTGGCCGCCGTTTCGCGTCTGTCGGGCGGTCAGGTCGTCGCCAAAGAGCGAGGCGCGGGCGGGAACGGTGGCGCTGGCTTGGTCCTCGGCCGTGACCTCCAGACCATCGACACTGATCTCCCGTCCTGCGATCCGAGGACCAAGCCCGGTCAGGAAGGCCAACGCCTTGGCGGGATCGACCATCAAGGGCGTGTTGAACACGCGCTGGGCGATCTGGGTGTGGTGCATCATTCGTCCTCCGCGGGCCGGGTTTCCCGGTCCTCACCCTCGTCATTCTCTCGCTGGTCCTGCTTGTCAGGGTCCGTTTCGCCGCCCTGATCCGCGCTACTGCCACCGGCCGCCTGCGCCGGTGACCCCGGCCGCCGGAAGTCGAGCCCTAGGTCCGCCTCGCGTTTCCGTTCTGCCGCGATTTCCCTGTCGACCTGCTCTGCGTCGTAGCCGCGTTCGGCGATGGCCTGTGTGCGGGATTTCAGGCCCGCCTCGATCTGCAGGATCTCGGCCGACGCATCCTTCGCGGGGTCGATCCAGTCCCATTTTGTCGGAAGCCAGTCGCAGGCGAGGTACTGCCTCCGCTCCGTCGCATAGCCCGGTAGATCGATGGCCCCCGCCAGCACCCCCATGTCCATCCAGCGCGTCCAGACCGCCCTACAGAGCTGGTAGACCATCACCGAATGCTGGAAGGCCGAGATGCGGCGCCGGAAGTCGACCAAGGCTATCCGGGTGTTCGAGAAGTTGCCCTTCGCCGTATCGCCGGTCAGATAGCCGTAGGGCACGCCCAGCGCCGCGCCGATCTGCAACAGCGTGCGGTACTGGAAGGGCTCGTAGGTCGACCCGGAGTCCGGCGTCGATGGCGTGGTCACGTCCTCGCCGGGGTCCAGTCGCACCACTTGGCCAGGTTCGACCTCCAGATCGTCCTCGGCCGGATCGAGGGCGGTTTCTGGCGCGGGGGAGGTGATGAACATCGCGAACATCGCCGCGGTCTTCTTCCGCTCCAGTTCCGCGTCGTCGTAGAGATCCAGCGTGAACAGCTTCACGACGGCCGCGGCGAAGCGCGACACGCCGCGCAACTGGCCCGCCTCGACGGGGTCCAGGATGTGGATGACCTCGGAGGCAGGAACCCGGACGGTTTCCCCGGCCAGCCCCGGATCGGTCATGTCGCCCGGGTGGCGGCGCAAGAAGTGATAGGCCACCCGTCGCCCGATGCCGTCGAACTCGATGCCCTGCCGGATTGATCCCGCGCCGGGCAGACCGCGGGTCATGTCCTGGGGCAGCATTTCCGAGGGCAGCATCTGCAACTGCATCGGCACGGTCAGTCCGTCCTCGGGGTGCCGTGTCCGGATGCGCAGGAACACCTCACCCGCCAGAAACACCTCGCGTGCCGCCCGGCGCTGCAGCCCGAAGAAGTCCGTCAGCCCCTCGGCATCCGCCTCGTCGGTCCAGGCCAGCCATAGCTTTTGCAACTCCTCCTTCTTCGCCGCGTCTGCGATGTTCGACGAGGGCTTGATGCCGTCGCCGACGACATGGTTCGCGAAGGCATCGACCGCGTTTGCGGCATAGCCGTTGTTCCGCACCAGCCAGCGCGCCCGGGCCGTGATGGTCTCGCCGGAGGCGGCGATCAGCGTGTTCACATGCGCCCGGGTGGCCCGAAACCCGCGCATGCGGCGGTGGGACTGCGCCGCGTCGAACCCGCCGATGATCGAGCCAAGGCGCGCGCGGAAGGCGTCGAGCACCATAGTCACAGACCCTTGGTCGCGACCGTGCCCCAGCGGCGGCGACGCGGGGTGGCAGAGGCGGTAGCGATCCGTCCCTCCAGATCCCGGATTGCCGCGGCCAATTCGGCATCCGAGCCATAGGTCACTGTCTTGCCATCGTAGCTGACGCTGCGCAGCCCGGCGAAGCGGGCCTCCTGCAGTGCCGTGAGCAGGGCCTGCATGCGTTCCAGGTCCATCAGTCCCTCATGAAGTTTGGGGTGTAGGCCCGCCGTTTCCGGCGTGGCGTGGTCAGGGTTCCGGCCTTGGGTTGGGCCGGGTCTTGTGTGGTTTCGGCCGCCACGGCCACCGGCATGCGCGTTTCCACGCCAGCCTGCGCCTCGAGCCGCCGCCAGGTGGCTTCGTCCCATCGGTCGGCGCCAAGGATCCACGCTGCGGCGCGGGCATAGACCCGGCAGTCCAGCGCCTCGTTCCGTTCGCGCATCTTCTGCCATTCCTGATGGGCATAGCCGCGCTTGTTGCGGATCGTGACCAGCTGTTCCGCCACCAGCTGCTTCAGCCATTCGGTGTCGACCCAGCCCGGCAGATGGATCGTACCGGGCGCGTCGAGCATCCCGGTGGCGCGGACCTCATCACTCGGCCGTTCGATCCGCAGGAAGCGGTAGGTCTCCGCCTTGAAGGTCGCCGTAGCCACCGACCAGAGCCGGGCCCCGCGGCGCAGCCGTTTGCCGCCTATGGTAGCGTCGACAAAGGTCGGGCCCGAGACAGGTGCCGACCGGTTGAAGCCTTCGAGGCCCTTCAGGGGTGCCACCTGTTCGAACCCGACCTTGCGCGACCAGCCATAGACCGCCGCGGCCTCGTAGCCTGTGTCGATGCCAAGCCGCGCCACGGTCATGAATGCGCCGTTGGCATGCTGCCAGGATTGGCCGAGCAAGGCGGTCAGCTTGTCCCAGGCGGCCGGATCGTCTGGCCCGCCCGGGATCACGATGTGATCGACGAGCCAGGACTCGAGGCCCCGTCCCCAGGCCCAGATATCGACCTCGATACGGTCCCTCTGGACGTCGGCGCCCGCGGTCAGGAACAGAGCGGCCATCGGCACGGTGCCCGGCTTCCACGCCTCCCGCCGATCCGCCAGCCGCTGCCATTCCGGCGCATCGCCGCTCTCGACCCATGTCTCGCCCAGAAGCGTGTTGCGCGCGGCGCGCAGCGTCTCGTCCGACCCTTGGGCCGCCAGCCATTCCCGCGCGATGTCGGACCAGCTTTTCCAGCCCAAGGGCGAATAGAGCGCCGAGAGGTGGAAGCCGATGGCCTTCGGATCCTTTGAAACCGCCGTCGCCCGCCATTCGCCGCGGGCCAGCATCTCGGTCTTGTGGTGTTCGGCAATGGGTCGTTCGCAGCCCTCGCAGTGATAGGCGGCGGTTTCCGGCTTCCCCTTCGCCCAGCGCAGGCGGTCGAATTGCAGCCACTGCATCGCCCCGCAATGCGGACAGGGCACGAAGTAGCGCCGCTGGTCCGATGCCTCGAATTCCCGCTCGATGCGCGACAGCCCCCGGATTGTGGGCGTCGAGACCATGAACACCTTGCGCCGGTGCGAGAAGGTCGTCGTTCGCGCTTCGGCCAGCGTGACCGGATCGCCTTCCTCGTCGGCCGAGGCCGGATAGGCGTCGACCTCGTCGAGGAAGACATAGCGCGCGGGCATCGACCGCAGGCCGGTCGCAGAATTGGCACCGGTCAGCACCAGGATACCGCCCGGGAATTCCTTCGACAGCATCGAATTCCCGGCATCGCGGGATCGGGCCGGGCTGACCCGTTCTCGGAGCGCAGGGCTGTCCGCGATCAGCGGATCAAGACGGCCCCGCGAGGTGCGCTTCGCCAGTTCCAGGCTCGGCAGCACCGCCAGCATCGGCCCCGGCGCGTGGTGGATCACGAAGCCGATCCAGTTGTTCCCGGCCTCGGTAGCCCCCACCTGGGCTGCCTTCATGAAGGTGATGCGCTGGGCCGGATGGCCGGGCGACAGCGCATCCATGATCTCGCGCAGGTATGGGGCCCGGGCTGTGCGATAGCGCCCCGGCTCGGCCGCGCCCCGCGACGACAACCAGCGATGCTGATCCGCCCATTCCGACACCGTCAGGTTCGGGTCGGGCCGCATCCCCTGACGCCAGACCCGCAGCAGATCCTCGGCGCCGTCAAAGCCGAGGTCGAGACCCGCGGTCAGGTCGTTGTCATCGTCCTCATCATGCAAGCGAGACCCGGAGGTCGGCGAGGGCGTCGAGCTGTTCGCGGACATGGGCTTCCAGCACCCTTTGCATGATCGCGGTCTCGATCGTCACCGATGCCCCGGATTGCCGTTCCACCTCCGCCATGATCTGCGCCGCCATCAGCGCGGCCACCCGTCCGGGCCAGGTCACCCAGACGTCCCGTTCCTGCCGCGCGAGACGAAACACCAGCGTTTCCGCCCGCGCGCGGTCGACCAGCGTGCCCTTTTTCTTCTGGACCGCGATCTGCTTGTCCTGCGCGGCATAGACCGTCAGAAGCGTGCGCGCCTTGATGTAGGACGAGGTCTCGCCCGCACCGCTGGCGAGGCTTTCGCCACCCAAGCTGCGCCGCTGCTGGTCCGGGTCCGTCATCTCTGCCCGTCGCACATCCGAGGCTGCGGCATTGATCGACCCGTCGTCATGGACCACCAGCCGCCCGTTCTTCCGCGCCTTCTGCACCCCGCCGCGGGACAGGCCGGAATGCGCCGCATACTCGCGTTCGCTCATGCCTTTCATGGCGCGGATGATCCGATCAAGCTAATGATATCGCTTTGTATTTAGTTGATTAGAGGACGCGACAGAGCGAATCTGATCGCAAGGAAACGATGCAACTCAGCGAAGGATGCCACCGCCATGACCCGCCGCGCCGCCGACAACTCCAAAGCCCTCGACGCCTTCATCGCCGCCAAAGCCGAGATCGACACCATGCTTGAGCGCCTGAAGTCCCTCAGCGACGACCATTTCGAGACCCACCCCGACGAGATCCATTGGGGGCATGTTGGCACGCTGAAGCACTACGCGGGCCTGCTGCGCCAGATCACCGACAGCGCCTTCAAGGAAGGCGAACACGCCGCCTGACGCGCCCACAACGCGCGACGGCCGCCCCGTCCCACGACGGGGCTTGCCTGCGTAGAAGGCACGCACACCGCGCGCCCACAGCCACGGAGGCCCCGATGACCACCCCGTCCGACACCCAGACCATGATCCTGTCCCGCGCCGCGACCCGGCCCGGCAACCTCGCCTTGCCGCTGCCCGAGGGGCTGGTCGGCGCCGCCGCCAAGATGGTGGTCGGCAAGATGATCGCCCGCGGCTGGCTCGAGGAGGTCGAGGCCAACCTGCGCCGCGGCGAGCCTCTGTGGCGCGAGACCGGCGACGGCCATGGCACCACGCTGATCGCCACCGAGGCCGGGCTGGAGGCCATCGGGATCGAGCCGCTCGTGGCCAACACTGTCGCAAGTGCGCGGAAGGCGAAGCCGAAGCAGGAACCGGTGCAAACGCCCGAAGACACCGGCACCGCGAAACCCGTCGCCATCCGCGCTGGCACCAAGCAGGCGCAGATCATCGCCATGCTTCAACGCCCCGAGGGTGCCACCATCGCGGAGATGGTGGAGGCGACGTCTTGGCAATCGCACACAGTCCGCGGTTCGATCTCGGGCGCGCTGAAGAAGAAGCTGGGCCTGCCCATCCGCGCCGAGAAGGTCGAGGGCAGGGGGACTGTCTATAAGTTGCCCGCCTGAGCCTTGAACGTCTGCACCGCAGCCCCGCTGCCCGGCACGGGCGGCGGTCCTTTATTGCCACGACAGAAGATCGCGCGCCGCAGCCTGCAGGATGTCCTGCGCCATCCGCGGCTCGCAGGTGTAGATCCCACCCGGTTCCGGCTCGCCCACATTGTCCTCGAACCACGCGCGGCCCTCGTCCGAGATCGGGCGCAGGACGACGATGGTCCCGTGATCGTTGATTTCGATGTGCTGCCAGCCTTCGGACATGAGACAGGGCTAGGCGGTCAAGGCAGATGGTTCAACCGGATCCCGACATAGGCGCTTTCGGCCTTGCGGGGATCCTTTTGCCTGGCCGCATCGCTCAACGCCCCAATGGCCCAGACCATATGGGAGAGGATGCGCATCACCTGCTCTAGGTCGGAATGGGCGTGCTTGCGCGTCTCGCCGTTCAATTCCGTCTCCAGATGTGCGTCCCCACGATTGCCAAATGGGTCGGCCGTGATGCCGACCAGGCCGTGGGTGACGCGGTTCCTCAGTTCCAGCGCCATCACGAGGCGGGCGCGCACCTCGGTGAGAAGTTCGCGATGTTCGGGGCGCTCGTCACAGACGGCGGCTTGCAGGCTTTCCCAACGCGCGATCTTCTGCGCCAAGGTATGCGGCGCGACCCTGCTTGTCCCGTCGTCCAGTTGTTCGATGCGCTTGGTGATCTCACGTTCAATGGACGACCAAAGAAAAAGTAGAGAGCCGACGCTCGCCTTCATTTCCACGAACGAGACGGGACTGATGGCGGGGTCATCTTCCATTTGTAGGTCAGCTTAGAATTCCGTTTGTACGAAGTGCTTTATGGGCCAAGCCCTCGAAAGTTGAAAGCTAATCGCTTCCTGTGAGGTTCGCTTTGCGCCCCGTCGCCGACTCCCACCGCCGAACCGCGACGTCGCAATAGACCGGGTCCAGTTCCACCGCGCAGCAGCGCCGCCCGGTGCGTTCGGCGGCGATCAGCTGGGTGCCTGAGCCGCAGAAGGGTTCGAACACCAGGTCGCCGGGATCGGTGAAGGCTTTCAGCACCGCCTCCACCAGCGCCACGGGGAACACCGCAGGATGCGATCCGGCGGCGCCCAGCCCGCCCTTGTGACGCATTATCCGGAACACGCTGTCCGGGATGCGGTGGCTCTGGATCGCGTTGCCGTAGCCGGTCTTTCGATGGACCGTGCCGTCGGCCCCGCGCAGGCCGCCGCCGCCCAGGGTTTCGCCCGCGTGCTTGCTCTCGACCGTCTTGTTCGGCTTCCGGGGTTGGCGGTTGAAGTGGAAGATGAACTCGTGCGACGGTGCCAGCCGCCCGTTCCAGTCGCCCGGCAGGCCGGGCCCCTGGTCCCAGACATACCAGCCGAAGCGCCGCCAGCCCTGCGCGCGCATCCAGCCGACCCAGCCCTCCCAATACGGGATCCATTCGCCATCGCGGTGAACGAGGCCGAGGTTGACCAGCAGTTGCGCATCGGCGGTGACGGGCGCCGCGGCGAAGACGCCCTGCATCAGCGCATCCCAGTCGCCAACCTTTTCCTTCGCCACCCCATAGTCGCGCTGCTGGGCATAGGGGGGGGACGTGAACATCAGCGACGCCTGCGCCCCGTCCATCAGCGGCGCCACCACGGCCGGGTCGGTCGCATCGCCGCAGACCAGGCGATGGTCGCCCAGCGCCCAGATGTCACCGGGCCGGGTGATCGGATCGGTCGGGGCCTCAGGGATGGTGTCGGCCGCGTCATCGTCGATGGGCGCGCGGTCGTCGGCATCGTGCAGCAGCGCGTCCAGTTCGTCCTCGGGGATGCCGATCAGCCCGAGGTCGAAGTCCTCGGCCATCAGCCCGCGCAGTTCCTCGAGCAGCAGCGCCTCGTCCCACCCGCCCAGTTCGGTCAGCTTGTTGTCGGCGATGCGATAGGCCCGGCGCTGCGCCTCGGTCAGATGGCCCAGCACGATCACCGGGGCCTCCACCAGACCCAGCTGGGCTGCGGCCAGGACGCGGCCATGGCCAGCGATCAGCTCGCCATCGGCGGCAACCAGGCAGGGTACGGTCCAGCCGAACTCGGCCATGCTGGCAGCGATCTTCGCCACCTGGTCGGCATCGTGGGTCTTGGCATTCCGGGCGTAGGGCCGGAGACGGGCCAAGGGCCAGCGTTCGATCCGGCCGGGCAGAAGGGGCGCGTTCATGCCGCGAGCCGCTTCGCCTTGAGCGCGTCGAAGGTCTCGCCGGTATCTACCAGCATGGCCGCCTGACCGGTGAAGGACTGCCAGCGCTCGATGGCGACATCGACATAGGCCGGGTTCAACTCGACACCGAAGCAGACCCGGCCCGTGGTTTCGGCTGCGATCAGCGTTGTGCCGGATCCCATGAACGGCTCGTAGACCGCCTGGCCGGGGCTGGAGTTGTTCAGGATCGGCCGTCGCATGCATTCGACCGGTTTCTGCGTGCCGTGCACGGTGGCCGCATCCTGATCCCTGTTGGCGATCTGCCACAGCGTCGTCTGCTTGCGGTCCCCGGCCCAGTGCCCCTTGCCCTTGGCGCGCACCGCATACCAGCAGGGTTCGTGCTGCCAGTGATAATCGCCCCGGCTGAGGACCAGCCGGTCCTTCGCCCAGATGATCTGCGACCGGATGGCAAAGCCCGCGGCCACAAGGCTGTCGACCACGGTCCCGGCATGCAACGCACCGTGCCAGACATAGGCGACGTCGCCGGGGAACAGCGCCCATGCCTCGCGCCAGTCGGCCCGGTCGTCATTCAGCACCTTGCCGGTGCGCTTGGTCTTGGCCGCGCCCGCCTGATTGCGCCAGCAGGGATCGTACTCCACGCCATAGGGCGGGTCGGTGACCATCAGAAGGGGGCGCACATCACCCAGCAGGCGCCCAACGACATCGGCCGCGGTGCTGTCGCCGCAGATCAGCCGGTGCGCGCCCAGTTGCCAGAGATCGCCCGGCAGCGACACCGGCGTGACCGGCATTTCCGGAACATCGTCCTCGCCCTCGACCGGACCATCGCCGCCCAGCGCCTCCGGATCCCGCAGCAGCGCGTCGAGCTCATCATCGCTGATGCCAAGGAGTGTCAGGTCGAAATCCTCGGCCAGCAGCCCTGCGATCTCGTCGCGGAGCATGGCCTCGTCCCATTCGCCCAGTTCGGTCAGCTTGTTGTCGGCGATCCGGTAGGCGCGGCGCTCGGCCTCGTCGAGATGGCTCAGCCGGATCACCGGCACCTCGGTCAGGCCGAGCATCGTGGCCGCCAGCACGCGCCCATGGCCGGCGATCAGCTCGCCGTCGTCGGCCACCATGCAAGGGACAGTCCAGCCGAACTTGGCCATGCTGGCGGCGATCTTTGCCACCTGCTCGTCGCCATGCATCTTGGCATTGCGGGCATAGGGGCGCAGCCGGGCAATCGGCCAGGATTCAACCTGGCTCGGCGCGAAGACGAGGTCCATGGGATGGGGCTCGGGATGTGGGGGAGGGGAAATGAAAAGCGCCCGTGAGGGGTTTCCTCCGGGCGCAATTCTTCGATGATCAAGGGGTAGGTCAATGGGGGCAGGTCTGTCAACCCGAAAAGTGAAGCGGATTCAACGGCTTCCTTTCAAATTGGTTCAGAAGGTCAGGGAAGGTGTCGCACACAGGCATGGCACAGGTGAAACACGCCGGATTGGAATGACGCGCGGGGCTTCAAATTGCTGGACCGAAAGGGCCGCGCCGTGCGATCAGGGACGCCTTTTCAGTCCCAAGGAGGAATCGCCATGCGACCCGGTCGCACACAGCCCCTGACCCTGACACGCCGCGCTCTCGGCACCCGGCTTGCCGGTGCTGCCGCTGCGATCGGCTTCGGGAATGGCGCTGCGGCCAGCACCATGGCGACCCCGGCGCCTGTCCTCGACCCCGATCTGCGCGACGCGGCATTGCGTGGCCTGGCGCTTGCAGGTTACCGCGGCGACCCCGTCACGGCCGCCGCAGCGAATGCGACCATCGAGCGCCTGTCCCAGACCGACCCCGAGGGCGCGCTCCTGGCACGCCTCTACCAGATGCTCGACGTGCGCCCGGCGCAGTACTGGCCGGAAGACGTGCCCGAGGCGGCCGCCGCCGACCTCGCCACGCTGCACGCCGCCATCCGGGCCTGCCAGCCCGTGTCGTTCGGCTACACCGACCTGTCGGGGAACGAGACTGCGCGGACGGTCTTGCCGCTGGCGCTGGTGCATCCGCCGCAGGGGGTGAAGCTGCTCGCCTGGTGCGCGGAGCGCGAGGACTTCCGCCAGTTCTTCGTCCGTGCCGTCAGCGGTCTCACCCCGCGCCCCGGCAACTTCAGCGAAGATCGTCTGGCGCTGCTGCAAGGTCTTCTGGAGAAGGAAGCCGGGCGGGCCTGACGCCTCCGGCCGCTGCCGCGGCGCGGCTTGCAGCGGCGGCCCGACAAAGAGTTGCCGCGTAGCCGCGAGACGAGTTGGCTTCCGAACCGGTGGCTTCCCTGAGTGTGGATTCCCTGGCTTCCCGCCGGGAATCCACCCCGGCCAGATCGTGATTCCGCAAGCCGCTGATCTGACTCGCGAATTCCGGCTCCGGGTCGCAAGGTGGCTTCCGCCTGGCTTCCCCGGTGAAAATGCCCCACGCTAGCGAACCGCCGCGCTGCGCCCCCCCGCATACGTTCAGGGCCGGGGAGGAACCAGAGGAGGGGGGATTATTGCGCGCATCGCTTTGCCTCATCGAGGGTGCTGGCATTGATCAGGCAGCTTTCGATGTCATCCAAGCGCGCTGCCATCCTCTTGGCAATCTCAAGGTTCTCATTGAAATCGTCGACCAGCTCATTGTGTTTTCGCAGCAGGGAATCATGTGCTTCGACGCATTCGGTGACGTTTGATTTGCAGGTGAACCCCTCGTAGTTACACTGATACTGATCGAAGCAAGCAGCGTTACGGTCGACGCACATGCCGCTGCTCGAGCAGACCTTGTCGCCGTAGTCCAGGCATGCGGGCTGCGTGCCAATTCGACAGGAGAAGCTCTGTCCCAGCACAGGAGAAGCAGCCGCAAGGGCCAGAAGTGATAGAAGAACTCGCATCAGCTTGGTTGCCACGATTTATGACCCCGACATTTCCGACAGCATCGCCTCCGCCTGCGCCAGGACACCGCGCACTGCGGCATCCTCGAGGTCCGGCGGATAACCATACTTCCTCAAGATGCGCTTCACGAGCACTCGCAATCTTGCCCTAGCGCTGTCGCGATGGGCCCAATCTATGCTGACATTGGCCTTGAGCCCTTTGAGCAGTTCATGGGCGATGATCTTCAGCTGATCATTGCCGAGCACGTCAATCGCACTCTGGTTGTCGGCCAGCGCATCGTAAAATGCGACCTCTTCTGGTGTCAGCCCGGTCTCTTCACCGCGGCTTCGTGCATCGCGAACTTCTTTGGCTAGCGCGATCAGCTCCTGCAGCACCTCGACCGTGCTGATGGCATTGGTGTGGTAGCGCGCGATGGCTTCTTCGAGCCGCTCCGAGAACTTCCGGGTCTCGATCACATTGCTCTTGCTGCGTGATCGGATTTCGTCGTTTAGCAGTTTCCTCAGGGCTTCCAGAGCCAGGTTCTTCTTTTCCATCTGGCCGACTTCAGCGAGGAACTCATCCGACAGGATGGAGATGTCCGGCGATGACAGCCCTGCCGCCGACAGAATGTCGACGATCTCGGTCGAAGCGACGGCAGCATTGACGATTTGGCGGATTGCGAGGTCGCGGTCGGCTGCCGACGTACCTGAACTGTCGGCCGCCTTGACCATCGCGGCTCGCACGGTCTGGAAGAAGCCCACCTCGTCGCGGACATCGCGGGCCGTATCGCTGGCGGAGCAAAGGGCGAAGGCCTTGGAGAGCGCCAGCACTGCGTCCTGGTATCGGCGGTGCGAAGCCTTCTTCGCCTCCTTGTCGGTTTCGCGCTGGGCGGCTTCGTCCTGCCTGGCGAGGATCCAGTTCAACGCCTCTGCCAGTGCGACGAGCCGTTGGTGCGGGGTGCCGGTCAATCCAGCCGAGTAGTCGAACCCGTGGAACATGGAGCGCACGACATCCAGCCGCTCCAGCAGCACGGCAACGGCCTCTGCCTCGTCAATCCCCGCTTGTTCCTGGTCCGCCTTGGAATACTGGCCCAGCGCGGACTTCAGGTTCTGGGCGATGCCGATGTAATCGACGATCAACCCTGCAGGCTTGTCGCGGAACACGCGGTTGACGCGGGCAATCGCCTGCATCAGCCCGTGGCCGCGCATCGGCTTGTCGATGTACATCGTATGCATGGATGGGCTGTCGAAGCCGGTGAGCCACATGTCCCGCACGATCACCAGCTTCAGCGCATCCTTCGGATCCTTTGCCCGCTTGGCCAGCAGATCGCGGCGCGCCTTTCCCCCGATATGGGGCTGCCAGGCTTCCGGGTCCGAGGCTGATCCGGTCATCACGATCTTCACCAGCCCGGCATTGTCGTCGTCGGAATGCCAGTCGGGCCGCAGGGCGACGATCTGGTTGTAGAGGTCGACGCAGATGCGGCGGCTCATGCAGACCACCATGGCCTTGCCGTCCATCGCCTGCACGCGCGCCTCGAAATGGGCGACGAGGTCCTCGGCAACCATGCGCAGCCGCTTCTCTGCCCCGACAAGCGCCTCGACGGTGGACCACTTCCGCTTCAGCCGTTCCTGTTCGCTGACGGCTTCGTCCTCGGTCAGTTCCTCGATCTCGGCATCGACCTTCGGCTTTTCCTCCTCAGGAAGCTCGATCCTGGCTAGGCGGCTTTCGTAGTAGATCGGCACCGTCGCCCCATCCTCAACGGCGCGGCTAATGTCGTAGACGTCGATGTAGTGGCCAAACACCGCGGGGGTGTTCACGTCGTCCTGCTCGATCGGCGTGCCGGTGAAACCGATGAAGGACGCATTCGGCAGCGCGTCGCGCAGGTGTTTGGCGAAGCCATAGGCGATCTCGCCGGTCTTCTCGATCCGGGCCTTGAAGCCGTATTGGCTGCGGTGCGCCTCGTCTGCGATCACCACCACGTTCCGCCGATCCGTCAGCAGCGGATAGGCCTCGCCCTTCTCCGGCGCGAATTTCTGGATCGTGGTGAACACCACACCGCCAGAGGCGCGCGACAGTGCCTTTTGAAGATCCTCGCGGCTGTCGGCCTGAACCGGCGTCTGGCGGATCAGGTCGCGGCACATGGAGAACGTGCCGAAGAGCTGGTCGTCCAGGTCGTTGCGGTCGGTGATGACGACAATGGTCGGGTTTTCCATTGCCGGTTCGCGCACCAGCTGCCCGGCATAGAAGGCCATCAGCAGGCTCTTGCCCGACCCCTGCGTGTGCCAGATCACCCCAACCTTGCGGTCGCCCCCAGAACGGCTGGCTTCCACCGTGCTGGCCACGGCTCGCTTCACGGCGTGGAACTGGTGATAGCCCGCGATGATCTTGGCAATGCCACCGGCCGCGTCGCCAAAGACTGTGAAATCCTGCATCAGCGACAAGAGGCGCGGCCGCGCGAAGACCCCGTCGATCAGCACCGACATTTCCGGCGCGCCCTTGGGCGCCACATCGGCGCCATCTGTGGTGCGCCAAGGCATGAAGCGTTCCAGATCGGCAGTCAGCGAGCCGATGCGGGCCTGGATACCGTCGGTCGTCACCAGCACCGCATTGGCCCGGAACAGTGAAGGGATCTGCGCCTTGTAGGTCTGCAGCTGGTTGAAGGCCGCACCTAGTGTCGCTGTCTCGGCCCCCGGCTTCTTCACCTCGATCACGCCCACCGGCAGCCCGTTCAGGAACACCACCACGTCGGGGCGGCGGTTGTTGCCGTTCTCAATGACCGTAAACTGCGCGATGGCCAGCCAGTCGTTCAGTCCGTCCTCCGGGTCCACCAGCCGCACCGCATCGCCGCGGATCGTACCATCGTCTGCCCGGTATTCGACCGGCACGCCTTCGACCATGAAGCGGTGCAGGCGGCGGTTCTCCTCGATCAGCGAGGGTCGGTCGCTGGCCACCACCCGCCGAAGGGCATCCTCGCGCGCGTCCTCGGGGATGTGGCGGTTCAGCCGGGCCATCGCATCCCGCAGCCGCGCAGCCAGGATGGTGTCGGAATACGCCTCCCGCTCGGGTGCGTTGCCATCAGGGCCGGAAACCGCGTCGTTCCGGAGAGCGTAACCCAGCCCTCCGAGCTGATCGAGCAGGACGGCTTCAACTTCGGCTTCGGTCAATGTTGCCATTCCGATCCCCTACCAACGCGCCGGTTTGTGAAACTGCCCAGTGGCGTCTTGCATCACGGCCGGAAACTGCGCGTTCGCCAAGGCGCCTGGCCGGATCGGCTTGATGAAATGCGCCAGCGGTTGCAGGGCGCGGCTGACCTTGGCTTGGGGGTTGAGAATCCCGATAGTCTTGCCGAACCGGTTGCGAACCACCGAGATAGGTTCCTTGAGGTCACTGTCGTTGCTGACGATCACTGCCACGTCGAACGCATCATCGAAGGCGTCGATCAACAGATGCGTGGCGATGTTGACGTCCGAGCCCTTCTCCTCGGTCTTCATCACCCGCCGCGGGGTGTATCTTCCGCGCTGCCAGTCGGCGGCGTCGGGCATGCTGACCTCGTGGGTCAGGAAATGGCCGAGGTGGATGCTGACCTGCGGCAGGGTGCGCAGGGCCCGGAAATAGGTCTGCTGGCGGGTCGGCTGGTCGGGATCATGCGGGGTGCCGCTGACCTGCGCGGTGAAGTAGCGGATGGCACGGATGTCGTTCTGCGGCATCAGCGCGCTACAAAGCGCGTGCAGATTCAACCACTTGTGCGGAGTCTTCTTGAGGCAACCAAAGTAGAGGTTGTAACCGTCGACATAAACGTGGGTTCTCATGCGAACCCCCGAAAAAGCAGCAGCGGCCACTGGGGCCGCCGCGCGCCCCGGCACCGAAGCGCCGAGGGAGATATGAACGCATAAGTGGACATTTTCTCCACCAGGTCAAGAGTCCAGTTGCGAAAAACGCAACGCAGCGGCGTGATGCACGGGCAGGTCATCGTACCGCCTCCGCCATCTGTTCCGACGCGACATCCCGCTCAGGTTTGAAATCATTCAGGCCGGAAACGGCACCAGTCAGGCAGACATCCCCCTGCCATTCAGCGTGATCGAGCGGGGCGGCTTCGACTTCGGACAAGGTTATCATGCGCGCACCGGTCTCGTAACCTGTGCCAGCACCGCTAGAATCTGGTCGAGGTCCGCCATGCTCCGAAGGGCGAAACAGACGAGGTCCGCCTTCCCAAGCTGCATCATGTCCTCTAGCGCCGAGTGACGTCCGTACTGCTTCTCGCCGGTCTTGCCGACGGTCTGGTACAGCTTCGATGCGGAGGAAATCGTGAACGGGATGCGGCCATCCAGAAGGTCCCGCACAAAATCCTCTTTGACCCACAGATTGGCAGGGGACTTCTCGCCCTTCTCGAACATCAACTCTATCAGGGCGCCGTCGGAGGATCGCATCGAATAGCGGTTTGCGTAACTCTTCTGGTGGCCCTTGGAATGCTCTTTCGCCTCGCAGTCGAGCCGCATGACGATGGCACGTTTCAGGTTGGTCAGATCGATCTCGGCTGCGCTCATGCTGTTTGACCTAAAGGGTGGGCGAGTTTGATAGTGTATGGCTTGGCACGCGGCTTTTCAAAGCAGCTCGGACGAAAGCGCTTTGTCCTTTTCCCGTTCCGCTTCGATCTCTTTGCGTGTCTCCTCCAGTTTGCTTTCGGGGTTCCATTCGCCGAAGGTTCTTCTGGGAAGATCATGCGTATCCCGAAGGATGCGGGCGAGTCTTGCGGCTTCCAGCCCGAGAAGGGCATACCTGTAGCGCCTCGTTTCGTAATATGCGTCGTAGTCCGGGGGCGACGCGTAGTCGGCCGCCGCATTGATCGCCTGCTGGGCGTCGTGTAGTTTGTTGTCGAGCGAGAGAAGATCATAGGCCAGTTGGTGATCGATACTGCGCCAGTCCACATCATCGGGAAAGCTGATGGGCGATGGCGCTTCGGTGGTCGCCGTTGCTTCGTCGCGGTTCCCTTCAAGATACCCGTCGTCGAGCGAAACGACCGCGCACTGGTCAACGAACCTGTCCAGCGTGATCACGACGCGAACGGCGAGGTATTTCGCATGCTTGCGACTGTCGGCCGAACTGGCCAGCCATTCGCGAACAACGACGATCCCTGAACCCACAATGGCACCCACCAGGGCGACAACTGCCTCGCTCATCATGCCACCTCGCCAACGAGGCGCTCGCCCTCGGCCACCCGCAATTCTCCCGACATCAGGCGCGGTAGCAGGAGGTCGCGGATCTGGCCGAGAGTGCTGGATTCTTCGACCTTTGCCCAGATCTTCGCGCGCATTGGTCGGACTGCGTTACAGAATGCCTGCCGTAGCGACAGACCCGGATCGACCAAGCCAAACTTCTTGATGTCCTGAGTGGACAAGCTCGGAAATACCGAACCCGTTGTCTTTTCAAGCAAACGGTTCATTTGTGAAAGAATCGCAGTTTCGACAAACTCTTGGCAGTCGTGCTTTCCGCGAATTGATGCCACGCCTCGCCCAAGGCAGTATTCTGCATCGGCGAAAGCGTGCCGGCCAGTGGTCGAACCGCGCACACAAATGATCAGGTCGCCCCGTTGCGCCAGCTTGCTTGGGGCTGTGGTCCACTTGATCTGTCGAAGAAAAAAGTCGCCGTATTCAACCGGGCCATTGCAAAGCGGCGTTCCTTGGCCGTCGTCGTTGTAGGTCGAGCCATCCGGTGAGATGCCCATGGTGACTTCCGCCAAAGCGTCCAGCGGCGAAACCTCCCACCCCTCCGGCTTGCCCTCGTCGTCGAGGCGGGTGGGGAAGAGGGACCAGAGGTTGGGGGAGAGGTAGGGGGCGCGGGCTTCCATTTTGGCGCGGGTAGGGCCGAAATCGACGAACCAGTCGCGGAACAGCGCCCGCGCCATGGCCTCGAGCGTGGCGTTCATCTTCCGGTTCAACTCGATCTTGTCATCCAGCGCCCCGAGGGTTGCGGCAATGGCGCGTTGTTCGGGGAGGGTTAGGTTGGGGATTTTGAAGCGCCCGATGTCGGCAAGATTCACATTTGGCTGTGCTGACTGCGCGACCCCTCCAAGAACGGATTGAACAAAACTCGGATTTCGCAGGCATAAGCTAACGAAGCGGCTCGAAGCGCGCCGCTCGTCAACGCGAATGATTGCGACAGCTTGGTTGGTGTTCGCGGGCAGATGTTCCAAACGCGCAATCCCGCATTTCCCGAGGTTCGCGCCTGCAATCGAATAGAGAATGTCGCCATCCTGAATGATGGACCGCTTCAAGCGTTGGTTCGTTTCCTCAGAGATGAAGGCGAACTTGGTTACATCAATCGAGCCGTCATAGGAAAGGCTCTCCGACTTGATGTAGTTTACTCCCCTATCAGCAAAACCGCCGTCTTTCGCATTCGGCGTAGTGCCTTTTGTGATCTTGCTGCACAGGTCAGCCAAGGGAACAAACGCACTCACACCCCAACCCCCGCCAGCCGCGCCCGGATGGTCGCCGTCAATTCCTCTGCCTCGGCGAACTGCGCCTCCAGTTGCTCCTGCAAAGCCGCGAAGCGTTCAGCAAAGGGCGTCTCGTCCTCCTCTGCCGCCTCGGCGCCCACATAGCGGCCCGGCGTCAGGACGTGGCCGTGGGACCGGATTTCCTCAAGGCTCGCCGATTTGCAGAAACCCGGCACGTCGGCGTAACCCTCACCCAGCCGCCAGGCGTGGTAGGTCTCGGCGATCCGGGCAATGTCGGCATCGGAAAACTCTTTCCGCGTGCGGTCCACCATGAACCCCAGCTTGCGGGCGTCGATGAACAGCACCTCGCCGCGCCGGTCGCGCAGCTTGCGGTCGCGCGCGATACCGTTCGATTTGTCACGCGCCAAGAACCACAGGCAGGCCGGAATCTGGGTGGAATAGAACAGCTGCCCCGGCAGGGCGATCATGCAATCCACCACCTCGCCCTCGATCATGGCGCGGCGCATCTCGCCCTCGCCCGACTGGGTGGAGGACATCGAGCCATTGGCCAGCACCACCCCCGCCGTGCCGGTGGGCGACAGGTGATGCAGGATGTGCTGCAGCCAGGCGAAGTTGGCATTGCCTGCAGGCGGGATGCCGTACTTCCAGCGCGCATCCTCGCGCAGCCGTTCGCCGCCCCAGTCCGAGATGTTGAAGGGCGGGTTGGCCAGGATCACATCGGCGCGCAGGTCGGGAAGTTCGTTCTTGTGGAAGGTGCCTGCCGAGTTCCACTTGATGTCGGCGTCGATTCCGCGCACGGCGAGGTTCATCTTGCACAGCCGCCAGGTGGTGTAGTTCGATTCCTGCCCGTAGATGGCGATGTCGCCCAGACGGCCGCCGTGGGCCTCGACGAACTTTTCCGACTGCACGAACATGCCGCCCGAGCCGCAGCAGGGGTCGTAGACGCGGCCTTTGTAGGGTTCCAACATCTCGACCATGGTGCGGACGACCGAGCGGGGGGTGTAGAACTCGCCCCCGCGCTTGCCTTCGGAGCCCGCGAACTGGCCGAGGAAGTATTCGTACACCCGGCCCAGCAGGTCGCGGGCCTTGTCCTTGCCCTCGCCCAGCGCGATGCCCGAGATCAGGTCGATCAGCTCGCCCAGCATGACGGCATTGAGCGCGGGGCGGCCATAGTCCTTGGGCAGGACGCCCTTGAGCGAGGGGTTCACCTTCTCGATGGCGATCATCGCCTCGTCGATCAAGCGGCCGATGGTGGGCTGCTTGGCGCTGGCCTGAAGATGCGACCAGCGCGCCTCAGTCGGCACCCAGAAGATGTTGTCGGCAAGGTATTCGTCGGGATCCTCGGCGCCTTCGGGGTATTGGGCCAGAAGTTCGGCGCGCTTTGCCTCGAACCCGTCCGAGATGTGCTTGAGGAAGATCAGGCCAAGGGCGACATGCTTGTAATCGGACGGCTCCATGTTGCCACGCAGCTTGTCCGCGGCTTTAAAGAGGGCGGCTTCAATGCCGAGGTCCGAGCCGTTGTCGATTGATGCCATTGTGAAATCCGCCCCCCGGTAAGTCTTTTCTAGACGGTATTTCAGCCGGAGGGCGAAATCCAGCCGCTAACAGCGGCTTGGCGGGGTTCTTTCCCACGGCTTTGCCTTCGGCATCGCCCTCGTCAGCTCAACCTCGCGCAGCATCCCGCATTCGATCAGACCGTCCCTGACCCAGTTCAGCGCCTGCCACCATTCTTCATAGCCGCGCCGGGCGGCCTCGATCTGATGGGGGTGGGGCGAGAAGGTGACGGGGCAGGCAAGGATGTCGATGGTTTTCCATGTGCCACGGGCGCCCGGTCCACGCACGCGGATGCGCTCGGTGCCGACGACGATGGCCCCTGCATGTGTGCCATGCTGGTTCTGCTTCACGATTTTCGGCACACAGCGCGGGACGGCGCCTGGCATCCAGTCCGGGGTCAGCCCGGCGCGGGCCAGCTCGGCGACGCGGATCGCCATGCGCTTGCCTCCGAGGCTGTCGGGGATCCCGGCGACGGTGGCGGCGATCACCTCGGCGTCCTCGTGGGTGTAGCCGCCGATCTTGTGCTGGCCGCCGTCGATGTTGCAGCCCAGCACGGCACGCTGGAGCAGGACGTATTCTAGGCCGAAGCCGAAACCTTCCTCGGTGACGTCTGCGGGGAGGGGTAGTTCCAGCTGCGCCTGCTCGATCCGGAACGCCCATTCCAGCGCGGCCTGCACGCCCAGCGCGCGCTTGATCCTGGTGCCGCTGACGCGGCCGTGGAAACTCATGGCTGCAATCCTTCAAGGAAATCCATCTGCGCCGGGCGCTGGACCGCATCGGTCGGCCGCCAGATCCACGGGCCCGAGGCCATGGGCAGCTGCGAGAGAGCGCCACGCATGTGCTGCTGCCAGAGGGTGAACTCCGTTGCCGAGCAGGCGCAGAGCGCGTGCCCGATGGGCCAGCCCATCAGCCATCCGACGAAGAGCGGGTTCAGCCGCCGCCGCGACCGGCCCTTCAGGATCCGCCGCGAGGTGACGCGCCCATGCGAGGCAATCATCGAAGCCCAGAGCGGGCGCGAGATCGGGGCGTGCGGCGAGGACCGTGGCCCATCCGGCAAGGTCGCCGGGGCCGGGCGGATGAAGCCCTGCTCTGCCCGGTAGTGCAGAAGGTCCATCCGGGACTTGCCATCCGTGCGGGTGATGCTGGCCTCGCTGCTGCCCTTCCAGTTCTGCGCCGCCGGAGTCGGCCAGTGGTTCGGCAGGGCCTTCGCGATGCCCAGCGCCAGCGCTTCCGCCTTTCGCGTGAAGTCGCTGTTCCCGGCCGGGTTGTAGCGGCCCGTGCCGGGGTGCAGGCTCATCGGTGTGGGCCAGGATGAAGATCCGCAGCCGCTCATGCGGCGCGCCGACCTCTGCCGCCGAGAACAGGCCCGCCGCAGGCGTGTAGCCCATGCCCCAAAGCTCTCGCAGGACGGTTTCAAGGCCGAGGGTGACGTGCCCGGCGACGTTTTCGAGGAAGACCCATTCCGGGCGACATTCGCCAATGACGCGGGCGACGTCGGGCCAGAGGTGGCGGGGATCGTCGGCGCCACCGCGTTTTCCGGCCGCGCTGAAGGGCTGGCAGGGGTAACCGGCAAGGACGGCGTCGAACGCGCCGCGAAAGGGGCGGGCGTCGAAGCTGCGCAGGTCGGTCCAGATTGGGGCCGGGGCGAAGTATCCGGCTGCTTGCGCCGCGATGAGCACCGCCCTTGGCCAGTCCTCCCATTCGACGAAGGCGCGGGTGTGATAGCCGGGTTCGGCGAGCATGAGGCCCAGATCAAGGCCTCCGCCGCCCGCGCAGAGGGACAATCCGTGTCGGGGACGTGATACCATGCCAGTCACCGCACCCCGCGCTCACGCAGGCGTTCCGGCGTGACCAGCCCCCGGGCCAGCATGGCGTCGCGCATCGTGTTGCTGATCGCGCTGACCGGCAGATACCGGTCGGAGTTGACCAAATCGGCATAGAAAGCGGGGAGGTCAGTGATCGGCTTCGACGTCGGGGCGGGGGCCGACTTGGGCTTGCGCCGTTTCCGCACGGCATCCTCGACCTTGCGCTGGGCGGCGCGCTGCATGGCGCGGTCCAGTGCCTTCGGCCCATCGGGCGGTTCGGGGCGTTCCTGGCGGCTGGCTTCGGCCGTCGCGATGATCTCCGCCTCGGTCAGGCCCAGTTCGTCGCGCCAGCGCTGGACGTGCAGCCGCGGTGGCCATCCTTGCCACCAGCCGGGCAGGGCGTCGGGGTCGAGGCCCAGCGCGTCCAGCAGGTCTCCGAAAACCTCATCGGAAATCGCCTCGCGCGCCTGCGCGCCCTCCTCCTCCTTTACTGGTTTACTTAGAGGTTCCCTTACAGGGTTAGTGTCCGAATTCCGGACACGGCTTTCGGCATTTTCCGGACACGGCTCGGCTGGAAATTCGGACACGGCTCGCGCGCCGATCCCATGTCCGAAATCCGGACACGGCAAGGCATCCGCCATTCCATCGACATCACAACCATCGGCATCGTCGAGGCTTTCCGCGCAGCCGTCGTTCCCGTGTCTGATTTCCGGACACGGCACCACAGCCACGGGTGTGAAGCCCGGCTCGAACCCCAGGATGTAGCGGGTCGGCAGCTGGCGCTTGGTCACGGGATCGAGCCGCGGCACCCGCCGCAGCAGGCCCACGGCCTCCAGCTGACCAAGATGATCGTTCAACGTCGACCGGCTGATTTCGCAGTCATGCGCCAGCCGATCCTGCGAGGGGAAGCAGCCGTAGTCCGGGTTGAACCGGTCGCAGAGGTGCCAGAGCACGATCTTGGTCGTCGGCTTCAACCCGCGCTGCTTGATGGCCCAGTTGGTGGCCTCGTGGCTCATGGCGCGGGCCTCCGCGGGGCAGGGGCGATGCGCGTGGTGAAGCCGTGATCGGCCAGCGCGCCCAGCGCATCATCGAGGCTGCGCACCAGCGCCCAGCCAAAGCCCTGCGCCTGCACCGCATCGCGGAACGCCTCCTGCTCAGGCCGCAGGCGCCCCTTCGGAGCTTTCAGCTCGAGGAAAAGGACACGGCCGTCGCAGATCACCATCAGATCGGTGAACCCGGCATGGACGCCCATGCCGACGAGGATCGCCTGGCGCTTGGCCCCGCGGGGCCCGGCCTCAGTGACTTCGTTGGCGCAATGATGGATGATGGCCGAGCGGTGCAGGGCGACGCGCAGCGCCTGTACAACCGCGCGCTGCAGATCAGCCTCGGGGGTGCCACGACGCATCATCGCGCGGCCCTCCCCTGATCTTCGCGCTGGGCGCGGCTGACCGGTCGCCGCGCGTCGATCACCACCAGCAGGCGCTGGGCATCCGCACGCTCGCCCGGGGTCTCACCATGCTGGGCAAGCACGTTACAGGCGAGCCGGATCAGGAGGTCGCTGTGATGCGCGACATCGGCGATGACGGCACGCGCCTCGGCCACGCGGTCGGCGGGCCAGGCGGAACTGTGGGGCTGGATGGTCATGACCGACGCCCTCCGGCACGGCGACGGCGCGGGGCGGCCTGTTCCTGCTCCTCCAGCCATTCCTCGACGGCGGCGCGGCGGTAGTAGACCTTACGCCCGGCCCGAACGCAGGGTGGGCCCGTCCGCATCGCTTCCCAGCGGCGCAGGGTGTCGACCGAAAGGCCGAGTTCCAGCGCAAGGTCGAGGCGGCTGATCCAGCCGACCAGCAGGGTGCGGGGTTTGTCTTGTCGGTCTGGCATCGATCCGAGATGCGGCATCGGGGTCTCCTGGTCCTCGCCCCGAACATCGGGGACGTCTTGCAGGGACCAGTGAGCGCAGAGCCCGAGGGGTGGCGGCGAGGCGGAGGGTGGCAGAAAGGACGCCACCTTTGTGCCACCCCTTGTTTTATTGGGGTTTGCGATGGTGATCGGGTGGCGGGGTACATTTCGGCCGGTCCTGCCGGATGGGCGAAACGGACGCCAAGGCCGCAAACACCAGCGAACACCCGGATTGACCGGCTTTGACCTGCATCGGAGGGCAAAGAGGGGGTGGCACCCGGCACGGCACCCCTGCCACCCATTGAATTCCTTGAGGATTTGTTGCTGCGCGGATCTTCAGCGGCCTGATTTGCAGCGTGATGACTGCGCCTGCGGTCTCAGTCGTCCGGTTGCGCGCGTCGACACCAGTCGCGCATCGATCCGCCCAGCGCCGAAAACCCAAGAAAACAAGGGGTGGCACTGCTGTGGCGCCCTTTGCGCCACCCTCCGCCTCCCCGCCACCCGACCTGCCATGCTTGCCTTGATAGTCAGGCGAAACCACGCCTCATGTCGGATGCAAGAAGGACCGAAGCCATGCCCGAACGCATCAAGCTGACCGAGAAAGTGCTGCGCGACGCTGAGCCGGTGCCGGGGCGGGACTACCAGATCTTCGATACCGACGTCCGGGGCTTTGCCGCCTGCATCTACCGCGGCGGAGGGCGGGCCTTCACGCTGGACTACCGCCACGCCGGGCGGCAGCGCCGGATGACCTTCGGGCGCTGGCCTGAATGGTCGGTATCGGCCGCCCGGGAACGGGCCAAGGAACTGCGACGCGAGATCGACGCCGGGGCCGACCCCCTAGGCCAGCGCGAGGCGAAGCGCGAAGCCCCGCGCGTGACCGACCTGATCGAACGCTACTGCGCCGAGCATCTCCCGAAACTCTCTGCCCGCAGCGCGGCCGATCAGCGGTCGGCTCTGGCCAAGATGGTGGCACCCGTCTGGGGACGAAAGCTGGTGACGGAGATCACGCCGACCGACGTCGACAAGCTGCTGACCAAGATCGCCGAGGGCAGGGCGCGGCCGCACAAGGAAAAGCCCAACAACCGGGCGCGCAAGTTGCAAGGCGCGAAGCCTACGCCGGTGCGCGCCAACCGGATCGGGGAGGTGCTGCGCAAGATGTTCACGCTGGCGGTCCAGTGGGGCTGGTGCGAGGACAACCCCGCCCAGCGCTTCCACCGCCGCACCGAGACGCCGCGCGAACGCTTCCTGTCCAAAGAGGAAATCGCCAAGCTGGCTGCCGCGCTGGACGCGGCCGAGGACCGGCGCGCGGCCGACATCATCCGCATGTGCATGCTGACCGGCGCGCGGCTGGGCGAGGTGCGCCAGTCCCGGTTTGAACAGTTCAACCTCGAACACATGAGCTGGTCGAAGCCGCCCATGATGACGAAACAGCGCCGCGCCCACCGCGTGCCGATCTCGGACGAGACGGCCGCCATTGTGCGCCAGCGGCAGCTGCTGGTACCGAAGGGGTCACCGTGGCTATTCCCCGGCGACACGCCCGGCCAGCCGGTGCAGGAGGTGCGCCGCTTTTGGGCGCAGGTCCAGAAGCAGTGCGGGCTGCAGGATGTCCGGATCCATGACCTGCGCCACACCTTCGCATCGCTCTTGGTTAGCGGCGGCGCCTCATTGGAAATGATCGGCAAGCTGCTGGGGCACAGCCAGATGCAGACGACCCTGCGCTATGCCCACCTGATGGACTCACCCCTGCGCGCCGGGGTCGACGCCGTGGCCAGCGCCTTCCGGCCAAAGCCCCGCCTGATCCATTACGCTGACGATCACGACGGCCGGAAGACCGCCTGATCCGGGCCAGCGCGGACCCTCGTCATCACGCTTCCTCCCGCCGCAACGCCCTCCATATCGGCGTGATCCTCCGCCGGATCGAGCGGCTGTCGGGCATCTTCTTGCCGTCCGACCGATCCGCGAACCAGTCTTGCATCTCGGCAACCAGCTCGGCTTGAGTGGCGGGCAAACCGTGATCATGGATCCGCACGATCAGGGCGATGTTCATGCCTTCCCAATCGTATGGCGTAGCAGCACCTGGCCCCGCCGCCACCCGCCGCACCATGTCGTTCTCTTCCTCGAAGGCATGTACCTCATCGGCCATGACCATCATGTCCGCGACCGCCACCGTGACCCCGCCGACAGGATCGGTGATGATCTGCCACTGGCCCTTCTCGCCCGTCATGATCCGGCGCACCACGCCCTCGGTCGGGCCGGTCCCGCAGCGCCGGAACAACGGCATCAGGTCCATCGGCGAGAGGACCACCCGACCGGCGACGATCTCCTCACCGCAACGCACCAGGCCGATGCCGGTCATGATGTGGAACTTGCCCGTCGCGGCCCAGCCTGCGACGTCGGCGATGTTGCAGCCCCAACGGGCCGTGACTTCCTGAATGGTGTAGTAAACGCGGGGCGGCAAAGCCATGACAGATCATCCTCACATGAACCGAGGACGGGCCGAACTCATA
This sequence comes from Gemmobacter nanjingensis, assembly GCF_014652195.1. Lineage (NCBI taxonomy): Bacteria > Pseudomonadati > Pseudomonadota > Alphaproteobacteria > Rhodobacterales > Paracoccaceae > Gemmobacter > Gemmobacter nanjingensis. The sequence goes on from NZ_BMYI01000020.1 coordinate 49,088, forward strand.
CCGCCTGCAGCCCGTGCCGGGGGGCGGCACGGGGTCAAGAGATCGGGCGCAACGACACGAGAGGCGCCGGGGCGCCTTCGGTCAGAGCGACTGGTGTACCGATAGACCTGTTATGCTTCTGGTTGAGGGCTGCTCTCCTCAAGGATGCACCCTGACGCGGGCTTCGATTCGGAGCAAGGGGGTGGGGACCACGACGCTGTGGACAACCTCAAAGCATCGATGGCGGCCCCACCCGATATGCCGAGGCTTTCCGGTGCATGGACACCGAGGGCATGTCACACCGTAGAAGTGGTCGGCTGCGCCATAGGCTTCCAACCATGGCTACCGCTTGGAAGCGGCCATGTTGACACTGTTGCGCAACGAACACTCTGGTGCCGCTCTCACGGCGACCAATCCCATGATCTCCTCTACCTCCCCGCACTTGGACCGCGTCGTTAAGCCACTGGATCGACTATCCATCGACGACACTTGACAGACATGTAAGGGCAGTGCTTGCCTCGGTGAACTAAAACGAGATTGGGGCAGGAATGGGGTTAGCGGAAGATCTTCAGTCGACGTTTGGTGGGCACCCGCTGAGCCGTATTTATCTTGTGAACCTTTTTGAACACTGCTCTGTCGGGCACCTTCCTGCAGCAGAGATAGCGAGCGTGTTGGGCGAGGCAACGCATCGACCGTCCGCAGGGTTCGATGACTACGATGACGGTGTGGATATCGCCTACGAAGAAGCTCGTGCGCTTATCCACCGATTCAGGAACCTATCCCAGTCTATTTCAGTGCTCTCTGTGGGAGCGATCAGGCCAGACCCAATCTCACATTGCACTCTAGTTCGAGTTTACAAGCGAAAGGATTTCGAGAAGTACGTTAGAGCACACCTTACCGCGGCTAGACTACCAGGTTACATTCCGCCGCCCTTCACGGCTGGCGACGTACGTGCCCAGTGGCTTACTCAGGATCATGACCTCATTTTCCGAAACCGATTGTCGGCCGACCCCGACTTATTCAGCGCAGAAGCAGTCGTCGCACGACTTGGCCTGATCCATTTTTGGGGAAATCCCGAAGAAGTGTGCTTTGTGCATATGAATTGCGCTTCTCTAGCATCGGACGGAAAGCGTCCAACCGCCATCGATGGCGATTCCAACCCTGCCTATCTAGCGGTTTCCATGGGCGAGAAGTTCAACCGTGCACTTCCTCTTCCTGCGCCCACATCGACGTCGTCGTACATCCCAGAGTTCGCCCGAACTCTCGACCTGGCCGGGGTGGAGGGTCGGCAGGAGTTGATTGACGGAGGGATCGAGTTCATTGTGGACCTGTCTACCAGTAGAGTCGCTGAGACCATCGAGGGCGATGTGACAGTCGTCGGTCCCCTCGACGTGTCGTCCACCCGTGCTTCAGAAATGTTGACTCTCATCGACTGGATTCGGTGCTCGGACAAAAAAATGTCTCAGGTTTACAAAGGCTTCGAAGATGCGCTACCTACCTCCTGACCTCGAAGCAGTTCCGACCAAGACCAGCGAGTGGACGAGTTCGCACGCGAAGACATGGCTGTGGCATGGGTTCTCGCGCTACCACCTCCGCAGTGATGACATCCCGGCATTCTTTCCGCTAGGCGACTACTTCTCGGTTCTGGAAAGTCCGGAAACCGAAATCGGGCGTCTATGTTCAAAATCAGTGCGCTTTCGATCCAAGGTTGTCCCTGCCATAGCCGGGCTGCTGGGCGATGTCCCTCCAAGTGAAACTGGGTTTCGCGTCTTCCACCATCTACAGAATCTGACGATCGAGCTGCACGAACCTTCCCTTATTGAAGCGATGTGGAACCGTCTCGCGTCACCGGGGTTTCTTGATCGTGCACATTCGGAACAGAAGCAAGAGCTGTTCGCGCGAGCCTTTCTCTGCGCGGAAAAGTTGAGTTCTTCGGACGAAGTTCAAGAGCTACTGAAAACGCGCATGCTCGCTTCGAGGCACTTCAACCCGGATTGGACGCCATCCATTCTTGCGGCAATGCTTCAGAAAGACCCCGCCAGCGTCGTCGCGTCGCTCCGGCTTTTGTCAGCATTTGTTGATTCAGTGGCAGATGAGGCAAGAGTCTCCTCCATCATCGACGGATGTACGAAGGTCATTGCGGAATTAGTGCAATCTTATGCCGACCCTTCAAAGATCGTGGAAGCGATGAACGCCGAAGAAATTTTCGAGATGGCAACTCTGCCCGGGGATAAACGTATCACCGGGGGTATTGCCCTTGTTTTCGCGGAGAAGCTGAAGATCGACTTTGAACAAAAGGATCAATCGTCGACGGCTGACTCGCCAAATCATGAAATCGTGGCAATCGACGCATCGGATTTGCTAAACGACGTGAAGGGCAAGTTGTGGCATGTCGCGACAACCGCGACGCAAGCATTGATCAAGGCAGTCGTGCCTCGGGATTACCGCTCTGCCAAAATGTTGAACAAACGAAGAGAATTCCAGCGACGCAATCAGCCGGGCGACCAGGTTCGTTGGCAAGACGAAAGGATGCCGATCGATGTCTGATCTCAAAGCGGGAAAGCCAAGTTGGATAACGATCGTTAGAGAGGCTGCAAGCCTTTGGTTGCGGTTTCAAGCCGGTCGCGAACTGGATGCAGATGGAAAACTCGAAGACCCCATCTGGGCCATTGATCCTTCAGTAGCAATGTTGTTCGTGGCGCCTGCTGAGACCAAGGACCGGCCCGACTTGCTTGGATTGCTTGATGAAGAGACTCTCTCCGATTTTGCATTCTTACTCGGAGCCCAGTGCAGGAACGAGGCAAGAAACAGATCTATTTTCCTTTATGGCCAAGAGGCTGATTTCCAATCAATTTACAGTTCAATGGTGCGCGCCGCATCAGGCGCCAGAAAGGGCATCCAGTCAGTCTTTCCTGAGTTAAGCGAGACCCATCCGAGTAACGGTGAAGAGAGCTTCATCAAGTTGCGGCTAGTGCGGAAGGCTCTCTCGACCGCTGACGCCAAGTTTACACTTTTGCGAAATTTTATTCGCGAGACCCAGATTGCCGATTCTGTTTCGGCCGAGCGCGCGGGCTTGATGCCCAAGGTGAACACTGAAGATGACGAAGTCGACAAGCTGGCGCAGGTTTGGTTCGATGCACTGAAGGCCAAGAAGTCCAAGCGGCGCGCAGCACATCTAATACAGAGTGATGCAGTTGCCCTTGCACATTTGCATTTCTTGAACCTCACCAGTGATCGCCCAGTCCTCCTTTTGACTTCAGACCCTCACATCCATGAGATTAGTTCCGAACTTGAACTTCCCGGCAGTGGTTTTGTGGTGGATCCTCGCTACCTGTTCTTTCGGGAAGAGTTCTCCATCTTCGGAGGGGTCGTTGTTAGCCAGGATGGCATTGGTCTTGAAGACTGGCTTCGAATTGTATTGTCTCCTTTCAGCAAAGGTGGAAAGCTCGATCCGAAACGAGTTCGCGACTTCCTGAGTTTTGCGGACACTAGCGAACAGAGTAACCGTTCGGCAAATGTGCTGATCCGGACTACAATTGAGAGAATTCACGGCGGAACGGTGGATTCATTGCCCAGTAGGTTCCGTAGGTTTGTTCGGCTTAAAATGAACGCTGCGGCGCGAGATATACTTGACGATATCCCGACTTTTGCAAATCTCGGGCAAAAGATACTCGATGGTCAAAGCTCGGACACTGAGGAACTTCTGCGCAGGTGGCAGATAGCAGAACTCACCAACATAAACACTACTGCCTTGGTGACTAGTCTGTTCACGAGCAAACAAGCCACTGCTTCCGATCGGGCCTTCAAGACACGCATGCCGCTTGCGATCCGTTATCGCGATGAGAATGATCGCCTATTGTTCAGTCAGCAACTTCAGAAAGCGATAGAGACCAAACGTATAGCAAAAATCCAAGACCGTGACGGCACTCGGCAGAAATACAATATGCATTTGGTTTCCTGCCAGCTTCATGCTGCGATGGGAGATTGGCGAGCCGCAGATTCGCTCGCGCGAATGGCCGTTCTGCTGGCAGAACTAGGAGATGAGTCGGATCCGATATATGGGCACGAGGCATTCTATGCCACCGCCGTCACGGCACGCCATCGCCTTGACCGCGCAAGTGAGATCGGCAGCATTGTCAGGAGCCTTGATGAGGCGAAGGCTAGGTTCTCGAGAAGGTATGAAGGTAGATCCGATCTACGTTTCTCCGTCGAATTGATTTCGTTGGAAATTACCAGGCGTTACTTGCTCCGCTACTTTCCTGATGAGGGGTGGAATGAGGCTGAAACTGGCCTCTCATCCGTTTCGCTAGATGGCATGCTGGAATCTTTGGTGAGGGACGGCGAAGCGTTACAAGTTTCGGAGGCGGAACTTGAGACTGATCGCATTGTTGATTTGAGCTTGCTCAAACAGGTCTCGGTCAATGGCATCTCTACTCTAGTGCTTCGCGCCCTTCTGAATGGGAATCGAATTGGTCTAATTTCGGAGCATAGAGAATTCTCGGTCTTCCGTGCTGGCCTGGTCTATGTGGCTGAGGCCATACAGGACTCACCGGATCGCGGTCATCAGCTTTCGTCGGAATATTTTACATTCACAAGTTTTCTGGCTGATTATTGTGGTGCGGATGAGGCAGAGAGGGTGACACAGGGGCTGAAGGATCGCCTGACTGACCAAGGAAAGAAAATAGCCGACCGTTCGGAGTTTCGGTTCGACCCTTGGAAGATCAATGATATCTTCAGCCATCTATGATGAAATGGGTTTTCTTGCATTCTGATTGGTTTGGTGTTGTCAATGAAACGAAGCTGCCGGAGCTTTGCGGACTGGTAGGTTGTGATCATGTTGGGGGTGTTTCAGTTTACATCAACGCCACATCAACCTGCGACTGCGGGTTTAGCGGCGGGTTTGCGGTTTGATCCGCGTGAATTCGGATGAAGGCGACGTCGAAAAGCACGCCATCACAAAGGCTTGCCTCGTAAGTTGCCGATTTCTCTAGCGTTTCGGTTTTTCCCGTCCATGGGCTCATAACCTGAAGGTCGCAGGTTCAAATCCTGCCCCCGCAACCAGAATATCCAATAGTATCAAAGACTTCAAAGCCGAGCATAACCCTCGGCTTTCGCGATTCCAAATTCTTGTCAACACCTGGTCAACGTTTTGCGAGCCCCCCTTCGAGGGGGCAGACAATCGTGGCCATCGGCGTCACAGCACCAGCTCATAATGCGTGCTGCGGCCGCCACCATCGCCTTTCCGCAGCAGCCCGAGGTCCAGCAGTGCCGCGATGTCACGGTTCGCCGTGTCCTGTGAGCACTTGGCAATCACCGCCCACTTCGATGATGTCATCTTGCCTTCGAACCCGTCGAGAAGGCGGTTCAGTACCTTGATCTGGCGTTCGTTCAGCGCCAGCGCCGCAGCGCGCTCCCAGAACTGTCCCTTGGCGACCACCGCCGCCAGAACGCCATCTGCGCCGTGGATGGCTCTGCCGAGGCAGTCGAGGAACCATAGGATCCACGACGTCACGTCCGTGGCACCCTTCTGGGTGCGCTCAAGCTGGTCGTAATAGGCGTTCCGCTCGGTCCGGATCTGCGCGGACATGCTGTAGAACCGCTGCGAGCTCCCCTCCGACCGGGCAAGTGCCAGGTCGGCGATGGCGCGAGCGATGCGGCCATTGCCGTCCTCGAAGGGGTGGATCGTGACGAACCAAAAATGTGCCAGTGCCGCCTTGACCACCGGATCGGTGGTCAAGGGCGCGTTGAACCAGGCGAGAAAGGCTTCCATCTCCGCCGCGACCCGCGGAGCCGGGGGCGCCGAGTAATGAACCTTCTCTCGGCCGTAGGGCCCAGACACTACCTGCATCGGGCCGGTACTGTCATCGCGCCAGTCCCCGACGATGATCTTCGTCATGCCGCTGCGGCCGGTCGGGAACAACGCCGCATGCCACCCGAAAAGGCGCTCGGCTGTAAGCGCGGCCTGATAGTTCCGCGTCGCGTCCAGCATCACCTCGACGATGCCTTCCACATTGCGATCTGTGGGGGGCAGGGCGCCGATGTCTATGCCAAGCCTTCGCGCGAGGGATGACCGCACCTGTGTGGCGTCCAGCTGCTCGCCCTCGATCTCGCTCGTCTTGACGACATCCTGGGTCAGCGTCTGAAGGACCGCCTCTTCGCGCAGCTTGAAGCCCAGCGCTTCCATCCGGCCGATCAGTCGCCCCTGGTCGTGACGCACGGCAGCTAGGGGCGCGGCGATGCTGCCATCCTGCCAGGTCAGCCTTGGCCAGTCTGGTTGCTCCCAGATGTACATCATATTCTCCGCGCTAGGTGCGGCGATTGTGGGCTGCATTCTCCGCATATGCAAGACTAAGCGACGCAGAACTTGCGGAGAATATGGACGCTAATCTCCGCATGAGCTTGATAAGTCGGGGACCTGACGCCAGGCGCGGCCATTGGCCCGTCGCGCTGCAACGACTTCTCTCGGCCCAAAGCGGACGTTCAGGTAAATAAAACCGCCGGTCGCGCTCAGGCTTGCCCGGCTATGCGAGCAACTCCCTTTGCATGGTCCGGCGTATCGGCACCATCCTTGTTGCGTGGGTCGGCGATGGGAGCACCCAGCGTGACAGATGCGGGCAAGACACCGGCCCAGATCGGCAGATCGTAGTCGTCGGGTTCGTCCGTGGGCGGGCCAGATCGGATCTTGGCGCTGCCTTCGGTGATGGGCAGCGAGAGGATCGTTGTAGCCTTCACCTCCTGCGGCAACATCGGACGCAAGAGCGCGCTGCGGCCCGGCCAGAGGCCCTCGATCATCGCGGTGAGGTGCGCGGCCTTTTCCTCCTCTGGCACCACCTCGGCAATGCCGAACAGCGTGACGGAGCGCGTATTGACCGAATGGTTGAAGCCGGAACGGGCGAGGACGAAGCCGTCGAGGATCGTCACGTTCATACAGACATCCTGCCCCTTCCCTGCGCGCAGGGCGTGGCTGGCGGAAGAGCCGTGCCAGTAGACCCGATCCCCCTCGCGCCATTGCAGCGTCGGGGTGAGGTAGGGCTTGCCGTCGCGGACGTAGGCCACGGTGCAGAGCGGTTGGGCATCGAGGATGGCGTGGATGGTGGCGACGTCGAACCTGCCGAGGTCATGCATACGGCGGAGGCGGCTGCGGTCGGTCAGGGGGAGAGTTTCGGTCATCTTCAGCGCTCCGGTCACAGGCAGCGGGCCAGATCGGCGCAGATGTCGTCGGGGTGTTCCAGCCCGACCGACAGGCGGAAGATGCCCCGCCCCGTAAGCGCACGGAACCGCGCCTCGGCCTCGGGAGGGTGCTGATAGGTCGATTGCAGGATGTCGTCAGTGCCGATCCAGTAGATCAGGCTGCGGAGATGGCCGAGCGAGACGGCGAAATGCACGTGTTGCAGGTCGCTCACCATCCGGCGGGCGATCTCGGACCCGTCTTGATGCGTCTGGAAGGCAATCATGCCGGAGAAGTTCGCCATCTGCCTGCGGGCAAGGTCGTGCTGGGGGTGCGAGGGCAGGCCGGGGTAGAACACGCGGGACACGGCAGGGTGCAACTCGAGCCATTTTGCGACCACCATTGCGTTGTATTGATGGGCACGCATCCGGATCGGCAATGTCTCGGCTCCGCGCATGATGAGCCAGGCGTTGAAGGGCGACAGGACGCCGCCGAAATGCACCGCAGCTTCGAGGTTCAGCGCATCGAGATCGGCCTTGCGACCCAGCACAGCGCCGCCCATCGCATCACCATGGCCCGAGATGTATTTGGTCAGCGAGTGCACCACGAAATCCGCGCCGAGCGCCAACGGCCGTGTGCCGATGGGCGAGGCGAAGGTGCCATCGACAACCACATCGCGCAGGCCACGCGCATGGGCAAGATCGGCAAGAAGCGCGATATCGGCGAGTTGGAGCGTCGGATTGCAGGGCGTCTCGAGCCAGAGCATGCGGGTCGCGGGGGTGATCGCGGCGGCGACCGCGTCCGCATCGGTCGTGTCCACGAAGCTCGTATTGATGCCGAAGCGCGGCAGGCTGTTGCGGATGAACTCTGCCGTGCCGGAATAGGCGTTTTCCGGGAAGATCGCATGATCGCCCGCGCTGAGACGCCCCATGATCACCGCATGGGTCGCAGCGATACCCGAGGCGAAGCAGCGTGCATCCTCGGCCCCTTCCAGTGCTGCGAGTTTCTCTTCGAGCTGCCGCACCGTCGGATTGCCCGAGCGGGCATAGATGTATCCTGCGCTCTCGTCCTCGTCCAAGGCCGAGAAGCCGGTCAGTTCGCGGGGCAGGAAGGTCGCGGACATGACGAGGTTCGGGGAGGAAGCGCGGGTCGTCGGGTCCACCGCTTCGCCAGCGTGGACAGCCATGGTTTCGATCTTCATGCCCCTTCTCCGATCCTGCCGTAGCGCCGGACGAGCGCTGCCATTTCCGGATGCGCCTCGGCCAGTCCTGCGGCCACCCCCTTGCGATCACCTTCGGGCCGGTTCTGGCTGACCTTCCACTTGCCTTCGAGGCGCTGGATGTCGATCTCGATCCCGACGATGCCCCGCAGCTGCGCCTCGATATAGGTGCGCGGCGCGTCGGAGACGTGCCAGGGCTCGGGCCTGTCGGCCTCGTGCCGGTCGGTCAGCGCGGAAATCTGCGTGTCGAGCCACTCGGTATCCGCCCGCACCCGCGCCGTGCCGCGCGCCTGAACCATCGCATAGTTCCAGGTCGGCACGACCTTCCCAGTCTCGCGTTTTGTCTCGTAGAAGGCGGGCGTCACGTAATTCAGCGGGCCTTGGAAGACGACCAGCACCTCCGCCCCGTCGAGCTCGCGCCACTGCGAGTTGGCGCGGGCAATATGGGCCTGCAACCGGCCGAACGGTCCGATGGAGCGTTGCAGCAGGAACGGCAAGCCATTCGCCTGAAGGCCTTCGCGGTCGTGCGAGATCAACAGGCCGAAGGGGTGGGTTTCGATCAGGTCGTGCTGGACGTCGAGACGGTCCTCGCGGTGCTGTTCGGGTTGATACATCGAGGGCTACTCCGCAGCGGGTTCGTGGACGGTCATTGTGAAGCGCAACGGCTCCTTGCCGGGGTTGGCGTAGGCGTGTGGCCTGTCGGTCAGCGCGATGGCCGATCCTCCCGCCGAGACCAGATGGGTCGCCCCATCCACGGTCAGTGCCAGCGTGCCGTCGGTCACATGGATCAGCTCCCGCGTTCCGGCCCCATGCACGGCCGCCTCGAAGCTCTCGCCGGGCATCAAGACCCAGTCCCAGATCTCGAGCATGTCGGGACCTTGCGTCCCCGCAAGCAGTGTTGCGGTGCCGCCGGATGGGCCCGTCCAGAGTTGCCGAGCATCGTCACGGCCAAGGACTGTCACGGCCTGAGCGGTCGCCTCGGTCGGTGCCACGAGGTCAGCCACCGAAACATCCAGCGCCGCGGCAAGGCGGCAAAGCGTCGAGATGCTCGGATTGCCGCGCTGCTGTTCGATCTGGACCAGCGTGCCTTTGGCGACGCCGGCCTTCTGGGAGAGAGCGTCGAAGGACAGGCTTTTCGCTTTGCGAAGTTCGAAGATACGCGCGGCGACCGTGGCGGCGAGGACCGCTTCCTGTTCGTCTGCGCGGGGGGGGCTGGGTGGGCGTGCTATTTCGGTCATTATGATGTGATACTTCCCTTCAAAGTCCACAGTCAACGACCATCTCGGTTCACTTTGTTGACACGTAGCGCGTCGCATGCGACGAAGTCCCCCGCCCAACGGACCGAGGACCACATGACACTCCACCCCATCATCGACGCCGAGATCTTCGCCCTGCGTCCGGATTTCATGGCCCTCAGCATCCATGTGAGCGGAGGACGCAACGGCCCGAGCGATGCCACCAGCGAGGCCCTGCTGGCCGAGGCGCTGCTGTCCCTCGACGCTTTTCCTTGGGCCGAGGCGCATCTGGACGCATGGCGCGATGCCTACCGCGCCTTCGGGGCGAAACCGAAGAAAACGCCGTGCTCGGCCGAAGCCCTTCGCAAGCGCGCCGTGAAGGATGGCGCGATGCGCCCGCTCAACGCGGTCGTCGATCTCTACAACGCCGTCAGCCTACGCTTCGCTATTCCCGTTGGCGGAGAGGACGCCACCACCTACGCGGGCCTACCGCGCCTATGTCTCGCCAGGGGAAACGAACCCTTCCATACGACGGCCGAAGGCCAGCCCGTGATCGAAGCACCCGAGGCGGCCGAGGTCATCTGGCGCGACGACCTCGGCGTCACCTGCCGTCGTTGGAATTGGCGACAGGGTCCGCGCACACAGATCACCGAAGCGAGCCAGGACATGTGGTTCGTTCTGGAACGGCTCGACCCGATGCCAGTGGAGGCTTTGCTGGATGCGGGCCGGATGCTGGTGGATGGCTTGCGGAGGATTGCACCGGAATTGGCGCTGTCGGTCCAAATGTTCGATGCCGCAAGCCCGCGCGGCGAGCCACTTGCAGGGATGTGACGGCCTGGCATCCGGCAAGAACGAAGTAACATCGACTGTCTGCTATCCGCCCCTACCTGCACGCCAGCGCCTGATCGCGCAACACGGCGTAGTCGCCCAGCATCCTGACGATGACGGCCCCTTCCGGCAGTGCTTCGACCTCGTCGGCCGCCTGTGCTTGATCCGCGGCCGTGTAGTCGACGACAGGCGGACATGGCGCACGGGCATCAGAACCTGCCATCGCGCAGCCGGTCAGCCAGAGCATCACGATTAGCAGGGCGGCGGGCGGCGGCGTCGAGCATCTGGCGGTGGATGGCATCGTTTCTCTCTCGGGCTTCAAGTCGTTCGGCCGCGCGCTCGGCGCGTTCACCGGCGCGGCGCAGGTTCAGGAGGAACAGCAGGATCGCTGCCGCGGTGAGGATCAGGCCCAGCGCCTTCCGCGCCGGGCCATGGGCGAGGAGCCAAAGGGTCACCGCTGGCCCCGTTTCCAGTCGTCGAGCCGGGCGTGGATCGTGACAGCGATGCCAATCAGCGCGATGGCGATCAGTACCCAGCGTAGGGTGTCGAGGTAGGGGACCAGCGGCTGGATCGTGGTCTGCGTTTCGGCAAGAACGTCCTGCAGCACTTCGACCCCGGCCGCGCCGACAGTTGCGGCGCCTGCAGCACCGCCACCGCGCAGGGTGCGGCTGTCCGACAGGACTTCGCGCGCGGGTGGCAGTTCCGGGGCAAACGGCACCGCTCGCGCCGGGAAGGGATCGCCCCAGGACCGGGCAGGGCCAAGATCGATGTGCATGAAGCCCGACCGCGGGTAGTATCCGAACCCCAGGATGTTGATTTCCACCCAGAACTGAGCCGGATCGGCGCGTAATTTCCACTGAGAAGTGAGCCATGTGAACCTTTCCCCAAAGCGGTGAGCGGCGGGGGTAACGGGAGTGATCCACATGGGACTTTTGAACATCATCCGACGCATGCACTTTCGGCAGAAGCTGTCGGTCCGCGAGATCGCGCGGCGCACCGGCCTGTCGCGCAACACGATTACCAAGCACCTGGCGGGGGGCACGATCGAGCCGAAGTTCGCCACGCCGGACCGGCCGAGCAAGCTTGATCCTTTCGCCGAGAAGCTGGCCGGCTGGCTGAAGACAGAAGCCGGCAAGTCGCGCAAGCAGCGGCGGACGCTGAAGCAGATGCATGCCGATCTCGTCAAGCTTGGCTTCACCGGCTCCTACGGCCGGGTTGCAGCGTTTGCGCGGCAATGGCGGACAGATCGCCAGCGCGAACAGCAGACCACGGGACGCGGCACCTTTGTTCCGCTGTCCTTTCGACCGGGCGAAGCGTTCCAGTTCGACTGGAGCGAAGACTACGGGCATCTGGCCGACGATCGCACCAAGCTTCAGATGGCCCACATCAAGCTGTCCCACAGCCGGGCCTTCCTGTTGCGCGCCTACCCGCTCCAGACCCACGAGATGCTGTTCGATGCCCACTGGCATGGCTTCCGTGTGTTCGGCGGCGTGCCCGAGCGCGGCATATACGATAACATGCGCACGGCGGTGGACCGGGTCGGCCGAGGCAAGGAGCGGCAGGTCAACCTCCGCTTTCTGGCCATGACGAACCACTATGTCTTCGAACCGGAGTTCTGCAATCCTGCCGCAGGCTGGGAGAAGGGACAGGTCGAGAAGAACGTTCAGGACTCCCGCCGCCAGATCCTGCAGAAGATGCCGGGCTTTCCCGATCTTGACATGATGAATGCCTGGCTGCAGCAGCGTTGCCTGGAGGTGTGGCAGGAGACCCCGCACGGCACGCTGCCCGGCACGATCCATGACGTCTGGGCTGCGGAGCGGGCCGCACTGATGCCGTTGCCGCCCGCCTTTGACGGCTTCATCGAGCTGAGCAAGCGCGTCTCGCCCACCTGCCTGATCAGCTTCGAGCGCAATCGCTACAGCGTGCCGTCGTCCTTTGCCAATCGCCCCGTCAGCCTGCGGATCTACCCGGACCGGCTGGTTGTCGCGGCCGAGGGCAACATCCTGTGCGAGCATGGTCGCGTGTTCCAGCGCAATCACCAGGTGCCGCCGCGGACGATCTACGACTGGCGGCATTATCTTGCTGTTCTTCAGCGCAAGCCCGGTGCCTTGCGCAATGGCGCGCCCTTTGCCGAGTTCCCGCCTGCCTTCCGGCAACTGCAGGAGCAGATGCTCCGCAAACCCGGCGGAGACCGCGAGATGGTCGACATTCTCGCCCTGGTTCTTCAGCACGACGAACAGGCCGTGCTGACCGCGGTGGAGTTGGCCCTGGCCGAGGGCGTGGCAACCAAGACCCATGTGCTGAACCTGTTGCACCGGCTGGTCGACGGCAAGCTCATTGGCGGGCCGCCGCTCGATACCCCGCAGGCTCTGGTTCTCCATCGCGAGCCCAAGGCCAATGTCGAGCGCTATGACGGCCTGCGCACCCCCGTTGCAGGAGGCCGTCATGCGTCATGATCCTGCCAGTGGCGCCATCGTCATCATGCTCCGCAGCCTGAAGATGCATGGCATGGCACAAGCCGTGACGGACCTGATCGAACAGGCTGCGCCGGCTTTCGAAGCGGCCGTGCCGATCCTGTCCCAACTGCTGAAAGCCGAGATGGCCGAGCGCGAGGTCCGCTCCATCGCCTACCATATGAAAGCGGCGCGCTTCCCGGCCTACAAGGACCTCTCGGGCTTCGACTTCTCGACCAGCGAGATCAACGAAGCCACGGTGCGACAACTGCATCGTTGCGAGTTCATGGACGGAGCACAGAACGTGGTCCTGATCGGCGGACCGGGCACCGGCAAGACCCATGTGGCGACCGCCCTTGGCATCCAGGCCATCGAGCATCACCGCCGCAAGGTCCGCTTCTTCTCCACCATCGAACTGGTCAATGCCCTCGAACAGGAAAAAGCCAAGGGAAAAGCCGGGCAACTTGCCGAAAGCCTGACCCGCCTTGATCTCGTGATCCTGGATGAACTGGGCTATCTACCGTTCAGCGCCTCGGGCGGGGCGCTGCTCTTCCATCTGCTGAGCAAGCTTTACGAACGCACCAGCGTCGTCATCACCACGAACCTCAGCTTCAGCGAATGGGCCACGGTCTTCGGCGATGCCAAGATGACCACCGCGCTCCTCGACCGCCTCACCCACCGCTGCCACATCCTGGAGACCGGAAACGACAGCTTCCGCTTCAAAGCCAGTTCAGCCGCCGCAACGCGCCAAAAGAAGGAGAACAATCACGCCTTGACCACTGAATGACCGGAAATCCATAGTCAGAGGTGGCTCACTTCTCGATGGAAATGCCGGCTCAGTTCTGGGTGGAAATCAACAACGCGCTGGAGGGGTGGGCGGAGTCGCTGGCGGACGAGGTGGCGCCGTTCGGCATCACCACGACCATCGTCGAACCGGGCGCCTTCCGCACGAAGCCGCCGAAAGATCGCGCCCGGAGTGTCTTTCCTGAGAACGTCATCGACGACTATGCAGAAGCGACGAGGGAGAAGGCCGCGGCCGTCAAAGGCTTCAACGGGCATGAGCCGGGTCATCGTGATAAGCTGGCGTCGTCATCACCACCAACCTCAGCTTCGCCGAATGGGCCGCAGTCTTCGGTGATGCGAAAATGACCACCGCGCTGCTCGATCGCCTCACTCATCGCTGCCATATTCTGGAGACCGGAAACGACAGCTTCAGGTTCAGGGCCAGCACCGCAGCCGTCAAACCAAAGAAGGGAGCCGCAAGTGCATTGACCCAAACATGACCCACAGAACATAACTGAAAGGTGGGTCAGTTCTCGGTGACAAACCCGGGTCAGTTCTCAGCAACATTCAACACTCCCTTCCGCACTGTCCTGCCCGCGACGCATATCGACAGAATCCGCGCCGAGCGCGACAACGCATGGAAGTGGACCGTATGAACCCGCAGGTCAGCCCAGATCCGCGTGATCTGCTGCCTCCAGAGTCGCGATTCTGACCTGATGGGTCGACAAACCCCGACACGGCGGGTCTGCACTGCCCATCAGGCCAGTCATCGCGGACCCGCGCGCTGATGCATCCAATCTTTCTCAATCCGTGCATCCTGGGTTCAGCACCAGGACGGTAATCTCACCCATATACAGCTTACCGGACGGTTTCAGATGCTTTGCAAATTGCATGAGATGGAACGCGCAATTGCAGACCCTGGCGGCCAGAAGGGCAAGTAGCTGCATTGAACCTCGCACCCTACCCGTTCTACAGAATAGTTCCCAGGTATCGGTTAAAGTGCCCCCTAAAAATTATGATTCCAAAATCATACAATATCGGCTGACTTGTCGACAGGACCGCTTCTCCCGTCTGTGTCACACATTGCATTGGTCAGTGCAGTCTCGAGCATTCGTCGTTGATCTGCTTCGGGAATACCCGGAAAGTTTGCTGGTCCCATCACCGCACGATGGGTCACAAATCCGCTCAAAAGGCTAAGAGCAAAATGTGCTCGCCCCGGATTTTCAAAGCCGAAAGCCTTGCTCAGAGGGAGAGCAAGCGATGTGTCAATGAATTGCGCAATGATGTCACGCGCTTCGCTGCAGAGACTGGATTGAATCAGCAGATGTAGCGGGCGTACATCTTCCTGTATCCGCGGATCGCGAAGGAAAGCCAGATCACAGAGCCGGGAGATCATGGAGCGGCCATCTGTCGCCACCATGATGTCATCCAAGGGATCAAGCGCCGCCAACGCGTGGCGAAAGATCTCTGCCTTGGAGCCGAAGGATCGATGGACATAGGCCACATCGACCTCTGCGGCGGCCGCAATGTCGCGTAGACTGGTGTCGCAATAAGGCATCCGGGCAAAAAGCAGCATCGCTGCATTCGAAATGCGTTCTTTGCCACTTTGGCGGCCCGAATTGCGGCCGGTGCCGCTGGCTAATGTCGCTGTTCTGGGCATACGTTGTTCGTTTCGTTCGCTGTGCCTGACAAATGCAACTGGTGGTCGTTCCCTGATCGATGACATATTTCGTATCTAGCTCAGATCAGGGTGCTATGCTTAGCTGTTTTATCGACTGATAACAATCGGCAGCTTACTTATGTGTATTTAAAATATAGGATTTCTCCAGCGTCAGCGAGTGTTGACAACTGCAATCTGTAAAGTGAAAACCGCAGAAGAATATACGCAACGTATCTATCAGCACATCATCAGAGGCGGGTCATGGCAAAACCGAGCAGGAACACCATCATTCTGGGCGGCCTCGCCGTTGTAGCTGCACTTGGGTGGTTGACCTGGAACCGGCTGCAGCCTGCGGGTCTGCCGACAGGTTTTACCAGTGCCAATGGTCGGATCGAGGCAACGGAGGTCGATATCGCGGCACTGACCGGCGGGCGGATCGCTGCAATCAATGCAGCTGAGGGTGATCTGGTCAAGGCCGGCGATGTTCTGGTTCAGATGGACGTCGTTCAGCTGAACGCGCAGAAACGCCAGTCCGAGGCGCAGCTTGCCCGGGCCGAGATCGGTGTCGAGACCGCAAAGGCGCTGGTGGCTCAGGCAGAGGCGCAGGAACGCGCGGCGCTGGCAGCGGTTGATCAGGCGGCGTCGGTTGCCGAAGCCGCCGCACTGCGGCTGGCGCGCTCTGAGCAGCTGGTCAGATCCAACGCGATTTCGCAGCAGGTGCTCGATGATGATCGTGCCCGTGACGCCCAGGCCCGTGCAGGGGTGGCTTCGGCAGAAGCAAGCCATGCAGCGGCGCTGGCCGGGGTGAGCAGCGCCGAGGCTCAGGTCGTTGATGCAGGTGCCGCCGTAGATGCGGCAAAGGCTTCGATCGATGCGATCCAGGCCACGCTGGACGATGCCACGCTGAAAGCGCCGCGCTCTGGCCGCATCCAGTATCGTATCGCGCAAGAGGGTGAGATCGTCGGCTCGGGCGGACGTATCCTCAGCCTTGTCGATCTGGGCGATGTCTATATGACGGTCTTCCTGCCGACCTCGCAGGTTGGCAGGGTGCAGGTGGGATCCGAGGTACGCCTCGTGATGGATGCAGCGCAGGAGCTGGTGATCCCGGCCACGGTCTCCTACGTTGCCGATGTGGCGCAGTTCACACCGAAGACGGTCGAGACCGCCGATGAGCGCGAGAAGCTGATGTTCCGCGTTCGTGCCCGCATCGATCCGGAGCTGCTGGCCCGCCATATCGAATATGTCAAAACCGGCCTGCCGGGCATGGCTTATCTGCGGCTTGACCCCAATACCGCCTGGCCCGACTTTCTTGCAAATGTCGTGAAATGACCGGTCCCGCTTCTGGTCCTGTCGCCGGAGTTTCCGGCCTGACACTGCGCTACGGCAAGGTCACGGCGCTGGATGATGTGACGCTGGAAATCCCTTCGGGCCGCATGGTCGGGCTGATCGGTCCGGACGGGGTCGGGAAGTCGAGCCTTTTGTCCCTGCTGGCCGGTGCGCGGGTGATCCAGGACGGCAAGGTCGAGGTTCTGGGCGGCGATATGCGCGATGTGGCGCATCGCAATCGCGTCTGCCCGCGCATCGCCTATATGCCGCAGGGGCTGGGGAAGAACCTTTATCCGACGCTTTCGGTCGAGGAGAACCTTGATTTCTTCGGCTCGCTTTTCGGCCACAACAAGGCCGAGCGCGACCGCCGCATCGCCGATCTTCTGGCCGCGACCGGGATGACGCCCTTTCGCGCCCGGCCGGCGGCAAAGCTGTCGGGCGGCATGAAGCAAAAGCTGGGGCTGTGCTGTGCGCTGATCCATGATCCGGATTTCCTGATCCTTGACGAGCCGACCACCGGCGTTGATCCGCTGTCGCGGCGGCAATTCTGGGATCTGATCGACCGCATCCGTGTGACGCGGCCGCAGATGAGCGTGATTACCGCCACCGCCTATATGGAAGAAGCCGCGCGGTTCGACTGGCTGGTCGCGATGAATGCGGGCCGAGTGCTGGCGACCGGCACCACGGCGGATCTTTTGTCGCGCACCGGCGCGGAGAACCTCGACGCCGCCTTCATCGCGTTGTTGCCCGAAGAGGACCGGGGCGAGGACAGCGCCGTGGTGATCCCGCCGCGCGCGGGCGGTAACAGCGAGATCGCCATCGAGGCCGAGGGGCTGACACAGCGCTTTGGTGATTTCGTTGCGGTCGATAGCGTGTCCTTCCGCATACCGAAGGGCGAGATTTTCGGCTTCCTCGGCTCGAACGGCTGCGGCAAGACAACGACGATGAAAATGCTCACGGGGCTTTTGGAGCCGACCGAGGGCCGTGCGAAGCTTTTCGGCCATGAGGTCGATGCGAGTGACCTTGCCGTGCGTCGTCGGGTCGGTTTCATGTCCCAGGCCTTCTCGCTCTATTCCGAGCTGACGGTGCGGCAGAACCTTGAGCTGCATGCGCGGCTTTTCAATATGCCTGCGGAGAAGATCCCCGGACGCGTGTCCGAGATGATCGCCCGCTTTGATCTGGGCGATGTTATCGACAGCCTGCCCGAGGCGCTGCCCTTGGGCATTCGCCAGCGTCTGTCGCTGGCGGTGGCGATGATCCACGCGCCCGAGATCCTTATCCTTGACGAGCCGACCTCGGGCGTCGACCCGGTGGCGAGGAACGGCTTCTGGCGTATTCTGGCGGAACTGTCGCGCAAGGATGGCGTGACGATCTTCGTCTCGACCCATTTCATGAACGAGGCCGAATGGTGTGACCGCATCAGCCTGATGCATGCGGGCAAGGTGCTGGTCTCGGATACAGCCGAAGGCATCACAAAGACCAAAGGCTGCGCCACACTAGAAGACGCTTTCATCGCTTATCTTCAAGAGGCGATTGGTGATACCACCCCTGCGCCCGCATCAGAGGCCCCGGTGGCTGAGGCCACACCTACGCAAGCCGCGCCACAACCTGCCTTCAGCCTGCGCCGCCTCCTGAGCTATTCGCGGTTGGAAAGCCTGCAATTGCAACGCGACCCGATCCGGCTGACCATGGCGCTGGTCGGCAGCCTCATTCTGATGATCGTGATCGGGTTGGGCATCAATCTGGATGTCGAGGATCTCACCTTCGCCGTACTGGACCGCGACCAGTCTACCACCAGCCGCAGCTATATCGCCGATATCGCAGGCTCGCGCTATTTCATCGAACAGCAGACGCTGACGAGTTATGATGAGATCGACACGCGGATGCGCTCGGGAGAACTCGCGCTGGCGATCGAAATACCGCCCGGTTTTGGCGCTGACGTTGCGGCAGGCCGTAACGTCCAGGTCGGTGCCTGGTTCGACGGTGCCAACCCCACACATGCAAATACCGTGCAAGGCTATGTGCAGGGCATGCATACCGACTGGATCATGCGCCAGGCCCGACAGATCTACGGCGATGCCGCAACCGCCGGCAGCTTTGAGCTGGTCACCCGCTACCGCTACAACCCCGATGTGCGCAGCCTGAACGCAATGGTGCCGGCAATCATACCGCTTTTGCTGTTGCTCATCCCAGCGATACTGACGACGCTTTCGGTCGCGCGCGAACGTGAACTCGGCTCAATCATCAATTTCTACGTCACACCTGTGACGCGGCTTGAATTCCTGATTGGCAAGCAACTCCCCTATATCGCGCTGGCAATGCTGAACTTCTTCCTGATGATGGCGATGGCGGTCACCTTCTTTGCGGTGCCCTTCAACGGGAGTTTCCTCGGCTTCACCCTTTCGGCGCTGATCTATGTCACAGCGACTACGGCACTGGGCTTCCTCGTCTCGGTCTTTATCGCAAGCCAGGTTGCGGCGCTCTTCGCAACCGCGCTGCTGACGCTGATCCCGGCGGTCAGCTATTCCGGCCTGATCGACCCGGTCTCCTCGCTCTCAGGCTTTGGCCGGGTGCTAGGCGAGATCTACCCTTCGACCTGGTTCATCACCGCCGCGCGTGGATCCTTCTCGAAGTCCTTCGGGCTGGCAGAGCTGGCAGGGCCGATGATGGCTATGGGCATCGCCATTCCCGTCGTGATGGGGCTGGCGGCGGTCTTCCTGCAAAAACAGGCGAAGTGAGTATGCGATGAACCTGCGCAACACCTTCAATCTGGGCGTCAAGGAATTGCGCGGTCTCTGGCGCGATCCGGTGATGCTGGTGCTGATCGTCTATTCCTTCTCGCTTTCGGTCTGGACCTCCTCGAATGCCGAGCCGGAGGCGCTGACCAATGCCGCGATCTCCATCGTCGACGAAGATCAGTCGCATCTGTCGACCCGGATTTCCTCGGCCTTCTACCCACCCTATTTTGTCGAACCGCAGATGATCACCACGGCCGAGATGGATCACCGGATGGATCAGGGGCTGGACACCTTTGCGCTGAACATACCGCCAGACTTTGCGCGTGATGTGTTGGCGGGCAAAAGCCCGGCGATCCAGCTGAATATCGATGCGACCAGGATGAGTCAGGCTTTCACGGGCGGCGGCTACATCCAGCAGATCGTCTCGGCAGAGGTGTCGGAATATGTTGCGGGCCACCGGGCCGAGACCGTGCTGCCCGTCGATCTGGCTTTGCGCGCCCGCTATAATCCATCGCTTGATCCGAAATGGTTCGGCGCGATTTCCAGCGTGATCCAATCAATCACCATGCTGTCTTTGATCCTGACCGGCGCGGCCCTGATCCGCGAGAAGGAACATGGCACAGTCGAGCATCTGCTGGTCATGCCCGTCACTGCAACCGAGATCATGTTTTCCAAGATCTGGTCCATGGGTCTGGTAGTCCTGCTGGGATCGAGCTTCTCGCTCATCTTGGTGGTGCAGGGCTTGATGGCGGTACCGGTGCAGGGCTCGGTTGCGCTGTTTCTGGCGGGTGCAGTCCTGATGGTTTTCGCGATGACCGGGCTTGGCATTTTCCTTGCCACCGTTGCAGGCTCGATGCCGCAATTCGCGCTTCTCCTCATGATGGCACTCTTGCCGCTGCAAGTGCTGTCGGGTGCGATGACACCGCGCGAGTCCATGCCCGAGATCATCCAGACCATCATGCTCGCCGCGCCGAACACGCATTTCATCATCCTCTCGCAAGCCATCCTCTTCCGGGGCGCAGGACTGGATGTGGTCTGGCCGCAATTCACGGTGCTGGCGGCAATCGGAGTGGCGCTGTTCTGGTTGGCGCTGATACGATTCCGCAAATTCCTGCGGTAATACAAGATGCTCAGTCGCCTGCTGCTTACTCTGACTCTCGTGTTGGCTGCCTGCAACACACGCCCGGGGCCCGAGGTTCTGGCTCCCGATGACGGGGCCCTGCCTGCAGGTGCCCGCATCGTGCAGGTGCTGACAGTGACAACTCGTGCACCCGATGCGCAATCGCCCGGTGCCTATGGTGCAACCCGCGCCACCAGCCCGAACTGGCTGGAATATGAGGTCTCGGTGCCGCCAGGCCATAAGCCGGGGCGGATCGAATGGCCCGATGGGGCCAGCGATGCCACGAAGAATTTCACCGTGCGCAAGCAGACCGAGCTCAGCCGCGAGGGTTTTGCCGGGCGACTGCCGCGCTCGGGCGTGGGGCTCTATATCCACGGATTCAACACGCGCTATCAGGAGGCGCTCTATCGGGCCGTGCAGCTTTCGGTTGATGCCCATCTGGAGGGTGCGCCGGTGCTCTTCACCTGGCCCTCGGCAGGTAATGCGGGAGCCTATCTTGCCGACCGCGATGCTTCAGACTTCTCTCGTGCAGCCCTCGCCGATCTGCTCGGGCTCCTGACGAAGAACCGTCGTAGTAGCGAACCTGTACCAGTGCTCGCCCATAGCATGGGTGCGCGGCTGACGATGGAGACGCTGGTGCAGCTGCGCCTCGCCGGGCGAGGCGCCGTTCTTGACCGGATCGAGCTGGTTCTGGCCGCACCAGACATCGATATCGACCTCTTCCGTGCCCAGATGGCGACCTTGGGCCGGATGAAGCATCCGATCACGGTACTCGTCTCATCAGATGACCCGGCACTGAAACTCTCGTCGCGGCTGGCAGCTCGACGGATGCGGCTAGGACTTGCCGACGTGCATGATCCGGCTATCCAGCGTCTCGCGGTAGAGACCGGGATCCGAATTGTGGATATCACCGATATCACAACCAACGATTCTGCCCATAGCTGTCGCATCCCGTGTGATTGTAGACGCGCTTCCTGAACAGCTCGGGCCTTTGGCGTTGCCAGTCCTTGAGGGCGGCGATGGGCGTTCTGCCCTTCAGGGC
>NZ_BMYI01000021.1:0-65287 GCF_014652195.1 Gemmobacter nanjingensis
ACGGCAAGAATGTCGGATTTAAAGGCAAGATATCATATTTAATGGCAAAGAAGCCCCATTGATTTCGTTGACTTTCGTATCCCGCTTTTAAGGGCTACGCGACACCAGGGCGAGCCGCCGACCACCCTGCGCCTGCCACCCGGCGCGGTGGGGCAGATCGCGATGGCCGGCCTTCTCCTTGGCCTCCTCGTCCTCTTTTGGCTCAGGGCGGCCGACCTCCTTTATGCCCTGTTCTTCGGGCTTCAACCCTTCCCCGGCGCGGCCGAGGCGTTCCAGAACGCCTTCACCAAGCCAAGGGGATGGGCGCTGATCGCGACAGGCCTGCTGGTGGGCGGGCTGTTCGCAGCCCTCGCCTTCGCGATCAGCGTCTTCTCCTTCCCCATGCTGGTCTCGTCCCGCCGCGATGCACTGACCGCGATGGGCCGCAGCTTCGCGCTGACCGCGCAGAACCTTCGCCCGATGCTGGCCTGGGGCGCCATCGTGACCGCCGGCACCGCCCTGTCGATCCTGACCGGCCTTACCGCGCTGCTTCTGGTCTTTCCCCTTCTCGGCCACGGCACCTGGCACGCCTGGCGCGCCATCGACCGCGAGGCCCTATGACCATCGGCTTCCTGATCCCGCTGTCGATCGGCATGGGCCTTGCCGGGCTGGTCGCCTTCTTCTGGGCGCTACGCAACGGCCAGTTCAGCGACCCCGAAGGTGACGCCTGCCGCATCCTGATCCCGCAACCTCCAGCGAAAGGAGATACCCATGTCCGACTGGCTTCCCAGCCTGATCACGAAGACCCCGACCGAGGGCTATGATCTTGCGGTGAAACTGGCCCGGGTGGCGATCAAGCTGACCCAGCCCGATGCCGCAGTGCGCGACCGTCTGCGCCCGGAATATGCCGAGGATGTCGCGGCGCTGATCGCCGTCAGCCAGGTGGTCGCGACGCATTTCGCCACCGTCGCCGCCGCGAACGACTACTGGCTTAAAGGTTGAACGTGGATCAACCTTTGCCTTTTGCCAGATCCATGCCGATCAGTTCGCACGGCCTGAATTCGCCTTATACGAGAACTACCGGTATCGGGTCTGCCGCGGCGTCTCGATGACGCCATACTGCCCGTCCAACATCTGTTCTGCCCGCGGAAAGCCGATCCAGATGTTCGTCTTAAAACTTCAGTTTGTTACGCACCACATTCTGTAGCGCCCCTGCCCAGTTACTTCGCGGATCAAGGCCCGGGTTTCCATCCATGCAAGGTTGCGCTGGACGGCCGCGCGACTGGCACCGGTCAAGACCTCTGCCATTGGCGCAGAGACAAGCGGCCATTCGGCCAGTACCACGCGAAGGGCCGGGGGTGTCCTGCCTGAGAGAGCGGTCATTTCGGCGTCTGCCCGTGCCGACCACTCATCTATATCGTCGAGGTGACGCATCGCAGTCAGGCAGGCCGTTTCCATCCCGTCGAGCCATCGCGCCAGACGGTCAGCGGTTGGGCCACCGGCGCGAAGGCCCCCTGCACCACCCATTGCGACAGGCGCAAAGACGGCTCCTCTCCCGTCACCGGCCGCAATCCGCGCCGCCGTAACCGCCGACTCCATCCGGTCGCCGTGTTGCCCAAGGCCCGCCAAGCTCCAGAGGTGGAAGCCAAGGCTGGCGCGGGTGATCGGGTGCAGATCGGCAGCTTGCGCCATCAGGTCCAGCCAACCGCCCGCACGGTACGCGAAGGGTTCAGCTGCATCACCGAGGTTCCCGGCGTCGCGGCGGTCTAGGAAGGCTGAAAGGTCCACTTCCGGACCAGGCCCGCCCGTCAGGCGTCGGACTGCCCACCCGACACGCGCCAGCGCCCCTGTGTCGTCTTGGACGCCCGATAGGCGCAGGGAAATCCAGAGCGCCAGTCGATCCGGGCCGATGCGGTCCCCGACGAACCAACTCAGGTCGGCCGCTTCAATGAGAGCGAGCCTGTGCCGCCAGCCCTCCGGCCCACGCCGCAACCGATCATCCAGCGCGCCAAGCCGACCTGCGACGCGGGCGAGGCGTGCGGCATGACCCGCTTCAGCCCTCCGCCAGTCGTCGAGAACTGCAGTCTCGCGGGGGTCAGCCCGTCTCCCGGGTGGCAGATCGTCGTGATCCGCGTCGATCGGACCGGGAAGGAACCATAGATCGCTTTCGGATGCCTCCATGACCTCTGCGTCACCAGCGAGAGGATCATCGAAGTTGTCATGAAAAGCAGTTGCTTGAGACTTCATATGTGCAAATTATGAAGATTTTGCAGTTTACCCAAGGGTTTTCTTGGAGTGCTTCTGGACACCCTACATAGCACGCGCATGCAACCGTCTCCGAGATATCTCTGATCGTGCTCGGACTCAGGAAACCAAGGGCGTTCTGCTGAACAGCGCCGGAGAAAGTGCCCTTGCATGCTTTTACAAACGGTCGTTTACTCCTGACATCCGCAATTGCAAAAAGGCCCCCTGCCCCGTGCCACTCATCGGATACTCGCGTATTTCCACCGAAGATCAAACCGCCCTGCCCCAAGTTCAGGAGTTGCGCTCCGCAGGCTGCGTGGAAATTGTCGAAGAGCAAGCCTCGGGCGGCAGTCGCTCCCGGCCAGTTCTGGCGCGTGTGCTGGATCAACTGCGCATTGGCGATACACTTGTCGTGGTTCGGATCGACCGCCTTGCCCGCTCGCTTTCTCACCTCTTGGAAATCATCGAGCGGTTGGAGGCGAAAGGCGCGCATTTCCGGTCCTTGCAGGATCCGATCGACACGGCGTCGCCGCAGGGCAAGTTTACCCTGCAGGTCCTGGGCGCAGCCGCCGAGTTTGAACGGGCACTGATACGCGAGCGCACCAAGGCCGGGCTGCGATCTGCGAAGGCAGAAGGGCGGGTTGGCGGCAACCCAGGGCTAAAGGCGGGCGATCCCGTGGCAATCCGCAAGACAAGGGCCGCGCGAGTGGAAAGCCATTTCCATAAGCTGAACGCCAATGCCGACCAATGGATGCCGGAGGTGCGTCGTCTGAGACCGGGCCTGCCTTGGGAAGACGTGCTGCGCATCGTCAATTCAGGCCTGCCGCGCGAGGTGCAGCCTTGGTCCCTGCCCCGCCTGATCCGTGCTGCCAAAACTTTCGTCCGCGAAGGCCTGCTGCCGGAAACCATCCTTTCCCGCGCCACCTCATCCGACAAGGATGATCGCCTACCCGCCATCGTCGCGGGCATCAAAGGCGCAGATCCCGAGATGCCTCTTCAAGCTATCTGCGACCGGCTGGAGACCATGCGCGAACGGACACCTAGGGGCCGCAGCAAGTGGGAGCCGTCATCGGTCAAGATGATCTTGGAGCGGGCGAAGAAGTTGGGGCTGTTGTAGTAGGTAACGCTTTTCGGTGCCCATGAGGCCAAAAGGCATTCAACCGACGGGCTTAGACGAAGAATCGCTTGCGATGCTCAAGCGAACACGATTGCCGTGGTCAGGTCTGCTACAGCGTTACTGAGCCTGGCCAGAGATTTTCCAAGCATCACGCGTGGGTTCAAGGGCGTCGGGTCCTGTGGATAAGTCTCGCGACACTTTCTGTAATCTTTACAACCTCCTACAACCAATCTTTAACAGGTCACTTTAGCCCCTTCGCATCATATGGTGCCATGGTCGGCAGAAAGCACAAGATCACTACACAAGATTTGCCTTGAGTTTCTTCCCGACGGGCGTCATATCTGTAACGCGAAAACTAAGAAAACGACGTCCACTGCGTTCCTGCTGGCACCGATTGACTGCAGATCACGGGTAACGCTGAAGAGATGTCTCGAGACAGGCGAATGATGATGCACCAAGTGTTGCATGACAAGCTAAAGGCAGACGCAGAGCGGCTTTCTGAAGCCCTTGAGCATATGTCGAAGCTTTTTCTCGCACCGAAGGAAGAAAAGACACTCCGCGCCTTCACAAGCGCAGAGGTCGGAGAGTTGTTGCGGGTGAGCGACGGCTATCTGCGCAAGGCGCATTTCGACGGCAGAATTCCAGAAGTCGAACAGGGACCGGGTAACAAGCGCCTTTATTCCGCCGAGAACATTCTCCAGATCCGCAACATTCTGGCTCAGAATGCAAAAGATCCGTTTCAGTTCCTTCCCGGACGGCGACAAGGTGACAAGCTTCAGATCTGGTCAACCGTCAACTTCAAGGGCGGATCCAGCAAAACTACGACCACCGTGACTCTCGGGATGAGGCTCGCCCTGCGTGGATACCGTGTGTGTTTGGTCGATGCAGACCCTCAGGCCTCACTGACGACCTTCTTTGGATACCAGCCAGAGATCGACTTCCGTCACGGCGGAACGCTGTATGATGCAATTCGCTACAACGATGGCGAAACGTCCCGGGTGCCTATCGTGGACGTTTTGCGCAAGACCTACTTCCCGAACCTGGATCTAGTTCCCGGCGGGATCATGCTCTCGGAATTCGAAACCGAAACTCCAACCGCGCTGAGCCGTGGCGAACAACCCGTCTTCTTCAATCGCATCCGCGACTCGCTACGACAGGTTGAAGACGATTATGACATCGTTTTAATCGACTGCCCGCCTCAGCTTGGCTATCTGACGATGGCGGCGGTCTGTGCATCGACGTCGCTTCTCATGACCATCATCCCTGAGCGTGTCGATCTGGCCTCGGCCAGCCAGTTCCTGACGATGGCGTCGGGCGTGTTGGAAGTCCTGTACTCGAACGGTGGCATCGGCGCGTATGACAATTTCGCCTACCTCCTGACGCGCTTCGACACCGCTATCAGCACGCAGCAGGACTTGTCTGAATGGCTCAGGCAATTGCTAGGCGACAGTGTGATCAAGACGCCCTTCGTGAAGTCTTCGGCGGTTAGCGAGGCCGGCCTTTCGCAGAAGACAATCTTCGAAGTGGACCTCGCTACGACCAAGAACCGAAAGACTTATGAGCGAGCCCTAGAGTCGGTGATGAGCTTTTCAAATGACATTGAAAAGATGATCCAGTCAGCATGGGGTCGAGGGGGCACAAATGAAGCGTGATCTTCTTGCCAAGAGCCTAGCACAAATGGGCTCAAAGCCTTTGGTTGCTGCCGAGGCCGGGTCGAAGGTGGACGAAAGCTCGCCTCGTTCCCTGAAGAGCATGTCAGACGTCCTTTCTCAGGTCTCGGCACAAGCGGCCCAGGACGTGGATGTCAATGAGATCGGCGATTCTGAAATCGCGGATCGTTTTGACGTATCCGAAGGGCTTGATGATCTGATCGAGTCCATCAGGACATCAGGACAACAGCTCCCTGCACTGCTCCGCTATCGCCGTGGCCCTGGCCCTCGCTATGAGGTGGTTTACGGACGCCGCAGAATTGCCGCGTGCCGCGTGCTTGGGATCAAGGTCAAGGCTTATGTCAAGGAGATGGACCACCGTGAGGCGCTTGTCTCACAGGCCCTGGAAAACTCTGCGCGCCTAGAACGCAGCTTCATCGAACAAGCCATTTTCGCCACCAAACTAGAGGACCAGGGCTTCACCCGGGCCGAGATCGGCGATGTGCTAGCTGTCGACAAGGGAACGCTAAGCAAACTGATTGGCGTTGCCCGAGACGTGCCCGACGCAGTGATCTACAAAATTGGCGCCGCGCATGAAGCAGGCCGTCGCCCATGGCTGGAACTGCGTCGTCTGGTCAAAACCGAAAACGCCCCTTCAGACAGTTCTGTCCTTTTGCTTGTTCCTGAAGAAGGCACTGCGGCAGAGAAGCTCAGCGCTGTCATCGATGCGCTGCAGAAGGTTGCGGATGCACAGCAGAACGCAGCGGAGTCTGCCGCCAAGGGCCCCTCCCCTGCCCCGCTCAACAAGATGCCCGCAACTTCGGTGGCTTTCAGGTCCAAAGGCCAACGTCTTTTGATCGAGGTTTCCGACAAAAAGGAGCGCGGGTTCATCAACTTCGTGGAGACGCAGCTTGAGCGCCTCTACCAGGAGTGGAAAGAAAATCATGACGCCGAAACGGTTAAGTGATTGATCTTTATAGGGTTGGCCATGGTCAACCCTAATCAAACAGGCAAGAAACAATCAAAAAGGAGGCAGACGTAGCGCAAAAAGAAACCCCCCGAAGGCGGTGAAGCACTCCAGAGGGTCCCGATTTACTCGCAATCTATTGGTACCCAAAAAATCGAATCACTGCAACACCGATTTCGGTGACCGGTATCCTTTTGCTGTCTGAAAACAGATGGAACAAGAAGCAGTCACGACCATCGAGGTCGAGGCACAGTTGAGTTGTGCGCCTTCAATCTTCGATTCTTTCGCCGGTATTGGCACGATCGAACAGCAGCCAAACTTTGCACCTGTAACGCGGCGCGCGCTCATGGCGGCCGTCAACACCACAAGTCGCGCACTCGGCCTGCGACCGTCTTCAGTCGTTGTGCTTGACGCACTCTTGAGCTGCCTTCCCTGCAACGATCCGAAAACCGGGAATGACAGCCCAATCACGCCACTCACCCTGCTGACCGTGTTCGCTTGCAACGACACTTTATGTTTTCGCGCGAAAGGCATAACGGACAGGCAACTTCGGCGGCACCTTGAGAAGCTTGAAGCTGCGAAGCTGATCCAACGGCGTGACAGCTCCAACGGCAAACGATTCCCAATTATGCGCAACGGTAAAGTCATCGGCGCGTTTGGCATCGACCTGTCGCCCCTGCTCATACGGTCTGGCGAAATCCTTGCACTGTCTCAGAAACATCGTCAGGAAGCCGACGAACTTCGAGGCATGAAAGCCTACATCCAAAAACTGCGCGGTGAATGCCTCTCCCTTTGCCTGCAAGGCGAGGCCTTAGAGTTCGTCGAAGCTGCCCGCAACGTTATGCGTCGAACCGGAGTAACTGTACTTCAGGCAAGCAGCGTAATCAGCAGACTTAAATGCATCCTGCAGAGTAAGGTAGTCACTCCAAGCGTACCGCATTTGGAAGAGTTGGCCACGGCCAACGATCCGGAACACGAACAACGCCAAGAACAAGCACCGTCTTCTAACTCGAAGAAAACGACCGCCTCAGACGGACAAAATGTCCGGCACAAAGAGACTCAAAAATCATATACAAAAAAAACCTTACCGCGCTCGATGAAAGAGCTGTGGGCTTGCTTGACCGAAATCCCGGCCTTTTATCCAGACCACCCCACCACAGAACACGGCCTCCTACAGCTGCTATTTGAATTTGGAAGGATGCTGAGAATAGACAGCGCTCTGTTGGGTAGGGCGGTGACTTTGCTTGGCCTGGCAGAAGCCATTCAGGTGGCAGATCAAATGGCCTGCAAGATCGACCAGGTCAAAAGCCCTGATAGCTACCTATCGAGGATCCTAGCCGGTTGCACCAAGCCAAGAGTTGGCCATGGCCAACTTTGCGTTGGCACATAGATTACCAACCTAAAACGCGCCGCCCTGCGGGTCAGGCGCGCTGTCGTTGCCACCTATGTCCAGTAGGAAAGTGAGAGAATGGTTGGTTTGAGGGTGACGGGAAGTGAGATCGGGAGAGTGGCTCCCGGCGCCCGTCGTGGAGAAGACCTGATGGCCCAAGCTGCCCAGAAGATCACCCTGTCGTCCTCTAGGGACATCCCCTTTGACAAGCTGGTGCTGAGCCAGTCCAACGTCCGACGTATCAAGGCCGGTGTGTCGGTTGAAGAGTTGGCCGAGGACATCGCCCGCCGTGGCTTGTTGCAAGGCCTGAGCGTGCGGCCTGTGTTGGATGCCGATGGCATCGAGACCGGAAAGTTTGAGATCCCTGCTGGCGGTCGACGCTTTCAAGCGCTGTCGTTGCTGGTGAAGCAGAAGCGTTTGGCGAAGACCGCACCTGTGCCTTGTGTGTTGCGCGATGTGACATCAGATGTTCTGGCCGAGGACGACTCCTTGGCTGAGAACATGCAGCGGGTTGCCTTGCACCCGCTCGATCAGTTCCGCGCCTTTGTTGCTTTGCGCGACAAGGGTCAGGGCGAAGAGGCAATCGCGGCGGCCTTCTTCGTGACCCCACAGATCGTGAAGCAGCGGCTGAGACTTGCGTCCGTGGCCCCTGCCCTTCTGGACGTCTATGCCGAGGATGGCATGACGCTGGAACAGCTGATGGCCTTCACTGTGAACCCGGATCCCGGGCGTCAAGTTCAGGTCTGGGATGCGGTGAAGAACTCGTGGAACAAGGAGCCCTATTCGATCCGGCGCATGTTGACTGAGACCTCTGTGCGGGCCTCGGATCGGCGTGCGGTGTTTGTCGGTGTTGATGTCTATGAGGCGGCGGGTGGCGTTGTCCTGCGCGATCTCTTCCAAGGCGATGATGGTGGCTGGTTGGAGGACCCTGCCCTGCTCGACCGTTTGGTCACGGACAAGCTGCAAGCCGGGGCGCAGGCAATTGCTGCTGAAGGTTGGAAGTGGATCGAGGTGTCAACCGACCTGCCCTACGGCTACAGCCACGGTCTGCGGCGTCTTGTTGGCGATCCTTCGCCACTCAGCGCGGATGAAGCTGCAGACCACGCCAGGCTGCTTGCGGAGTATCGCGCACTGGAAGAGGAATATTCTGGTCAGGACGAATACCCCGAAGAGATCGACACCCGGCTTGGTGAGTTGGAAGCTACCATGGAAGCCTTCGAGCAGCGTCCGCTGATCTTTGATGCGGCAGAGGTTGTCCGCGCCGGGGTCTTCGTAACGCTGGATCGAGATGGCAACCTGGCTGTCTATCGCGGATATGTCCGGCCGGAGGATGAGCCTCGCGAAGAAACCGTGGCCAACTTCGGCGATGAGCTGAGTGCGGAAGGGCAGGGGGCCGATGGCAGTGTCTCCGCCTATCAGCTTCCAGTTGGCGCATCTGCGGCCACCGTCATCACTTTCGGCAGCCAGCCGTTCAGCGCCGGTCTTCCCGACGACGAGGATGATGGCGCATTGAAGCCTTTGCCGGAGCGTCTGGTCATGGAGCTGACTGCACATCGCACCCTTGCATTGCGCGAGGCGATTGGGCGTTCGCCCGACGTGGCCTTGACGCTGCTGCTCATGAAGCTCGTCAATGACACCTTCCGCAGTTCCGGGGCTTCGGGCAGTTGCTTGGAGGCTTCTGTGCGCACCGTCTACATGTCGGCTCAAGCGCCTGATCTGAAGGACAGTCCGGTGGCCAAGGCCGTGGACGATCGTCATTCTGCCTGGGAGGCCGATCTGCCGCTTGGCGACGATGCCGTGCTTTGGGACTATCTCTCAGCCCTCGATCAGGCCAGCCGATTGTCACTGCTGGCGCATTGCCTGAGCTTCGGGATCAACGCGCTGCATGAGAAGGTGAACCCTTACGGTGCCGGCATCTCGGCCAGCGGGTTGAACCGCCGTATGGCGCAGTCGGAGATTGTGGCTGAAGCCGTCGATCTCGACATGGTCGCGGCAGGCTGGGAGCCGACGGCAGACAACTATCTGAATCGGGTTCCCAAGGCGCGTATTCTTGAGGCCGTGCGTGAGGCGATGGGGGAGGGCACCGCACAGCTGCTCGACCACCTGAAGAAAGGTGAGATGGCGACGGAAGCCGAGCGCTTGCTCAAGGGCAGCCGTTGGTTGCCGGAGGTTCTTCGGCGCAGTGATCTTGCCGGTTTGGACGATGATGGCGCTGCAGAAGGGCAGGGGGCTTTGAGCGAAGAAGTCTTGGGCGATCAGGACAACGTCGAGGAAATCGACTTGCCCGCCTTCCTGATGGCAGATTTGCCGATGGAAAGCGCCGCGATGATGGCTGCGGAGTGATCTGAGCCCCCGAGGGCGGGGAAACCCGCCCTCAACCACCATAAAACACAACAATATCAATATGATGAGTGCGAATCCTCGCATTCAGGATGAGGAATCATGTCCGCAAACACAATAATCGACCAAGCGCCCTTGGGCGCGCTCATACGTTACACCGACGGCAGCCCCAAACCGCCTGCACGCTTCACCAAGAAGTTGGCAGCCTGGGAAAGATCCAACGGTGTTGGCCGTCTGGTGAAGAAGGAACCGCCGCGGCCTTATCCGACCTGGACGGCTCCGGCGTCCTTCACGCTGCATGAGGGCAACTTTTCCTCGAACGGGGTCATCCTCGTGACAATCATGCGCAGCCACTCGGCGGACAGCCATCTCAGCTTTGAACTGGTCGAGGAGCCCAAGGTGGGGCAGGTCCGCGTACTCTTGGATTTCGGGGGCAGCACCGAGCTGTTGCATTTGGCTGTATCGGTCCATGCGGCAGAGCTTTGGATTGCCAAGGAGGGCTATCGCAACGCGCGGTTCGAGATCGTCGGAGCTGAGGACGACGATGGGGCAGGGGAGGCGGGTATCGCCGCCTGAGCCTTCTCAGTGACCAAGGGGGCCCGCCGCACGCGGGCCTCTCATCCAGCACCAACCTGTCCCGCGCATCTGCGCGGGGCACCAAAGGCTTCATCCCCAGTAAGGCCTCGGTCAACCAAAAGCATGACTGCAAGGCAGGCTGGGTGAGCATCAGCGGGACAATTCGGCTCCTTGTGTCAAAGAACCATCCCCCGCTTGCCAGTCCCTTCCTTGGCCCAAATCCAGTCTTCGAGATCAAGCCACAAGGGCTCGGACTACGGGGCAAGCCCGTGCCGCCGGCCGGATTCGGGGCAAGCCCGAACGCACCCGGTGATGTCAGACCGTCTTTGGGCCTGCGGGTTCCTGTCAGCGCGGGGGATGGTCCCTCGCCTCCCGGCAGGAGCCAAAACAAATGTCCCGCAAAGATGCACACGCCTTCGCCGCCAGCCTCGCAGCCACGCTCATGGTCTCCATCGTGGTCTTTCAGGCAGGGGATGGAACCTATGGTGCCGTCCCCGCCGATGAAATCGATGGGGACGAGGTTTTGGTCGTGGCTGAGCACGACCCGTGGGCGTAATGCCCACGGTCTTTAAGAAGGCCCGGGCACGGCGCGAACGCGCCTCCGGGCCTTTCGCCTGTCTGCCATTCCGGCCGCACGGCAAAACGCGCGGACGATGGTCAGCACCCCTGCATAAAAACAAAAAGGAGTTTAGGCATGTCCATGACCTGTTTCCCCTACGGCTTCCCCACGGGCTATGCCCCCTCACCGAGGGGCAGCTCGCGGATATGGCCGCGTTGCACCAATGCTGAGCCCGGCAGCTACGGCCATGAATGTGGTGAACAGGCGGGCTTTATCGGTTCAAGGGCGGATGGGGGCCAGTCTTGTTTCTGTTCCGCCTGCAAGGCGCAAGGGTCTGAGGCGCGGCGGTATTCCGATTGGCAGGCATTGCCGACGATGGCTCAGGGGGATAGCGCCGCCGAGGCAACTGCTGTGCGCGCCTTCGTCGTGACTCTTCCTGGCGATGCTGGTTCAGATTGGACAGTCCGCACCTGGGCAAGCACAGCAGAACAGGCCGCCCGGCAGATTTGCGATTGGCAGGGTATTCCGACGCATTTTGTACGTGCTGTCCGGCCAGACGCATGATCCGGACGTCTGCCCCTGAAACCCAGGTCAGGTTCAGCCGATTGCCAAATCCTCAGGCGTTTTGCCTGCATCCAGGGCTGCCACAAACCAAAGCGGTTTACGCCCACGACCAGACCAGGTGAGGCTCGGGTTTTCTGGATGGCGGTATTTCGCGATGACGGGCGCACGGGTGGGTTTCACCTCGGTGCCGATCAGGTCGGCCAGGGAATAGCCCATCTCTTTGGCGATCGCGTCCAGCTTTGCGCGGGCTTCGGCTTTGTGGCGGTCCTCATAAGTGGAAATCGCCTTGGCGAGGTCCTTGTGCAATTGACGCAGTTCTTTCAGCGACAGTGCCTTGAGATTAAAATCAGCCATGCTTGCCTCGTATCCGGAATGATCCATCCCGGATAGCCGCCAAGTCATCGCATCGCAACTGCCTTCGGGCAAAGGCTGCGTGGAAGGGCAGGGGGGTTGGGTGATCTACCGCAGGGCTGCAGTGCGGTTCGAAGGCTTCAGTCCTGTTGCAATGGCAACGAAGGTCTTCGTTCTGCAAGGGGCCCAGGTCGCTCCCATCCCCGGCGCCATCCCTTCGACTGACAATCCCCTAAGCCTGTTCGGCCTCTTGCGCGCAACCCCGCGTCATTCCGGGCCGTGTTGGCTAGCGTTTCTCTGGAAACGCTGCACCTGCCCGCTCCACCCCAGACCTCTGGGGGTTTCCGTCTGGTCTGATGGCCCAGCCGTGCACGCCTCACCCGACAGGCTTCTTTCGGGTCTTGTCGAAGGGACGGTCCCAGGGACAGGAAACACAGGAGCTCAACATGCAAAACATCGTCATCCTCGCCGGCAACATCGGTCAGAAGCCCGAAGTGCGCGCCACTCAGAGCGGCACCAAGATTACCAACTTCACCCTGGCCACCTCGCGCCCCCGCTTGTCCGAAGGCCGAGTGCTGCGTGACGAGAACGGCTACCGGGTCATGGACACCGAATGGCACCGCATCACCTGCTTCAACGGTCTCGGCAAGACGGTCGCCGAGCACTGCGAAAAAGGCATGAAGGTCCTCGTCCACGGTCGCATCCACTACACGAAGTGGACCGACGCAACCGGCACCGATCGCTACGGCTGCGAGATCATCGCCGAGAAGGTCGACTTCCTGAGCCGCCCGAAGTCGGCCGAGAACGAAAACCCCGAATTGGTCGACCGCGACGACGAGATCCCGTTCTGAAAAGAACGGGGTCTCCCCCTCGGGCCCGGCGGGGAAACCCGCTGGGTCTGTTAAACTTCAGCCTTACGTCTTCATCGCCGCCAGCTTCTTGTCGATCCTACCGATGTGGTGGTCCCAGTCATCTGCCCAGCCCTCGGCTTTCGCTTGCTTGCAGAGCGCCCTCGCCAAGGTCCAGTTGCCGCGCTTCTCTTCGATGATGCGAAGCTGCCG
Source organism: Gemmobacter nanjingensis (assembly GCF_014652195.1). Taxonomy (NCBI): domain Bacteria; kingdom Pseudomonadati; phylum Pseudomonadota; class Alphaproteobacteria; order Rhodobacterales; family Paracoccaceae; genus Gemmobacter; species Gemmobacter nanjingensis. The sequence goes on from NZ_BMYI01000021.1 coordinate 12,798, forward strand.
GTAGCCCGCGTGGGCAGGGATGAAGCCCCAGTTCTTGTCCTCGCGGAAGAACCGGGCGACATTAGCCCCGAGGCCGATCTGGCGCTGGAAACTCGTCACTGCCTCGTCCAAGGCGAATGGATCGTGATCCCGCCACCGGTAATAGAACCCACCCCTGACCGCAAAGTAGAAGTGCAGGTCAAGAACCGGGACGTTCTCGTTCACCAGCGTGTCCGCCCGATCTAGCAGCTTGTACCCCAGATGGCGCAGGTGCTCCTTCTTCAGGTATTCCGCCAGCGTGCCGAGGCTGTTGGGGTTGGTCGACCGCGCAAGGCTTTCCGCAGTGCCTCCGCCGAGTGGCGCGAAGACCCCTTCGATGGTCGCGCGTTCCTCCTGCGTGAAGGCGTCAGTCCACCAGTCACCGCCCGGGTTCGGTTCGGCTTTTCGACGGAAAAATGGCAGCATCCTGTTTCCCTTTCCCACCACCGTGGGTAGCATCGCATCATGCAAATACCTGACGACATCACACCCATCCTGCGCGAGATCGACCAGTCGCTCAAGGAGAAGGCAATACCGCCACACTCGCGCCCCATCATGGCGGTGATCGAGTTCGGAAATAGGTTCCGCATCAGTCTTCCGATTGCGAAGCTCCCTCCCGGTGCACCTGAAGAACTGGCCGCCACCAGCGTATACACCGACCGCATCCACCGCTGGTACGAAGAGGTCTACGGCGACCTGATCAAGACCGATTTCTCTGAGAAGGCCAAGGTCGCGGTCCTCGCGGATGAGGACATCTGGGAGATGAGAATTCCGTTGATCTACGGGATGGCGGTTATTGGGGTGAAGCGCGAGTTGCCGAAGGAGACTGGCAAAAGGATCGGGACGAAGGTTCTGGACATCAACGCTTGCGCCTCCCTTACCGGCATCACGGAGGCCCGCCTTCAGCATTTCTCGGATGATGACCTGAACGAGGTCTATGGGCTTTTCGTGGTGGGCCTCGACGTTCGCAAGGCATTCGACCGTTTCCGCAAGGCTGACCCTATGTTCGCTGCCGCCGAGGATGACTGGGCTGCCGCCGTTGCGAACATGACCAGTCAGTCACCGAACTGGGGACACGCGAGATGGGCATCTCTTCAGATGACCGAGAAGTTCATGAAGGGCCTGATCACGCTGGTCGGGGACGTCCCGGTCAAACGGGTTCACGACCTGATGGAGTTGCACGACGCACTTGCCTTCTCTGCCCCCGGCATGAACCTCAAGCACCTCCTTGCGGACATCCAATGCGGCGCTGGTGTCCGCTATAACGACCCGAAGACGCCATCCACGCGCCAGCAGGCCTACGCCGCGCACAAGGCCAGCGTGCTCGTCGTACGTGTCTTGGGCGACGTCCAGTACAGCCAAAACCGATGACCCCCCGCAGGCCTCGGACACTGCCGCTTTGCTCTAATTCGCCATTGTGAACCCAAGAGTTAGAGGAGTGCCGGTTTTCCGGTGACGGGTTGAGGGCTGGGAGAGTGGCTCCCGGCGCCTGTCACGGGAGATAGCCGATGGGTGTTGTGGAAGTTCTGGATTCGGTCGCACCGACGCGGACTGGTGGCTGGAAAGTGGATGTGAGCCGGGGTGAGCGGAATGGGCGGGTTTCGTCCGAATGGTTCAACCGGCCCGATGACGAGCGGTATCTGTCGCTCGATGATCTCTGGGCCAATGTGAAGGCTCGGTCGGAACGCAGCCGCAGCCGGGTGGTGCAGACGGCGGATATCCGGGTCGAGGCCGCGCGCGACACCCCCGAGCGGTTGCACCTGATGCTGCCGAAAGCGCATGAACCGGTGGCACCGACGCACTGGGCCTTCGGCCAGCTTGCCAGCATCGTCGGCGCACCGGTCTCCTACCTGCGGCAGCTGCCCGCGCCGCTGGCGGGGATCAACCTGCAATATGGCCTGACCAACCACCGCGCAGAGCAGGTGAAGACCTTCGAGACGGAAGACGGCCGCACCGAACTGCGCGCTGTGACCGGGCCGGACTACGGCCGCATCCATGACCATGAGCTGGTCGAGGCGGTTCAGCGCATCGCGGGCAATGGCACGGGCGACACGCGCTGGAAGGTGCCGGGCGTGCTTGACTGGTCGACTGGGGTCTACAACCCCGATGTCGAAATCAGCCGCGACACGACCACGCTCTATGCTTCGGACCGCGATGTCTTCCTGTTCCTGGTCGATGATCACAACCCGATTGAGGCGGGCCGCCTGCCGGACGGCTCCCCCGATCTCTATTTCCGGGGTTTCTACTGCTGGAACTCCGAGGTGGGCGCGAAAACCCTCGGCATGGCGAGCTTTTATCTGCGGGCCGTGTGCCAGAACCGCAATCTCTGGGGCGTCGAGGATTTTCAGGAGATCAAGATCCGCCACTCGAAATACGCGGCCTCGCGCTTCGCGCATGAGGCCGCGCCCGCGCTGACGCGGTTCGCCAATTCCTCGCCGCAGGGCTTCGTGAACGGCATCAAGGCGGCGCGGCAGCTGATCGTGGCGCGGACGGACGAGGACCGGGATGACTTCCTGCGCAAGCGCGGCTTCTCTAGGCCCGAGTCTGCCAAGATCATCGAGAAGGTGCTGATGGAAGAGGGCCGCCCGCCCGAGAGCATCTTCGACTTCGTGCAGGGCATCACGCGGCTTGCGCGCGACAAGACCCAGCAGGATGCCCGCCTCGACATGGAAGGGCGGGCCAAGAAGCTTCTCGATCGGGTCGGCTGACGGGGACCCCAACCTAGCGACCACCCGCACGCGTGGCGGGCGGTCTTCCTTCCCTTCTATTCGCTCGCCTCTGGCCTTGCCCCTGAAGGGGCAGGTGCTTGCAGCGTGCGCAATTCAGCGAGACCCCCATGACCCCCCAAGAAGAAACCGTTATTCTCGAAGCCCGGGACATCCTCGGCCGCTACCTGAGTCAAAACCCAGTCATCGGCAGTTGGCAGGCGCTGATGGACTATTGCGCCCTGACCGTCCGCGGTCCGATAGAGCGCTTCCACGTCCTCTATCTCGATCGCAAAAACCGCATCATCGCCGATGAGCTTCTCTCGACCGGCACGGTTGACCATGTCCCGGTCTATCCGCGCGAGGTGATCAAGCGGGCGCTGATGCTGAACGCCAGCGCCCTGATCCTGATCCACAACCACCCATCAGGTGATCCGGCGCCCTCGGAGGCCGATCTCGGCATGACCAAGGAGATCCAGAAGGGGTGCAAGTATCTCGGGCTGAGGCTGCACGACCACATCATCGTGGGGGCAGGGTCCGAGGTGAGCCTGCGGGCCTTGGGCAAGATCTGACGCTTGCTATGACCAAATCCTGCCGCCCCTTCGAGGAAGAGGGCGGCGGTTTGGGCTTTGACGGTTTGAGGTGGGGAGAATGGCTTCCCGCGCCGTCGGAGATCCCGACATGTTTGACCATTCATTTCCGGCACCGACTGCAGCACTCCCGAACCAGCTGCCGCCAATGTTTGTCAACGCCGCTGCAGATACCAGCTTGGCCTTTGCCCTGACCACGCCCGACCACAGCCTGGTGGCTGCGATGTCTGGCACCGCGCGACCTCTGGTGCTCGACCGCTTCGCGTCACTCGCCGAGGCCATGCGAGGTGCTATCGTCTTTGTCGATCAGTTTGCCTTCGATGCGCGGCCGCCAATGCTGGCCATCCTTGATCGTGATGACCGTCTGGTTTTGGCCGGCGCCGCAACCGACGGCGCAGTGGCGTGGTGCCATCCGGTGATCAGCGCCGCGGAGGCCCGGGCTGTGGTGACTGAAGCCAGCCAGTTGCGGGCGCAGGCAAGCCGCGCCGCCGACTGGAAAGAGCATGGTCTTTCGCAAAGGCTGCGGCAGCGTGCCGACCTTCTGGAGGCGCGGCTGGTTGATCCGCTTTGGCGCGCCTTTGCTACCCGTGCGCTGCAGGTCGCCGCATGACGCCGCAGAGCGAGAGGAGGGAAGGGGGGTCTTACGAGCTGTGCGGGGCGAGAGAAATCGCGCCCGCTGGCTTTGCCCCTTTCCCCCATTTCCGGAGATATCCATGACGCACGTTGAACCCACCCTTGCGGCCCCGATGCCGCCGTCCAGCATCGACTTCGCGCAGGTCTTTGCCGAACAGGCCGAACGCAGTGCACGCATCGATGAGCTGCGCCCCGCCAACCGGGACCGATTGTTCGAAGGCTTGAGCGCCGCCGGGATCACCCATGTCACCGTGACCTTCGACGGCGAAGGGGACAGCGGCCAGATTGAAAGCATTGGCGCATGGGCGGGCGACAAGGCTGTTGACTTTCCCGCTGTGGAAATCCCCTACGCCGCGCTGACCTGGGACAATCCTGAGGTCGAGATGCGCCAGCTGTCGCTCGAGGATGTTGTCGAGCAGCTGGCCTATGACTTTCTCGCCGATGCCCACGGCGGTTGGGAAAACAACGACGGCGCCTATGGCGAATTCTGCTTCGACGCTTCCGCGCGCAGCATCCACCTCGAGTTCAACGAACGGTTCACGTCGTCTGAACTCTTCACCCATGAATTTTGAGGGGGCAGCAATGGCCCATCCATATCACCACGCCCTGTCTTCGGTGAAGAAATGGGGCGGTACCGTTGATGATTACCAGGCCATCCACGCTTGGTTTGATAGCTCAAAAGCCCACTGTGCAGACTTTCGTCACCGCGCGATGTTTCATCATTCGGCTGGGATCTGGCTCTCGGAGGCAATCTTTGGCCCGACGATCACGCTCTCCACCGGCCGGATCATTCCGACCCGTTGGGTCGGAGAGCAGCATGTGCGGGAGGACCTCGGGTTCATCCCTAGTTTCACGGACTGGTTGAAACCTATTCGGCCTGAACCGTGGATGGGCCGCGCCGAGAGGATCGAAACCCTCGTCGATCCGCATCTGGCTCCGCCTGTCGTGGAGGTCCGCTGAAATGTGCCGGGCCTATCAAGACCTGTGCGTGCCGCCGGAGGCGGCGAACCTGATGGTTCTGCGCGTGGCGATCCGGCGCCTGCACCCCGACACGCTCGCCGTCCGCAGCTGGCGCGCGGCGCGCAAGCGATATTACCGCGATCTCCTCACCGCCCATCAGGCGGCTCAGGACCAGCCGAGCGTGCAGCCGGACTGACGCCCGCTTCAACTACCAAATCGAAATTTCCATCTCGCTCGGCCACGGAGGCCGGGCGTCCTCGCATCTGGAGGGCCCAATGGCCGATTATTTTGCCCACTTCTCCTGTCTGCTCGACGTCGGCACGCCCGAAAGGGCCGCGCGCGCGATCGGCTTTTTCGCCGCCCTTCGCGACGACGATGATAAGTCGGAGGAACCGCAGTTCCACGGCTTTGACTTGTCGCTTCAGGACGGCCAGAAGAGCGGCGTTTTATGGATCCACGACGACGAAAGCGGCGACGTCGAGGCCGTGACCGCGTTCATCCTGCGCTTGGCGGAAGAGCTCGATCTGTCTGGCCTCTGGGGCTTCGAGCATTCCAACACATGTTCTCGTCCGCGCCTGGACGCCTTTGGCGGTGGCGCACATCTGATCGACCTCGGAGCGCGAAAGGTCATCGGCTGGGTGAATACCCAGACATGGCTGGCCGAAGTGTTGAACGGGGAGGAACTCGAAGCCTTCTGTAATGGGGCCAGTGCAGTCAATGGGTAATATTCAACAAAAGGCCCCCTCGAGGCTGAGCGCTTCGAGGGCATGGCTAGGCGGAACGGATAAGTCCTGGCGGTCACCCCCTCTGGCGCTTTCGATACCGTTCCATCGATTGTGATCCTACACCGGTTCGCGCTTCTGTCCGTGGTCGACGCAGTGGTCGCCAACTTGATGCTGGTTCAAAGCGGTCTCCGCGCGCCTATCTGAGATACGTGCTCGGAGCAGAAGCTTCGGCTACAAGGCATCGGGCGGCGTCGTCGGAAACCGCGTCCTGGTGAGGACCTCGATGGCCGGTTTTCAGGTCGGCCAGTTCGTTGTTTTCAGTCGCGGCAACTTGGCTGGCTTTAAGCCATCCTGGCAGCCTGGAATTCGGTGTTGTCGACCCACATGCGATGCAGAATCACACCCATCCTGCGGGCCAGAGCGACCGCGGCCCGCTTAACGCCACGCCGACGAACAACCCGCTCCGCCCATGCGCGCAACCAAGTCGGCTTTTTCGAGCGATGGATCACCACGGTGGCAGCTTGATACAGTGCGGTCCGCATATCCAGATCGCCAGCTTTGGTGACACCGCCGATGATATCCGTCTCTCCGGATTGGTAGCGACGAGGTGTCAATCCAATTGATGGGCCAACATCTTTCGACCGCCGAAACCTGCCGGGGTCATCGATGGTTGAGCGGACGGTCAATGCGACGACCGGACCAATTCCGGGCATCGTCATCATCAAGCGACAAACTGGATCCTCGCGGGTGATGTCTCGTGCCAGGCGTTCAAGGCGCACAAGCTCGCTGCGCAACGCAGCTCGAGCCCTGAGCATCGGTTCGATTGAAAGCTGGATGAGCTTGTTGCCATCGGTCAATTCGCGAACACGGTCTTCAAAGCTGACTTTGCCAATCCGACCAAGTCGAAGTCCGAAATTGCGCAGCATGCCCCGAATAGACATCTCGATGTTGATAGCGGCGTCTTGCACGGATCGGCGTGCACCGAGAAGCACCCTAAGCTCCTGCGCGGAAAGCGACTTGCAATGGACTGGCCGGAACCAACCCATCTGCAGCAAGCGGGCCAGGCCAGCAGCATCGCGGCGATCGGTCTTTACCGGCGCAGCTTTCAAGGCGGCTTTTACTTGCCGGGTCTCCATCAGCACCACCGGCAGTCCAAGGTCGGTCAAAGATTTATGAAGCCACTGGGACAAGGGTCCGGCTTCGATACCGATCGCTTCTACCACTCCCGGCATATTCCTGATGCAGGCGTTCAATGCCCCGGGGTCACTCGCGACTTTCGTTTCCTTCACAAGCTTGCCGTGTTCGTCCACGGCGCAAACCGCAGAACTTTCGAGAGATACGTCAATGCCAACGAAAACACCCATAGATCACTCCCCTCTTGATCCCAATGACAGGCAGCCTGAATCAAGCAACGAAGCGCCCGAATTTCCCAGCGGGAAAAGTTCTGGATCCGCTTCAGCCCCGGGCAGCCACCCCATTACGGCATCTGACATCATCTGCACCACCGTCTACCAGTTCCCGGAACTGTCCGATGCGGCCAAGGAGAAAGCCCGCAGATGGTATCGCGAGGCTGCGTTCCACGACGATTGGTGGGATGTGGTCTATGATGACTTCGAGCGCATCTGCGACATCCTCGGGGTCAGCCTGAAGCGCCGTTCTGTTCGGCTGATGGGGGGCGGCACCCGGCAGAAGCCCTGCATCTGGTTTTCGGGGTTTTCGTCACAAGGGGACGGTGCTTCCTTCGAGGCGACGGTTGGACACGCCAATGGCTCCGCGCGCGAAATCCGCGCCTACGCCCCGCAAGATCAGATCCTGCACGGCATTGCCGACCGCCTGCAGGCCGCTCAGCGGCAGAACTTCTATCAGCTCAGTGCCGATGTGACCCACCGCGGGCGGTACTACCACGAGTATTGCATGAGCATCGACGTCTCGCGCGACAGCCCTACGGGTCAGCCACCTACCGCGGGCAGTGAAGAGACCGTTGTGGAGACGCTGCGCGATCTCGCCCGTTGGCTCTATCGGCAGCTTGAGGCCGAATATGACCATCTGACCTCGGACGAGGCCGTCGAGGAGGGGATTGTTATCAATGAATACACCTTCACCGAGGGAGGGCGGCGCTTCGGGTGATCGCGGTGGCCAAGATTTCTTTCGCCATCATCTGAGCGCGGCCTTGAAGGCCAAGAAATCCCTCAGACACCAGCAATTTCTCGGTTACCGTGTCAACAAGCTTCGGGCTCATGCTTTCGGTGACCCGAAGCGCCTCCAGACAGGCATCCGGAAACCTCGAGCATGCCTCAACGACATAGTTGGTACCCATAGCCTGGGCTACTGCTGCAATGTCGAACATATCCCGCGGCTGCAGGTGCGATCCGCGGAACACCACTTTCTTCGCGAGGATTTCAGCGGGCGTCTCGAGCCTGACGTTTCGTCCGCGAATTTCGGAAACAACAAACGGGCCCTCGGTGACCGGGTCGCAGCAGATGAAATCGATCTCACCGATACCGTCGAACACGATCTTCAAAGCGCGGGTACCATCGGTTTCGTAATCGCTCGGCGCAAGCGCCAGATCGTAGTCTTGCGTCTCAGGGTTCAGATAGGGGAGATACTGGGCATCGTCGATGAAGAGATCGATGTCGTGGCTTTCGCGATGTTTGATTTGAAGCATAAGAGCAGTGCCGCCGCCAAAGCTCCAGCCGTTCATCCCGATGCCCTTGGCGTTAGCCTGATCAATGATTGCCATTGCCATGTCGAATAGCTCAGGCCAGCGGCTCGGCAGAGGCGTATTCATTCAGACCGCGAGCGGCAGCTGAAAACCGGCGAGGACAGAGAATTTCTTGGCAACTTGGGTGACCGCGTCCTTGCTCACACCCATCTCGTCGATGAACGATTGCTGCAGTTTGGGCGACACTTCGGACAGGAAAGCGAAGACGCTGCAATCGTAGGAATCGGCACTCTTGAGATCGGCGATCTTTTCAGCAAGCTGCGCAGCCGTCACCAGCACGCCGTAAGGCGCGCTGACTGTCGACATCACCTTTGCGGCAACCGAGGCCATGGCATCAACTCTGTGCAGACTTCTATTCCATCAATGTAGTCGATGTCCCTCAACAAAGCAATAAAGCCCCATCTGCGCTGGTTTTCACCTGTTCCCGTCGATCCACTTCGACATCAGGCCCTTGTCGCGGAAGCATTCATCCGGGACAGCGCGGCGCTTGATGCAAGCGAGACGCTCAGCAAAGGCGACCTGCTTGGATGACGGCAGCTGGTCGAGCGCGGAGACCGGTTTCAGCCTGGCCTGCGCATCGATCCAGGAACTCAAAGCTCGCCGATCCTGCTGCACCTCCCAAGGTAGCAACGTCTGGTTGCGCAGCGCCAGTGACCGCGCATAGGCGATCTGCTTGGGCGTCACGGGCAGGGCAAAGGTCGTGGCTTCCATGGGATATCTCCCTTGTGGCGTTGAATTTGTATATAGAACATTACAGGAACAAAATCAAGCCGCGCATCCGTAGTTCCGGGGTTTGAAAGGCAGAGGGGAGCGGGAAAGGGCTAAGCCGAAGGGGGACAGAGAGAGTGCCCCGCCGGTTTGTCCTTGTCCCAATCCGGAGAACCCCGATGACGTTTCAGACTTCTGTTGCAACCGCGCTGTCGCTGGTTGCCCCGCTGCAATGCCCCGACACCGCCGACGCTATTTTGATCGTGGCGCAATCCCTGCAGCCGGATCTGGCGCAGGGTTTTCAGATTGACGCCTTGCGCCTGCGCGTTGAGATGGAGCGCGCCTTTGGCGGCTCCGATTCCGACGGTGCCTGGGATTGGAAGCTCGCCTATGAGGCTGGCGAGGTGGCGCTGGTCCTGTTCCTGCGGAAGTTTGGCCGCGCGCTGCTGGCCCGTGCCGGCTCGCCTGCAGCACTGTTGCCCACCCTCGCCAAGGTGGCAGGCCTCTTGCCCACGCACACCCGTCGCTCGGAAGAAATGGAGCGCTTCCAGCAATTCAGCACAACCCTGCCCATAGGGCTGGCGGCCTTGGCGGCGGCACAGATCACGCCCCGCGATCTGGTCCTCGAGCCATCGGCCGGGACCGGGCTTCTGGCGATCTTTGCGGAGATCACAGGCGGCAGCCTTGCGCTGAACGAGTTGGCCGACACTCGTGCCGACCTTCTGCGCCTGCTGTTCCCGGGCTGCCCGGTCACTCGCTTTGACGCCGCACAGATTGAAGATCACCTCGACACGAGCTTTCGCCCGAGCGTCATCCTGATGAACCCGCCCTTCTCGGTGGTGGCCCATGTCGATACCCGCACCACCGAGGCGACGGCCCGACATTTGCGCTCGGCCCTCGCGCGTCTGGCCCCCGGCGGACGGCTCGTCGCCATCACAGGGGCTGGTTTCGCGCCCGATGCGCCCACCTGGGTGGAAACCTTTGCCCGCCTAACCGAGTCCGCGCATCTGGTTTTCACCGGCGGGGTGTCCGGAGCCGCCTTCGCCAAGCATGGCACCACTTTCGAGACCCGGATTTCGGTCTTCGACAAATGCCGTGGTGGCGAAATGGGTGGTGTCACGGCTGACTTGCGCCAGCTGGCCTCTCCGGATGTAGCGCATCTCCTCGCCCGGATCACCGCCGAAGTTCCGCCGCGTCTCGAACTGGAACAGGTCGCAACAGCAAGTCAGAGCCGTTCTTCCCTCTTCCCGGGAAACTCTGCCCCCTCCACACGCAAGGCCATCGGAATTTCTCGCGCGACTCCGGTCGTCCAACCGGCCCAAACCATCGCGGCGATCGAGGCTGAAGAGCTCGCCTACACCCTGCGCGAGGAGCGCGAGAACGATGATGCCGCGCGCCTTTCGGATGCGATCTACGAGACCTTCCGCCTGCAGGCGATCGATACCCCCGGCGCGGTTCCACACCCGACCAAGCTCGTGCAATCGGCGGCCATGGCCTCGGTCGCGCCCCCAAAACCCAGCTACCGCCCGAAGCTGCCCGTTGCCGTGTTGCGCGATGGCCTTCTCTCCGACGCGCAGCTCGAGACAGTGATCTACGCGGGCGAAGCGCATACCGGCCATCTCGCAGGATCCTGGAACGTCGATGAGACCGGCGACATGGTTTCGGCCGCGGCGGAAAATGCCGCTAACGCCATCCGCTTCCGCCGCGGATTCTTTCTTGGCGACGGCACCGGCGCGGGAAAGGGCCGCCAATCCGCCGGGATCCTGCTCGACAACTGGGCGCAGGGTCGCCGAAAGGCGCTCTGGATCTCCAAGAGCGACAAGCTGCTGGAGGATGCGCAGCGCGACTGGTCGGCGCTTGGCCAGGAGCGCCTGCTGGTGACCCCGCTATCGCGCTTTGCGCAAGGCCGCGACATCCCGCTTTCTGAGGGCATCCTCTTCACGACCTACGCCACACTGCGGTCCGAGGAGCGAGGGGCCAAGAAATCCCGCGTCGACCAGATCGTCGATTGGCTGGGCGCGGATTTCGACGGGGTGATCCTGTTTGACGAAAGCCATGCCATGGCAAACGCTGCAGGATCGAAAAGCGAGCGCGGCGATACGGAAGCGTCGCAGCAGGGCAGGGCGGGCCTGCGCCTGCAGCACAAACTGCCGAATGCCCGCGTGGTCTATGTTTCGGCCACGGGGGCGACGACGGTCCACAACCTCGCCTATGCGCAGCGGCTCGGCCTTTGGGGAGGGGAAGACTTCCCGTTTGCGACGCGCGGGGAGTTTGTCGAGGCCATCGAGGCGGGCGGGGTCGCGGCCATGGAAGTGCTGGCCCGAGATCTCCGCGCCCTCGGCCTCTACACCGCGCGGTCGCTGTCTTACGATGGCGTCGAATATGAGATGCTCGAGCACGCGCTGACCCCGGAGCAGCGTGCCATCTATGATGCCTATGCCGGGGCTTTCGCCATTATCCACAACAACCTCGCCGCCGCGATGGAGGCGGCCAACATCACTGGCGAATCCGGCGGCACGCTGAACCGCCAGGCCAAGTCCGCCGCCCGCTCAGCCTTCGAGTCCGCCAAGCAGCGTTTCTTCGGTCACCTTCTGACGTCGATGAAGACCCCCACGCTGATCGCGTCCATCGAGGCCGATCTGGCGGCCGGACATGCCGCCGTCATCCAGATCGTCTCAACCGGCGAAGCGCTGATGGAACGCCGCCTGTCGGAAATCCCCACCGAAGAATGGAACGACATCCGCGTCGACATCACGCCTCGGGAATATGTTCTGGACTACCTCGCCCATTCCTTCCCGGTTCAGCTCTACGAGCCCTTTACCGATAGCGAGGGCAACCTCTCATCCCGGCCCGTCAAGCGCGACGGCCAGCCGGTGGAATGCCGCGAGGCCGCGCGCCGCCGCGATGCGCTGATCGAGCATCTGGCCTCGCTGCCGCCGGTGCCCGGGGCACTGGATCAAATCGTCCAGCGCTTCGGCACCGATGTCGTGGCCGAGGTCACAGGCCGCTCGCGCCGCATCGTGCGCAAAGGCGAAGGGCATGCCGCGCGGCTTGTGGTCGAATCCCGGGCGGGCTCGGCCAACCTGTCCGAAACCGCCGCCTTCATGGACGACCAGAAGCGCATCCTGATCTTTTCCGATGCCGGAGGCACGGGGCGCAGCTATCACGCCGATCTCGGGGCCAAGAACCAGCGCCTGCGCGTTCACTACCTACTGGAGCCCGGCTGGAAAGCCGATGCGGCCATCCAAGGCTTGGGCCGCACCAACCGCACCAATCAGGCGCAGCCGCCGCTTTTCCGGCCGGTGGCCACCGATGTGAAGGCTGAGAAGCGCTTCCTTTCGACCATCGCGCGCCGCCTCGACACGCTCGGCGCCATCACCCGCGGTCAGCGCCAGACCGGCGGGCAGGGGCTGTTCCGACCCGAGGATAACCTCGAGTCCCCCTATGCCCGCGATGCGCTGCGCCAACTCTATCGCCGGATCTATCGCGGCGATGTGGCCGGCTGCTCGCTCGGGGCCTTCGAGGATGCGACCGGCCTCAGCCTGACCGATGACAACGGGCTGAAGGATGACCTCCCACCGATCACGACCTTCCTCAATCGTCTGCTGGCGCTGACGATTGCGATGCAGGGCATCCTGTTTACTGCCTTCGAAGAGCTTTTGGCGCAGCGCATCGAAGGCGCCATCGCGACCGGGGTCTATGACCTCGGGCTCGAGACGCTGCGCGCCGAGAGCTTCCGCGTCACGGATGCGCGGGTAATCTACACTCATCCTGGCTCCGGTGCCGAAACCCAGCTTCTGACCATCGCAGAAAAGCGCCGCAATTCGCCGACCTCCCTCGCGGATGCTCTGGACTGGCTAGATGACCCAAAGGCGCGGCTTCATGTCAACAGCCGCTCGGGCCGCGCCGCGTTGCAGGTGCCTGCCACCAGCCTGATGCTGGATGATGGCACGATCGAGCCCCGCTTGAGGCTGATCCGGCCGACCGAGGCGAGCACGGTTCCGGCCAGGATCTTGGAAGACACCCATTGGCTGGAAGCCGACCGCACGGCCTTCGCCGCCGCCTGGACCGCGGAACTGGCCGAGGTGCCGGAGTTCTCGGAAGCCACGCTGCATATCGTGGCTGGGCTCTTGCTCCCGATCTGGAAGCAGCTTCCCCAGGACGAAACCCGCGTCTACCGGCTCCAAACCGATGACGGCCAACGCATCATCGGTCGCCGTGTCTCACCCGCCTGGGTCGCGACCACGCTTGCCGACGACGCGCCAAAACTCACGGCGGCGCAGGTCCATGCCCTCGTTCTGGAAGGCAAGACCGTGGTGCGGCTGGCTGAAGGGATGGAGTTGCACCGCTCGCGCGTCATGGGCGTCAACCGGATTGAGCTTTCCGGGTTCACGGAAGCGCAAAAAGACCGCCTCAAAGCCGATGGCTTCTTCTCGGAAATCATCGCCTGGAAGCTGCGCCTCTTCTGTCCGACGGATTCCGGCGGTGTGAAAGTGCTCGATCACCTGCTTGCACGTTTCCCCCTCCAGGGTCTAAATGCACGCAAAGGTTGTTAATCGTGTGTGCCATGTCATTGGAAACAGAAGAGATACTGCGAGACCTTTCGCAAAATGCCGAAAGCGTTTGCCGCCACTATCTTCCCGCCGGGAGGCGGGAAGGTTCTTACTGGATGGTCGGCGATCTGCAGAACAATCCGGGGAGATCGCTGTTTGTCAGGTTGACGGGTCCGACATCAGGGGCGGGCGCTTCTGGGAAATGGACCGATTCAGCAACCGGCGAACATGGTGATCTCCTAGACATCATCCGCGAACGCACGGGGATCACCCGCTTTCCCGATCTTCTGAATGAGGCTCGGGTGCATCTTGGCCGTCCGCAGCCGATTCTTCCGGATGCCAATTCCCCGCGCAGCCGAAAATCCCCCTCGGGTACGCCAGCAGCAGCGGCGCGCTTGTTTGCGGCTTCGCTGCCTTTGGCGGGTTCTTTGGCCGAGGTCTACTTGCGCACCCGGGGCGTCACCCAAGCAGTGCCGAGTGCAACCCTGCGCTTCCACCCGAAGTGCTGGCATCGGGATGAAGGCCAGACCAAGCCCATCCCCAGACCAGCGCTAATCGCTGCGGTCACCGATGGGGCAGGGGCCTTGCAGGGCGTGCATCGCACTTGGTTGGCACCTGACGGACAGGACAAGGCTGCTGTCGACACGCCGCGTCGGGCTATGGGTCACCTTCTTGGCAATGCCGTCAGGATCGCTCCTGCAGATCACACCCTTGTGCTGGGAGAAGGCATCGAGACCATGCTGTCTGTCCGCGAGGCGGCACCTTCTTTGCCCGTCTGGGCGGCGCTCTCGTCGGGTCACCTCGGAGCCGTCCTGCTGCCGGAAGGGTTGCAGCGCCTCTTCATCGCCATCGACCGCGATCCGGCGGGGCATCGCGCGGCGGAAAGGTTGACTGCCAGAGCAACCGAGGCCGGGATTGCCGTACAGGTGCTTGAGCCACGTCTCGGGGATTTCAACGACGATCTCCGTGTCCACGGCGCTGAAGCGCTGCGTCAGCATCTGGCGCAGCAGATCGACCTCAAGGATCTGCATCGGCTGACGATCTGAACTCTCTCAAAACGCAAAAGCAGTCAGGGAGCGGGGCAGGGGGTCAAGCATCGCTTGAGGAACTGGGTCGCGTCTTTCTCCTCTTCCTGGCTGTCGAACCCGCCCGACACCCGCACGTCCTTCAAGAGATGGGCAGGCGGCCGTCAAAGGGGCCGCCCCTTCAAGGACGGGGGGCAACTGATTTCCGCCGCGGGGGACGAGCCCCCGCTTTGCATCGCGAAGCAAATCAGCCGCCCCCCGTCCTCCTCCACATGCGTTCCGGCCCCGAAGGCGGGGTGAAGAGGCGTCCCCTTCCACGGCTTTCGCAGCCCATGAAGGCCGCGCGGGATGTCGCGCAGGCCCGAGCAGCCGGAGGCAAAAGACCATGACGACCCAATTCCAGAGCGAAGATTTCGACCGCAGCGCCGCCCTTTCCCAGACCGCTTGGGCGCTTCAGGAGCTTCAGCTCTACGGCACCCGTGCCTTTCAGGACGAGATCGATCTGCGCCCGATGCCGGAGCCCGAACGCCTCATCGACGCGGTCAGCGATATCTTCGATGCCCTCGTCGCAACCCTTGGCGACACCCGCATGGAACCCGACCTCGAAGAATTGCTCTGGGGTCAGGTCAACCTCTTCCACCGCGCCGCCGCCCGGACCGAACGCTTGCTCGACGACAACGAACTGGCGCAACATCGCCTGCAGCGCGAACAGGACGGCTCTGAGGTGAAATCCACCGAACTCGAGCGCCTGACGGCCGAAGGCACCAGCCTCGTTGAACGGCGGCATTGTCTCGAAGCCTTCCGCGACCGCAGCGCCGAGGCCTTTGAGCTGCACACCGGCTCAACCTGGCGTCCCCGCTCGGGCTCGATGGTGAACCATAGGCACCTGACCGCAGCGTTGATCGACAGCCGCGACTTCCTCTCCGCCAAGCGCCGCTCGGAAACCGAAGTGATGCTTCCCCAAGGCACCAAGATCGCCCTCACCGGCGGGACCGACTTCAACGATCACCGCCTGATCTGGGGCAAGCTCGATCAGGTCCAGACAAAATATCCCGACATGATCCTTCTCCACGGTGGTAGCCCCAAGGGTACCGAACTCATCGCTGCCAAATGGGCCGAGGCCCGCAAGGTCACGCAAGTAGCCTTCAAGCCCGACTGGACCAAGCACGCCAAGGCCGCACCCTTCAAGCGCAACGACGCCATGCTGGATGTGCTGCCCGTGGGTATCCTCGTCTTCCCGGGCAATGGCATCCAGGAAAACCTCGCCGACAAGGCCAAAAAGCTCGGCATCCCGGTTCTGAAGTTCGAGAAGGGGGCGTGAGCCCCCTTTGCTCATCGGGCGGGCTGTGCCTCATGCACGTGACTGGACTTGACGGAACAGAACCTATCACCCATTTTGAGGATGGCCTTCAGCACAGGCCTGTGTGTCCGCCATGCAAAGCCCAGCAGTGCTTCATCCACCTCACCCCGTTCCTTTTCGAACGGGTCTGATTAGTAGCGGGCACCTAGTCGGATCCGGGAATTGGAATGGATCATGACATCTCACGACTACCTCAAAGATCTGAAACGCATCACTAAGGACTGTGCACGCGCAAGTGGCGCGGAACTTCATGAGGTGCAAAAGCGTGCCGCACAGGCGATTGGTTTTGCACATTGGCATGCGCTCGCCAGCAAAGCGAAGCTAGGCTGGCAGCCGACAGCCGAGGACATTGCAAAGGTTGAAGGGATTTTGCGCGGCGATGAAAACTACCCCGATGAAGGGTTCATCGGGCAGCACCCCTATCAGCTTGATGATGTTCTGCGGGATACCAGGATGAGGGGGCGCGGCTGGTGTATCTTCATTGGAGAAGCGCCCTCCAGCAAACCGCAATTGCTGATCACCGATCGGCGCTTCAAGAACAACCCGATCCAGGATCCGGACTTTGTGGCCAAGGCGCTTCCCATCGCCCAATGGAAAGCAAGGCAGGTTCGAGCGGAAATCGCGCGTGACTGGCCGAGGAACTCGACGAAGCCGGACGCTGACGGTCGTGCGATGCACCCGCTCAATCATGAACGGTCTGACAAATGGTACTGCCTGCATTGCGATGGCGAGTCTTCTGGAGCCCAAATGGCCCAGAACTTGTGGCATTGCCCCTACTGCGGAGCCACGCCTCTCGACATGTTCAGTGAGCCGTTCCCCACGTCAGAACGACCTGAAACGGAAAACGACCCAGCCTGATTTTTCTATCGGCCAAAGTGACTGGCATCCGCTGGAATGCGGGTGCCAGACCTTACGCCGCGACATTTCCAGGTTTGGCGATCGGTGGACGTAACCGCATCAAGATATTCAGAAGACCATGCAAAGCCCAATTCAAAAAACCAAGGCAGAAATCCAAGCGCTCATTCAATCTCTTGCCCCGGCATCAATTGGATTGGTTGCGACGTCCCGTGATCTTGTGGCCATCGTCGACAAGCGCTTCGACTGGCAGGTTCGTGCCCATCGTTGGTACGCGGTGATTTCTCGCGGCGATCATATCCATGCTGTCGCGGACATCGATGGTCGCCGAATTTCCCTGCAGCGGTACGTCATGAAGCTTCAGTATCCGGATCGCAGCTATGACGACCTGAAGCAGATCTCATTTGAAAACAAGATCACGTTCGACTGCCGTGTTTCAAACCTTGAACATCGGGTTGGTCGCCAAGCTGTCATGCGCAATCGGCGGTCAAAGCGGAACACCTCTTCCCAGTACAAAGGGGTGATCAAGGCGCTCGGTTCGGACGGTTCCCCACGGTGGCGCACACAGATCATGGCCGAGCATGGTTCGATGGGCATCGGTGTCTATGAGGACGAAGCCTGGGCAGCAACAGTCTACGATGCTGCTGCCTACCTTCTTTTTGAAGGAGCGGCGCTATACAATTTTCCTGGCCGGTCGCCCGATCAGGAGGCGCTTCTGATCGCGGCGACCAAGATCGCCCGATATCGTGCCAAGGCCAAACGATCGAAGGGCGCCCTGGCAGAGCAGCAAATCGAGATGGAGTAGGGCGGCGCTACCTGATATGGTGGGGACGGCTATCCGGATCGCTATATGTTTGATCAACCTGCCCAGCTCGAAGTCTTTCCGACCGATCTTCAATTGAGGCGGATTGACCCGGCCTGCAACATGCGTCGCTTCTACCGTCTTAGCGTTCAGCGAGACCTTTTTGGCGGCGCTTGCCTTATTCGGGAGTGGGGCCGCATCGGGTATCGAGGTCAGGTCTTGATCGAGTCGCACGATGACGAGGGCAAGGCGATCACCGCACTCATGAAATTGGCAGCGGTGAAGCGGAGGCGGGGTTATTGCCTTCCTCCGACGCTTATCCCACCAGCAATATAGGTCTGAACCGACAACAGCGCTGGGGCACCGGTCGGCGTCAGCAATGCCTTGTTTTGACAGCCATTCCAGCTAGGGTTGCAAAAAGCACGCCGGGGCAGTTCATGTTTGACCAGATCATTTCCAAGTATGGCGCGACCGCCAAGGCCAAGCTCTCGAGCCCTGCGATCACGGGCGCTCCGGAGGACAACATCCGTGCACCGCTTGAGGAACTGATCACAGCGCTGGCAGAAACCGCTGGCCAGCAGCCCGGCTGGGTCACGCTTGTCGGCGAAAGCACCCTTTCGGCTTTGGGGACCCGACCTGATTATGCCGTCACCGTTCGCAACGCGCTGACGGGCTTCATCGAACTGAAAGCCCCGGGCAAGGGGGCCGATCCGCGCAAGTTCACCGATCCGCATGACAAGCGTCAGTGGCAAAAGCTGAAATCCCTGCCGAACCTCATTTACAGCGACGGCCAGTCCTTCAGCCTCTGGCAGAACGGCGCGCTCGTTGGCCAGATCATTCATCTCTCCGGTGATCTCGACACAGCGGGTGCCAAGCTTACAGCCCCGCAGACGCTCGTCACTCTCCTGACGGACTTTCTGAGCTGGAGCCCGATCCCGCCCGACAGCCCGCGCAAACTGGCCGAGGTTTCGGCGCGCCTGTGCCGTCTGTTGCGTGACGAGGTGTTGGAAGAACTGGAGAACGGCACTCAAAGCCTGACCGACCTTGCCACCGAGTGGCGGGGGCTCCTCTTCCCTCAGGCTGATGATGCGCAGTTCGCTGACGGCTATGCACAGGCCGTCACCTTCGGCCTGTTGATGGCGCGGGCGCAGGACATTCCCTTGGACAAGGGCATCGCCCATGCGGCCTTGGCCCTGCGCGACACGAACACACTGATCGGCACCGCCCTGCGCCTGCTGACAGACGATCCGCAGACGCAAAAGGCGCTGTCTACCGCAATCTCGACCCTGACCCGCGTGCTTCATGAGGTGCATTGGCCCACCCTGTCCAAGGGCAAGCCCGATGCCTGGCTCTACTTCTATGAAGACTTCCTTGAGGTTTACGACAACGCCCTGCGCAAGAAGACAGGCAGCTACTACACCCCGCCCGAGGTGGTGCAGGCCATGGTCCGCCTGACGGACGAGGCCTTGCGCGCCCCCGCCCTGTTCGGTCGCCATGAGGGCCTTGCCGCCAAGGATGTCACCATCGCCGATCCCGCGACAGGCACCGGCACCTTCCTTCTTGGCGTGTTGCGCAAGATCGCCGAGACGGTGGCCGATGATCAGGGCGCGGGCGCTGTTGGCCCGGCCTTGGGTGCGGCGGCGCATCGGCTGATCGGGTTCGAATTGCAGTTCGGCCCCTTCGCGGTTGCGCAGCTGAGGCTGATGGCGGAAATGCGTGCGCTGATGGGCGTTTCGGCCAGCGGTAGCGGGTCGGGCGCCAATCTGCCGCAGCCCCGCCTGTTCGTCACCGACACGCTTGGCGATCCCTATGCGGCGCAAACGCAGTTCTCGACCATGCTGGCCCCCATCGGCAATTCGCGGAAAGAGGCGAATGCCATCAAGCGGGATGAGCCGATCACCGTAGTCATCGGCAACCCGCCTTACAAGGTCGATGCGGCGGGGCAGGGCGGATGGGTGGAAAAGGGCAGCCCCGGCCGCCCATCACCGATGGACCTTTGGGCACCCCCGCCCGAATGGGGCTTGGGCGCCCATGCCAAGCATCTGAAAAACCTCTATGTGTTCTTCTGGCGGTGGGCTGCATGGAAGGTTTTCGGCTCGGGCCACGCCGAGGCGACGGGCGAGCCTGAGGTTCATCGCCCGGGGATTGTCTGCTTCATCACCGCTTCGGGCTTTCTGAACGGGCCGGGGTTTCAGCAGATGCGCGCCGACTTGCGCAAAAGCTGTTCCGACATCTGGGTGATCGACGCCTCGCCCGAGGGTTTTAGGCCTGAGGTGAATACCCGAATTTTCCAGGGGGTCATGCAAGAGGTCTGCATCGTGATGGCGCTGCGTAGACCGACAGCACAGACCGGAGAAGTAGCTCGGATTCGCTATCGCGCTTTGCCCGAAGGGCACCGCGAAGACAAGTTTTTGGCCCTTGCCGACGTCACGCTACACGATGAGGGCTGGCAAGATGGTGAGGCAAGTTTACGCGGACCATTCTTGCCCGAACGTGGCTTAGGCTGGGGTGCTTATCCGGCGTTGCTGGATCTGTTCGCCTGGTCGACTCCAGGAGTCAAAACGCATAGGACCTGGGTTATTGCGCCTGATGCTGTTTCGCTAGGTGATCGATGGGATCAACTCCGATCAGCCCGTGATCCTAAGCTGAAGGAAGACCTGTTCCACCCTGATCGTGATCGCACGCTGGACCGCAATGTGAAAGTGCCGCTCGGCCAACAGCCGCTTCGGTCAGTGTCCGTCGGCTTGGATAAAGGGCCGGTCGTTCCCCCCGTTCGATATGGATTTCGTAGTTTTGATCGCCAGTGGATTATCCCTGACCACCGCTTGCTCAGTCAGGCTCGTCCGGACCTTTGGTCTTTGGACAGCAAGTCTCAAGTCTACCTGACGGCTCTGGACGACTTCGCGCCTGAAAATGGCCCGTGCCTTACGGTTACCGGCCACATCCCAGATCAGCACCACTACCATGGACGCGGTGGTCGTGTTCTTCCCCTCTGGCGCGACGCCGCCTCGACGGTCCCGAACGTCAAGTCCGCCCTGATCGCGCATCTTTCCACCACCTATGGAAAACCCGTCACCGCGCCCGAGGTCATGGCCTATATCTCTGCGCTTCTGGCGCATCCCGCCTTCACGGCGCGCTTCAAGGAAGACCTGATCCGACCCGGTCTGCGTGTGCCAATCACCGCAGATACCGCCCTTTTCGACCGCGCCGTCACCTTGGGGTGCGAAGTGATCTGGCTGCACACCTATGGCGAACGCTTTGCCGACCCCTCGGCAGGCCGTCCCGCGGCGCCCCCTCGGATGCCCAAGGGGCAAGGCCCGACGATCCCGGTCGGCGGTACCATCCCCGGCGCGCCGCACCCCTTGCCCGACACGATGCATCACGACCCTTCCACGGGTCGGCTGCATGTGGGGGAGGGGTTCATCGAAAACGTCCCAACCGCCGTGGCCGAATATCAGGTTTCCGGCCGCAACGTGCTGCGCCAATGGTTCAGCTATCGCAAGGCCGACCGCACCCGCCCGGTCATCGGCGACCGCCGCCCGCCCTCAGCGCTGGACAAGATCCAGCCCGATCACTGGTTGCCCGAGTATACCGAAGACCTGTTGAACCTGCTGCATCTGCTTGGCCGTCTCGTCGCGCTGGAACCCGCCCAGGCCGCCCTTCTGGACGAAGTCTGCGCGGGCCCCTTGCTGACCGAGGCTTCGTTGGCTGGCGCGGGTGCCTTGGCATCGGAGCCGGTGGTTAAGGGCAAGAAGGCGAAGGCGGCGGCCCAACCCGGACTGTTCGACTGAGCAGGGCACAGCATTGGCGGTCGGCTTGCGCCAAGCTCGGTCGCGGGGGCCCTGTCCTCTTGAGCAGTCCCTGTTCGGTGCCAGTTTGGTCTATGCCGTTGCAGCCGTATGGGTCGCCCCGGCCCCCGACCTTTCCGCGATCTACCTTCCATCCAACCGCCAGACCCGTGGTGACATCGCAACGGCGTTTTCACGACGGCACCAACCATCACCCTCATGCCCATGGAACGCAAATCGCGACGTCGGCCAATGACCCTTGGGTGAAAGCGACACATTCGGCCTGTCCAATCGCTGCCTGTCCCTTTGCGCTGCACCGTTTTCGACCCGCATGTCGCTCCAATCGGGCGGGGCACTGGTGACATGGTCTCCCCACCTCTTTCCGGGTTCTTGACCCGTGGGGCTGATATGGCCGGTTGATCGTGTGAGCGGTTCTGCCCGGAAGCTTCCCGTGGTCCGGGCTGAAGGGACCATCCCTTCGACGGACAATCCCCTAAGCCTGTTCGGCCTCTGGCTCGCAACCCCGCTCAAGTCCGGGCCGTGTTGGCTAGCGTTTCTTTGGAAACGCGTCACCTGCCCGCACCACCCCGGCCCTTCGGGGGTTTCCGGCGGCTTCAAGGGCCGCCGTGCAGGCCTCGGCCGACAGGCTTCATTCGGGTCTTGTCGAAGGGATGGTCCCTTCAGCCAGAAACAGGAGCTTCACATGCAGAACATCGTCATCCTCGCCGACAACATCGGTCAGTCCCCGGAAGTCCGCACCACGCAAGGTGGGACCAAGATCACCAACTTCACCCTCGCCACCTCGCGCCCGCGCCTGTCCGAGGATCGGGTCCAGCGCGACAAGGACGGCTACCGCGTGATGGACACCGAATGGCACCGCATCACCTGCTTCAACGGTCTCGGCAAGACGGTCGCCGACAACTGCGAAAAGGGCATGAAGGTGATGGTCCACGGCCGCATTCACTACACCAAATGGACCGACGCCGCCGGGGTTGACCGCTACGGCTGCGAGATCATCGCTGAAAAGGTCGACTTCCTGAGCCGCCCGAAGGCCGGTGAAGGCGAAGATCCCGAACTGGTCGACCGCGAGGACCAGTTCGCGGGCTGAGGCCCTGAGATCAGAGCCCGGTGGCGCAAGCTGCCGGGCCTTTTCAGTTCTTTGCCGTCGGCGCTTCGGGCCAAGGCATAAAATCCAGGCGCCACGGCGCTACGCGCTGATCTTGCCGGTGGACGAGACCAGGTCCGTGACCAGCAAGGCGTTCTTCGCGCGCCGCTTGTTCGCCGTGTACCATACTGTCTTGCGCTCGCCGGTGTGGCTGAACGCATAGGTGACGCCGAGTATCTTCTCGCGATGATCTGGGTCGACCATCCATTCGACAGGCCGGCCAACATCAAGTTCGGCTGCCGACATGACGCAGTCGAGGGCATTTGATTTCTGATCAGTCATTTCTCTTCTCCCTCAGTTGTCTTGTGCGGCGGCGCTTTGTCCAGGGCCAAGTCGAAAGCCTCCTGGAACCGCGCGCGGAAGGCCGGGCCCATGACCCGCGCCAGTCCGAGAATGCCAAGCGGGTCGTGCCGGGCAGCAAGGTCGGCTGCAAAAGGCGGTCGCAGGGTCAAGGTCACGCTGGTCGGATGCTTGCCCCGCGCGCCTCTAGGCTCAATGACCTCCGGCATTCCATCGCGTTCCCAGTCGTCAAAGACCCGGTCACGAAGCCCCTGCGCCACACGACGGATCAGGAACTGAACCGAGCACCGCGCCACTGAGGCCCAGGCTTCAGCCAGACAGGCTTGCCGGGCAGTGAGCGACACCGCGACATAGACGACCTGACCGCGTGCCGCTGCGGAGGGAACAGGTACCGCATGGGGCCGCGCCGAGTGCGCTGGTGCCCGCGGTTCACCCACCTCTTTCCGGGCTTCTTCTTGGCCGCGGATGGCTTGTCTACCGACAACGCTTTTGGGCATGACCACTGAGTCTACTGTCACGGTTGCCGGTTGCTCAGGCTTCGCGTCTGGCAGGACGCTGACCGGCACCAAGGGTATCGCGCTCGGTCTGTCGGACTCGGCTGGAGGCGTAGCCATCCCGCCAAACCCAAGCTTCGCTGAAAAACCCGCATCCTGCCGGATGATCCGCATCTGATCTTTACGCGGTGCCATTATGCGACCTCCGCCGTTGCGGCGATCAACTGATCGATTTCGTCGAGAAGCTCCCCCGCCTCCTTCACGGCCGTCTGAAGATGCGCCGCCAACCCGCGATTTGGCGTCTTGTCCGCGATCGGGCCGAGGAGCCCTTCCTTGTCCATCCGGACATAGGCGCTGCGACTGGATAGCCAGGCTTCGCAGGCGGGCAATGACCGGAAGAGTTCATCCGCCACCGCGCGCTCCGTCTCAGAAAGCCGGACCTGCACGCGGCTGAACACCACGGAGAAGCCGGCAAGCTCATCTGGTTTGTCGACCCTGCCTCGCAACTTCAGATACCAGCTGGCCGTCTCGAGCGTCTCGCTGAGATCGCCGCGCGACAGCATCATCGGACAGATGATCCGATGGGCGGCGACGGCCAGCACGTCTTGCGCCTCAGACCCGCCACCGAAGGTGTCGATCAGGATCAGATGCTCCTGGTCCGGCTGTTCATAGATCTGGTCAATCGCCTCGACGACCCGGTGCGCGTCAAGCGTGTGGATCACCTCGACAAGGGGTGACCAGTTCCCAGCCTCTTGCCCCGCCTGCATCCACTTGAGGCAAGACCTCGATGCGTCAGTGTCGAAGATCGTAGCCGTCTCGCCGCGACTTGCTGCAGCAGAAGCAAGGGCGCGGCAGAGCGTACTTTTGCCCGATCCTCCCTTCCTGTTCATCACCAGTACAACCCGTATTCCGTAACCCATGACCCACTTCCTCACTTCGCATATCGACGATCCCATTTCTGAATGCCGATCGCTGAAATCGTTTATCCCAAATCACATTTCTTTAATCCGAGTTCAGACTGCAGATATCAGAAACCATCTCGCGCAACTCCTATTGCGCAAGGCGTATCTCTTTAATCATTTGTCTGATTACTGGATGCGTATGTCTTTTATCTGATTGCGCAATGCGTGTATCATAAGGCGTAGCCCTGATCACACGTCGCTGATGCCACAAGACGCATCCCACACTTCCTTTCTCCGAACCCGCAACACTGAACGTTTGGGTCCGTACATCAAACAAAACAGGGCGTTACCGCCACTTCTGCCCGGGAAATGCCCTCCTGCCAAGGGCTTGGAGGTGCACCTTCTCCGGTTGCGCCTTGTGCATTCAGCGATCAGCGAAGCGCACTCGGTGGCAGGTGAGTTACCCAAGGTTAACACAACCTGCAAGGGGTCATATCGCGCATAGATTGTGCTTGATCAAGAGCTGAAAGAAGGGGATAGAGAAGGTGGCAGGAAATGCGAGATGTCTACAAATAATCGGTGGCGGAAGTTGGCAGTAAAATCAGATCCTCGCAAAACAGGACCCAAGTCGGAGTCCAACCTTTCAGCCAAGAAGAATTACGTGGGGGCTGATTCTGCAGCGCAGCAAGCGACCCGCCGGGGGCGGCCCCGAGGCGAGAGTTCTGGCCAGGTGGTCAGCTGCCGTCTGCCAGCCGAAGAGCTTCAGGCCTTCGATGCGCTCTGCACCCAACTGGGCGCGAAATCCCGCTCTGACGGTGTACGGTCGGTCGTGCGGATGGCGTCGGGTTTCCTTGAGTTCAGCCGGGAGGACAGCGCGCGGCTGGAGGATATCCGCTACGAGTTGGCCAAGATCGGGACCAACGTGAACCAGATTGCACTGGCGGCGAACCGTGGCAGGGCGCCGATGGTCAAGGCGCAGTGGGCGTCGGTGGACGAGTTGCGCCGGTCGCTGCCTATGGTGGCGAAGGCGCTGAGCCAGATCATCGCGGAACGCCGTCGGCAGGGCGTTGCGCTGTTCCGCAAGTTTGCTGAAACCCAGGAGGGCGCGCGCCATGGTTAAGCTTGGATCGCGCCCGATCGGGCTGGCAGCGGCTGTTCTTGGCGACCTCGACTTCCTGCGTCCCCAGTCCGGGCGCGTGAAACCCGGACCCTCTTCCTCCTCTCGGCAGGGTTTCCGGTTCTCGCCGCGGGCGAGCCAGTTGTGGCGATTTTCGTTGGGGTCGAACGCTGCAGTGCTGAAGAAGATCGGCAAGGGCGGCACCGCCAACGCGAAGGAACTGGCGGCCCAGATGGATTATCTGTTCTCGAAATCGGCCTCGATCTTCGGCAACGGGGTGGTGCTGGATGCCGATGCCAAGGGCCTCACCAAGGACGAACGGAGCGACATCGTCGGCGACTGGGTCGAGGATTGGCGCGGATCGCCGAAGAATGGCCACACCAGCCATCTGCTTCTCAGCTTTCCGTCGCATGTGCGGCCCGGGAAGGCCAGGCTGATTGCAGAGGCCTGGGCCTTCGAGATGTTCCAGTCCGGCGAACACCAGGACGATATCTGGTCCTATGTCGCGGCTCTGCACACCGACCGGCCGCATCCCCATGTCCATATCGTCGTGAACAACCGGGGTACGCTGAATGACAGCTGGTTCTTCATGGCGAAGGAGCATGTGTTCAACCTCGATAGGATGAAAGAGCGCATGGTGGCCATCGCCGCTGAGGAGGGTGTGTTTCTGGATGCGACCTCGCGGGCGGAGCGGGGGCTGCTGACCTATGGCCCGTCGAGGGCAGAGATCGAACGTGCCCGGGAAGAGGGCAGGGCGCCAGAGGAGCGGCCGCGTGAGGGCAGGGCGCTGGAAGATGCGCTTGCCACGATGGCGCGCACTGCCGACACCATGCGCAGTCTGAGCCATGTGGCGGCCCTGACGGGGCTCCCGGAGATCGGCGAGAAGATCGCCGCCGCCGAAGAGGCCCTTCGCCGGGGCGGGGTGCTTCATCCCTTCCCGGCTGGGGCAGCGACGCTCGAGCGCGCTGACTTGGAGCGGCATTTCAGCGGGTGGATGGCAGAGACCGGGGACAGGATCCGCAAGGCTCCGCTCGCCGAGCGGAAGGACCTGCGGGATGAACTTAGTGGCTACGCCATCGACATCGCGCGCGGGCTTGGCGATGCCCGCGGCGCGCAGCTTCTGCAGATGATGCCGCAGTCTACGGTCTACGGCATGGTGCTCGATGGCGATATCCTGACGCGGCGCAGGCTGGAGACGACCTTGCGGCCCGGCGCGGCGGAGCGGCTGCGCGTGGAGATCGTCGCGGGCGCGAGCGCGATTGGCCTGAGCGGCGAGCGCATCGCCAGCCGCCTGGAGACCGGCGCGGCACATGCCTGGGAAGAGCGGGACTGGGTTCAGAGCGACCTTCTGGTCCTCGCCGGTCGGCGGCGGCTCGATCTGCGTGACCCGGATCAGGGGCGACGCGCGGCCGACGAGTTACAGGGGTTCTACGACCGAGCGGCAAGGACGATTGACCTTGCCGTTACCCATGAAGCCGTGCCCGAGAACGACCGACTGGTGCGTACGCTGCGGTCGATGGGGCGGATCATGCAGGCCGAGGGCAAGATCGAGTTCCGCGGGGATGCCCATGCGGAGCGGTTCGCGGCCGAGCTGCGCGGGCGATACGGGGAGGGTGTCGTGGCGCAGCTTGCCGCAGGTCGGACCGATGCGTTGGCGCGGGATGTCGAGGATGAAGCCGAGCGGCGGTGGATCGCGCGGGCGGTGGTCTCAGCGGCGAAGTCGCATGTGGCTTTCGGGTTGACACTTCGAGAGGCAACGAGGTCGGAGCGGACTCTGGCCGGCGGCCCTGAGCACACAGGCCCGAAGGATTGGGAATTGTGAGGCGGTCCCGCCTTGCGCCCTCGTGACCTTTCACATCGGTTCTCGGCCAGAAATCGCATGTGCGCCGTTCATTTGTCTGGCTCCGACGCTGTAGCTCCCTGACAAGGCACGACCGCGTCGCTAGGTTGGTCGCTGAAATCAGGCAGCCGGGGCAGGTGACAGGTGGCAAAAGATCGGATCGACGAGGCATTGGCAGCACTCGCGCAAGCTGGCGGCGACGGGTTCGGCGCCCGCCGCGACATCCTCGAACGGTTCAGCTTCGATCTCCTGCATCGCCCGGCCCTCGGCGGCCAGATTGTCGCGCGCCTTTGCGCGATCGACGATCTTTCGCCGAAGGACGAGGATCTGCTCGACCTGCTTGGCGCGGGCCTTGATGCAGCGCGCATCGCTTGTGAGAACGGCAAGGTTCGCGGGCAGGCCTTTGTTGATGCGGTCGAAGACGCCCTCGCCCTCGCGCGGCGTCAGGGCCGGATGACGCCCGCGCACAACCTGATCTTCGCCCGGGCTTGGACCCGCAACGGACTGACAGCGCCGGCTTCTCTGGAGGTGCAGCGCGAAGATGTCGTTCCGGCAGATGGTCGGCGCACGGCCAATCCCGCCGAGGGCGATGCGTTGCTCGACGGGCTCTTTGCCGAACTGATCAGCCAGGCAGAGGGAGAGCCGCTGGCGCTGCACACCGCACTGACCGAAAGCTTCGGGGCCATGCCCGCCGAGATGCGCGAACATGTCGTGGCCTATTCGTTGGCCCGCAGCGATCCGATCCATGCCGATCTTGCCTGCTTCTGGCTCCTCGATCCGGCTCCGGCCATCCGGCTTGCGGCGGCCCGGGCAATTGCGGCACGTCTGGCGCGCGGCGATCTGCCGGGCAGAATCCTCGCGACACTCGTCGTCCTGCGCAGCTGGATGCCGGAGGATGACGCGCGGCGGGAGATCGACCTGGTTCTCAGGGAGGCGATGCGCAGGGGCGTGGCAGCAGAGCCCGAACCGGGACCCTGGACGCTCCACGCTATCCGCGCCACCCTGCCGGATGGCGGCGGTGCCCAGAGCATCGGCATCGCCCTCCAATCGGGAAGCCGGCGCAAGATGGCGATGCTGCTTCTGAAACAGGGGCAGGGCGTGAAGGATGCCTATACGATCCCCTGTCGCTCGGCGAAGGATCAGAAGGCGGTCATCGACCACATGTCCGGGGAGGTCGGCGCGCTGAGCGTCACGGCTGATTACGTCCGCCGTGCCCTGGCCATCGCGCTGGCCGACGGCCTTCTGCAAGGTCGGCCGCCGGTTCCGGGCCTGATCGAGGTTGCCCGGATCTGCGGCCTCTCTGGCCTGCGCCCCGAGATGAAATCGACGCCGGACCTGATCGCCGGTCTGGTCTCGACGCCCGCCATCCGGGCGCTTCCGCCGCGAGAACAGGGCGCCCTGATCCTCGCGAGCGAGGGCTGGTGGGACCGTCATGAAATCGTCGAAAGCTGGTTCGAGGAAAGCGATGAGGCGCAGGCGGTGCTCGACAAGGCGCGAACTGCGCGCTCGGGCGAAACGGCGCTCTGGAAATGGCTGGAGACCCGGCGCGACTGGTGGGCGCGCATTCTGGCCCGTGCCGCCGATGTGCTGGAAACCGCCCTCGAACCGGACGCGGCGAGTTTTGCAGCTTGCGCCGCGGCATTGCTCGACGGTCGTGACCTGAAGAAGATCCCGGTGATGCTCGACATTCATGAGCAGACCATCGAGGCCTGGATCCGGGACGATCCGGATTTCGATCCGGGCGCGTCCCTTGAGGAGCTGGCCGCGGAGGCGCCGGCACCCGAGAAGAAGGGCGAGATGGTGGCGCTCCTGCGCGGCACGGACCTCGCGCCCGACTGGCTCGATGGTTACCTGACCGGTGTCGTCATCGCACCGCAGATGCTCATGCCGAACCAATGGTTGCCCGCGATCCTCGATGCTGTCCTGCCGCGGATCGATCCGTCCCGGTTCCAGCGGTTCATGGACCTTCTGATGATGCGCGCCCAAGCGGTGTCGGATCTTGCCTCCGAGCCCGGAGAGTTCACCGCATCGATGGCCAGGCGCTCCAGGAAGGGGCAGGCGGATTGGGCCGCGGGATTTGCGGAGGCTGCGGGGAAGTTCCGGGCGGCCTGGCCGAAGAAGGGCATGACTGAGGAGGACCGGCGGCTTCTCAAGATCGCCTCGGACGGGCTGATCGGTGTCGAGTTGACGGAGTTCGCGGCACTGATCGCCCGGCGGCAGGCGAAGAATACTGAGTGAGGGCGATCCGGTCGGCTTCGTGTGGGCGGGGAGCGACCGCATGGCGACTGCCGCTCGGGCAGAAAGCAGGCTTTTAGTCCCTCAGCCGAGCCGGAGTAAGTTTCATGGATGTCAGAGGTATTGGGACAATCAGACGACCGTCACTGTGCGAGGCGCAAATTCGCGATCGTTTATTCTTTCCACAGGAACTTTTATGCACTATGTTACATCGGGAAAGGAGGCGATCATGCTGAATGCTCACAGACACTCCGCAGAGCCGGATCGCAGGGCGGTCCTGACCAAAGCCGTCCTCCGGGCGGCTGAACGGCTCGACATCTCGGGCCGTCTCCTTGCCGAGGTGCTTGGCGTCTCCGAGGCGCAGGTGTCCCGTTTCAAGAGCGGGGAAGCCGCCCTGACCGATCATGGCAAGCCGTTCGAGCTTGCCGCACTTCTGGTGCGTGCCTTCCGCTCGCTGGATGCGATCACGGGCGGGGATGAGGGCGTTGCCCGGGCGTGGCTGACGGCACCCAATACTGCGCTCGGGGCACGCCCCGCCGAACGGATTGCCTCTGCCCAGGGACTCGTGGATGTCGTCACCTATCTGGACGCCCGACGCGCTCCGCTCTGAGGCCCGGCCGCTTGAAAGCCCGGCCTGGCGACTGGTCGAAGCGCAGCACCGTGTCTCGACGCTGAAACTCGTCGACAGCCTCGGTGAGCAAGACGTGCTGGAAACCATCCTGGACGAGACCAAGCCGCCTGTTCCGCCCGAGTGCCGCCATCTCGACTATCTGCTTTCAACGCCGTTCCGCTATCGGCCCTATCCGCAGGGCTCTCGCTTCCGCCGGGCCGGGGTCACGCCGGGCGTCTGGTATGGTGCGGAGCGGCCCGAGACCGCGACGGCCGAGATGGTGTTCTATCGTTTCCTCTTCTACGCCGAGAGCCCGGAGACGCCCTTCCCGGATGATGCCGCCGAATACACTGCCTTTTCGGTCGATCTGGCCGCTTCTGTGGCACTTGATCTGACCACGGGTGCACTGGCGGCGGACCCGGGCCGATGGCAGCACCTGACCGACTACGAGCCGTGCCAGGGCCTTGCCGAGACCGCGCGCGAGGTCGGGGTGGAGGTCATCCGCTACGCTTCCGTGCGCGATCCGGCGCGCGGGGCGAATTTCGCGGTGCTGACCTGCCGGGCGTTCGGCAGCCCCGCGCCGGTCGAACGGCAGACATGGCGCATCCGCGTCAACCGGACCGGAGCGCAGGCCGTCCGCGAGCACCCGCGCCTCGGGATCGAGTTCCCGCCGGGCTCGTTCGCGGACGATCCTCGCCTTGCCGGCATGATCTGGGACCGGCCGCGGGCACGGTGATTGTTCTGTGGGCGCACGGCAACGGCTGGCCCGCCGACGCAGGGGGCGGGAAACGGCCGTTCGCTGCGGTCGCCTTCATTTGACACAATGAACTCAATGCGGCCGTTCACGGCGGCGTCGGTTCAGGGTTCTGCACCTGGCCTAGGTCGTCCGCCAGAGCGCTTTAGGGATAAGGGCAAAAAGCAGTCAATCTCTGCGTCTGAGAACGTCATGTCCTCCATGTTTTTCAGCCGGTCCTGGGCTTCCTCATAGGCCTTTCCATCAGTCTGAGGCGCCCCCACATAAAGAGCCGCGAGCATAGCCTGTAACTCGTCACGACGCTCAACGGCTTGCTCGTGCGGCATCTTTGGGAGATCAGTCAGCAGTGATTGATAACATTCGCGAATGTTCCAGAGTTTTGCGGCAGCATCGCGATGTTTCTGAGCTGTGGCCCCTGGATCAAAGTTCTTGAGATACGCCGCCACCAGCAGGGTTAGGAACGACAAAGCCGCGGTCACCAGCTCAAGGAAAGCACCCTCTTTTACCACCACGCCTACGGCTCCGGCGCTTGTAAGCGCGGAGAGTGTGATCTGAGCCCATTTGAAAACACGCAGGCTCCCGGCGCAGCGGTCAGCCATCCTTTCGTGCGTTTTGTGAGTGTGTACGACTCGTCCAAAGCACTCACGGATTTGGTCTTCGAAGGCGATGTCGTAGCTAGGCGGCATAGTTTTCGTCCTGGGCGTCTCGCACGCGAATCGGAACTCGGATTGTGTCGCGTGCGACAACCACGCCGCGGCTTACGGCATAGCATTCGACAAGGTGGTCCCCGCGGAAGTTTGTCGTCTCTTGACGCTCGGCTCGTCCCTCGTCGTGTACGATCTGGCCACGGATCATATCGCGCCGCTCCGCTTCATCGCCGCGGTTCAGTACTTTCCAGTACAACTCCACGTTTTCGGGCAGGTCCGATGCATCTGCCAGGAAGAACCGGAGCTTTTTTTGTGGCCGGAGCACGCCGTACCCCTCCAAGAGCTGCCGTAGCATCGTAGGTCGGAATCCGTCCTGGGTAACTTCGCAGTTGATGCGAAGGTCGTATCGGATATCGACAGGGAATCTGTCTTCGACAAATTCCTCCGTGTTCTTGAAGACATGGGCGTATGCTGCGGCTTCTCCCGCTGCACTCTTTGCGGGGGCAGGATAAGCGTTGCCGAAGACATCTCGCCACTTCTGACGCTCGTTCTTTTGGCCGCTTGCCTCGATCGCTTTGAGGCACAACTCGTAGGCCTTCTTTGCCTTGCGTTCGAAGCGCTTTTTCACACGAACGCGTTGGCGGCTGCCCAGTGCGGCATATTCGGATTGTTCGGGTTGATCGGCCAGAAACTCGAAGAAATCCCGGCACATAAAGTCGTAGTAATGGTAGCTCTTCGTATCGTAGTCGTCGGTCGACTCGAGGAAGTTGTACGCCAGCGTGTCGATCAGAAGGCCGCCCATTGCGACACCGTGCTTGTTTTTCCAGGCACGGGCCATCTTGCACAAGCGACGTAGATTTCGGTTCTTCCGCGCGTTGGCCTCCTTCATCTCATCAAGCTCAGCCTGGGGCTTCGTGATCTTCCACGACCCGCCATTGGCGGTGTCAGGATATTTGTAGCTCCCATCTGCGAGCTTGAAGGCTGGCATCACCTCGAGGTGGAAGTCTTTGTAGAGTACCCGGACCACCAAGCGATCTACCTTTACCGTTGTCGAAGGGTATCGCCGCTTGATCGCGGCCCTCGCGTCTCGGAGGAGCTCATACTGTCGACCGTCCTTGTAGTCCTCCCACTTGCCCGCCGGCATGACGTAGATCATGTCCAAGTCCGAGATACCATTGATCGCTGTCCATCGACCATAAGAACCAACTTGGAGACTATTCGCCGTCTTGGACTCCGTGTCGCGAAACTCCTTGTTCAGTGCAGCGGTCACTTCGCCGTACCGCGACCCAATCGTCGCAGCGTTGTCGATCTTGATGTTGTCGAGAAAGGTCTTGAAGTCGTCCGAAATGCTCATGTGCGCCTCGCTATGTGCCTTCGGCCCAAATGGGCACAAATTTGTTAGTTACTCGGCTGCGTAGTTAAAGCCGAGCTTCGCCAAGAGCGCGGCGGACTGCCGGCCTGACAAATAAGGCCCCTGCGGCGGAAGACCGGCTAGGTCGGTCGGTTTCACTTGGGCGAACTTTGCGCCAGTCGAGATCTCTGCTATCCGGCCGCCGTTTACGCCAAACCAGGCGGCGATGTCATGTTGACGATCCCCGCGGGCGAGCATTCCTTTGACGATGGCAGCGTCTTCTTCGTTGAGCCGGATACCGCTCGGCACGGCCTTAAAACCCTGAGTCATCCTACATCACCTTGTGGCCGGACTCGAAGTCAGACTCCGTATATAGTGGGTGAGTCCAAATGCCGCAAGGGGCGGTTGCACATGTACGAAATCAGCGGTTGAAAGGAGCCTTGGCTGCTCTTCCTCGTCCTGCGCCGGCATATTCTTGTCCCCGAGATGG
Organism: Gemmobacter nanjingensis; assembly: GCF_014652195.1. Classification (NCBI taxonomy): domain Bacteria; kingdom Pseudomonadati; phylum Pseudomonadota; class Alphaproteobacteria; order Rhodobacterales; family Paracoccaceae; genus Gemmobacter; species Gemmobacter nanjingensis. The sequence continues at coordinate 46,147 of NZ_BMYI01000021.1, forward strand.
GCTGACCGGCGGTTCCGCAGCAAGCACGAAAGCCGGCTGCGGGGCAGCTGTCGGTTAAAGTAGAGCGGCGGTCTTGGGCTGGCTAGCTTTGGAACGCCGTGTGGGATCCGAGCAACAGCCACAGCGCCGGCCCGGCTTCGTCCGGGGGCGAAACCGGCGTTCTCGCGCTCTCCGCGCCACTTCCAAACGATCGATAATTCTGTCTAGATTGATCTCATGTGCGGCGCATCAACTTCAGGGCGCAGCAATTGTCGAGGTGGGAAATTGGTAAAGAACATCTGCATTTTTTCGGACGGTACCGGTCAGATGGGCGGGGTTCGCCCCGATCAGCGGTTATCGAATGTCTACAAGATGTACCGCGCCATGCGCCCTGGTCCTGACTCCCCGATAAACCCGGCGGAGCAAGTTGCCTTCTACGACCCCGGCCTCGGCACCGGCGAAAGCGGGGGTTTGTTTCGGCGCATCAAACCAATCCTCGAGAGCGCTGTCGGCACCGGCATCGACCACAACATTATAGACTGCTACGAGCAGATCATTGCGCACTACCAGCCGGGCGATCGCGTGCTTCTGTTCGGATTTTCACGCGGCGCCTACACCGTCAGGGCCTTGGCAAATGTGATGAACCTCTGCGGCGTCCCGACAAAGATGCCGGATGGCACGCCGGTTCCTCGATCTGGCCCAAGGCTTCGCAAAATCGCGAAAGACGCCGTGAAATTCGTCTACAATCATGGCGCAGGGAGGCCTCGCGGTCGGAACCCCTATTTCACACATCGAGAAGAACTGGGGCATCGTTTTCGCCAGAAATACTCCTCCTCGCCAGTCGAAGGCGAGGATAAGCAGGGTAACGTGCAACCGACTTTCATCGGCGTTTTCGATACGGTTGCATCGTTGCGAACGGCGGTCGTACGAGCTTTGGTCTGGGGCACAACGCTGCTCGTCGGGGTTGGGGTCTACGCTGGTGTGGCTTTGGGCTGGACCTGGTGGGTTCTCGGACCACTGGGGCTGTTGCTCGCATCCCTCCTCTTTCAACTCGGCACCTTGCTCGCCGACAACTTCAAGTACTTCTCGGACGACCCTTCACGCAAACTGAAGCTTTGGCGGCCATCAGATTGGCGGCAGCTTTGGAGAACCGGACATTTCGCGGGGTGGAGCAAACAAAACTATGATCAATGGCTCGATCCCGATGTCCAGCATGCGCGGCATGCCATGGCTATTGACGAGGACCGGGCCGACTTCCCGCGCGTTGGCTGGGCTTCAAAGAAAGCGGCCATCGAGACTGCAAAACGGGAGCCCAAATGGCTCAAACAAGTTTGGTTTGCCGGCTGTCATAGCGACATCGGCGGCAGTTACCCGGAGGCGGAGTCACGCCTCAGCGATATTGCCTTGGACTGGATGATCCAGGAACTGAGGGAGTGCGTGCCCTCCATCCAGATCAACGAAGGCGTTCTTCACCTCTGGCCCGATCCCTTGGGGATGCAACATCGTGAAGACGCGATGTTGAGCGCAGGGCCTCTGCGAATTGGCTGGAAGAAGGGAATCCGGGAAGTCGGGGACGACTTCCCGCTCCATCCTTCGGTCACCGAGCGCCTGAAAGCTGATGCGGTGGTCCAATCTGGAGAGGTGAAGCCCTATCGCCCGGAACAACTGAAGGGCCGCAAGGCCTTGGAATGCTATTACGGGCAATGAACCGCTGACACCCACGACGAAACGCCGCACCAAGTTGCATTCCAGCCTTCGTGAATGTGGCCTGCGTATGCGGCAAACCTGGCGACCCACTGCCCATTCTTTCAGATCTTATTCGGCCCGCTCTGCGAGTTTCGCTGTGAAGCGGCCCATTCGCGCGAGGGCTTTTTCTTGTGGCGGCGTGAGAACTTCCAGGTCTGGCCGCCGTTCCGTCTTGGGGGTCACGACTCTGTCCGCCATGATCTCTGCCGCCAGCTTCGGCGCGGACACCGCCGGTGGCTCGGATCCAGCTTTCACCTTCTCAGGCCGCACGAAATCCACAACTACCTTCTGCACGGCCTGCCGCTCCAACTCCTCCACCCGCGCCGCCAGCGCCCGTAGGGTTGCGCCGTCCTTTGATGGATAGGGCAGGGGCCCGGACTGCGCTTCGAAGAGCGTCTTGAACGTCGGGTCATGGAAGTAGACGATCCGATGGACGAGGAGCGGGTTCTGCCGCTCCGGGATGAGGATGGCCTGATCCGGGTTCAACCTGCGCACCTCGTCGGGCGTCAGGAGCGGCCGCTCCTCCATTCGTCGGCTCACCGACCGCCGCTGCATGAAATCCCGATCCCGTGACACACTGTCCGACACCGAAAGCTTGGTCGTCTTGCCCAATGCGTCTGAGATTTCCCCTGCCGTCTTCTTGTCGTTGGCGGCGAGGTAGAGCTTCATGCCGGCGGCGGACTCAAGCGACATGCGGACGTTTTCGCCATAGATGTTGTCGAGGCCGGGGATCGACTGGGTGATGATCGAGACCCGCGCGCCGTGACCGGCGAGCTGTTTCAGGGCCTGCTCGACGATGGGCATAGGCCCGAGTTGGTCGAATTCATCGAGCATGACCATGACGGGCCAGAGTTCGGATTTTGGGTCGGGGAGGGTGGAACGCATCGTGGCGATGAGTTCGCCGAAGAAGAGCCGGACGAGCGGCGACAGGGTGCGGATGTCATCGGCGTTGACGACGACATAGATCGACATCGGGCGCTTGCGGAGATCCGTGAAGGAGAAGTCGTTGCCAGATGTTGCGCGATCTACCGCCGGGTTGTTCCAGAGGGTCATGCCCGCGCCGCCCAGGACAGAGGCATGGGAGGACAGTGTCCGGTCGGAGTAGCCTGCAAACTTGCGGAAGGTTTGGGCGGCGTTGGGGTGTTTCACCTCTTCGGCATGTTCGCCGTAGACCTCCTGGGTCGCACCCCGGCCAAAGAGAATGCGGCTGATCTCGCCGATGGTGGGCTTGCCCCGTTCAATGGCCAGAAGGCCAGCAGCCACGAACAGCTCGCGCCCTTCGGTCAGGAAGTCGCCCGCCGTCCCCTTGTCCGAAACTGTCAGGAAGTAGTCCGAGATCTTGGCGAGTTCCGTGTAGCGCTGTTCCAAGTTTTCAATGCGAGCAACGCGTTCGAGCGGGTTGTAGCGATGGGTCGGATGTTCAAAATCGAATGGCGAGAAGCGATAGACCGCATCGCCCTCCGCTTGCCGGTGCCGAGACGTTGCTTCGAAAATCTCGCCCTTCACGTCAAGGACGACGATGCTGCCGTTGAACAGAAGCGTGTTCGGGATGACATAGCCCACGCCCTTGCCGGCGCGGGTGGGCGCGACAACCAGACAATGCGGGAACTTCTGGAACGTGGCGCTGACGTAAGGCGCGCGCTTTGAAGGTGCCCCGAGCTTGCCGAAGACCATGCCGGCGCCCAAGGGCTGCAAGAGACCATTCGCCTTCATTTCAGGGCGGGCCTGGAACTTGGCCTGACCATAGCCTGTGAGCTGCTGGCGGAAGGTCAGGGCGACGGCGGCAATCGTGAAGAGAACGGTCGAGGCACCGACGATCTGCCAGGGCAGAACCCAAGGCACGGACGACAACCGCGCGAAACCCGGGAATTCTTCGATCAGGACGAAGATGCCGGTCGCGTTCGGATCGCGGCCCAAGATCAGGTTCAGAGCGAGGCCGCCGGCAATGAGGCCCACGAGGAGCCCGGCCGACAGACCGAGCGGGAGCAACAGCGCGATACGGTGCATGGTCAGAATTCCCGGTCCTTGGCATGTGTCCGGTCATGAACAGGCGCGCGCGCATGTTCCGGCGGCTTGTTCGCGGCCTCGGCAGCCATCCGGCGCTCTGCAGCCTCGACCTCATGGGCGCTGAGGCCGAGGGAAGGGTGTTCCTTTGCCGCGGAAACAACGGCCGCTGCCATAGCCTGGCGGGCGCTCGCGTCGGGAACATCCTTGGCCAAGGCATCGGTGCGCCCGGCGGCCATGTCTTTCAGGACGGAAGCGCCATAACGCTCCTTCATCTCCTCAGTGAAATCCCGTGCTTGCGTCTCATTGCGGAAGACGACGGAGCCTTGCTGGGCATGGAGTTTCGCCATCTTGTCCAGGGCCTCGACCATGGGATCACGGGCTCGCGACAGATCGATGCCGCGGGCGGACTGGATCATCTCAGCGGCGCGTTCGTAGAAGCGATCCAGGCGTTCGGCGGCCGCGCTGCGGCCTTGCGGGTTGTCGAGGTCATAGCTGTGACGCTTGGCGACGTCGCTGAGATCGGATTTCACCCAGGCTTCCTCTTCGCGGGCGTTTGCAGTCCCTGTCTCGAGTCGAGACTGGAGCTTCTTGGCTTCGATCCCCGCGAGATTTGCCGTCAAGCTCAGGACTGCATGAAGCGTCTCGCCGCGACCTTTCTCGAGTTTGGTCTCTTCATCACCGATGACCACCGAATTCGGTCTGATCGCCGTGCTGTAGAGTGTCGAACGTGGAGGGGCCTCGCGCCCGGCCTGATCTCTGTCGAGACCAAAGGCTGCCGCGGCTTCCTTGGCGATACCCAGCATTTCGGATCGCAGCTCTTCCTGTTGCTCGGACGGCAGTCGGTCGATCCGGGCATCCGACTGCGCCACCCAGGCGGAGATCGCCCGCGCGGGATCAGCCGTGAAGTCGCTGTGCAACCTTTCGTCTTCGACATGGGCCGTGAGAACCGGGCTCTCGGCCAGATGCCTGGCCAGGGCCTCACTCAGCGGCCCTTCATCCGGGAACTTGGCCAGAACCTCAGCTCTGCCGTCGCGGCCATAAGATGTGACCGCGAGAAGGTAATCGGGCAGAAAGCCTGCGGAGCCCTCGCCGTCGACAAACCGGCCAGTGCCAAGCGTGACCTCAGCCTCGGGAATGTGCTCGGCCACCACCTTCCGGAAATCCGGATCGGCGACGAGCCGCTCGGCCAGATCGCGGCTTGCCTCGGTGTCTCGGCCAAGGGTCAGCACCAGTTGGGCCTCTTCGCCCGCGTAGATCGCGGTTTCCGGGCGGGGGAATTCCGGCTGTTCCCGATGTTCGAGCACGAGGCCCGACGGCCTGCGGTCTGCATCGTCGCCCATGTCGCGATCCATGGCCGCGGCCCGGCTGACGGCAATCTCCAACCCCTCTTCGCCGCCTTCGTAGAAATCCCAGGCGTGGCGCAGGGCCTCCCGGCTGGTCGCAAGAGTCCGGTCCGAAAAGCTGATCTCCGCCTCGCCTTTGGGTGACCTTGCCTCAAAGCCCGCATGCACCCCCCTGCCGGTCCTCATCGCTACCGGTCGCAGTTCGACATCCCGGTCTGTATCTACCCAATCTCCGGTCGCAACCACCTGCGGCTTCTCCGACGTGACGACCTGACCAACCTGCGCTTCCGCTTCCACCACGCCTTCCCGGGCCTTCACCGCCGCCTGCAAAATGGGCCCTGGCGCAGGTTCCTCCGTCCGGTCAGACCAAAGGCTTGCTGCCTTCTCGGGCTCGCGGCGTGCAAAGGCCTCGAGGTCGTCTTTCAGCCCGGCGTCCAGCCGCTCGACGACATTTGCGCCATCCCGGCCGTTTGTGACCTTCTCAAGCCGCTCGGTGATCGAAGCCTCCATCGCTGACAGAAACCCGGCCCGGAATTCTGCATCGGGGGCGTGCGAGTCCGGCAGCGACTTGAAATACCGCGTCACGCCGCCTTCGTGTGTCCCATGGAGTTCCGTGCGGGCAATGGTCCGGGCGGTGTTGCCGTCGACATGGGTCACCGAGGGCCGCTCAGCCGGATCGGCCCGGAAGAAGGCCTCGCCGGCAAGACGTGGATCTTCGAATTCCTGAGAAGTTCCGGAAAAGGTCAAACGGACGGAGAAGTATGCTTTCTTCCGCTCTGGGACCCCACGGGTCCCACCAGCCTCGGGCTCTTGGCTCGCGGCGCGCCCTGCGGACCCGTTTATCTGCTGGCCGTCAATGTCCTGGTCCATGAATGCAACCTTTTGGCTCGCTGGCCGGTCAAGTGGGGAAGAAGGGCTGGGAGACCGCAGCCTGTCAGTCGTCGAGCCCAGGGAAATACATCTCCATGATCCCGCGGCGGTCGCCCTGGCGGCCCATCTGCAGGATCACGTCGATCGATGTCTCGAGGTAGCGGATGACCTCGGCGAAGCTGAGCTTGGTGCCCTGTGCCATAACGAGAAGCGCCAGCCGGTCCATCGCTTTGCGCGCCGAATGGGCGTGGAGCGTGGTGAAAGAGCCGGAATGGCCGGTGTTGATCGCATCGAGAAACGTCGCGGCTTCCGCCCCGCGCAATTCGCCGAGGATGATCCGGTCTGGCCGAAGCCGCAGGGTCGCCTGCAGAAGCTTGTCCGCCGAGCGGGGCGAGGCCTCGTCACGCTGCGCGATCAGGCTTACGGTATTGGGCTGGCCGGGCAGGAGTTCGAGGGAATCCTCGATGGTGACGATGCGCTCATCGGGAGCGACCATCTCCAGAAGCTTGCGGCCGAGCTCGGTCTTGCCGGTGGAGGTGCCGCCCGAGACGATGACGTTCAGCCGCTCAGAGACGAGCCGCCCGAGAAAGGCATCGACATCCGCCCCTTCGGATCCGGCACGGATTTCCGCGACCATGACCCGCCGTTCCTCTTCCAGAGACTTCTCCTGTCCCCGCAAGAAGCTGAAGGAGCGCGGCGCGCGCCGATGATCCCCTTGTCGCGATCGAAACACCCGGATGCCGATGACCGTGCCGCCAGAGACAGCAGGTGTGCCGACCACCTGACAGCGCAGCATCAGATCACGGTAGCGAACGGCGGCCGAGACAAGCGGTGCGGCTTCCGTGAAGGTGTTCGAGGTCGAATTGGCGATCTGCGCGGCGAGGTCGCGCACTGAGCGCGCGGGCAGGGGTGCAAGCCCGCTCGGTCCCATATGGATTTGCCCCGACCTCTCGACCCAGATCGTGCCATCGGCATTGATCGCAAGTTCCATGACGGCCGGGTCAGCGAGTGCCGCGTCGAGTTGCCCGAGATAGGTATCGAGATAGCTCATCAGTAGAACTCGATATCGGCGTCGACCCGGACCATGACGACAGCCCCCTGATTGACGCTGATCGTCGGCGGGATGCGCAGGTAGTCGGCCATGACATCATTCACCGCCTCACCGAGGTCATTGCCGACGTTCTCGGCGGTGTCGGATGCCACCTCGTCGCCTTCGTATCGGGCGGCGGCGATCGCAGGGACGGCCCCGATCACCGAGATTAGGGCGGCGGTGCCGAAGCGCTGCAGGAAGTGGTTGCGCACCTTGCCGGGAAGGCCGGAGCGCCCGATGCGGTCCGTGCCGTAAGCTGCGAGTTCCACGGACTGGCCATCGGTGGTCACGATCCGGTCCCAGGCGATCAGCACCCGGCGTTGACCTGCATCGACCTCGGAATCGTAACGGCCAAAGAGACGGGAGCCGCGCGGGATGAGGACGCGGGACATATCGAAGGACCAGACATCGTGACTGACCACGGCGGCGACATTGCCGGAAACATCGGTGCTGACGGCGGTCTCCAACGAGGCCTCGATCAGGGTGCCCTGCATAACGGTATAGGCAGGGTTGGCGATTGCCTCCGCCTGGCGGACCTCGGCCGACTTGGCCGCCGCGCGCCGGAAGGCCTCATCGCCAGTGGCAGCGGCACCTCCACCTCCTGGACCGGTCGGAGCTGCGCCACCCGTCTCCCCGCCCATATCCATGGAGGAGCGCATCGCGACCATGTCGGAGTGGATCTGGGCTTCCTTCAGCATCTCGGCTTCCTGGCGCCTCCGAGCCAACTCCTCTTCGCGGGCCCGGGCCGCTTCGGCCTCGGCGTCACCCTCGACGAGAGCCTTGGTCTCAAGCTCGGTCTGAAGCCGGATGTTCTCGCGTTCGAGGTCGGAGAGGGCCGCCTCGCGTGCCTTGGCATCGGCATCGAGGGCCGCCAGTTGTGCTTTCAGATCCGCGAGCGCCGCCTCATCGGTAACGGTCACCGGATTGGCCTTCAGATCGGCGATCTGGGCGTTCAGGGCTTCAATCTCGGCATGCAGCCGGTCCGCCTCGGAAGTGTCCGTGACGGCAGGGACGATCTGCGGCTTTTCTTTCGTGATCGAAAACCCGTCGGCGCCTTGCGCGCCTTGGAAATCACTGACCGAGGCGGTTTCCAGCCCGGGTGCCGGGGCAGGGGCCTCCGGCGCGGCGAGGACGAGCCAGGCCCCGACGCCGACGCCCGCCACGGCGGTGACGGCCGAGAGGGCATAGGGGTTCACGCCGCTGCGACGCTTTGGTGCTTCGGCAGGTTTCATGCGAGCCATGCGCGCGGCGAGTTTCCTGTCCTGATCGTCCTCGCTCATTGAAGGGTCCCCACGTCCGCGGTCACGCAGACATAGTCATCTCCGTAGCGCAGGACCCAGCGTTCCGAGCGGGTGCTGACGGTGATCGTGGTGCCGCGCACGGCGGAGTTGACCGAGTATTCCTGCCCCTTGGCATCGGCCCGGAAAATCGTCGGCATCGGTGCGCCGGGCGGGATGACAAAAGTGGTCTTTCGCCCATCGTCAGAAATCGTCACCGGCGCGAAGTCCGGCAGCCTCTTACCCTTTTTCATGAGTTTGTAGGTCATCGGCAGGGTCGCCGGGATGTCTGTTTCGGGCGAGGTGCCGCGGGAACTGCCCGGCACGGTGAATTTCACCGAATAGTTCGGGTTGGCCTTGGCGCTTTCGGTCACTTGCAGGAAGTAGATGTTCTTCTGGGTCTCGACCGTCAGGTTAGTCGTGGCACCGGTGACCACGGGCTTGATGATGAAGAGGTTCGACCGCTCGAGCTTGTCGATCTTGAAGCTTTCGAGGTCACCAATGGCGATGGACTGGATCTTTTCGCCGTCGCCCAGCTCGACGAGGGTCACGGTCCGGAGCCGCGTGGTGATCCGGTAGACCTGACCCTCCTGGTAGGTGGCATAGGTCACCCGAGCGTCATGACTGCCGGATTTCGGGGAGGTCTCGGCAAGGGCGGGCAGGGAGGCAAGGCTGGCCGCAAGACCCGCCGCGAAAAATGTGAAGCGTGGGGTCATGTCAGCCTTCCGAAGGGGTCAGGGCCTCGGACGTGAGGCGGTAGTCGGTGACGAGGAACCCGGTCGGGTTCTGCCAGACGAGATTGAGTGCGGTTTGTTTGGTCGGCTCGAACCGGTAGGTGACGGTCGCGGTAAACTTGCCCTCCCGGTCGGGGATACCCTCGCCATCCGAAACCCAGGTCTTGGTGAAGCGAACTTGTGCGGTGGTCTCGGTCACCGGCGTGATCGAAAGGATGTCGACCCGGACCTTGGAGCTCTCGCCGTAGAGCTTCGGTGGGTAGTTCGGATGCCCTTCGGTCCAGAGCGCCACAAGGGACGACTTCGCATTGGCCTCAGACCAAGTATAGGCGCGGAGGATCCGTTCCTCATTGTCATGTTGATCATAGGTTTCGCGGTCGGTGACGTAGGCGAAGAGGAGGCTTTGGCGGATCGCTTCGACCTGTTCCATTCCGGCCTTGTCGACCGCCACCACGCGCTCGGCCACGCCGGTGTCCTTGTCGACGATGGCGAGGAAGGCCTCGGTCTGTTTCAGAGGCAGGAGCGTGACGATGGCAATCATCCCCATGAGGCCGATGGCGAGACCGCCGCCCGCCACCGCATAGGCGATGCGCTCGCGCTTCTTCACGCCAAAGAACATCTCGGCCTCGAGAAAACTTCTCAGTTCAGGGGGGGAACCTGACATGATCTTGCTCCGGAAAATGGGGGTGGCGCAGATTTGAGGGCGGTTGGTCAGCTGTCGCGGATGAACTGGCCCAAGCGCGCCCTTGCGGCATGGCCGCGCTCGGCATCAGATCGCGCCTGATCGCGTAGATAGTGATGTTCGGTCTTGCCGGTCATGAAGCCAGAGCGGAACTCGTTCATGCGCCGTGCGGAATAGTCACTGGCCTTTTCCAGCGGCTTGCCCGCAACCCGCAGAGCCTGGGGCGCAATGCTGGCAAGGCTGATCTGGCCGGTGATATGCGTCACGGCATTCGGGATGGCCATCAGAGCGAAAATGCCGACGAAGACGATGACGAAGAAGCCGAGGATCGACCCGAGATCGGTTACCGCATCTGCGTTTCGAAACACGTCATGCGCCACCGTGACGACGGCGACGATGATCCCTGCGGAGGCGACCGGGTACATCAGATAGCCAATCATCGCCGAGAGCCAGGCCTCGAAGATGCCCTTGGTCTTCTCGAAGATCGTGGCCCCGATGGCGAGCGGGGCGACACCCAGAAGGAAAGCGATCATCAGCTTGGCGAAGCCGACGATGAAGACATAAACCGCCATCAGGATGCCGAGGACGACATAGAGGATCGCGGCAACGAAGCCGCGCATGATCGAGGACATGGCGGCGGAGACCGAGTCCACGTTGCCTGCCATCATGTTGGCCATGTCATCCATCGCCGCAGTCGCGGAGGTGGCGACACCGCTCCCGCCAAGGCGGAAGTACTCAATCGCCATGGAACTCAGCCCGTTGCTGGCGGCCTGATAGATCTGGCTGAAGTTTGACCAGGTGAGACCGAACATCAGCACCATGACGATGCGGAAGGCGAGCTGCACCGCGTCGCGCATGGCGATCCGGTAGACATTGAGGGCAGCGTTGATCCCGACCATGACGAGGAGGAGCGCGAGGAGGCTCGAATAGATCGGGCCGACGGCACTGGCCGTTGCCTCGAAAAACCGCTGGCCCGCCGTCGTGATCGCCGCATCCAAAGTCGTCAGAATGGTCGAGACGCTGTCCATCAGAAAGAACCGCCACACATGGTCTCGGCGATGGGAAACAGCTCATTCGAGGCGTCGAAGATCACCTTGGTGTCCTGCCAGCTCAGTTGCTCTTCTCCGGTTTTTTTGCGGATAGCTGCTGCAATGAGGTCCACGTCGGACCAGGCTGCAACCTTCCCTGCACAGGTGCAGTCGCTTGTGTCGATCACGTTCCGCACCTTCACGTAGCCATAGATATCCCGATAGGCACGGGCCTCAGGCCCCTTCTGGCTCATGGCATATTCCGGCGGCCACTGAGACTCACAGTTCCGGAATTCTTCGTTCATCGCGCCCGGGACCGGCGGGACGTCGTCCGGCACGTCGATCTTCGGCAGGACGTCGAGGAAGGCTTCTTCCTGCGCCAGATCGGTCGGGGCAGGGGTCTCGGCCGTGGCCATTCCCGTCAAGAGGGTCGCCAGGATCAGCGCCGTGCTGAAGGGTTTCGCTTGCAGCATCCCCATTTTCATTCCTCCCCGATCACTTTGATGAACTTCTCTTCCTCGGCGGCCGTGGCGGCATCCATGACGCCGGCTTCCCCCATGCCCATGAGCTGGGCGGATTCCATGTTCCAGATATTGGCCATGGCGATGGACAGCTCGGCCGTGACCCTTGTGTTAAGGTCTATGGCTTCCTTCAGCCCTTCGGTGTCGGGGATCTCCTGGACAAGATCGTGCACCCGTTCGAGACTTTCGGACGCCTTGACCGAGGAGGTTTCCGCGGCGGCCGACAGGAAGGCGGCCGTGTTGGCCTGCGTGCCGATCCGCGCCGCACCCGGGTCCTCGCTCTTCGAAAGCGTGTCGACCGTAGCCGTGTCGAGACCGACCGAGGCGAAGAAGTCGGACACATATTGTCCGGCCGGCTTGTCGCCGACCTTGCCCGAAGTCGTCATCAGCGAATACTTCCCGTCCTTCGCTGCGACCAAACCTCCGGTCAGGTCAGCGACGTCCGGCAGGATGTCGTCAAAGAAAGTGTCTGGGTCCGGAATGCCCAAGGCCTCCAGCGTCAGCCCGTTCCGGAGCGCGTCAAGCTGCGCCTTCAGGGTGGTGATCTGTTCGATCTGCTTCAGGATCTGCTCGTCGAGCTTCAGGTTCGACGCGATCATCTCGCGCACCTGAAGTTTGGCTTGCGCCAGAACCTCGCCGATTTTGGCGATGCTGGTAAGGTCGATGGTCGGCACACCCTGAGCCGTCGCTGTCAGCGGAAGCGCCAGTGCTGCAGAGAGGAGAAGGGCACTGACGCCCCGGATGCGCTTGGGGATCATTCGGAACCAGCCTTTACCTTGATGAATGTTGCGTCGCGGGCGTAAGCCTCGATCCAGAGCGCGTAGCGCGCCTGTTCGACCTTGACCCTTGCGGCCTTGACCCGCTCGACCATCAGCGCGATCCGCACCGCCTCAGCCCGGGCATAGGTGTTAAGATCCAGCGCTTCCTTTGCCGACGTGGTGGTCGGGATCTTCTCGATGAGGACGCGAAGCCGTTTCAGCGAAGCCTCGATCTCGAGGCTTGCCTCCATTCCATAGTGCAACCCGGCGTCCGAGACGTTGGAAGCCGTAGCGATCGCCATGTCGCGGGGATCGAAGGTGCCAACCTGGTCGATGCCACTGATCCGGCCCGCATAGGCGTTGAAATACCCCGTAATGCGGACGACGTAATCCTGGGTCTCCTTGAAGGGCGGGATGCCACCGTATTTCGAGACATTGCCGGGGCCGGCATTGTAGGCGGCCAAGGCCAGCGGCACCGAGCCGAAGCTGTTGAGCTGGGTCAGGAAATACCGAGCACCACCATCAAGCTGCAGCATCGGGTCGTCGTAATAGGCCGGATAGATGCCGAGATCCTTTGCCGTATCCGGCATGACCTGCGTGAGGCCGAAAGCGCCGACAGGCGAGCGTGCCCCGATGGAAAACCCGGATTCCTGCTTCACAAGGCTCTGGAACCAGATGCGGAACTCGACCGGATTGAGACCGGCCCGCGCGAGACCCGGGTGGCCCGCGTATTTCTTCGCCGTGGCGACGATCATCTCTTCGATGCCGGTCTTGCCATCGCCAAAGAGCCGTGCCGCATAGGGGCTGTCATCTTCGACGTCATAGAGCACTTGCGCCTCGGCTCCCGGGATCACCTCGAGATCGCCGATCCATGGCGTGGTGCCCGTCATCATCGCCAGCGAGGCGTCTAGCGCATCGAGCTGGTCCTGATGCAACTCGGCAATCCGCGCCTTCTTGTCGGCCTCAAGCTCCCGCGCGCCGCTCAGATAGCTCATCTGGGCGATCTCGTGCTCATGCTGGATGATCGACTTGCCGTCGGCAATGGGCACGCCTTGCGCGAAACCCGCCAGCGGCAGCGCTGCTGCCATCAGGGCAAGTGCCCTGACGGATCGGGGAGACTTAGCGGCAGGGAATGACATCGATAGGCGAGGTGTTGCCGCGCGAGACAAGGCCCGCATCGGGGCTTGCGCCCTTGGTGGAAGTTGTCACAGTGGAGCCAGCGGTGGCCCAGCAATTGGTTTTGGCGATCGGCACTTCGGCGCAGCCCGCGAGGCCGAAACATCCGAATCCGATAAGCAAAGTTATGTAATATATTGATTTCATTTGGTAATCATTCCTTCCAGAATTTGGGCCGCGCGGCATAGTCAGCGCCGAAGGCATTGAGCCCGGCCTGACCACCGCCAAGTGCTGTCAGCAAAGGCCCGAGTGCCTTCAGATCGACATTGAGGACGGTCGAACCGCGTGGGGAGCGTGACAGGACCAGTCGCTGACCCGGGATCGGGTTCAGGACGAAATCCAGCTCGCCATCGGTCAGGCGGAAACTTTCGTAGTCGGCCGAGGCCGCCTCGCCGTTCGGGAACAGGAGCTGGTTCGGCAGCGCTTCCAGGATCGACCGGGCTTTCGATCCCCGGATCTGGCTCGGGAACTGCGTCATCATCACGACCACCACGTTCTTCTTCCGGGCCGTCACCAGCCATTCAGCAAGCTTTTTGGCGAAGTATTCGTCGTCGAGAACCTTCCAGGCCTCGTCGATCAGAATGAGCGTCGGACGCTTTTCCTCGATCAGCATCTCGATGCGGCGGAAGAGATAGCCGAGGATCGCGGTGCGCTCGGTGCCGAGGTCGAGAATTTCTGTCAGATCGACAGCCGTCACATCATGGCTGGTGAAATCCACCACCGGCTCTTGGGCCTCGCCAAAGACCCAGCCATAGCGGCCGTCCGGCCCCCATTCGCGGAGACGCTGCGCCAGATCGAGGCCGTCGCCGACATCGCCAAAAAGCTCCTGGAAGCTCTGGAAGTTCCGCAAACCCTCGCGCGCCTTGCCGTTCTGCGCGATAGCGGACTTGAGGGCCTCGGACTGCAGCGGCGTCATCGGCCCGGAGCGGGATTCGAGAAGTGCCACCAGCCAGTCGAGAAGCCAGGCTTCCCCGCGCTCTGCGGCCTCGGTCGCGAGCGGGTTCAGACCCGTCGGGCGTCCCGCGCGAACTTCGGCATAACGACCGCCGAGGGCATGCACGGCCATCTTCAGACCGGCTTCCTTGTCGAAGATGATCGTCCGGCCGCCTGCCCTCTGGGCTTGGGCAGCAAGGAAAGCTACCGTCGTCGTCTTGCCCCCACCGGATTTGCCGAGGACGAGGGTATGGCCGTTGGTCGGTTCCGCAGACGGATCGCCCGGTTCGTGGAAGCTGAAGCGATGAAGCGACCCCTGAAGGGTCTGGAAAGCGGTGATCGGCGTCTCCCAAGGGAGGCGCGCCTTTTCCGTTCCCGTGTCGGCGGCGTGGAGGGCTGCCATGTCGGCGAAATTGATTGAAGACACCGTCATGTCGCGCGCCCGATACTCCATGTTGCCCGGGTGCATGGCGAAGAAGGCGGCCTCAAGCGCGGTGACCTCGCGCACGACCCGCATGCCATTCTGATGCGCGATGCCGCGGATGCGGGCGACTTCTGCATCGAGCGCGGTTTCGGTTTCCGCGAAGACCGTGATTGTCATCTGATGAACGCCAAAGCCAAGCGTGCCGCTTTCGGCCTTGTCAGCCGCCTCGAAGAGCTGGGCCTCCACCGTGGCGGCAATGTCTTCCGCCGATCGCATCTGGGCTACGCGGCGCTTCACCCGCTCGGCGATGCTGCCGCGTTCAATCGGCGTGTAGCTGTGCGTGATGATCGTATCCTGCGCGGCCCCAAGCGCGTCGAGCATTCCCGGCCAGGTCGCATTGGCGTAGGATTTGACATAGAGAACGGCGGCAAGCTTTGGGGTGGGCGTCCCCTCTTCGATCTCGACCACGCCTTTGCCAAACTGCACGGAGGCACCGGCGGCGTCTTCCGCGAGGAGGCAGTACGGGCTGCGCGGATGGTCCCGCAACTCGCCGGTCAGGAGCGAAGCGTAGAAGCCGACCAGGTTACCATCGCTGATCTTCATCCGGCGGGTCTTGATGCCAAGACCGGTCTCGAGGATGGAGGCCACCTCGCGCAATTCTTCCAGACGGCGGGCGGTGTCTTCGCCCCAGACCCGGGCGGCAGCTTTGCCGAAGAGCGGAACAGCCAGCGGCGCGACCTGGCGCCGAACCACTGTCAGGATCAGCACCGAGTCCTGCAGGTTGCGGCGGGTAAGCTCCCTGCCCCAGGCCCTGTCGATGTCAGCTGCAAAGCTGAGCCCATGGATCGGCACGATGCCGGTGTCCGCTGGTCGCATCATCCGGTGCAGATAGAAGGTGAAACGCTCATCGAGCGTGTCGATGAGATGCGCGAAGCCTGCCCGAAGAGCTGAGACTGCAGCCGCCCCGGACGTGACGCCGTCGATGCCGGTCACCTCAAGCGACAGCATCAGCGCATCGTCCCTTGTGCGGACGACCTCGTCATCAAGCTCGATGACGTAAGGCAGATGGGCGTAGATCTTCGGGCTGGCCGGGATCAACCGCCCTGCCCTGCCCTTTGGCTTGTCCCGCTCAAGAAACATGGCGCCGCTTCCGGTTCAGGATGGCGAGCGGTGTCACTTGCATCATGACGGCAAAGACGTGATGCCCGTTGGGGTTCACCTTGGTGGCAAGACGCGCGAGGCCGTACCAGACCGGGGCAGTCAGGAACCACCAGACCGGTTTGAACAGGATGAAGGGCAGCACGGTCATCGCTCCCACTGCCATGGCATAGGGCATCGGCAGGCCCAGAAACCTGGCTTGCCGTGAGAGCCCGAGGATGACCGCGCTTTTCTCCATGGGTCCTGGCTCGCCTCAGCTGAAGGATGAACGGAGATTGGCGACAATGGCGGGCCCCGCGAACACGAGGAAGGCACCGACCACGACCAGCGCCACCCAGGCCCAGGAGATGCGGTTAAAGGCGGCAAGGAACCCGGTGACCACGAAGGCGATGCCGAAGAAGGCAGTCGCGAGCGTGCCTCGGAATGAGGCGAGGATGCCGGTCGCCACGGTCTCGGCCTTAGTAAAGACCACCTGGGCCAGGGCAGGTTCGGCTTGCGCCAACACCAGGGTGCAAAGGGTCAGGCCCAGAAGAGCCACTTGTTCGTTACGCATGTCTTGGATTTGTCCTTCTGGTCAGAGATCGGCGAGGATGCGGTCGTAAGCCGCCATCACCTTCACGATGTGGGATTGGGTCTCGTCGTAGGGCGGGATGCCACCGTATTTGCGCACGGCGTCGGGCCCGGCGTTATAGGCGGCAAGCGCAAGCTCAAGGCTGCCGAACTCGTCCATCTGCTCGAGGAGATAGCGCGCACCACCGTCAAGGTTTTCGATCGGGTCGGCCGGATCGACGCGCAAATAGTCCGCTGTTCCGGGCATCAACTGCGCGAGGCCAAGGGCACCGGCGTGGCTGACTGCCCCTTGGATGTAATTGCTCTCAACCTTGATCATCGCCTGAAAGAACGCGGCCCATTCGGCGGGTGAGAGGTCCAGCGCCAAGAGAGCCGGATCATCCTGATAGCGGGCAGCAATTAGCCGGATCGCGGGTAGCACCTCAGCCGGTGCCGCAACGCCCTTGGAGCTGAAAGAGACGTCGACTGTCTCCCCCTCCCCTTCCCCGGCTTCTTCGTCCTTCGCAAGTTTCTCCGGGACAATCAGTCTTCCCTGGCCGTCATAGCGCAGCACGGCGGTATCAAGAGAGGCGAGCTTGATCTCTGCCCCCTGCCCCTCCGGTTCATTCCACCGGATCACCTCGGCCTGCGAGGCTCCGCATGCCGCGCCTGACATCGCCAGCGACAGCAGGCACGTCGAGATGATCGAGGGCAAGCTTGCCGAAGGCGAGGCCGAACATCCCGATCGGCGAGTTGACGATCCGTTCCCGCGCAAGGGCTGTAACCAGCATGAAGCGTTCGCCCGAAGCGTTGACGACATAGAACAGCCACTCGCCCGAAAAGCGCCCTTCGGGGTCCGGCGCAGAAACACACTCGATCTCAACCGTCGCTCCCTCAGTGGCAGCCATCTTGCGGAAATCGCGTTCCAGCAAGACGGGCAAAGCACGTCTTCTCGTCGTCATGGGTTCCCCTCGGGTTCGATCTGTCGGGGATCGTTGTAACGGAAAGTTTTCCGTGCGGCGATGCCTAACAGAAAGTCTGGCGCATACAACGTAAAAATGACAAACACGATAAAATAAGTCTGCAAGGCGATCAGCCCAAGGCGCCCGCGGCATGGGCGGTCGGACGGCAGACGACAGGGGAAGGATCAGAGATGTCGACAAAAGCAGGCGCCCGGCAAGGTTCGCACGGTCAACGAAACAAGGGAAATCGCACCCCGTTTCCGCTGCCGCTCCGAGGGCGCCTCTTACGCCAGGTGGGCGTGCTGCGTGTCGCATTCACCGTCGTAACCTGCGCCCTGATCAGTGTGGACACCGCCGCCGCGCAACCAGCGGTGATTCGCTGTCTGCCGCCCGAAGCACCGATGACCGAGCTGCCGCTAGACGTTCTGGCCGAGTACCGCACAGAGATCGCCGCAGAGTTCGAGGCGTATTTCTCCTCGATCACCGAACACATCGCCTGCCTCGATGAAGAGCGCGCCCGCGCCATGGACGAGGCCCGTGCTGCGACCGAGGCCTACACTCGCCTCATCAACACCATCCCTGTCAGAAAGGATCTCCCGTGAAACGTCACCTCCCTGCCCTGCTCCTCGGCCTCGGACTTTCGACTGCCGTCGTATCACCGGCAGCTGCCTATCCGGTCGACTGCGCGATCCTGCTCTGTCTCGCAGGGGGCTGGCCCGCCTCTGCCGAATGCGCCCATGCACGCGCGGTCTTCATCCGCCGCATCACACCCTGGCCGATCCAGCCGCCGCTACAGATCTGGAACTGTCCGATGCGGGCGAGTGTCCGGCAGGAAGCGAAACCGATTGAGCGCTTGTTCGACATCGCTGTTCGCGGTGAACCGGTGTCGCTCGTTTCGATCCCGGAAACGCCGCTGGCGCTTCAGCTTGTCCAAGATCGAGCGGATGTCGACATCTCCGATCCGGCGTTTGACTTCGTCCGCTCGATCCGCGTGTTCGAGATCACCTACCAGCAGCGACGCAGCTCTGATGGCGACTGCAACAGCCGAGGCACCGTTTACATGGGTACCTACGGAGCTCAAGGCGACTACAGCCGTCGTCGGAGCAGCGTTTCTGCGGTGCCGACCGCCTCAGACTTCGCGGTGCCGGCCGACTGTCGCAGCTATTGGCACCGGTCGGTCTTCGTCGAGTGGCGCGACTATGAAGGAAGCTACGGACACGAAGAGGTCCACTACTGAAACTTCTCCACACGCAATCTGACTAACGTAAACGCTTACGAGCCACCCGGAATAATGTCGCGGCTGACTGAAGGCGTACTAACAGGCTCTGCCTCAATCTGTGTGGCGCACTATCCTGAGAACGGGAAGATTCAGGAGGGATAGTGGTGATTTCAAGGAAGCACTGGTCGCCCGGGAGCGATGTTTCCGTTCAAAGCGTTGAGCGGCGCGATTCCGGCGGGTGGACTGTATCCGGCAGTCTGACACCAAACGGCATCTGCCCAGACTGTGGATTGCAATCGCGACGTCGTCACGGCTGGCGGCGTAGGCGGCTGCAGGATTATCCCGCCCATGGTGACGGGGTTACGGTAACCCTCTGGGTTTGCCGTTGGCGATGTTTGGCACCCGCCTGCCCGCGCCGGACTTTCTCGGACCAGATCGGCTCGATTGCGCGTCCTTTTGCGCGGCGCACTTCGCGTGTCGGGGAAATTGTCAGCCATCTTGGGCACGCGACCGGCGGGCGGCCTGCCGAGCGGCTCTTGCACCGCTTGGGCCTTGGGGTCAGTGATGACACGGTGCTTAGGCAGCTGAAGAACCGTGCTCAAGACACTGCCGAGCCGCCGACCGTCATCGGGATCGACGACTGGAGCTGGCGGAAGTCGCAGACCTACGGCACGATCATTGTCGA
>NZ_BMYI01000022.1:0-60765 GCF_014652195.1 Gemmobacter nanjingensis
GTGATCGCAGCGGTCAGCGTCGTCTTCCCGTGGTCAACGTGGCCAATCGTGCCAATGTTGACGTGCGGTTTGTTCCGTTCAAACTTTGCCTTTGCCATGGGGGCCCTCGCGGTCTGTGGGGCCCTGAGGACAAGGCCCGTAATCTACACCGGGCGCGACTTAGCCATGAAAGCCGGGAAAATCAAGTATCACTTGCCTTCGGCGCCTGTATCTTCGGCGGCTGCGGCATCCCCGGTCTTCGGCTTTTTGCCCTTTGCAGGCAGGTCAAACCATTCAGGGTTGTCGAGGAACCACTTCTCCACCGCCCTGGCCGCGTTGAAGGACAGCGCCGCCATCTGCTGCTCACGCGTCTTGGTCAGCCCGGAACCCACGACGCTGTCGCCATCGAGGTTCTCGAAAATGGTCATTTTCTTGCCCTCGGCATTCAGCTTCTTCTGTTTCGCGTCATCCCAGACATTCGCCGTGATCGCCAGCACCGACTTGGGCGACAGCACCACCGGAACCCCGGGAGGAGCAAGGGCATAGGCATCGACCGAGATGCCGATATTGTAGATCCGCTTGCCCTCGTAGCGCCCGAAACGATCATCCACCGCCTTCTTCATGGCGGCTTCCCATTCCTCCACCGTCGCCTCGCGGGAAATCGGCACCTTCTGCATCTTGTCGGCCACGACAATGTTGTGCCCCAGCACGAAATCCCCCAGGTCTGCAGGCGGATCGGACAGGTCGTTCTTCGCACAGGCCGCCGTCAGCAGCAGCATCAGAGGCAAGGCAAGGCGGCGGGCAGGTCGCGACATCGGCATTCTCCGGTCTGGGTGCCCTCCGATTACCCGCTTGCCACCGACCATGCAACGACGCGGAATTGCCTCGGGCAATCCCGTGCCTATATCCTGGGAACAGGAGGTCCAGATGGATTCAACCACCGCCCTGCCCGTCCGCGTGCCGCTCGCGACCAGGCCTCTGGGCATTCTCGGCTCGCTGCGCGCCGGACGCCGCAACGTGCTGGAACTGATCCCCGAAATCGCCACCCATGCCCCGATCCTGTCGGGCCGCACCGGCAAGCGCTGGCATATGGTGATGGACCCCGGCGCGCTGCGGCAGATCCTGCGCGACCGGGTGCAGGATTACCCGAAATCCGTGGTCACCAAACTGCTGCTGGAACCCGCCATCGGCGACAGCCTCTTCGTGGCCGAAGGGCAAAGCTGGCTCTGGCAGCGCCGCACCGCCGCGCCGGTCTTCTCGCATCGCAACGTCGCAGCTCTCGCCCCGGTGATGACCGCCGCCGCCGAAGCGGCAAGCGCCCGCATCGCCGCCGCCGGGCCGCGCGCGGTCGATCTGTTCGACGAAATGGTGCGCACCACCTTCGACGTCATCTCCGATGTGACCTTCGCCGGCGGCGACGGGCTGAACCCCGCCGCCGTCCATCTCGCCATCGAGGATTATATCGCAGGCACCGCCAGGGTCTCGCTGCTCGACATCCTCGGCCTGCCCGGCTGGGTGCCTCGCCCCTCGCGCCTGCAAGCCCGCAACCGCATGGGGGCCATGAAACAGATGGCCGATTCCACCATAGCGAACCGCCGGACCCGCGGCCCCTCCATCCCGCCCGACCTGCTGGACCTGCTGCTCGCCGGGCAAGACCCGGAAACCGGCCGCCGGATGACCACGGCAGAGTTGCGCGACAACCTGCTGACCTTCATCGTCGCAGGCCATGAAACCACCGCCCTCACCTTGTCCTGGGCGCTCTACCTCGCGGCTTTCGACCCCGCCCGGCAGGCGCGCGCGCGGGAAGAAGCGCAGGCCCGCCTCGGCACCCGCGCCGCGACGGCGGACGATCTGCCCCACTTGCCCTTCATCCGCGCCATGGTCGAGGAAACCCTGCGCCTTTACCCGCCCGCCGCTTTCCTCTCGCGCACCGCACAAGAAATGGACCGGCTCTGCGGGCGCGAGATCCGGCCGGGCGATACGGTGATCCTGCCGATCTACGCGCTGCATCGCCATCACAGGCTCTGGCATGACCCCGACAGCTTCCACCCCGAACGCTTCCTCGACAGCCGCCCCGAACGCTTCGCCTTCCTGCCGTTCGGCGACGGCCCCCGCATCTGCATCGGCGCCAGCTTCGCCATGCAGGAGGCCGTGATCATCCTTGCCACCCTGCTTGCACGCTTCGCCTTCGCTCCGGTGCCTGGCAAGCGCCCAAATCCCGTGATGATCCTTACCCTGCGTCCCGAAGGCGGCGTATGGCTCTCCGCCACCCCGGTCTGATATTTGCTTCCTGCAAAAATACTCCCACCGGAGGCACAGCCGAGGCGATCCGCCAAAGGCGGACGACGAGATAAAAGACGCGCGGGCCCACAAGGGCCCGTTCCGCCTGAAAAGCGCGGGCTACTCGAAAACCCCCGCCACCCGGCCGAACAGCATGAAGGCGCGCGCGGTGCGGGTATCCGCCAGATCAACCAGTTCGGCATCGGTGGCGTTCTTCTCGAATTCAGTAAAAGTCCGGTCGAACGTCCGCAGGAAGTGATGCGCCGCATCGCGGAAGATCGGGTCTTCCCGCATCCGCCCTGCCGTCAGCGCCAGCGACGAACGGTCGCGAATCCCGCCCAGCCCTGAAATTGCCCGCCCGCGTTCGCCTTGGGCGAAACTGCGCCACAGTTCGGGCCGCGCCCGATCCGGCTTCAGGTCATCCATATAGATGCCTTCCTGCGCCAGCAGCGTCAGCACATCCTGCGCGGCGCGGATCAGCTTGGCGACCGTGCGATCCTCCAGTGCCAGACGAAGCGCCCGAAACCCGTCACGGTCATCGGGGTTCTCGGGGAATTGCAGCGCGCGGATGAATTCAGCCACCGACAGCGGCGCACGAAGATCCTCCGCCGGAGTTCCCAGCGCCAGCGCCGGCTGATCCTCGGCCGCAGCGCTCCTTGACGGGGCGACCAGCGCCGCCTTGCGGTCCGCCGAGGCCTGTACAAGCGAGGCATCGCGGCGCGAGGTGAAGGTGGCCAGCACCGTCTCGGCCGTTTTGGCCGCACGCTCGATCTCCTGCAACTTCTGCTCGACGGAAGGCTGCACCTGACTCTGCACCCAGGTTGCCCGCATGGTTTCAACCGAAGCCTGCAACCGCGCGGCTTCGGCCCGCAGATCCTGCACCGACCGGAGCGTCGTAACCCCGATCCAGATCAGCGCGATGGGCAGGAACACCATGACCAGCGTCATCACCAGATCAAGCGTCCCGCCTTCCCCCGGCCCGGCCAGAAGATAGGCGGCGACAGCCACCACCCAGATCACGCTCAGCGCAGCGGCCACGGCCTCCACACGCGAAAACCGGGCGCCGGTCTCTGCCGCGCCACCCATCGGGCTGTCATGCGGTTCGGGCATGGTGCCTCCCTCGCCTCAGATATAACGGACGCTCAGCACTTCGTAACTGCGGTCGCCGCCCGGCGTCTTGACCTCGACACTGTCGCCTTCGTCCTTGCCGATCAGTGCCCGCGCCAGCGGCGAGCGGATGTTCAGCAGCCCGCGCTCCAGATCCGCCTCGACTTCACCGACGATCTGATAGGTCTTTTCCTGATCCGTGTCCTCGTCCACCAGCGTTACCGTGGCGCCAAACTTGATCGGCCCCGACAGTTTCGCGGTGTCGATCACCTCGGCCAGCGACAGCGTGCCCTCAAGCTCCTTGATGCGGCCTTCGATGAAGCTCTGCTTTTCGCGGGCGGAATGGTATTCGGCGTTTTCCGACAGGTCACCCAGCTCGCGCGCCTCGGCAATGGCCTGGATGATGGCGGGACGCTCCACCGATTTCAGGTGCTTCAGTTCGCCATCCAGCGTGTCGAACCCTGCGCGGGTCATCGGAATCTTTTCCATCGGTCTCTCACCAAAAAACAAAGCCACGGCCCGGCCAGGCCATGACTCTCCGTCGTCTTGGCCTCACCAGACCGCACCGGCGCCGCAAATGCAAGGGGCCGCGGCAGGGAAACGACAGATCGGCGGATGGTTGCGTCACAGGCACCGCAAGAATATTTCTCCTATGCCGCGATGCAGCGCTTTGATGTTGCGTCACGATTGACGGGCGCTTTCCCTTGGGGCAGACAAAACCCCGGACAAATCCAGCAAGCGGCGCGTGGCGCCCGTAGCCACAGGGGAGACGCGGATGGCAGAGATCGAACGCGAGAGCATGGAATACGATGTCGTGATCGTAGGGGGCGGGCCTGCTGGTCTGTCAGCGGCGATCCGGCTGAAACAGCTCGACCCCGATCTGAATGTCGTGCTGTTAGAGAAAGGGTCCGAGGTCGGCGCGCATATCCTGTCCGGTGCCGTGCTGGATACCTGCGGGCTGGATGCCCTGCTGCCCGACTGGCAGTCGATGGACGCCCCGATCAAGACCGAGGTGAAAGAAGACAATTTCTACATCCTCGGCCCGGCCGGGCAGGCGCGCATCCCGAACTGGCCGATGCCGCCCTTCATGAACAACCACGGCAAGTACATCGTCTCGATGGCAAATGTCTGCCGCTGGATGGCGGGCGTGGCCGAGGGGCTGGGGGTCGAGATCTTTCCGGGCATGTCCTGTTCGCAACTGGTCTACGAAGGTGACCGGGTGGTCGGCGTCGTCGCCGGCGAGTTCGGCCTGGGTGAAGACGGCCAGCCCGGCCCGAACTACGAGCCGGGGATGGAGTTGCGTGGCAAATACGTCTTCCTCGCGGAAGGCGTGCGCGGTTCGCTGTCGAAGGAGGTCATCGCGAAATATGACCTGTCGAAGGGCCATTGCCCGCAGAAATTCGGCATCGGCATGAAAGAGATCTGGGAGATCGACCCCGCCAAGCACCGCGAGGGCACGGTCACTCACACGATGGGCTGGCCGCTCGGGTCGAATGCCGGGGGTGGTTCGTTCATCTACCACCTTGAAAACAATCAGGTCTATGTCGGCTTTGTGGTTCACCTGAACTACGCCAACCCGCATCTCTATCCCTATATGGAATTCCAGCGCTTCAAGCATCACCCGATGGTGGCTGATCTGCTGGCAGGCGGGAAACGCGTGGCCTATGGCGCTCGTGCGATCAGCGAGGGCGGTTGGCAGTCCATGCCCAAGATGGTGGCGCCGGGCGTGGCGCTGCTGGGCTGTTCGGTCGGCATGGTGAACGTGCCCCGCATCAAGGGCAACCATAACGCCATGCTGTCGGGCAAAGCCGCCGCCGAAGCCGCCTTTGACGCGATCAAGGCAGGCCGCGAGGGCGACGAACTTGCTGCCTATGAAACCGAAGTCCGCACCGGCCCGATCGGCAAGGATCTGAAGAAGGTCCGCAACGTCAAGCCGCTGTGGTCGAAATTCGGCCTCGTCGCCTCGCTGATGGGCGGCGGCGCCGATATGTGGCTCAACACCATCGGCCTGACGCTGTTCGGTACGCTGAAACACGGCAAGACCGACGCGCAGGCCACCGGAAAGGCGAAGGATTTCAAGAAAATCGATTATCCGAAGCCCGATGGCAAACTGTCCTTCGACCGGCTGACCAACGTGGCCTTCAGCTTCACCAACCACGATGAAAGCCAGCCCGCGCATCTGAAGCTGAAAGACCCGTCGCTGCCGATCCGCGTTAACCTGCCCGAATATGACGAACCGGCGCAACGCTACTGCCCCGCTGGCGTCTACGAGGTGATCGGCGAAGGCGCCGAGGCGCGGTTCCAGATCAACTTCCAGAACTGCGTCCACTGCAAGACCTGCGATATCAAGGACCCGACGCAGAACATCAACTGGACCACGCCACAGGGCGGTGACGGCCCGAACTACCCGAACATGTAAGGCAATAGCGGCAGGGGAAACCCTGCCGCTTTTCATTGCAGGACATGCCCCCGCAGCGCTCACCGCAATCCGGCTGTCACCTCAGCATTCTGATATGCAGCTTGCCTTCAACCACCGCGAACAGATGGTCGCGATCATCCTCAGCCGAATACCACTTCCCAAGAAAACCTGTCTTGTCGAGCGCCTCGGCACGTCGCCACATGCAAGCGTTCATCTCCTCGACAATGGCGACATGCCTGTTCCGGTCTTCTTCTGTATTGATGCCATTTCGGAACGATCTGATCACCAGGTCATAGGCCGCGCGACAGGCCGCCGCCTCGCTGTCGATCTGCGCCATAAAATCCCGGCCGGTTTGTTGGCCTACGGTCGCCCCATATGGCACCGGCCTAAAACGATTCTCCGGCGGATAGTCCTCGACCTCACGGGAAGAACCTGTCTGACGTTTCATGCGCGTCTTTTGGCCGTCCTCCTCAAAGGAACAGAACGTAACCCAGCAGTCGCTGCGTTTGATAAGCGCGTGGCGCTTTGCGACACGAGAGCTCCCGCCGGTCAGCGAACTGATGCGTTCCCCCGAAACCTCGCTGACAATCTCTTGGTGCCGACGGCCATTATAAACCCGCGTTCCCTGCGGCGTGGGTGAGCCACACTCGATGCGGGGTTGCCAGTCCTCTTCCGCCACCGCGCGCCCGGCAGGCACGAGCAGCAGCATCCCCGTGATGAGCCTGAAGATTACCGCAAATCCCGACATCCGGCCCGCCCCTGAGGAGATTCGGCCCAAGCTGCCCGGCAGGCAGTCCAGACGTCAACCAGAGATTGCAGACATGGCGGCTTGCGTTGCGGAAACAGGCCAGAGAGCGCCACGCGTATCAAGCGCCCTTTATGGAGACCGACATACCCCCGATACGGTCAGGGGCATGCGCCCTAAATACGCTATGCCTCAGCTATCCATCTTGAGCGCATTGATGAAGGCGCTTTGCGGGATTTCCACTTTCCCGAACTGGCGCATCTTCTTCTTGCCCTCTTTCTGCTTCTCCAAGAGCTTCTTCTTCCGGGTCGCGTCGCCGCCATAGCATTTCGCGGTCACGTCCTTGCGCATGGCGCTGATCGTTTCGCGCGCGATGACACGGCCGCCAATCGCCGCTTGGATCGGGATCTTGAACATGTGACGGGGGATCAGCTCTTTCAGCTTCTCCACCATCACGCGCCCCCGCGCCTCGGCCCGGTCGCGGTGAACCATGATCGCCAGCGCATCCACCGGCTCGTCGTTCACCAGAATGGACATCTTCACCAGATTGTCCTCCCGGTATTCCGACAGTTGATAGTCAAACGAAGCATAGCCCTTGGTCACCGACTTCAGCCGATCATAGAAATCGAACACCACCTCGGCCAGAGGCAGGTCATATTCGACCATCGCGCGGCTGCCCGCATAGGTAAGGTTCAGCTGGATACCCCGGCGATCCTGGCAAAGCTTCAGGATGTCGCCCAGATATTCGTCGGGCACCATGATCGTGGCCTTGATGCGCGGCTCTTCGATATGGTCGATATAGGTCAGGTCGGGCATGTCAGCGGGGTTGTGCAACTCGCGCACCTCGCCATCCTTCATGTGCAGCTTGAAGACCACAGAAGGCGCGGTGGTGATCAGGTCGAGGTCATATTCCCGCTCCAGCCGGTCGCGCACGACCTCCAGATGCAGAAGCCCGAGGAAGCCCATGCGGAACCCAAAGCCAAGCGCGGCCGAGGTTTCCATTTCATAACTGAAGCTCGCGTCGTTCAGCGCCAGCTTTTCGATGGCGTCACGCAACGCCTCGAAGTCATTGGCATCGACCGGGAAAAGACCGCAGAACACCACCGGCTGCGCGGGTTTGAACCCCGGCAGCGGCGCGTCGCAGGGCTTGCGCTCATGCGTGATCGTATCGCCCACGCGGGTGTCGCGCACCTGCTTGATCGAAGCGGTCAGCACGCCGATCTCGCCCGGCCCCAGTTCGGGAATATCCACCATCTGCGGTTTCAGCACCGCCAGCTTGTCGATGCCGTAAACCGCGCCGGTCTGCATCATCTTGACCCGGTCGCCCTTCCTGATCACGCCGTCGATGACGCGGATCATGACGACGACACCCAGATAGGCGTCATACCAGCTGTCGACCAGCATAGCCTTCAGCGGCGCATCGCGGTCGCCCTTGGGTGCGGGCAGGCGCTTCACAATAGCCTCCAGCACATCCGGAATGCCGAGGCCGGTCTTGGCAGAAATCGGGATCGCATCCGAGGCGTCGATGCCGATCACATCCTCGATGTTTTCCTTGACCCGCTCGGGGTCGGCGGCAGGCAGGTCGACCTTGTTCAGCACCGGCACGATATCATGACCTGCGTCAATCGCCTGATAGACATTGGCCAGCGTCTGCGCCTCGACCCCCTGCGACGCATCCACCACCAGAAGCGAGCCCTCGACCGCGCGCATCGACCGGCTGACCTCATAGGCGAAGTCGACGTGGCCGGGCGTGTCGATCAGGTTCAGGACGTAGGTATTGCCATCCTTCGCCGGATATTCGATCCGCACCGTGTTGGCCTTGATGGTGATGCCGCGCTCGCGCTCGATGTCCATGCTGTCCAGCATCTGCGCCTTCATGTCGCGCGCAGCCACCGTGCCGGTCATCTGGATGAGCCGGTCGGCGAGGGTGGATTTGCCGTGGTCGATATGGGCCACGATCGAGAAATTGCGGATACGGTCAAGCTGGGTCATGGGCGCGCATATATCCTGTCATGCAAGGGCCGGGAAGGGGGATTTGCGTGCCGGGGATCAGCGGGGGATCGGGCAGGATCGGCTCCCGTCAGGGGGGAATTTTTGGCCCCTCACAGCACGCCCGACCCGTTTCCATTCCGGAAACAGCCAGATCTTGCCATGATATCCTGCAATTGCATGAATTTCTTAAAGTAAACACGCCTTCGCCACGAATTTTGCACGATTTGACATTCGCCGCGGCCCTTCCCATCCCCTGTAGCTGCGGGCCGCTGCCATGCTCCGCCGCCCGGCAAGGGCGTTACCAGTTCGGGGGAATTTGCGATGCCGACCAGTACGGTCAATTGGCTATGGATCGGGAACCTGCCCGCCATCGACAGCACAGCTTCCAGCAATGTCACTCAAAGCCAGCTCAATGCCGCAGGGATGAACGACTATTCCGTCACCGGACCGGGGCATATCGCGCCGGTGGCGGTTACGGGCACCACCACCAGCAGCGGCGGGGCGCAGGTTTTCACCGCACCGTTCAACCAGACCAACAATTTCCTCAGCCAGTTCAGCTTCGACAGCCCGACAACGCCGGGCACGATCAGCGGCCAGACGATCCAGACCACCTTCCGGGGCGACATTACCATCACTCTGCCCGACGGCAGCACCTCCGGCCAGGTGGCGACCATCGTGCAGATGACAAACGGCGACCTGTTTCTGCGGCCCAACGCCAATTACCTGCCCGACTGGGATGGCATCAACGCGCTGCGGTCCATCACCATCAATCAGGCGACACCGTTCCCGAACAACACGGTTCTGAACGCGGTTATCTCGTTCGATCCTGATATTTTCGATATCGAAATCCCCTGTTTCACGGCAGGCACGCTGATCCGCACCCGCGATGGCCTGCGCGCCATCGAAAGTCTTGCCGTCGGTGATCTGGTGGAAACCGCCGATCACGGGGCACAGGCGCTGCGCTGGATCGGCACGCGAAGCCTGTCTTCCGCCGAACTGGCCGCGTCGGCACATTTGCGGCCGGTGCGCATCGCCGCCGGGGCGCTCGGCCCCGGTCAGCCGGAGCGCGAGATGCATGTGTCACCACAGCACCGGATGCTGGTCCGCTCGCGGATCGCGCAGCGGATGTTCGAGACCGAAGAGGTATTGGTTGCCGCCTGCCATCTGATCGGTCTGCCGGGCATTACGCGCGATGACAGCCTGCGACCCGTCACCTATGTGCATCTGATGTTCGACCGGCATGAAATCCTCTTTGCCGACGGCGCCCCCAGCGAAAGCCTGTATCCGGGCCCGATGGCGATGCGCGCTCTGGGCAATGAGGCAGCGCAGGAAATCCTTGCACTGTTCCCGGAACTGGCGATTCTCGACAGCGGCTGGCTGCGCCCGGCGCGGGTGCTGGTGCCCGGTCGGCGGGGGCGTCAGATGGCCGAAAGGCACCTGCGCAATCACACGGCCCTACTGGCTGCCTGAGCTTCAGGCCACATCATCTTGCGGCGGGGTGCCCTGCGCCCCGCATCATCCGGCGCTGCCCCCGCCGTTTCGGCCAATTTTCGCCGGTTTGCGCCAGATCATTGATAAATTTGCCCCGAATCGTCATAATTGTTGCCAGAAAATGACCGGGGCGGACCCTCGTCCCGGCGGCATGAGGCAGAGACATGAAGAAACTGGTTCTGGCAGGCGCCTTTGGCGCATTGGTGCTTCCCGTCATGGCGACTTCCGTATTTGCAGGCTCGATCGAACGGGCTTGCCTGCGCTCTGATCGCGGCTCGGCCAACCCGGCCATCTGCGGCTGCATCCAGCAGGTCGCCGACATGACGCTGACGGGCCGCGACCAGCGGAAGGCCGCCAAGATGATGGCAGACCCGGATCTGGCACATGAGGTCTGGATTTCGAAACGCGAAGCCGATGACGCGTTCTGGGAGCGTTACAAATCTTTCGGCCAGACCGCCGAGGCCTATTGCGCCGGCTGACCCTCCGTGGCTGACCGTCTGCCTGCGGCCTTTGCCGAGCAGGCAGCGAGTTGCGCCGCGCTTGGCTCACCCTTCATGGAGCGGCTTATGCGCCATCTGGCGGCGCATTGGCCTGATGACACCGATCTGGCGCGTCGTTTCGTGGACTGGCCGGGGGAGATCGGGCCGCGCGGTGCCTCCCTGCCCCTTCGGCTGGCCAGCGGCCTGCATGCGCTTGTGCTGACCGGGCAGGATGACGCGCTGGCGGCGGCTTATCCCGGCGGCGCTGGCGGCGATCTCGGGCTGGCACTGGATGCTGCCCTCCACCGGCATGATGCCTTCCTGAGCCAGTGGTGCAACCGCGCGCCGCAGACCAATGAAATCTGCCGCTCTGCCGTGCTGATTGCCGTGGCGCACTGGCTGACCGCGCGGTTCGGCCTGCCCATCGTATTGTCGGAACTGGGCGCGAGCGCCGGGCTGAACCTGATGTTCGACCGCTACGCCCTGGATATTGCCGGGCGGCGCTTCGGCCCGGCGGATGCCGTTTTGCGATTGAAACCCGACTGGCACGGGCCACTGCCCCCTGCCACACCACCCGTCATCGCCCGGCGGCGCGGCGTCGATCTGGCCCCGCTGCGTGCTGACCGGCCGGAGGATGAACTGCGCCTGCTGTCCTGCCTTTGGCCCGATCAGGCCGACCGGCTGTCGCGCACGCGCGCTGCCTTGCAGGTGCAGGACGCGACCGTCGATCAGGCGGATGCGGTGGAATGGCTGGAACAGCGGCTGACATCAACCAGCCCCGGCCATCTGCATCTGGTCTGTCATACGGTTGCCTGGCAATATTTTCCGCCCGAGGCGCAGCGGCGGGGCACAGGGTTACTTGAAGCAGCAGGCGCGCGTGCGACGCCCGACACCCCTTTGGCCTGGTTCGGGATGGAAGCGGATGCGGGGGCAGAGGGCGCCGGACTGCGCCTGCGTCTCTGGCCCGGCGATCTGGACCTTGCGATGGGCCGGGCGGGTTTTCATGGACAGTGGGTCAACTGGTCCGGCTGACCGCGAAACCATCAGCAGCCCCGCAGGAGCACACCGCAATGGAAACCATCGTCATCCTGACCGGCGCCGGGATCAGCGCGGAAAGCGGGTTGGGCACCTTCCGCGACAAGAATGGCCTCTGGACCCGCTATGACCTGAACGAGGTTGCCACGCCCGAAGGCTTCGCCCGGAATCCCGCGTTGGTGCACGATTTCTATAATGCCCGCCGGGCAAATGCGCGTGCAGCGCATCCGAATGCTGCGCATGAGGCGCTGGCGCGTCTGCAACGCCACTGGCCCGGCAAGGTGCGGATCGTGACGCAGAATGTGGATGACCTGCATGAACGCGCAGGGTCGTCCGATGTCCTTCACATGCATGGCGCACTGGAGGGCGCGCTCTGCGCCGCTTGTGGCCATCGCTGGCCAGCCCCCGCCGCGATGCATCCCGCAACGCCCTGCCCCACCTGCCACGCGCGACAGGTCCGCCCCGACATCGTCTGGTTCGGCGAATATCCGTATCACATGGAAACAGTGTGGGACTTGCTGCGCCGCGCTGATCTGTTCGTCGCGATCGGCAGTTCAGGCACGGTCTACCCCGCAGCGGCCTTCGCACAGGATGCAGCCCGCGCGGGCGCGCATTGTCTTGAACTGAATACCGAGGCGAGCGCCGTCGCCCCGGATTTTCACGAGATCAGGCTTGGCCCCGCCACGCAGCTTGTCCCGCTCTGGGTGGACGAGGTGCTGGACCGGCGGGGTTGAAGGCTCAGTTCGAGGCGCCCGTCTGGCCGTGGTTCATCTTGCTGTGGTCGTGGCCCATGCCGCCGCCCATCTGCATGCCATCCTGACGCTCAAGATCCACCGGAATTTCGACGGTCATTTCACCTGCCTTCTCGAACGTCAGGGTCACGCTGACCATATCGCCCTGCTTCAGTTCGCGCGTCAGGCCCAGCAGCATAACGTGATCGCCGCCACGCGCCAGCGCATGTTCGCTGTGGGCGGGAACGGCAAAGCCTTCCTCCACTTTCATCATCTTCATAACGCCATCGCCCATGTCCTTGTGGGTATGGAGCTCAACCTTCTGCGCCACATCCGACGCGGCCGAGACCAGACGGTCATCCGCATCGCCATGGTTCTCGATCACCATGAAAGCTGCTCCGGACTTGGACATCATGGACGAGGTGCGCGCATAGGCATCCTTCACCTCGATATCCCCGGCAAAAGCCGGAAGGGCAACGCAGAGGGCGGCAACGCTCAGAAGCGATTTGAAAAGGGTCATTTGTTCTGTCCTTTGATTGAGGTCTGTGTCGGAAAGAGATCACGACAGGACAGGTGGACCCCGCGCCGAAGGCCGGGGCCGGGCTTGCGCCATTTCCGCATGCGGAGCCGGCCATTCCGCCCGGGTGATCCGGCCTGCGGGCCGCTCCGGGGGCGGCAGTGACCCCGGCGGGGCGGCAGAGGCGCCGATGACGCAATCGGGGCAAAGATGCACCGGCCCGACAGGCCGGCCGGCGGCGTCCACACTCAGCAGCCGGGTCTGGCCCTCAGAGCAGATTTCCATTTCGGACACAGCCACCGGCAGCGCCCGCGCCACGCCAAGCCCGAGCGCACCGGCCACAAAGGCCAGCAGCACGAGCATTCCGGTCAGATGTCGGATAAAACGGCGCATGACCTTGCCTAGCGCAGCGCCCCGGATTTGACCAGCGCGGCAATGCCCCTGCGGCATCCTGCCCGCACCAAAAGCAAAACCCCGCCAAAGGCGGGGCTTCAACATCCGACCGAAGTCAGGATCAGGCGGCAGCCTGAGCCTTCTCAATCTCTTTCTTGATCTTCAGCGCCTTGGCCGAAAGCTCGTCATCCTTGGCTTTCGCGAGGAAAGCATCCAGGCCGCCACGATGATCGACGGTCCGCAGCGCGGCCGAGGACACGCGCAGCTTGAACGACTGGCCCAGAACGTCCGAGATCAGGGTGACGTCATTCAGGTTCGGCAGGAAGCGCCGTTTGGTCTTGTTGTTGGCGTGGCTGATGTTGTTACCAACCATCGGGCCTTTACCGCTCAGTTCGCAGACGCGCGACATCGTCTTGTTCCTTGTCTTTCGGACCTGTGCCCCGTTGAGCGGCG
Source organism: Gemmobacter nanjingensis (assembly GCF_014652195.1). Taxonomy (NCBI): domain Bacteria; kingdom Pseudomonadati; phylum Pseudomonadota; class Alphaproteobacteria; order Rhodobacterales; family Paracoccaceae; genus Gemmobacter; species Gemmobacter nanjingensis. Next base: position 13,622 of record NZ_BMYI01000022.1, read on the forward strand.
GCCCGGAGTAACACCCAAAGCGCCCGCAAAGCTGCGGGTACCGAATTCCATCGCAGCCCTTTAGGCGGAAATCCGGTCAGCGTCAAGCGATTCACCGCCCGGAGCCTGCGCGCTTTCCAGCCCGAGCAGGTACTGTTTGCGCCACAACCCACCGCCATAGCCGGTCAGGCTGCCGTCCGAGCCCAGGATTCGGTGGCAGGGGATGAGAATCGCCACCGGATTGGCCCCGTTGGCCGCAGCAGCCGCCCGAACGGCGTCGGGCCTGCCGATCCGGGCCGCAAGATCGGCATATCGGATCGTGACGCCGGGCGGAATACGGCGCAACTCGTGCCAGACCCTGATCTGAAAGGGCGTGCCGAGCGGAGCCAGCGGCAAGTCAGCCGCACCGAAATCTCCGGCGAAATAACGCTGCAAACCATGCGCCAGCCTCTCGGTCATCGTGGATTGCCCCGGAGCGATTCGTCCCTTTGCCGCGCGGGCAAGCGCCCTGATCTCCCGGGCCAGCACCGGGCGCGAGGTGAATTCCAGCAGGCGGACGGCCTGCGCGTCGCAGATCGCCAGCATTTCGCCCAGAGGTGTCGGCAACAAAGCGGCATGCAGCACGACAGGCCCGTCGTCACCGCCGCCAAGCCGCACCAGCGCCCCGGCCAGCCCCGCGTCAAACCCGTTGGCCCGCTGATCCAGCGGGTCGCAATCCGGGCAGGGCCGCAATCCGGCCGCAAGGCAGGTAGCGGGGTTGTCACAGACCTCTGCCCCCTGACGCGGGGCCAGACGACAGCCGGTCCGGCAGAAAACCCCGGCAGCGCCTGCTGCCAACCACCCCGTCGATTCGCCTTTCATGCCACCGCCCCCAGCAGGCCCGTCAAAGCGGCATCCAGACGACCGCGCGGCAGAATCGCCAGCATCCCCGGCCCATCCAGCCGCAATTGCACCGGCCCTTCGGCCACTTCGTTGGAGGTGCCGATCATCCCGTCCGGCGCAAAGGCAATTCCGTCGATAGGCCAGCGCAACCCCGTGCTGCATCCGGAAACGGGCATCATCGGAAACAGCGACAGCCTGTCCCCCGCCCGCAGATTCAGACGAATTTGTGGCGGAACCGCAAAGATTACATCCTCGGGCGTCAGAAGCAGACAAGGCATTGGGTTGGGGCGGGCAGCATGGGCCACCAGCACCGACAGCACCGCAAGCTCATGGTCCATCCGCCCCCCCGTCGCGCCCAGGGCCAGCACGAACGGCGCGCGAATGGATCGCAGCGCCTTGTCGAAATCGGTGGTCATCTGCTCGGTGATCGGGTGCAAGACATCCGCCAGCGACTCTCTCGCGCGCGCGGAAAGGGAATCGAGGTCACCAATTACGGCCTGCGGCTCCACTCCCAGACCCAGTGCCCGGTCAGCCCCACCATCGGCAGCCACAATCACAGGCGCCCGCCGCAGCGCCATCCGCAACTCGGCCCGCCGCACCGGACCGCCCGCCACAAGCGTGACCGGATCGGAGGATTCGACAATGACCGCATTCATGGGGATACTGTTCCGAAATAAGGCAGGCACCGGCGCCACGGGCCATAATCAATCCTTCAAATTACCCCGGTCTGTCCACGGAATTGAGCGGCCGGAAGGTAAATTGGGGTCATAGGTTAGTAGAAGGCGAGCATCCGATGGTCGGAGCAAGTAAAATTCTTACGGTGTCCTATGGCACGTTTTCCTGCACGCTGGAGGGATTCGATGACCCCTTCAACACGATGAAGGCGATTGCCGAGTATTTCCGTGATCTCGCCGCCGAAGACCGCTATTTCGGCGCCGAACCGCCAACCCCCGATGCGGCGATGCTGCACCGGATTGCCGAACGCGAGATCCAGCGCCGGGTCGAGGCAAAGATCCAGGAAAACGGCGTGATCCTGCGGGCAGGCGATTCCGATATCCCGGCCAAGACCGCGATCAGCGCACCCGTTGCCTCCGCACCTGCCGCGCCGGCGCCTCAGGTTGCCGCCGAGGAGACGCCTCCTGCCCCGAGAGCGGCAGAACCTGAGCCCGCGCCGCAATCGGAAAGCGTTGCCGCCAAGCTTTCGCGCATCCGCCGCGCCGTGGCCGAAGCCAAGGTGCCTGCCGCTGCCGTGGTGACGGCCGCGCCCGCTGCTGCCGAATATTTCGAGAATGAGGCCGCAGAGGATGTGCCGGCGACTCCGGTTGCGGAATTGCCTGTCGACGACGTTGTGGAAGAAGATTCTCTGGCCCTGTCTGACCCCGACATGGCCGATCTCGCCCTGCCCGAGCCCGCCGAAATCGAAGATGTGGCCGAATCGGTGGCTGAGCCGGTCGTGGATGACAGCGAAGATTTCACCTCGCCCGAACCCGAAGCCGATTTCGGCGCCGAAGATGCACTGCTGGCCAATCTGGCGGGTCTCGATACGCATGTCGACGAAGACGCCGCTGCTGCGCAAGACTCCGAAGTTTCTGACGAGCAGTCCGAAGACATCCTCGCCGCCCTGCAAGTCGAGGCAGAAGCCGAGATCCTGGCAGAGCCCGAGATGGCCCGTGACAGCGATGACGAAGCAGATGACGGTGATGATCTTGATGATCTGCTGGCAAAGCTGAACGCACCTGCCACCGCCCCGGCAGCGAATCTGGCTGACAGCCTGGATGACGATGATTTCCTGTCGGAGGACGAGGAGGAGATCACGCCGGACGCCGCGCCGGAGCCGGAAGCCCAGGCAGAACCTGCCGAGGCTGCGACCGCCCCTGAAGCGGCCGAACTGCAAGAAGATGAAACCGGCGGCACCGCTTCGGAACGTATCCAGCGCGCTCGTGCCCGTGTCATCCGCATCCGCCGCACGACGCCGCAACCCGCCGACGATGCCGAAGAGGTGATGGAAGCCACCACCCGGCCCGCCGAGGAGGACGCCCCGCTGTCGCCCGAGGCCGAAGCCGATCTGCTGCGCGAACTTGGCGAAGTCGAAGCGGAGCTCGGCGCAGAAACGCCCGATCTGCCGCCGCCGAGCGCCCCCGTGCCGCATGAACCTACCGCCATTCGCCCGGTCCGGCCGGTACGTCCGGCGATTGCCCCGCGCCGCAACGCGCTGGCAGACGGCGAACCCGAAGGCGAGGCTGCTATGTCACGGCTGATTGCCGAGACGAACAACCAGATGCAGGGGGCGGAGAATCGCCGTCGCCTGTCGGCCATCGCCCATCTCAAGGCCGCCGTGGCCGCCACCGTGGCCGAGCGCCGCGCCGGGGCTGCCAAGCCGGTGAACGATACCGAACGGCAAGATCCCTATCGCGAGGATTTGTCCCGCATCGTACGTCCGTCCGCCCCGAACGCGACCCGGCCCAGCCCGCTGGTTCTGGTTTCGGAACAGCGCATAGACCGCGCGCCGGTGGCCGAACCTGCGCCGCGCCCGGCCGAGGTTGGCCCGATCCGTCCGCGCCGCATCGCGGGTTCCGCCGCCCTGGCCGAAGAAGAAGATGACGAGCTGGAGAACGAGGACAACCTCTTCGCCGACACCCGTGGCTTCGCGGAATTTGCAGAACGCCTTGGTGCGCAGGATCTGGGGGCGCTTCTGGAGGCCGCCGCCGCCTATGCCGCCTGTGTCGAGGGCCGCCCGCAATTCACCCGGCCACAGATCATGCGGCAGGTCGCCAGCCTCTCGGACTCCGAATCGAGCCTGCGCGAGGACAGCCTGCGCAGCTTCGGGACGCTGCTGCGCACCGGCCGTATCGTGAAGGTCCGCCGGGGCCAGTATGCACTGGCAGAAGATTCGCACTATCTGGCCGAGGCCCGCAAACTGGTGGGTTGAGCCAAAGGCTCACCCCCTTTTCCGGGTCCGACGGGCTGCCACCCTCCCCGGACAGGCGAAAGGCGGAAGGTTTCCCTTCCGCCTTTCCCTTTTCAGTCGTTCTGTGCCGGGGGCGCATCCGGGTCAGCCTGGCCGATTCCCCTGAAGATGAACCTGAATGGCAGCATCCACAGGAAGCCGAGCCCGACATAGACCAGGAACTCCACCCAGATCGGCGGCCGGTCCAGTGCCCCCATGATCCCCCAGACCGCGCCAATATAAAACGGCAGACCGACCAGAAGGATCACCAGCGCAAGGCGCTTGCGGACGCGATAGCCCATTGCCACGGGATCAATCCTCGAAAGGATCGGTGACGAGAATGGTGTCGTCCCGTTCCGGGCTGGTCGACAGCATCGCCACCGGGCAACCGATCAGCTCTTCGACACGGCGAACGTATTTGATCGCGGCGCCCGGCAGATCGGCCCAGCTGCGCGCGCCTTCGGTCGATTCGCTCCAGCCCTCGATTTCCTCATAAACCGGGGTGCAGCGCGCCTGCTGATCGGCGGCGGTCGGCAGATAATCCAGCGCCTGCCCGTCCAGCATGTAGCCGGTGCAGATCTTGATCGTCTCGAACCCGTCCAGCACGTCCAGCTTGGTCAGCGCGATGCCGTTGATGCCGGAAATCGCGCAGGTCTGCCGCACCAGCGCCGCATCGAACCAGCCACAGCGGCGCTTGCGCCCGGTCACCGTACCGAACTCATGGCCCCGCGTCCCCAGACGTTCGCCATCGGCATCATGCAGCTCGGTCGGGAACGGGCCTTCACCGACACGGGTGGTATAGGCTTTCACGATCCCCAGAACGAAGTCGATGGCATTCGGCCCAAGACCCACGCCCGTCGCCGCCTGCCCCGCGATCACGTTCGACGAGGTGACATAGGGATAGGTACCAAAGTCGATGTCCAGCAACGAACCCTGCGCGCCTTCGAACAGGATGCGTTTGCCCGCGCGGCGCAGCTCGTTCATCACTTTCCAGACCGGCGCGGCATACTGCAGGATCTCGCCCGCGATGGCGTTCAGCGCGGCGATCAGCGCATCACGGTCCACCGGCTCCAGCCCCAGACCGGCGCGCAGCGCATTGTGATGCACCAGCGCCCGGTCGACGCGCAGTTCCAGCGTCGCCTGATCGGCCAGATCGGCGACACGGATCACCCGCCGCCCCACCTTGTCCTCATAACACGGTCCGATCCCACGCCCGGTGGTGCCGATTTTGCCGACTGCGACCTGCGCCTCTCGCGCGCGGTCCAGTTCGCCATGATAGGGCATGATGAGCGGGGTGTTTTCCGCGATCATCAGCGTCTCGGGGGTGATGGTCACGCCCTGCTCGCGGATCTTGGCGATCTCTGACACCAGATGCCAGGGGTCCAGCACCACGCCATTGCCAATGACCGACAGCTTGCCGCCGCGCACCACACCCGAGGGCAGCGCATTCAGCTTGTAGACCTTGCCGTCGATGACGAGCGTATGGCCCGCGTTGTGGCCGCCCTGAAACCGCGCGATCACATCGGCGCGCTCGCTCAGCCAGTCAACGATCTTGCCTTTTCCCTCGTCGCCCCATTGGGCACCGACGACGACGACATTGGCCATGTCCAGACTCCTTCGGAGGTGTGAAACCGGCGCCGGTATATAGAGGCCGCGCGCGCGATGACAGCAGAAAATGCCCGCTGCACCTCAGGTCAGACCAGCCGCCGCCAGACCGCGCCGCACTGCCGCCGCCAGCGTTTCGGGCTCGTGGCCGGAAAAGCCGATGACCAGCCCCTTGCGACCGCCGGGCTGCATCGACATCGCAGAAAGCGACCGCGCGCCAAGCCCTGCGGCCCGGGCCAGGCCCGCCAGTCGCAGATCGTCGGCGGTATCGGAGAGCGACACGACCAGATGCAGGCCCTGCTCGGGGATGCGGACCCGATGCCCTGTCGCTGCGAGTTCGGATACCAGCGCATCCCGCGCCGCCCGGACCCGCCGCCGCGCGCGTTTCAGATGCTGCGCGAAATGGCCCGCAGCCAGAAACTCGGCCATTGCCGCCTGCGTCAGTGCCGAAGGCGCCCGGTCGGCCCGCCCGCGCAGTGCAATCACCGGCGCCAGCAGTGGCTCGGGCAAAACCATATAGCCCAGCCGCAGCCCCGGCATCAGCGCTTTCGAAAAGGTGCCGACATAGATCACCCGGCCCCGCCCATCCATGCCCTGCATCGCGGCCAGGGGCGGCCCGGCAAAGCGGAACTCGCTGTCATAATCATCCTCGACGACCCAGGCACCGGCCTCTGCCGCCCAGTCCAGAAGCGCCAGACGCCGCCGCATGGTTAAAACCACCCCCAGCGGAAACTGGTGCGAGGGCGTGACATAGGCCGCCCGCGCCCCGGCACAAAGTACCCGTCCCGCCGCGACATCCAGCCCCTCGTCATCCACCGGCACCGGCACCAGCCGTTGCGCCGCGAACGCCGCCTTGGCCGAAGGATAACCCGGATCTTCCATCCAGACCGGATCACCGGGCGCCAGCACCGCCCGCGCCACCAGATCCAGCGCCCCTTGTGCCCCGGTGGTGATCACCACTTGCGCCGGGTCCAGCCGCAACCCCCGCGCCGCACGCAGATAGGCGGCGACCTCGGCCCGCAATGTCGCATCGCCCTGCGGATCGCCATAATGGAACAGCGCTGCCGGTGGCCGCGCCAGAACCCGCGCAAGGATGGCCCGCAGGCGGTCAAGACTTTGCGGATCGGGAAATCCCAGACCCAGATCGCCCGGCAGGTCGCGCGCCACAAAGACCGGAGGCACCGGCGCCGGACCCGCCGGCACCAGGCACGGCACCGCCTCGGCCACGAAGGTGCCAGACCCGACCTTTGCCTCGGTGAAGCCCTCGGCCGCCAGCATCTCGAACGCCGCCACCACCGCCCCGCGCGCCACCCCCAGCCGCGCCGCCAGATCGCGCGTGGGCGGCAATTTGGTACCCGACGGCAGGGCACCCTCCTCGATCCGCTGCCGAAGAGCCGCATATATCGCCCGTGCCCTCGGTCCCTGCTCTGGCAGAATGGGCATCAGCGCCGACCAGTCCGGTCTATTGGTCTGCATAATTTTCCCCTGATTGGATCTCTGTCAAACCAATTCTGCCCCTTACATCTGCTGCAAACAACCGGCTTCGACAGGTAGACCATGACCGCCCCCTACACCCCCGGCCCGCGCAGCCGCATCAAACGCAACCCCAAACGCGGCAGCTATGACCGCGCCACCGTCCACGCGATCCTCGACAGCGCCATGCTGGCTCATGTCGCCTATACGATCGACGGCCAGCCCTATTGCACGCCCACGATCCACTGGCGCGATGGGGAAACGCTTTACTGGCATGGCTCCTCCGCCAGCCGCATGCTGCGCGCCCAGGGCCCCGGACTGCCGGTCTGCGTTACCGTCACCCATCTGGACGGGCTGGTGCTGGCCCGTTCGGCCTTCAACCATTCTGCCAACTTCCGTTGCGCCATGGTCTTTGGCAAAGCTCACCTTGTCGACGACGCGGCGGAAAAGGAACGCGCCCTCTACGCTGTGACAGACCGCCTGTTCCCCGGCCGCAATGCCGAATTGCGCCCGATGACCACACAGGAAATCAAGGCCACCTCCGTCGTCCGCATGGAGATAGAGGAAGCCAGCGCCAAAGTGCGGGGCGTCAATGTCGGCGATGACGAGGAGGATGGCACCTGGCCGGTCTGGGCCGGGGTGATCCCGGTGACGACGGTGATCGGCCCCCCCGAACCCTCGCCCGTCCTTCCCGACACCATCCCCCTGCCCGCACATCTGAGCGCCTTCGCAGCGGGACGCGCCCTTGATACCGTCCTGCAAGACAGCTTCACCCGCTGGCAGGAAGAAAGCTGAGCGCCGTTCGCCGTCCCGCCCGGCCTCTGCCGCCTGCTTCTTGTCCAAATACTCAATCAACACCGCCATCCCGAACGCCTTCGGGGTGGCGAACCCGGCACAATCACACCTGACCGGCACAACACCGCCCCCTGCGGCGCACCTGTGCCCTTGCGCCCTTGGCCCCTTCCGCCTAGATAGGCGCGTCAGCACCGAAAACGGCGGGACCATGCAAAACGTCATCCTCACCATCCATCTGATCCTCGCGCTCCTGCTCATCGGCGTCGTGCTGTTGCAGCGGTCGGAGGGTGGCGGCCTTGGCATGGGTGGCGGTGGCGGTGGGGTCGTTTCGGCCCGCGGCGCAGCCAACGCCCTGACGAAGCTGACCTGGATCTTTGCGACGGCTTTTATCGTGACCTCGCTCACGCTGACGATCATGGCAGCGCGTCAGGCCGACGGTGGCTCGGTTATCGACCAGATCGGCGGCTCTGCCCCGGCAAAAGCCCCGGCTGAGCAACAGCCTGCCTCGCCCCTTGGCACCGATCTGCTGCCGCCCGGCACCACCGATGCGCCGCTTACGCCGCCGCGCGCCGATCAGCCGGTCGAAGCCCCCGCGCAGAACAACTGACGGTCACTAATCCTAGGCATATCGCCGCGGCTGCAAACAGCATCTAGCGGGCCTGTTGCGCTTTGCCGAAAATCCGGCTAAGCCATGGCTCCCGTGATGCTGCGATTCCGATGTTGCGAATCGCCTTACCTTTCGAGCGTTTCACGGGAGACCCGCACAATGGCACGTTACATCTTCATCACCGGCGGTGTGGTGTCCTCGCTCGGCAAGGGGCTTGCCTCTGCGGCGCTTGGGGCGCTGTTGCAGGCGCGGGGCTATTCGGTGCGGCTGCGCAAGCTCGATCCCTATCTGAACGTCGATCCGGGCACCATGTCGCCGTTTGAACATGGCGAGGTCTTCGTGACCGACGATGGCGCCGAAACCGACCTCGATCTTGGCCATTACGAACGCTTCACCGGCGTTTCGGCCCGCAAGACCGATTCCATCTCCTCCGGCCGGATCTATTCCAATGTGCTGGAGAAGGAACGCCGGGGCGATTACCTCGGCAAGACGATCCAGGTGATTCCCCACGTCACCAACGAGATCAAGGATTTCCTCCGCATCGGCGAGGAAGAGGTTGATTTCATGCTCTGTGAAATCGGCGGCACCGTGGGCGACATCGAAGGTCTGCCCTTCTTCGAGGCGATCCGCCAGTTCATCCACGAACGCCCGCGCGGCCAGTGCATCCTGATGCACCTGACGCTGTTGCCCTATCTGGCGGCCAGCGGCGAATTGAAAACCAAGCCGACCCAGCACAGCGTGAAGGAACTGCAATCCATCGGTCTTGCCCCCGATGTGCTGGTCTGCCGTTCCGAACATCCGATCCCGGAAAAGGAGCGCGCCAAGATCGCGCTGTTCTGCAATGTGCGCCCCGAAGCGGTGATCCCGGCCTATGACCTGAAAACGATCTACGAGGCGCCACTGGCCTATCATCGCGAGGGGCTGGACCAGGCGGTGCTGGATGCCTTCGGCATCGCCCCGGCGCCCCGCCCGAATCTTGCCCGATGGGAAGATGTGATGGACCGTCTGACCCATGCCGAGGGTGAGGTGCGCATCGCCATCGTCGGCAAATACACCCAGTTGGAAGATGCCTACAAATCCATTGCCGAGGCGCTGACCCACGGCGGCATGGCCAACCGGACCCGCGTGAAAGCCGAATGGATCGACAGCGAGATCTTCGAACGCGAAGACCCCGCCCCGCATCTGGAACGTTTCCAGGCCATCCTCGTGCCCGGCGGCTTTGGCGAACGCGGCACCGAAGGCAAGATTCGCGCCGCGCAATATGCCCGTGAAAAGGGCCTCCCCTATCTGGGCATCTGCCTTGGCATGCAGATGGCGGTGATCGAGGCCGCGCGCAATCTGGCCGGGATGACCGATGCAGGTTCCGAGGAGTTTGACCACGAGGCCGGCGCAAAGCGGTTCACCCCGGTGGTCTATCACCTGAAGGAATGGGTGCAGGGCAATCACAAGGTCGAACGCAAGGTCGGTGACGACAAGGGCGGCACCATGCGGCTTGGCGCCTATAACGCCAGTCTCAAGGATGGCTCCAATGTCGCCCGCGTCTATGGCGCAACCGAGATCGAGGAACGCCACCGCCACCGCTACGAGGTGGATATCCGCTACAAGGACAAACTGGAAAGCTGCGGGCTGATCTTCTCGGGCATGTCGCCCGATGGCCGTCTGCCGGAAATCGTTGAGGTGAAGGACCACCCGTGGTTCATCGGCGTGCAGTTCCACCCGGAACTGAAATCGAAGCCTTTCGCCCCGCATCCGCTGTTCGCCGATTTCGTGCGCGCGGCGGTCGAGGTCAGCCGACTGGTCTGACCTCGTGCGGCCTGCCGCTCAGGCCCGGTCGATCCGGCACTGGTAGCAATTGTTCCGGGCCGACCGGACATGCAGATAGGCGATGCGCGGATCATCCAGCCGTGCCTTCGCCTCGGCGATCAGGCGATCGGTCGGTACCACCGCGCCCGTGCCATAGACGATACGGTCGTCCTGGCCGTAGCCCCGGATGATGTAATCCGGCGAGGCCAGCATTGCGGGCAGATCCGCCCCGCCGCCCTGATGGCAATCTTCCGCACACAGAAAGATCGGCCCGCATTCGGCATAGGGCTGCATGACCGGGAAGGGCCGATGCGCCAGCACCAGCATCGGCGCACCTTCGGGGATCATGCTCAGGCAATGGCGGCAGGGGTTGCCGCTGCCCTGCGCGATATGGCGCTCCGGCGCCATATGGTTGGCATCTGCACCGCCCGCTTGCAGGCGGCGCACGGTTTCGGTGGCAAGGGCTGTGAAGTGTATCGGCATGGGTCTCCTCCGGGGTTTTGGCCAGACTGACGCTTGGCAGCCCCGGAAACGACCCGAAGTCTGCGCATTAGCCCTCGGCGCGCGCCACCATCCGCCCCATGGGGCGGCCCCCCAGGATATGCAGGTGGAAATGCGGGACTTCCTGCACGCCATGCTCCCCGGCATTGGTGATGGCGCGGAACCCCTCGCCCCCCTCGCCCGGCTGAATGCCCAGCAGCGCACAGACCTTGGCCACCGTACGGTGGAAATCCGCGATCTCGGCATCCGAGGCGTCGCGGGCAAAGTGATCGTAGGTCACATAGGCGCCTTTCGGGATCACCAGCACATGCACCGGCGCCTGCGGTGCGATGTCGTGGAAGGCCAGCGTATGCGCGGTTTCCAGCACCGTCCGGTTGGGAATCTCGCCACGCAGGATACGGGCGAAGATGTTCTGCGGGTCATAGGTGTAGGGCATCGGTTTCAGTCCACGAACAGATAATGGGTTTCTGCGATTTCTTGCGCCTTGCCGCGCGACACACCCAGAAAGGCGGCCAGCGGTCCGGCATTATCCTCTACCGTGGCAGCCTGCCGGATACGATGGAAATTCTCGAAATCCGCGTCGCGGATACGGTCGCTTTCAAAGCGCACGTCATAGCGGATGGTCGGCAGCAGCCTATCCAGAACCTCTTGTGGCGTCCTGTCCCCTGCAAGCCCCACCCGCCGGGCGTGGCCCAGAAGATAGTCGTCGGTAAAGTCGCATTCGATTTCCAGCAGCCGCACGTTAGAGCGGTCATTGTAGAAATCCTGCATCAGCTCCACATTCGCGGGGTCGATGCACAGCACCAGCTTGTCGGTATCCCAGTAATCGAACAGCATCCGCACCAGCGCCCGGCGATGGCGCGTGCGCTTTTCCAGAGTAGACTGGATCCCGCCCAGATCGGGCAACGGGGTCGATGCCTCGCTGAACACATAATCCACCGCCGCCAGCCCGGTAACATCGCGGATGCGCTGCACCAGCCGCTTGGCAACGTGCCATTTCTTGCAGGTGACAATCAGCAGCGTGCGTTCGCGTCCAAGGCTCGCCTCGGTCTCCCAGAAGCGCGGAGCGAAACGACGGCCGATCCGGCCCCGGCCAGTCAGAAACTTGTAGAGGCTGCGCCCCTCGTTCGACACCGGGAAATGCACCCCTTCAGAGGTGTACAGGTTGCCCAGCCGCTCTTTCAGCTCCTGCGCATCGACCGAGATCTTGCGGGCGAACAGATAATCCTGCGCGATCAGAAGATCATACTGATCGTTGTAGAAGTTCACCGGCATTCCGTAGTCAGTGAACATCAGGAAGGTAAGCGTCCGGGTGCGGATTTCCTCGTGCGGGACCAGATGGCGCACAAGCGTCTGAAAGAAGGTTTCATCGGGAATCCAGGTGGTGCGGAAGAATCGCATCACATCCTTCCGCTTGCGGCAGAAATCCAGAATCCATTCCACCGTGCGGCGGCGCAGGCACCACCACTGGCTGCCGATCTGGATGGTCAGATCCTCGGGGATCGTCCGCTCCAGCCCGAATTTCTGCTGTAGCCCCATCGAGGTGTAGAACAGCCATTTCTGGGTCCGTTCGTTGAACCAGTGGCGGTAGATCAGCCGCTCGCCCTTGATGCCGGTCTTGATCCAGTCCGAAGAGAAGAAATCGAAGCTCTCGATGTAGTCGGCTTCTTCACGATCCAGGAAATCATGGGCATATTCGGCGGTCTTGATCGGCATGCAGTCGCCCGACAGCATGTAGAAATGCGTCGCGCGCGGAAAATCCTCGACCGCCGCGCGCACTGCCTGCAACGAGGCATCGACCAGGCTCCACTCCCCCCAGCCGCATTTGAGCCGCTTCCGCGCGAAGGTCACCGAGGGGTTGTTCGCCAGCGCGGAACGGATCTGGTCAAAATCTTCCCGCTTCGCGCGGGCATCGAAATGGATCGAGATATAGTCACCAGCCGCCGTCAGGCGCTGCGCCTGAGCGATGATCCCTTCAGGGTCCTTGTGGCACAACAAAATATAGGCAATCTTTGCCATGCAGGAAACCTGACCCCGATGCTATTCGTCACTGTTTCCATAAAATGCTTTACTGGTCATTGAAAAGACAGTGTTTGTTTGCTTTTTGTGACGAGTAAGACAGAAGCCCCGCCCCCGCGGGGCGAAAGGTGTTTGGAGGCGTGGCCGATGGGGTTCCCGGGAACCTGGATGACGGAAAGCGAAAGTGTGGTGTATCGGGTCGTGCCCAAGTGTGCCTGCTCGTCCATCGGGCAGATCATGTTCTATTCCGACCATGGCAAGTTCTTCGACGGCGACATCCACGATTCGACCAAGGGCCTCCACAAATGGAGCCAGGAGGCCAGCCAACCCCTGATCGAGGCGAATGTGAAGGGGCACAAGAGCTATGCCTTCACCTGCGTGCGCAACCCCTATACCCGCATCCTGTCGAGCTTCTTCGACAAGATCTGCGGCATCCAGCGCAATGGCAAACGCTATCGCGGCAACCTTGTACCGCTTCTGATCCAGAAATACGGCATCGAGGTCGGTGGCGACGATGGCAAACAGGAGTTCGACCAGATCGCGAGCTTCCGCCGCTTCCTGCTGTTCGCGCGCGATACGATCCGCTGGCGCAAACCGATGGAGCCGGACATCCACTGGTCGGCGATGTCGGGCCATATCTCGACCTTCATCGTCAACGGCGGCCAGTATGACCACATCTTCTTCACCGAAAAATTCGATGAAGGCATGCAGGTCGTGCTGGACAACATCAAGAGCAAGAAAAAGGTCAACCTGAAGAAGATCCCGAAGTTCAACGAAAGCGAGGGGCATGGCCCCAAGCGGTTGCACCCGGTGGAAGACTACTTCGATGACCTGTCGCGCCATCTGGTCTGGGAAATCTACAAGCGCGATTTCCAGCTGTTCAAATACGATTTCGACAATCCGGGCAACAAGATGCCGATTGGCGAGATTGACCTGGACGAGGTTCACGCCAAGCTCGGCGACTGAGCAGGACGCCGGGGGCCAAGGCCCCCGGCCCTACCGTCATTTCCTGCCGAACAACCGCCCCCAGAAGCCTCGCGCCCGGTCCCGCGCCGCATCGGCCCGCGCATCCACCGCATCCAGCGTGTTGTTCAGATCATCCATTGCCGGTTCGATCATCCGCTCCTTGAACTGGGCCCACATGCGCCACAGCATCAGGACCAGCAGACCCAGCAGCACCAGAACCACGATGTTGACCCAGGGGATCAGTCGCACATCCGGCCCCGCGACGGCCTTGATCTTCACCGCATTGGGATAGATCGAGAAGATCGGCAGCCGCCAGCCGTAATGCGTGACCGCCACCCATTCCGGCTTGTCCTTGGGCGAGATGGCATTGGTCGCCTCGGCCTGAAGGTTGGAGCTGTCGTATTTGAAATAGGGCGGCCAGATCCAGCCGGTATCCTCGTTGCGATAGACCATCGGCCCACCATCGGGATAGACCGCCTCGATGAAACGGATGTCACGCCGGTCCACCGTATTGGTGGTCGTGCCGCTGTCGGGCGAGGCGTAGAAGATCGAGTTCGCCCCCACTTCGGTCAGCCGGTTGTAGGTGCCGGTGATCCGCACGATATCCCGCTGCGGCAAAGTGTAGTGCAGGAAGGCCGCCACGATGATCAGCACCGTGATGCGGAAGCCCCATTTGATATATTTCCACATGCCAAGGGCACTCCTTCAGTCGTAATTCACGAAATAGATGGCCAGTGCCATGCCGATCATCGGCAGGATATAAACCAGCCAGACGAGCTTCAGCTTCAGGCTGCGCCCGTAGTCCTTCATCTGCGCTTCGACCCAGGCATCGCGGTCGCCCGTCATCGCCTCGGCCTCGAACTGCTTTTCCAGCCTCTCGCGCCGGGTGGACCGGAAGTAGATCTTCAGCAGCCAGTAGAAGGCCGTCAGGACGACAAGGCCAAGAAGCCAGGCACGCAGAATACCGATCATCCCCTCCCCCTCACCGCCCCCCAGGGCCCGACACGTTGCAACAGATCGGGCGCCGGTTTCGGCCCCTCACGCATTTCCGGGCGCTGCAACTCATCCATCCCCGGCTCCGGCCCGAACAGCGCGCGTCGGGCACCCTGCCGGTCCACCAGATACTCCCGCTCCAGAAAATCCGCCACATATTGCCGCTTGCGGTCGCTCCAGCCGCGGTAGCTGTCGTAGAACAGTTCCTTGTGGGTGATGTAAAGCTGCCGCACGTCCAACGGCGCCAGCTCGGCCAGAAGCATGTTCACCAGATCGCGAAGGCGACCCGGCCTTGCCCGCAACGTATAGAAATAGGCCGGATGTTCCGAGGTGAGCCGCGGCCAGTCCCCCGCCCCTTCCACCCAGCGCAGCAGCGCGCCCAACCCCTGAAACTCCGCCGGCAGCGCCGCACCCAGCCGATGCGCGATCTTGCGCAGATCGGCCCGCGTCGCCTGCCCCAGATCAAGGTTCAGCGCGTCTGCCGCATCGACCAGAATGAAATCCATCTTCTGCCGCAGGATCGCCGCCACATCCGTGCCCCGCGCCTGCACAATAGGTTCGACCAGCTTGTTCCGCTCCAGCCAATCGGCAATCGCGTTCCGGTCCCCCAGATCCATCACCGGCGCCACTGGCAGGGCGCCGAGCCCCGCTTTCGGCGCGCGTGTGATTACCCCCGGAAAGGCCAGGTCGCGGAAGATATACAGGCCGCCGAAATGCGCGGTCCAGAAATCAGGCTGTTCAAAGCTCATGGCGGGCAACGAGATTGGAACCCGCGTCACATCGCCAGTCTTTTTGGCAAGTTCGATCATCTGCGCGATCAGCACATCGTCGCGCCAGCCTTCCGGCTCGCGCCGGAACCGATCCACCAGCGCGGCAAGCTTGCCCGCATCGCGCACATGACCACCGATAGTGTCGGCCTGCACCGTCACCCGCCGCATGTCGAACAGCCGCGCCGGGGTGGACACCTCGTAAACGCTGTTCTCCAACTCTCCGGCCACCGCATCGCGCGCGGTCAGCGCGAACAACTGCGCCTCGTTCGCCTCGATGAACTGTTGCAGGATGCCGCGCGATGTTGAAAACCTGATATGCAGCAGCGGCGCCGTTTTCTGCGCCGTGGTCAGCAGGATGAACTGCCGGTTGCAGCCATTGGGGTTGAGATAAAGATCATCGCCCAGCTCATCGCCGATCTCCGGCGAATAGCCGGAGATGTCGATGTGAAAATCGGTCAGCGTCGTATCCTTGCCCGTCAGATGCCGCAGCGCCCGCCGATAGCGTTCTACCAGCGCAGGCGAAGAGACCTCGACCAGATTGCCGAACATCAGGCCCTTTTCAATCAGCCGCCGCACCGCAACCCGCTCCTTTCATCTGTTCCCAAATATCCCCGGGGCGCTCCGCAGGCGCGGGGGCAGGGCCCCCAAACGCTCATCCCCGCCCCTCCAGATAGCGCCGCTTCGCCTCTTCCTGCCGGCCGAAATCACGGACCATGGCGCTGATCGCAGCCTCGTCCGATTTGTCCGCATAGCGGAATTCCGAATCCGCGTAGCGGTTGATCTCCTGCACCACCATTTCCACCGTGATTGGCGTCATCAGGCTTCGGATCATCTCCATCTTCCGCTCATAAGGCTGAAACAGGAACAGGTCGGGGGTTTCCATCCAGGCGTCGGGCAGTTCGAAATCCATTGCCCGCACCTTCACCGCGTCGGTGATGTTCTTGATCGCCCGCCCGGTGAAACGGTCATCGGCCTGCTGGATCGCCTTGAGGTAAGTGCCAAGCTTCGCGATCGTGTCCAGCGGCCCGATGTCAGCCGCCACCTTGTCGAACACCCGGATCAGGCCGTCCTCCTGCGGGCGGGCGTGTTTTTCGAAACTCGCCGCCACGGCGCGCTTGATCTCCTGCGCGGCAAACAGGTCATGCTCCCCCAGCGGAATCGCATGGTTCTTGCCCAGCAGCAGCGCGAGGATGTCGATGTAATCCTCGCGGCTTTGTGGTCCGTCCACCAGAAACCGCGCGCCCGCCCGCTGACGCAGCGCGTCATCGACGTTTTCGGGATAGTTCGAGAACATGCCAAAGGTGCAATTGCCGCGCACCACGGTATTGGCGCCGGCGAAGGCCTCCATGAACACCGCCGTCACCTCCTGCTGGCCCGCGCTCGACTGCCGGTCGCCGCGCTTGCCCGCGATCTGGTCGATGTCGTCGATGGTGCCGAAGGCAATCACCGCCGGGTCGATGACATTGGTGATGAAGGCCTTGGCGTTCTGCCCTGATTTGCCCTGATAGCTGTCGATCTGGTCTATCGAGAAGTTCTGATAGCGGAACGGGTAGCCCGCGACCTTGCAGTAATCGTTCAACAGCCCCGCCATCATCTGAATAAGCGTGGTCTTGCCTGTGCCCGGTTTGCCGTCGCCCATGAAGGTGAAGATGAAGCCGCCCAGTTCCGCGAAGGGGTTGAGCTTCCGGCTGAAATCATAGGCCATCAGCATCTTGGCCAGCCGCATCGCCTGATATTTGGCGATATGGTTGCCGACCACCTCGGTCGGTTTCCTGAACTGCATGGTCAGTGCCGTGCCCTTCGCGGCGCGGGCGGGGCTGAAGCCTGCAAGGGTCAGCCCGTCCGCCTCCACCCGCCAGCTTTGAGCGGCAAACAGTGCGGCAGGTGCCACGCCCTCGACGCGGGAGGCGACGCGGGTCATCAGCGCCTCGCAGAAGGCAGCGATGGTGGCGATCAGGCGTGGGTCATCCGTGCCATGGGTGGCGATGTCCTGATCCAGCTCCCACAGCGCACCTTGCAGCGCGAGCGGTGCGTTGTCGGTCAGGATCTCCTCGACCGTGCCCAGTTCCACCGTCACCTCGCCCAGCGCAGGCGCCAGCAGATAGGCCGTGGCATTGGCGAAGGCATGCAGCACCACCAGCGCCTCGGCAGCCAGCAGCGCGGTAAACTCGGCCCGGCGCGGTTCGGGCAGGCGGGCCTCAAGGTTGGCACGTTTCAACTCGGCCAGCGCGGAGCCTTGCGCAAAGGTTTCCCCCATGGCCAGCGCAATGGCGAGACCCCGCCGCAGCGCCGCAAGCGCCTGCGCCTCGGGCGGCGTCACCAGACCCCCGCCCAAAGCCTCGATCCGTTCGACCAGCCGCACGCCGCCGGGCCGGGCCACGGGCCGCGCCGCCATCCCCGGCACGGTCGACCGGAAACGCGGCCGCGCCCCGATCCCGGGCGAGCGTTCGGGTTCCGCCGCCGGGGCCGCCGTTGCCGTGGCGATGCGTGGCGCGTGATCGAAGCCGGTCAGCAGGCCCAGCGCCCCGTCGTAATGGGCACGGATGGTTTCTTCCTTCAGCTCCATCGTGTCGCGTGTGCTCATTTCTACCTCGCGGGAATGAGGCGCCCGCCGGCACCCACAACGAATTTACGGATATTGGCGAAACCGGGCGGGTTCAGCTCGGCCAGCGCCTGATAGGGGCGTTCCGGCAGGATCATCATGCGTTCCAGCCGCGTGGCGCCGGTCTCACCGCCGTTCACCGGATCCAGCCGCCAGACCTGCCGTAAAGCGGTGGAAAACCAGCCGTCCTTCACCTCTTCCTCACGGTCCGAGAGCAGATCTTCGATGGTCCAGACCAGCGCCCAATCCTCGCCCGTCGGGGCCATGGCATTGGCGAGCACCTCGGCGATGGGGCCGGATTGCAGGGTGAAGCTGTGCGAATACATCGGCCCCAGCGTGATCCGCCGCAGCCGCCGGGGGTAAAGATCGGCGAAGTCGCGGTCGAATCCCATGGCAATGGTCACGAGCTTCAGCCCCGCCAGAGATTGCGCCATCAGATGCGCCTGCGCCTGCGGCCAGCGGCGGTCATCGGTCGGAAAGGGGCGGCGGCCGGTATCCTCCACCTCCAGCAGATAAACCGCGGGCAGGTTGGTTTGCGTGTCGTAAACCGCCCAATGCACCAGAAAGCGCCGCCGGTCGCCCACATCGGCCACCCATTGCGCATCGGGGTCGTTGCGCGCCTGAAACAGCCCGCCCGCCTTCAGCGCCTCGTAATAAAGCCGCTGCGACAGCGCGAATTGCAACTGCGTCGGCACCGTCAGATCACCGACGATCTGGCGCACCATCCGGTCTTTCAGCTCCGCCTCCGCCGCCATACCCGCCAGATGCTGCACGGCATGCTGCGCATCCACCGCCATCAGCATCAGTTCCTGCGCGATGGGAAAGCCGCTTTCATGCCGGTCAAAGGTCGGCGCACCGGGCAGCGCGCCCTCCAGCCGCCCGGTCATCAGATATTTGTGGCTGAGCGCGCGGAAGGTCGCCGCGAGCCGCTGCACATAGCCGCCGATTACCCGCGCCTCCAGCCGACCCAGACGCCCCTCGGCCTCCAGTTCCGCCGCGACCCGACCCAGATGGCCGGTGATCGCGTCGAACTTGGCGAAATACCGCCGCGCCAGCAGGCCGTCAGACAGCGTGGCGTGATCGTCGGTCAGCGCCTCTTTCACCGTATCGGACACTTATTCGCCATACTGGTTCTTGTCGTGTTTCTCGACGATCTTGGCAAAGCGCCGCGCAAAGCGTTCGTCAGCCTTGGCCTTCGCCTCCAGCACCTGCCGCGCAAAGACCATATGGCCCTCGTGCGCCTCCAGCATGTCGGCCATGCGCTGATTTGTGGCGGTGCCGATGGCGGCCATGGCGGCCTGCGCCTCCTGGTCGGTCTTGACGCCGATCTCGTTGATCCGGTGCGCAACATCCTGCTGCTGCGCTGTTTTCAGTGAGGACGTCAGCGCGTCATACAGCACCACCCGCTGACGGGTGTCGGTTTGCAGCTTGTTGATCAGCACCATCTGCGTCGCCGCCTGGTTCTGCAAACTGTCGACCCAGGTCTTGCCCTTCTCGATATAACGCTCAAGCGTCTGGCTTTTCGCCAGCTTCACCTGCTCATCCTGCACCAGCGCGTTGTATTCGGCGTTCAGCGTCGCAAGCTCGGTTTCCAGCTTGGTGCGGGCGGCGGCGTCCTGTTCGACGGCGATCCTGTTTTCCAACTCGATGATCTTCGGGTCCATGCCGGACACGCGCGCACGCACGGCTTCCAGCTCGGCCACCGTCGTCTCACGCTCGTCCAGCGTGGTAACGAGGTTCGCCTCCACCTTGCTTTTCTGCCCGTTCAGCAGGTCAAGCTGCCCTTGCAGCAGCTTCACGATCACATCGGATTTCGAGATCAGATCCTGCAACTTGCTGTCGATCGAGGCGGTGCGCAACCGCTCCTGCCGCATCGACTCGGATTTGGAGCCCGAGAAGAAACCGACCACGCTTTCCATCGTGGTCTTCGACCGCAGTTCGTTGAAATCCTCGGTGAAGCCCGCCGTCACATCATCCAGTCCCATGATCAGCTCGGCGATATTGGCGTTCATCAGGTCGGTATGCTTGTGCACATCGTCCAGCGTCGCATTCTCGATGTCGATGGAAGCATCGCCCTGCGACAGGTTCTGGCGCGCGGTTTCGATCCGGGTGGTGATGGCGGCAATCTTTTCCTGAGCCTCTGCGATCTGCTTCTGGCTTTCGGCGATCTGGGCATCAAACGTGGCCATCTGGCTCCTCCAAGTGAATCTTGTTTACATATGTGCGGGTCACAGGCACCTTACCAGAACCACGCGCGGAAAAATTGCGGCGCGGCCTGACACGCTTACCGTCCAAGCCTGCGCCAGCCTTGCGGGAAAATCAACGCAGCACATCACCGCGCGCCAGAACCCGGCGGGGCGATCCGCCGGTGCCGACCAATCGCAGGGGCAGCGCGATGATCTCGCCCCGGTCGGGCAGGTGCGCAGCGGCACTCTCGTCCAGATCCTCGACCAGATAGACCCCGGCACGCGCCAATGCACGGTGCAGGAACAGCGGCCTTTCCCCCGCCACCTGCAAGCCGCCCGCCATGACCCAGACCGGGAACCCCAGCGCCAGCGCAGCGTCGAACCCCGCCCGCGTGATCGGCCCCACCGTGCCATCGACGAACAGGATCGTCGCCGCGCCGCGTTGGGGCACCTCGCCCCGCCGCAGCGTGACGTAACGCCCGACCAGCGCCGAAACCGGCAGCGCCTCCAGCGTGGCGCCGCCTTCCGCCATATGCGCCGGCGCGTCGATATGGGTGCCGCATTGCGTGCCCAGCGCCAGCCGCTGCACCGCATAGCCCTGCCCGGCAATGTCGCACCACGGCGCAACGCTGAACGGCGGGTCGGAATAGCCCGGTTCCGCATAAACCGTCAGCGTTTCGTCCATCGGGCGGGTAAGGTCGATCCAGTCCATTGCGAAACGCTAGGCCGCGTCCCTATGATCCGCAACATGGAACCCGATCTGCACCCCCGCCTCGCCGCCGAAATCGCCGCCCGTCGCGATGACCTGATCGCGCTGACGCAGGATCTGATCCGTATTCCGACGCTGAACCCGCCGGGGCGCCATTACCGCGAGATCTGCGATTACCTGTCCGACCGGCTGTCGGCGCGCGGCTTCGTCACCGCGTTGGTGCGCGCCGAGGGCGCACCGGGCGACAGCGAGACATGGCCGCGCTGGAACATGGTGGCGCGGCGCGAGGGCAGCGGCCCCGGCGAATGTGTGCATTTCAACAGCCATCACGACGTCGTGGAGGTCGGCCACGGCTGGACCCGCGATCCGTTTGGCGGAGAGCTCGACGGCGACCGTATCTATGGCCGCGGCGCCTGCGACATGAAGGGCGGCCTTGCCGCCAGCATCATCGCAGCCGAGGCTTTCATCGCCACCTGCCCCGATTTCACCGGCGCCATCGAAATCAGCGCCACGGCGGACGAGGAATCCGGTGGTTACGGCGGTGTCGCCTACCTTGCCGGACAGGGCTGGTTCGACCCCGACCGCGTGCAGCACGTCATCATCCCCGAACCCCTGCACAAGGACCGCATCTGTCTGGGCCATCGCGGCGTCTGGTGGGCCGAGGTGGAAACCAAGGGCCGCATCGCCCATGGCTCCATGCCCTTCCTCGGTGACAGCGCCATCCGCCACATGGGCGCGGTGCTGGAGGAGATCGAGCATCGCCTCTATCCCCACCTCGCCACCAAGCGCACCGCCATGCCGGTGGTGCCCGAGGGCGCCCGGCAATCGACACTGAACATCAATTCGATCCACGGCGGCGAGGCCGAGGCCGAACCCGGCTTCACCGGCCTGCCCGCGCCCTGCGTCGCCGACCGCTGCCGCATCGTGCTGGACCGCCGCTTCCTGATCGAGGAGGCCCTGCCCGAGGTGAAGGCTGAGGTGACGGGCCTGTTGGACGGCCTGAAATCCAGCCGCCCCGGCTTCGATTACACCATCCGCGACCTGTTCGAGGTGCAGCCCACCATGACCGAACGCGCCGCCCCGGTGGTGCGGTCTACAGCCGCCGCCATCGAAAAAGTGCTGGGCCAGGTCGCCGATTACGTCGTCTCGCCGGGCACCTATGACCAGAAGCATATCGACCGCATCGGAAGGCTGAAGAACTGCATTGCCTATGGGCCGGGCCTGCTGCATCTGGCGCATCAGCCTGACGAATGGGTCGGTGTGCAGGACATGCAGGACAGCGCCCTTGTCATGGCGCTGGTTCTGACGGATCTGCTGGCCCCTGCGGCGCGCTGACCGTTGCAAGGCAGACGCCGCAAGGCTATGCCGATGGGCATGACGCTCGCACTCCCCACCCCCGCCGAACCGCTGAAGATCGGCACCCGCGGCTCGCCGCTGGCGCTGGCTCAGGCCCATGAGACGCGCGACCGGCTGATGGCCGCCTTCGGTCTGCCCGAAGACGCCTTCCGCATCGTGGTCATTAAGACCACCGGCGACGACTCGGTGCTGATCGCCGCTGACCGCCCGCTGAAGGAGATCGGCAACAAGGGCCTCTTCACCAAGGAAATCGAAGAGGCACTCTTGTCCGGGGGCATCGACATCGCGGTCCATTCGATGAAGGACATGCCGGTGGCGCAGCCCGGGGGGCTGATCCTTGATTGCTACCTCCCGCGGGAGGATGTGCGCGACGCCTTCGTCTCCGCCACCGCCACCGGCATCGCCGACCTGCCGCAGGGTGCCCGCGTCGGCTCCTCCAGCCTGCGCCGCCGCGCACAGTTGAAAGCGCGCCGCCCGGATCTGGAGGTGGTGGAATTTCGCGGCAACGTCCAGACCCGGATGAAGAAGCTGACCGACGGCGTAGCCTCGGCCACGTTCCTTGCCATGGCCGGGCTGAACCGGCTGGGCATGGCGCATGTCGCCCGCTCCGCCATCGAACCCGAAGACATGCTGCCCGCCGTCGCCCAAGGCGCCATTGGTGTGGAGCGACGCCTGAACGATCCGCGCACCGAAGCGATGCTCGCCGCGCTGCACCACGCACCCACCGGCCTGCGCCTTGCTGCCGAGCGTGCCTATCTGGCAGCGCTGGATGGGTCCTGCGAAACCCCCATCGCCGGGCTTGCGCTGCTGGACGGCGCCGACCTCTGGCTGCGTGGCGAGATTCTGCGCCCCGACGGTTCTCAAACCATCACCGGTGCCATTCGCGGCCCCGCCAGCGATGGCGCTGCCCTTGGCCGCCAACTCGCCGCCGACCTGCTGGCGCAAGCCCCGAAAGACTTCTTCGCCTGGCGCTGAGCTTTACCTTGGCAAAATATCCTCGGGGGTTGCCCCGTAGGGGCAAGGGGGGCAGACAACCCCCCTTCGACATCACTGCTTGGGGCGGTCATCGTAATCCTTGGTCAGAATGCGGTTTGCATCGCCCTGCGGATCGTCAAACTGCCCCTTCTTCAACGCCCAGAAGAAGGCCACCAACCCGACCCCGCCCATGAACAGCGAGATCGGAATCAGAAACGTCAGGATACCCATTCCAGCCTCATTTCAGCCGCAGCGCGTTCAGCGTCACGGATATGGATGACAGCGACATCGCCAGCGCCGCCGCCAGCGGCGTGGCCAGCCCCACCAGTGCCAGCGGCACCGCAACCACGTTGTAAAGCGCGGAAATGCTGAAATTCTCGCGAATCCGCCGCGTCGATTGCCGCGCGATCCGGGTCGCATCGGCAATTGGTGCCATATCCTGCCCCAGCAGCACGATGTCCGAGGCAGTGCGCGCCGCATCCAGCGCGGTCGCGGGCGAGATCGACACATCCGCCGCCGTCAGCGCGGCAGTATCGTTCAGCCCGTCCCCGACCATCAGCACCTTGTGCCCCGCAGCAGTCAGCGCCGCGACCTCTGCCGCCTTTTCGGCAGGCAGCGCGCCTGCCGTCCAGTGACGGATGCCCAGACGCCCGGCAAGATCGGCCACCGCCCCTTCGGCATCACCGGAGATCAGCCGGATGTCCTTGCCCTGCGCCTGCAAGGCGGCCACCGCCTCGGCGGCACCCGGCCGCAGCCGGTCGGCAAAGGTGAAGGCGCGCGGGCTGCCTTCGCCGGTGCAAAGATAAGTCGCGGTCACCGGCAGGGCCTCGGCCGCGCACCAGCCGGCGCGGCCCAACCGCACCCGGCGGCCGCGCCATTGCCCCTCGACGCCATAGCCCGGCACCTCGCGCAAATCGGATACCTGCGCCGGATGCAGCCCTGCCGCGCGCCCCGCCTGCACCAGCGATTGCGCCAGCGGATGCGCCGAAGCCCCGGCCAGCGCCATCGCCACTTCGGCCGCCTGACGCGGATGATCGCCCAGGTTGGTCAGCTCCGGCACGCCCAGCGTCAGCGTCCCGGTCTTGTCGAAGACAACAGTATCCACCTCGGCCAGACGCTCCAGCGCGGTGCCGTCTTTGATCAGCAGACCCTTGCGGAACAGCTTGCCCGAAGCCGCCGTCACCACCGCCGGCACCGCAAGCCCCAGCGCACAAGGGCAAGTGATGATCAGCACGGCAGCAGAGATATTGACCGCATAGCGCAGATCGCCGCCGGTTTTCCACATCCAGAACCCGAAGGCGGAAAAGCTGAGCAGATGGACCAGCGGCGAATAGGCGCGCGCCGCGCGTTCGGCAAGGCTGGTGTAGCGGGTCTTGGCCGCCTCGGCCACCGCGACCAGATCGGCCATGCGATGCAGGCTGGAATCCTTGCCCGCCGCCGTGACGCGCAGGGTCAGCGGACCTGTCAGGTTGACCTCGCCCGCACTGACCACGGTATCAGGCCCAGCCCAGACCGGCAGACTTTCCCCGGTCAGCAGCGAGCGGTCCAGCTCCGACGTGCCCTCGACGATCACCCCGTCCACCGGCATCCGGCCACCGGGGCGCACCCGCACCAGTTCATCCACCGCAATCTCGGAAATGGCGACCGCCACTTCCTCGCCCTCGCGCACTACGGTGGCACGGGGCACTTCCAGCGCCGCAAGCTCCTCTGCCGCCGACCGCGCCACTGCGCGGGTGCGGTGATCAAGATAGCGCCCGGCGAGCAGGAAGAACGCCAGCATCACCGCCGCATCGAAATAAGCGTGATGCCCGGACTTCATCGTCTCGAAGACCGAAATCGCCGAAGCGAGGATCAGCGCGAGGCTGATCGGAACATCCATTCCCAGTCGCCCGACACGCAGTGAGGCCCAGGCGGATTTGAAAAACGGCTGACCGGCAAAGACCACTGTCGGCAGGGCAATAGCCCCGGAAATCCAGTGGAACATGTCGCGCGTCGTATCTTCGGCGCCCGACCACACGGCAACCGACAGAAGCATGACGTTCATCATGGAAAAGCCGGCAACACCCAGCCGCATCAGCAGATCGCGGCCCTGCTTGTCGGTCTCGGTCGCGCTCAGCAGGCCCGCGTCCAGTTCATGTGCCTCGTAGCCTGCGCCTTTCAGCGCGGCGATCAGGGGGGCGGCCTCAAGTGCGGGATCGGCATCGACGGACACCCGCTTCAGCGTCAGGTTCATCCGGGCCAAGCGGACGCCGGGCACATCCGCCAGCGCCCGTTCCACGGTCGAGATACAGGCCGCGCAATGAGCCATCGGCACCGAGAGCATCAGCCGCGCATCCTGCGGACCCGCCATCTGCGCCAGACGTTCCGCCGAAGGTGCAGCCACGCAGGCCGGACAGGCAGAAGGCGCCCCAAGGCCGGTGTCTTCCGGCCCCCGATCAATCCGTTGCGCCAGCGTCATGGCCTACCCCCGGATGAACAGATCAAGCCGTTGCCGGAACAGCGTGCCATCCTCGGCATGCGCCTCGACGTGCAGCATCCACTTGCCCGGCGCCAGATCGACGGCCGCCTTGTATACCCCGGCCTCGCGCACGAATGTCGGGGTCTGGTCGTCAGCCGCGGTCGTGGTGCGGCCGATCAGAACGTTCAGGTCGCGCACCGGCACCAACTGTCCCGAGGCATCGGTAAAGGTCAGATGCAGGCCCTCGCCGTTGCGATATTCGGGCACCAGCATCCAGCCCAGCGCCTCCTGCGCCTTGCGGTCACTGTCGAAGCTTTGCGAGGCGACATAAGAGTTCTGTACCTCCAGCCCTGGAAAGGTGCTGATCGCCTTGTAGGCCATCAGAACATTGACCGCGATGATGATGGCGAAGGCCCCGACGGTCACCACCAGCACCTGACGCCCTGTGATTTCTGCCATCTCAGTTGTCCTTCCCGTGGAACACGGTGTCATGGTGAACCCGCGTATCGCCGCCATCGGCGTCGTTGATCCAGAGCCGTACTTCGGTGCGTTCCTGCTGCGCCGCCTCGCTGCCCGGCTGGGCCTCAAGATACATGCGGACAGAGAGGGTGTCATTGGCAGGGACGCTCACCGTATCGCCATCCGTTCCCTCGATCCGAACGCGCAGATCGGCCTCCGACGTCACGCTGATCGCATAGTCGTGCGCCGCCCCCAGCTTGTTGCGCAGCCGCAGGTCATAGGCATTGCGAATCGTACCATCCGAGAGCGTGACATACAGCGGATTGCGGATCGGCGAGACGTTCACATCGATATCCGAGCGCATGAACAGCGCGACCAGCAGGGCCACACCCACACCTGCCCAAAGCGTCGTGTAAAGGATCGTGCGCGGGCGGAAGACGTGTTTCCACACCGATTTCGGCGGCTGACCCGCCCGCTCGCGGGTCTCGTCGGTCAGCGCCAGATACCCGATCAGATCGCGCGGCTTGCCGATCTTGTCCATGATCTCGTTGCAGGCATCAATGCAGAGACCACAGGTGATGCAGGCCAGTTGCTGTCCGTTGCGAATGTCGATTCCCATCGGGCAGACGTTGACGCAGGCCTTGCAGTCAATGCAGTCGCCGTTGCCCGCCACCCCCGGCTTGCCGCGCGGCTCACCCCGCCATTCGCGATACCCGATGGTCAGCGTGTCCTCGTCCATCATCGCGGCCTGGATGCGCGGCCAGGGGCAGGCATAGATGCAGACCTGTTCGCGGAAGAAACCGCCGAAGGCAAAGGTCGTCGCCGTCAGGATGAACAGCGTCGTATAGGCAATCGGATGCGCGTTGCCAGTCACCAGGTCGCGGGCCAGCGTCGGCGCATCGGTGAAATAGAAGATCCATGCCCCGCCCGTCGCCAGACCGATCAGCAGCCACAGCGTCCATTTCACCAGGCGCTTGCGGATTTTCTCGGCATCCCATTTCTGACGAAACAGCCGCAGCCGGGCGTTGCGGTCCCCCTCGACCCAGCGTTCGACAAGGATCATCAGATCGGTCCAGACCGTCTGCGGGCAGGCATAGCCGCACCAGACCCGCCCTGCGGCCGAGGTGAACAGGAACAAGCCCAGCCCCGCCATGATCAGCAGGCCCGCGACGAAATAGAATTCATGCGGCCAGATCTCGATCATGAAGAAGAAGAAGCGTCGGCCAGCCATATCCAGCAGGATCGCCTGATCCGGCAGTTCCGGTCCGCGATCCCAGCGAATCCAAGGCGCGAGGTAATAGGCCCCCAGCATCAGGGCCATGAGCCACCACTTCAGCGTGCGGAAATTGCCCTTGATCCGCTTTGGAAAGATGGGCTCGCGGGCTGCGTAAAGGCTGTGCGGCTCGGTATCGGGGCTGGTCACGGACGGAACTCCGGTTGGCTGTGTTGCGGCTGGTATCGGACGACAGACCCGTTGCCGCCTTGACCTGCATCAAACTCGCATCCGCAATGCAGCTAAACCATGCGTCATATCGCGCTATGGGGCAACCTGCCCGAGGTCGCTCAAGGGTTTGCAGTGCTCCCGCGCTTCCGGCTGGCGCGGAGCGCCGCCTTCCAGCGCCTCGGTTTTACCTCTCTCGACCATGGCATCGCCGTCGCAGGTCGCCAGAGGGCCGGCCCGTCGCCGCACGGCCTGAACGTCACGGGACCGGCAGCATTGCCCCACGACAACCGGATGTCCGTCCGGTCACGGCCAGCGGAGTTGGCTGTAACGGATGATAGTTGACACACAATTTTGCAGTCTTTTACTCGAAAGTTGCAGCAAGAGTGTTCGGAGATATCCGGGGGGCGGTCCCCAAGGCCGCGAGCGCGACCACCCCTTGTCGTCCATCTGACCTGCCAAATTTGCTGTACCGCGCACTAAGGTCCGCTTTCGGGAACGCGGCGAGGCAGCATCAGGCTTAGTGAATGACCGTCTAGGGCCGGGCCCTGCCCTTCGTGGCCAGTGGCCCGCGAAACTGCAGGTAGGTGCCTCGCAGCATGTTGCTCGGAGCCCTTTGCGGACCGTCAGAGCATGACTCATTTTAGTTTCGCTCTTCCGATGTCTCCTGTCATTCGATTGTTGCTGACAGCCGCATTTTCATGCCCGTGATCCGATATGCGTCGGTCACAATCAATGCGGCAGCACCCCGGTCAACTTGTCCGGGTTACGGGTGATGTAGATCCGGTTGATACGGCCGTCCGTGATGTCCAGCGCCGTGGTTTGCAGAGAGCCGGCAATGCGGGAGATGAAGCCCGGCAATCCGTCAATCGTGGTTGTGCTCAGCAGTTCCATTTCCGCACCGAATTTGCGCGACAGGGCCGCGAACATGCGGGTGATCGCGGCCTCGCCCCGGATCACGTTCAGAACTGCATTCACCTTGCCACCACCATCGGCATGCAGCGTGGCGCCTTCGGCCAGCATGGTGCCAAGTGCTGCCGCATCGCCGGTCTTGCAGGCGTCAAAGAAGGCCCGGGCCAAGGCCGTCCCGGTGTCGCGCGGCACGGTATAGCGTGGGCGGTCGATCTGCACATGCGCCCGCGCCCGGGCCGCCAGCTGCCGCGTGGCGGCGGGGGCACGGTCAATGGTACGGGCCACCTCATCCAGCGGTTGACCGAAAACATCGTGCAACAGGAAGGCCGCACGCTCCAGCGGCGACAAGCGCTCCAGCGCCACCATCAGCGACAGTGTCAGGTTGTCAGGGCGCAGCGCATCGTCGGGTTCTTCGATCAGCGGCTCGGGCAGCCAGGTGCCGGGATAGGTCTCGCGCCGCGCGCGGGCCGATTTCATCTGGTCGAGGCAAAGGCGCGACACGACCCGCGTCAGCCAGGCCGCCGGTTCTGCGACCTGACCATGATCGCCATTCTGCCAGCGCAGCCAGGCCTCCTGCACCATGTCCTCGGCCTCGGCATGGCTGCCCAGCATCCGGTAGGCCAGACGCAGCAGCCGAGGCCGCTGCGCCTGAAAGATATCAACGGGATCAGGCCGCATGGGGGCGTTCGGCGGGCAGATCCAGCCCATGCGCCACGCTAAAGGCAATTTGGGTCCGGTTCCACAGGTTGATGCCGCTGATGGCAAAGGTCAGGAAGGCCAGCTCATCCGCATTGAATACCGCCGAGACCGCCTCCCAATCTGCATCCGTGGGATGCGCCGCGGCAACTGTGGTCAGCTTTTCCGTCCAGGCCAGCGCCGCCCGTTCGCGCGGCGTGAACAGCGTGCTGTCGCGCCAGCCTGCCACCATATGCAGCCGCAGATGGCTTTCGCCATCTTTCAGCGCGTCGGAGACATGCATCTGGATGCAGAAGGCGCAGCCGTTGATCTGGCTGGCGCGCAGTTTGACCAGATGCAGAAGCACATGGTCCAGCGGGCCCTTGCGCAGCTCGGTCTCGAAGGTGACAAGGCCGTTGAAGGCGCTGCCAATGCGTTTGAAATGGTCGGTCATGCGAGGTGTCATCGTCTATCTCCAGGTTGATCTGACACCGAGAAGACGAGACGGCCTAGGCTTTTGTGACATGGCACAGGCAATATTATTGCACAGGGTTCAGGCCGGACAGCCGGCCCACCTCTGGCTTGCTGTAGCGATTAACGGCAGCAAAGTCCTGCGTAGCCGCCATTATGGCCTAAGCTTTGCTGCGACGCCAGTCGAACGGCAGCTTTCGGGAACGCACTGATACTACACTCTGACACGTCGACCGGCAGCTCTGGGGCTGTTCCTGCCAAGCGATATGCGTTAACGCTACACTTTGATCGGCCCCGAATCTACAGCCTCTGTCGCACGCTGCAAGGGAGCAGGAAGTCAAAATCTGTTCCATGTTCAGCGGTCTTTCACAGTGGGGCTGTCAAAGGAAATATGTATAAATTTCATTATCATACCCAAACATGGAACAGCCGAAGCAAACTTGGCACCTGATTTCCATGTTCGGAACTGTCGCCCGATGGCGGTCTCTCGGCGCATATCCCCGATTCCGCCTTGTTTTCTTGGGCTTTCGGCCTTCTGGCACATAACGCCCGCCACGCCTTCAAATGGCCTTCAACGCCCCTTGAGGGGCCTTTTCACGACTTACTGCATGACAGCGCGCCGCAGCGTTGAAGCCGGCCTGCGATCACTGCAACCCCCTGTTTTTCTTGACTTGCCCGAGGTCTTCCGGGGTCAGTTGGGATCTTCCGGGTTCATTGTAGGTGATAGCTGACACGCAAATTTGCAGTGTTTTACTTAGAACGTTGCAGCATGCCGGTTGCTGCTGAAGTGGCGTTTAAGGGGTCTTGAATACCCCGATCATACCCCACCGACTCTGGCACCAGCGTGACGACCCGCACCGGCATCACGAATGCCAAGTGGAAGGGCGAGACGCAGGCGCAGGAAGAGTCAGCGCCGGGCTTCGGTCAGGCCGAAGTCGTGGTGAACGAACTGACCACCTATGTGGACATTTCGAACACGCTGCTGGCCGATGCTTCGCAGGCCGAAGCTGAGGTGCGGCAGGCCCTGACCGAGGATTTCGGGGCCAAGGAAGGGCTGGCCTTCGTGAAGCGTTCGGGCGACGGGCAGCCCGAGGGCGTGATGACCAAGGCGGGCATTGCCGAAACCGTCAGCGGCCACGCAACCCAGATCACTGCCGACGCGCTGGTGACGCAGATGTATGCGCTTCCCGCCATGTATCGCAACGCGGGCACCTGGGCGATGAACGGCACCACCTTGGGCCTTCTGCGCCTGCTGAAGGATGGGGGCGGGCGGTTCCTGTGGCAACCGTCCTATCAGGCGGGCCAGCCGGAAACCATCCTCGGGCGCCCGGTGATCGAGCTTCCCGACATGCCCGATGTCGCGGGCGGAGCCTTCCCGATCATCTTCGGGGACTGGTCGGGCTACCGGATCGTTGACCGCGTGTCGCTGTCGGTTCTGGTCAACCCCTACATCCGGGCGACCGAAGGCATCACCCGCATTCATGCGACCCGCCGCACGGGCGGGCGCGTCATCCAGCCTGCGAAGTTCCGCAAGCTGAAAATCGCCGCTTCCTGAGGGGGATGAACATGCGCGACCTTTACAGCAACATTGCCGCGACGCTGGCCCTTGCCCCTGCTGTGCAATCGGCGGCGGCACAAGGGCCTGCGGTTGACCTGATCAGGGGCGTCGAAACGGCAGAGGGGATCGATGCCCAGACGGCGGCGATGCAGATCCTGCTGCAGCAGGTGGAACAGCTGGTCGCGCTGAACGGCGACGAAGCGCAGGCGCGGGGCAATGCGGTGCAGGCGCTGGGAGACCAGATTGCCGGGGTGGCGGATGGCATTGCGGCCGAGGCCGAGGCGCGCGGCACTGCCATACAGACGCTGGCCGATGGTCTGGCGGATATCGCACAGGATATCTCGGACGAGGTGGCCCGCCGTGCCGACAAGCCGGACCAGCAAAACCGAGACTGCCGTGAAGACCGGCGGCGCGGCGACCACCAGCCTGCGGGCCAGCCTGTTGCCACTGGCCTCCGAGGTGCTGGATCAGGGCTTTGCCGAGTTTCTGGCGCGCCGGAAGGTGCGCAAGGCTGTTGCCGAGGCGGATCAGTCGCTGACCGCACAGATCCGGGCGGTGGATGACCGGCTGATCCTGACGGCCGATGCGGTGACGCGGCTGGAGCTGGATCTGCCGAAGCTTGCCAGCGCCACCGCCGTGGATGCTTTGCGGCTGAGGGTGACCACCGCCGAGGGCAGGATCACCTCGCAGGGCGAGGCGATCACCGCGCTCAACACTGCCTTGCCGGGCAAGGCCAGCGCCTCGGCGCTGGAGGCGCTGACCTCACGGGTCACGCTGACCGAAAGCGGAATCGTCTCGCTGGGGCAGTCGGTCACCGATCTGGGCACGGCGGTTGCGGGCAAGGCCGGTACTGACGTGGTTGCCGCACTGGAAAGCCGGACCAGCAAAACCGAGACTGCCGTGAAGACCGGCGGCGCGGCGACCACCAGCCTGCGGGCCAGCCTGTTGCCACTGGCCGCATTGCTCTTTTCGGGCGATTTGCAGCACTTCATTGCTGCGGCCCCGCTACACCGTGACCGGGAAATTCGACACCAGCAGCTCGGCTCGCGCCCCCGCTTGGTCGTTGCCGGTGCGGCTGATGGTGTAGCTGGTGGTCACGCCGGTCAGCTGGAAGCGGTCGAAGATCTCGCGGATCTCGGGCACGTCGTTGACCGAAGGGGCCGAGGTCCGGGGCGCCCAGCGCAAGGAAGCCTATCGCATCGTGAGGCCCGCCCATGCTGTTTGACGTGCAAGCCGCTCTGGCCGAAATTCTGGCGGCCTCCGTTGCGACACCTGCGACACCCGCGACAAACAGCCCGGAAATGCCCCCCGTGTCGCAAGTGTCGCGGCTGTCGCAGTCGCAGCCCGCCGAAATCCCGGCCCCGGCAACTGTGCTGCCCTTCAC
This sequence comes from Gemmobacter nanjingensis, assembly GCF_014652195.1. Taxonomy (NCBI): domain Bacteria; kingdom Pseudomonadati; phylum Pseudomonadota; class Alphaproteobacteria; order Rhodobacterales; family Paracoccaceae; genus Gemmobacter; species Gemmobacter nanjingensis. The sequence goes on from NZ_BMYI01000022.1 coordinate 46,148, forward strand.
TCCGCCGCCCGGTGCCCCGGCACCTTCACGGGATGAGGGCGACACCTTCCGCCATGGTCATTCCTTCGAGGGCAGCCCCCGCACTTGGACAGGCCGGATTGTCAGTCTGGACGAATGGCGGCGCCTGTCGGCTTGGGACCGCCACGGCCCCGATGGGCGCCTGTTCTGCGGCTTCTGCCGCGCATGGGTGGCCCCCGGCGGCTGCCCACATTGCCAAGGCGGCACGACATGACCGCACCCGCCGCTATGGGCGAGGTCCGAGGCCGCAGTTTCGGCATCGCATGACCCGCAAGTCAGCTTTCGCCGCCCGTGCCATTACATGCATTTGACCCCGCTTTGGCCCCTCGGAAATCAAGTGATGCCGCAACCCGATCCCTTCGCCCTGTCCTATGACGAAACCCAGGAAGGCACCCCGATGGTGCACTCGGATGTGTCGCCCAACTCTGGCCCCTTCGCGGGCAACCGGCGGCATCGGATAGCCCGCGCGGTGGCGGTGCTGCGGCGCTTGCAGCGCAATGGCTGGATCTGCCCGCATTGCGGCGACCCGGTGCCGCTCTGGCGCCGCGCCGATGCGGTGTTCTGTTCGCCGGGCTGCTAGAAACGCGCCAAGCGCGCCCGGCAAGCCCGAGGGGGTGGGGGTGGGTAAAAGTCTGGACCGGCAAGGAAGGGGACCGGCGGGCTTCATGCAGGGCGTTTGCTAACACAGTTTTTTGGACCGGACGCAGCGCCGCACCGATTTATTGGACATCATCACGCGAGGCAGCCACACCGATTCAGGTGAGGTCATAACGCGAGGTCGCACCGATTTATCGGTGGTCGTGACGCGAGGCCCGGCGCCGCGCTTTCACGGGAACAGGCTGAACCCTTGGACGTGAAAAGCGCAATTCACGCGCGCGCAGGCGCGCGATTGGTGACATAAAATAGGCGCCGATAGGCGAAGAACAGGCCGGGCGGCTGGCCCTGCGCGGGTAGTTTCCTCCCCCGGCCTTTCGCTATGCGGGGCAGCGAAGCGCCCGGCGCCGCAGCCGCTAAACCTGCGACGAAGCCTAAACTAAACGCCCGAGGTAAAACGGCGGCACCCCGATCTGCGAACCGGGGGGCGGGCTGTTCCCCTCTCCCGAAAAAATCCGGGGGCTGCCCGTCATTCCTTGCCGCCCAGCGCGACCCCCGGCCCGGCGGCAACCTGCCCGGCTTCGAGGAACTGGACGCCTTGGGCTTCGAGGGCCTTGCGGATGGCTTCATGCGTCTGGCCGTAACCGGCAAGCGGGCCGTTTTTGCTTTCAAGCCTCTGGATTGTCGCCCAGCCGATCCCGCTGGCATCTGCCAATTCCCGCGCCGACCATTTCAAGAGCGCGCGCGCAGCCCTGATCTGTTCCCCTGTCATGTGCAAACCTGATATAATTTATATTGATCATAGATCGGCCCATGGATAGTATAATTTATATCAACCCGAGGGGCTAGCCATGGCCATTGACCGCGCCGCACTGTTCCGCCTCGCATGGACCTGGGCCAAGCAAGACCTGTGGAGCGTCCGCGCCCCGGCTTCCCGGCTGCGCGCCTTCTTCAAGGTATCGTTGGCACAGGCATGGCGGGAGATGAAGCGCCGGGCTGCGGCCCGCGCCGCCGCGATTGCCCCCGCAGCCAATGCCCGCCCGGTGGAAGTTGTCCGGGCCGAGATCTGGGCCTTCGAGTGCAAGGACAGCATTCGCGGCGCCGACTGGCAGACCCTTGCCGCCTTGAAAGCCGAACTTGCCGCCGCCGAACTGCGCGCGGCCTAAAACTTCCCTCTGACCAATGGAGATATTGCCCATGACGACCCAAAAGGAACAAAGCCCGGTTGCTGTTCACGCCGCGATGAACGCCACAGATCGGCGTATCAGCCGCGCCCTTGGTCTTGCCCATATTCTCTATGCCCAAGCCGAAGATTTTCCGGGCTTGAACAACCCGGAACCGAAGGCGAATGGCCTTATGGTGCTGCTTGACCTGTTGTTGGACGAAATACAGGCAGCACAGGACGCGCATGAAGCCGAATGGCGGGCAATCCGCGAGGCGAATGAGGGCGGGGCCGTGCAAGTCGCCGAAACCCCTGTCATGCAACTCTTTCGCCAATGGGTTGACGCGGCGTCGAAGCTGGACGCCGCAGCGCAGGCCGATGCCGAGGGGTGGGAGGTCATGCTAGACCGGCAAACGGATCTGGAAGATTCCATATTGCGCGCGCCCGCCGTTGACACCCGCGACTTCGCCGCCAAGGTTCTGGCCTATTGCAATGAAGGCCACGCGAACCTGCCTAACCTGCCCGAACTCTGGGCGGAGGGGCGCCGGGTGCTGGGCGTTACACCCTAGAAGGCTATCCGCGCACCGATCCGAAACCCAATGCCCCGCCCAGCGCGGGGCTTTGTCGTTTCATGGTCTGGCATCGGCGCCCTGTCCGGGGAGGGGGTGGTTCAATCTCTGGCAGGCTGCGGAGGGAACCGGCGCCATCCGTCAAATTCTCACTCGGAAGAAACTGAGACAGTTTTTTGGGGCCGCTTCGCGCGCAAGCTGTCGCAAGGCGTAGCTTCCAAGCGTTTTTGGGATGGCGGGTTCTTTGGAGGGTAAGCCAGAAAAACCCCTGACTTTTCCAATGTTTTCAATGGGTAATGGCGGAGGGGACGGGCCTGACGTCGAACCTTCTCCACTTAGCACGACCGTTCTTGCCCTCATTGGGACCGCGCCGGAGCGGGCCCCGGCGCAGCAAGGTTCACGGCGTCAACAGCCGTTCATACTCACCCCGGACATGAAGCGTCATGGTCACCGGCGCCTCCGTGCGGTTGCGCCAGAACCAGCCGTGGTTGCCGGTGAAGGCGGCTGTCAGAATGCCCGCTTGACCGGGCACTGCGCGCCCTTGTTCGTAGCTGATTTCCTGACCGCTGCCGTCCCCGTGCATGTCGTGGTTGAGGACCGCACCGTTGGCCGTCCATTCGAACTCGGCCTGCTCGCCCTCCTGCATGCGAAGCTTGGCTTCGATTCCTTCGCCGGGCTGCAAAGTGAAGCTCCAGGTGTCGCGCCAAACCGGGGCGACCGGGGCCTCTGCGGCTGCGACGGCGGGCGCTTCCACCTCTGCCGGGGCGGCGACAGCGACTTCCGGCGTCTCGGGGGCGCGCTCTGCGCCAACGATGGCGGCGATGGCGGCGACCTGAGTTTCGATCGCAACAAGTCGATCCAGGACTTCGGGATCGGAACTTGTCGCCACGACCGTTGGCGAGGTTGCAGCCAAGGCGGCATCTTCGGCTGCAGCCTCGGCATAAAGCTGTTGCTTGATTTCACCCATCTGCGTCAGCCCCATCACACGTCCGAGACCGGTGGCGTCGATCCCATATTCGGCGGGCAGCCAGAACAGGACCAAGATGGCGCCGGCCGCAGCGGCCGAGCCAAGGGTGGCACGGATCAGGCCACCGGAACTGGCCTCAACCCCGCGGATATGACCTTCCGCATCCATCGTCCGGCCGCGGGGATCGGCGCGAAGGGGTTGCGCGGGCGCCTTGCTGATGTCGAATTGTTGTCTTTGCATAGGAAGTCTCCGGAAATCAGGCAGTGACAAGGCCGGCGATCTGGAACCCCATCAGGGCAAATCCGGCGGTCATCATGAGGACGTTCACGGCATAGGCCTGCCGCGCGAATGAGGGGGTGGCCCGCCAGCGGGTCATCACTACGAGAATGGCCGCAAGCGCGAGAAGCTGCCCGATCTCGACCCCAACGTTGAATGCGATGAGGTTCGGCAAGAGCCCGTCCGGCGAGATGTCATAGTCGATGATCTTGGACGCGAGGCCGAAGCCATGCAGGAAGCCAAAAATCAGGGTTGCCAGCTTGGTATTCGGTTGGACCCCGAACCACTTCCGGAGCGCGCCGAGATTGTCGAGCGCCTTGTAGACGACCGAAAAGCCGATGATCGCGTCGATGATGTAGCTGTTGATGCCGAAGTCGAACCAGACGCCCGCGAGCATGGTCGTGGAATGGCCGATGGCGAAGAGCGTCACATAGATGCCGATTTCCTTCATCCCGTAGAGGAAGAAGATCACCCCGAGCAGAAACAGGATGTGATCATATCCGGTCACCATGTGCTTGGCGCCGAGGTAGAGGAAGGGGATGATGTTCACCCCCGTCACCTCCTGGATATAGCCCTTGTCGCCCAGCGTGACGGCATGGGCAAAGGCTGAACTAGCCCAGAACAGGGCCAGAAAACCGATCAGCAGCAGGCAGAGTGCCCGCCCGATTGCATGTGCCGGAAAGCGTTTTCCGGCTGTAGTGTAGAACATCGAATTCCCTTTCGTCTGACAGATTGCGGATGCGGCCCCGGGCCGCCCCCGTTCCGGTCCCGTTTCCGGGCGTGTCAGACGAGGCGAGGAGGTCGTCGCAAAGAATGCGGCGAATGCTCGGAAACTTGCAGAACGACATTGGTCGAATGATCGTCCATCTGCTCCAAGCCACGCCATCCGGAAACGGCGAGCACCGTCTCGCTATGATGTTCATGATCGGTGGCGTCGTGACCGGCGGTGCGGTCGACATCGACATCCGCATGGGCGTGTCCATGCGCAAGGGATGCATCCGATAGGGCGATCGCCGAAGGAGCATGGGTCAGCGCGACCAGGATCGGCGCAAGGACCAGCGCGAACACGACGAACCACATGCCAATGACATGCGGCAGTCCTGTCGCTGATCGCCCCGTTCTCGTCATCTGCCTGTTTCTGCCTCTGATCTGCTGGCGCTTGCGCGCTCTTGCTGTATCCCCCCTGGGGGGATATGACTTGTATATGTCAGATGATCACCAGCACGCAACCCACCCCGAATTGATCAAGCGACTGAAGCGCGCCGACGGCCATTTGCGGCATGTGATCGAGATGATCGAGGCAAGCCGCCCCTGCGCCGATATCGCGGTTCAGTTGCAGGCGGTCGAAAAGGCGGTGACGGCGGCCAAGCGCACGCTGATCCATGACCATATCGACCATTGCCTCGGGCACGGTGGCGAGGATGACCTTGCCGAAATTCGTGCGCTGGCGAAACTCCTCTGAGGCCCCATGCTCGCCATTCTCGCCAACCGCACCTATCGTCACCTCTTCAGCGCGCAGGTCATCGCGCTGATCGGCACCGGGCTGATGACCGTGGCACTTGGCCTTCTGGCCTATGATCTGGCGGGGGCGAATGCTGGCGCGGTGCTGGGTACAGCGCTGGCGATCAAGATGACCGCCTATGTGTTCATCGCACCGGTGGCGCAGGCTTTCACGAACCGGCTGCCGCGCCGCGCGGTTCTGGTGTCGCTGGACCTGATCCGCGCTGGTGTGGCGCTGTTTCTGCCCTTCGTAACCGAGATCTGGCAGATCTATTTGCTGATCTTCGTGCTGCAGGCAGCTTCGGCCGGATTCACCCCGACCTTTCAGGCGGTAATCCCCGATATCTTGCCAAAGGAAGAGGAATACACCCGCGCGCTCTCGCTCTCGCGGCTGGCCTACGATCTGGAAAGCTTGGTCTCGCCGATGCTCGCGGCCGCGCTCTTGACGGTGATCAGTTTCCACAACCTGTTTGCGGGAACGGTGGTGGGGTTCCTCGTCTCGGCGGCGCTGGTGGTCAGCGTGACCATTCCGACACCCACCCCCGGCCCGATGCGTGGCATCTGGGATCGCACGACGCGCGGCATCCGCCTTTACCTTGCGACGCCCCGTCTGCGCGGCCTTCTGGCGATCAACCTCGCCGTGGCTGCAGCGGGCGCCATGGTCATCGTGAACACGGTCGTCATCGTGAAGGCGGGCTTCGGCCTTGCCGATGCCGAGGTCGCCTGGGCGCTCGGGGCCTTTGGCGGCGGCTCGATGATCGCGGCGCTCACCCTGCCAAAACTGCTGGAGAGCGTCCCCGACCGCCCGGTGATGATCTTGGGCGCGGCGGTGCTGGTCATCGGCACCGCCATCGGCGCGCTGATCCCGTCGTTTACGCTGCTGTTGCCTCTGTGGTTTGTCATCGGCTTCGGATATTCGGTGGCGCAGACCCCGTCAGGTCGTCTCCTGCGCCGCTCCGCGCAGGCCGAGGACCGCCCCGCGATCTTCGCCGCGCAATTCGCGCTGAGCCATGCCTGCTGGCTGATCGCCTATCCGCTGGCGGGGCGGTTCGGTGCGGGGATGGGGCTGCCTGCGACCTTCGTGCTGATGTCGGTGATCGGGCTTGCCGGCGTGCTGCTGGCGCTGCGTCTTTGGCCTGCGGGAGACCCCAGCGACATCGCACATGAGCACCCCGACTTGCCCGCCGACCATCCGCATCTGCGTGAACATGAGCCAGCCCATCATCATGCCCTGATCATTGACGATCTGCACCGGCACTGGCCCGTTCGGCCCTGAGATGCTTGCCCTGTCCGGCTTGTTCGCGGCGGCGCTGCTGGCCGCCACCCTCGTGCCGGCCCAATCCGAGGCGGTTCTGGTCGCGTTGGTGCTGGCGGGCGGGCATCCGGTCTGGCTGCTGCTGGCCGTGGCCACGATTGGCAACGTGTTGGGCTCGGTGATCAACTGGGGGCTCGGCCACGTGCTGGCCCGCTTTGCCAACCGGCGCTGGTTTCCCGCCTCGCCGCGCCAGCTTGACCGAGCAACGCGCTGGTATCATCGGTGGGGGCACTGGAGCCTGCTGGCGGCTTGGGTGCCCATCATTGGCGATCCGCTGACCCTTGTCGCGGGCGTCCTGCGCGAACCACTCTGGCGCTTTTTCCTGATCGTGACGCTGGCCAAGGGCGGGCGGTATCTCGCGCTGGCGCTGATCACCACCCGCCTGGATGCAGCCTAGGCCAGTCCCGCGACGTGCAGTGCGACGCCCAATGCCGCGGCCCCGCCCAGAACCGTCGCCATCCCAAGCCTCAGCCGGAAGACCGCGACAAGGGCAAGCGCGGAGAGAGCCGCCGCAGCCCAGTCGATCGAGCCTAGAACCGGCAGATCAAGCGACAGCGGCCCGGCTTGCCAGGTGACGACCTCGCGCCAGATCACATGCACCGCGAACCAGATCGCAAGATTCAGGATGACGCCCACGACGGCCGCTGTCACCGCGCCTAGCGCCGCCGACAGGGCTGCGTTGCGGCGGAGCCGCTCCATCCACGGCGCACCAAGAAATATCCACGCAAAGCACGGTGCGAAGGTCACCCACGTCGCCAGCAACCCGCCCATCGTTCCGGCCAGCAGTGGCATCGCCCATCCGGCCTCGCGGAAGGCGCCCATGAAGCCCACGAATTGCAGCACCATGATCAGCGGCCCGGGCGTCGTCTCGGCCATGCCGAGCCCATCGAGCATTTCCCCGGGCGCGAGCCAGCCATAGGTGCCGACGGCCTCTTGAGCGACCCAAGCAAGCACTGCATAGGCGCCGCCGAAGGTCAGCACCGCAAGTTTCGAGAAGAACACCGCGATGTCAGTGAAGACGCTCCCAGGCGCGAGCAGCCAGAGCGCCGCCACCGGAACAAGCCAGAGCACCAACGCACCAAAGCCCGCACGGAACGCGCCCCGATCCGCGGCGCCGTCTGTCTGGATGTGTTCCTCTCCGAGAAGGGTCTGTGCATCCGCCACATGGTGCTTGCCCACGGCGCCATGCCCGCCGCCGGGCCGGAAGGCATCTAGCCCCGCCTTGGCGCCCGCCCAGCCGATCAGCGCCGCCGCGAGCACGATGGCCGGGAACGGGGCATCGAAGAGGAAAATCGCGGCAAAGGAGGCCGCGGCAATGGCCCGCATCGCCCGGTTCTTCAGCGCCCGCTTGCCGACCCGGACCACGGCTTGCACCACGATTGCGAGCACCGCCGCCTTCAGTCCGAAAAACAGCCCGGCGACAAATCCCACATCGCCAAAGGCGGCGTAGATCCAGCTCAGCGCCATGATGGCGATGACGCCCGGTGCGATGAACAGGAGCCCCGCGACCAGTGCCCCCCGCACGCCGTGCGTCAGCCAGCCGATATAGGTGGCGAGTTGCTGCGCCTCGGGCCCCGGCAGCAACATGCAGAAGTTCAGTGCATGCAGGAACCGGTCGTCGCCGAGCCAGCGCTTCTCCTCGACCAGGATGCGGTGCATCACTGCGATCTGCCCTGCCGGGCCGCCAAAGGACAGTGCGGCGATCCGGGCCCAGACGCGGGTGGCCTCGGACAGGGTCGGATAGGCCAAAACCATCGGTTCGGAACCGGTCATGCCGCACCTCCGGGCCGGTTGGTCGGCCAGTTATGTGTTTCCTCCGTCGCGTCGCGGCACCAGCGGTAGAAGGCGTCGTAGAGCGCCATCCCGGCTTCGAGCTGTTCGAGGTCGTCCGAATACATCCGCGACAGCCCGAGAGAGGCCGCCAGCAGGCCGGGCGCCTCGGGTGCCAGGTCCGGCCGGGCCGTATCGGCCCCGCGCACGATCCGGGCAAGCCGGTCAAGGGCAGGCATTGTCAGCCCGAACTCGGCCAGCATCACGTCGAAGGTGCAAAGTTCGCCCCGATGGCTCCAGAACGTGTCTTCGACATCGAAGGGCATGCCGCAATAGAGCGCCGCAACATTCGCCACCTCGGCGGGCGCGACATAGAGAAACACCGCGCGCGGATCGATGAACCGGCGGATCAGCCATGGACAGGCGATCCGGTCCACCTTGGGGCGCGAGCGCGTCACCCAGACAGTCCGGCCGTCCGCGTCGCGGGCCGTAATCTTCGCCGGGTCGATCAGAGGAAGACCAGCCGCGCGCCACGCGGCATAGCCGCCTTCAAGATATTCAGCGGAAATCCCCCGGTTGCGCAACAGCGCGGCCAGCCCTTGGCTGCGACCATGCCCTTCAGCGCAGGCCACGACCACAGGGCCGCTCAGCGATGCGATCAAAGTCTCCAGCCGCTCCGGGGCAAGGTCGGCCTCGGCAATGGCGCGCACTCCGGGAAGCAGCAGCGGATCCTCGGCGCGCAGTCCGTCGCGCCGGTTGTCGAGGATCGTCGGGCAACGCGGGGTGCCAAGCAGTTTGGCAAGTTTGTCGGGCGAAATGGCATCGGGCGCAGGCATGTGCGTTCCTCCGAAAGGTTCGGGTTGAGGTGGAACGCGAGCTTCGGCTGTCGCCTCGTGGGGAGATCGCGGATCCCCATGCAAAGCTGATGCCGCGAAACGGCCTTGTTTGTCAATCTTTTCCGGCTTTTCAGGGCATCGAGCCTCCCTTTCTGAAAACGGCAAATCGATCATCAATAGTCCGTCTCGACATAGACCCCCGAGCAATCATAGGCGACCGCCGCCGCCGTCGCGCCGTTATTCATGTAGTTGCGCGGGCTCAGGAGTTGCGTCGCGGCGGGAATGTCGCTGTCGAGCATGACCTCGACCACCGCCCCGCTCACGTCCTCGACGACTCTTACGCCGATCTCGCTGCTGTTCGGGGCGGCGAGGAGCGTGAGGGTCAGGACGTTCGTCGTGCTCGCAACCGGGAAACTCGCCCCGAGATCGGTGAGCGTCGGCGCTCCGGAGGCGTCGTTCTGGACCAGTTGCCAGTTGGTGTGGGTGCCGCGCTGGAAGCCGATGCCGATGCAGTTGACCACGGCCGTGAGCGTCAGGGTCGTGGCCAGAGCAGTCGTCGAGCCGTAGAGGCCGAAGAAGCCCATGCCGGTCGCCTGCAGGGTCACCAGCGAAAGCCGGTTCACATAGGTGAAGCCGCCCAGCCCATCGGCGTTGCCGCGCCAGCAGACCCAGCCGGCAGAACGCTCCTCGGCCGCCGCATCGGCGGTCGTGGCGCTGGTGACGCGCCAGCGGCGCATCGAGGTCGACAGGTTGGTAGTGGCGAGTGTCGGCGTCGAGACGGTGCCGACGGCGGTGCGCGGCATGCCGTTGGTGTTGACCGTGGTGCCGGTGGACGGCGCCCAGGTCGCGATCCGGTTCACCCCAAAATGCGGCTGCAGCGGAAAGAACCGCCCCGAGGGGCGCTGGACGTCGAGCCATCCGGCCCCGGCGCGGTCCCGCGCGTAGAGGGCGAGCCTACCGCTCGGCGGCGGCGTGGGCACGACGCTCACCGCCGGGAGCACGACGGGTTCGGGCATCTCGACACGGCCGCTCGCGCGGTCGATCCGGAGCGCCTCGTAGAAGGCCGACCCGTCCGGGCTGACCTTGAAGCTGAAATCGTCGTTGCCGAGAAGTCCGATCAGCGCCCGGGCCGAAAAGCCGGTCTTGAAGGCGAAGGCAGCGTCGTTCCCGCCTGCGGCCTTGTTGACCGTCGCCTCGATCCCGGCACCTGCGTTGTTCAGGAGCACTGCGGGCGTGTTGACCGAGAGCCGGTTGTAGCTGTCGGCGGTCGCGCCCCCGAGACCCAGAAGCTGCGCGGTCAGGTTCGCCTGGGGCATGGCGACCTGCGTCACGGCATTGGCGAAGGTCACGGTCGGCGTGTTGACCACCGTCGTGCCATTCGCGCCCGAGGTCGCGGGGCCGATGTTGACGACCGTGGTCGACCCCGACGCGCCGCCGGTGCCGAGGTTGACGGTCTTGGTGAGGCCGGTCGTCGTCGCCCCGGTGCCCATGCCGTAGGTGGCGGTGCCGGTCGCTGTGCCGATGGTTGCAGCCGCGCCCGAGACCGTGACGGTGCCGGAGGCTGTCAGCGTGCCGGAGAAGGTCTTGTTGCCGGAGAAGGTCTGGGTGCCCGCCAGGATCGCCAGTTCCGACGAGGTGTTCGGCAGCGTGTAGCTGCGGGTCGTACCGGTGCTGATACCTGAGAGCGAGAACACCGCCTTCTTGGTGGGATCGGCATCGTTGATCAGGCTGAAGACGGCATCCGAGATGTCGCTCGGCTCGCCCACGACCTCCCAAGTTGCGCCTGTCCAGACGAGCAGTACGGCCTCGTCCTCGACCCATGTCCGCCAGCCGGTGCGCGGCGGCAGGCGCAGCCAGGCACCGTCGGTCCAGAGGGCGACGTTCAGATCCCAGCCCGCCCAGTCGCCGGTTGCGCCCGAGGCGACGATGTAGCGGTCGCCATCGGCGGGACTTCCCGGCGGCGCGGTCAGATCCCGGTCGATAACGGAAAGCTGGACGAGCCCGTCGAGGATCCGCAGCGCCTCGTTGTGGGTGACGTGCTTCTGGGCCTGTGCCGCAAGGATGTAGGGGAGCAACAGATGGGTCGTGGCGTCGGACATAGGGTGGCCTTCAGAAAGTCAGCGTGACGGTTTTCGCCGCGCCCCGCCCGACGAGGGCGGAGAGTTGGAAGATGCGGATGGTGAGCGTGTCGCCGGGGCCGAGCAGCGCGCCCCAGTCAGCGGTCTGGGCGGCGGCGGTGTAGACCGCGCTGGTGGTGGCAGTGGTCAAGGATCGCTTGACAACTGCACCGTCGAGGATCTCGACCTCATAGGCCTCCAGTTCTTCGGCCATCGGCACCTCGAGCCCGCCCCAGCTGTCGGCCGCGAGCGCGCGGGATCGCCGGATCCAGCGGATCGTCAGATCGCCTGGTGTGCGCGGTCTGCGCCACGGCTGTTCGACATGCGCGACGGAGAATGGTCGCATCCCAACACCGTCGGGCGTGAAGGCCTGCGCGACATAGGTCTCGTCGCTGACCGGACGGCTCGCCGGGCCGATGCGCCAGTTCCATGGGATGCCTAGATCGGCCTCGGCGATCGGCAGGGACGCGAGCGCGGTGTCCAGCACCACCACCCGCGCGCCCGCTGGCGCCGGGTTGCCCATGGCACCTTCGGTGCCGCGCTGGCCGCGCAGGAGTCGGGTCTGGCGATACCGGCCGGGCGCGAGCAGCTCGGCCGCGCCCGTCTGCACGATTTCCCAGACACCCGGCACAGCCTCAATCGCGAGCGCGTTTGCCCCGGCGAACAAAGTCAGGTCGGTGACGCTTTCCATTGTGCCGGTCAGCAGATCGACCACCAACGCGTTGCCGAGGTCGAAGCGCGACGTGGGTCCGGCGTAGAAGTCCGAGACCAGTGTGCCGATGCGGGCGCGTGTGCCAAACGTGGTCAGCAGGTCGAAGCCGTCGGTCGACGGGCTGCGGTAGACCGCGATCTCGCCGGACCATGGCACGGCGTGCGCAGCGGCGAAGGGCCGATGCGCGGCCTGATCCTCGGTCAGCTGCGGCAGGTCAAGGAGGACCGCTTCGGGTGCGCCGAAGACGACCGCCTGCGACAGCGCCGAGGGTCGCGGCGCGCCGGGCGGCAGGTCGTAAGCCTCTCGGTCCTGACGCACGGCCTCGATGCCGCGGGCGTCGGCGTCGGCGATGGAAACGAGCCGCAGCGGGACGGACCGGCCGTCATGGGCGAGCGTTACCACATCGGCTGGGTCGAGTGCCAGCCGTGACGGCGGCAAGCGGAAGGCTGCACTTTCACGGCCTGTCCAGGCTTCCATCAGCGCGCGGCGGCAGCGGCGCTCGGCCTCCTCGGGCGGTACCGCCATGGGGAAGCTTTCGGAGGCGATGCGGGTCGTGTCGACGGTGATGCGCCGGGCCTCGACCTGAGCCGCCTCGTAATCCTCGTCGGCGCGGGCGACCTGCCATTTCAGGGCCTGGGGCAGCTCGGTCTCCTGGCCGCGCGTCAGTTCCAGCACGTCGCCCTCGCGCGCGGCGACCAGATCGTCGGGTGCGACGCTCGCCACCGCCGCCCGGCCGCGCATGACGAAGCGGATAATCCCCTCGGTCTCGACGGCGTCGAAACCGAAGTGGCGGGCCAGCGTCGTGATCGAGGCGCGCGGGCTTTCCAAGGCACCGATGGCATAGCCCTCGACCGCGCCCCAGAGGCCGGTGACGTCGATGCGATGCTCCGGCAGCCCGGCGCGCAGACAGAGGTTACGGACAAGCGCGGCGAGCGAGACCGCCCCCAGCCGCCCCGTCAGCCAATGGCCGAGCCGCCAGTTGGGTCCATCTGTCCAGACATCGGTCAGTTCGGGAAAGAACGGATATGGCCGCGCGTCCCAGGTCCAGGCCGCGCATTCCGGCACATTGACCATCCGTCCTCCGTAGACCGAGGATAGCGGGTTGTTCGCGGGCTCGCCCCAGAACAGGTAGGTCGCCTCGAGATAGGCGCGCTGGATGGTGTCGTCGCGCCAGCCCCGCGAGAAATAGGGCGTGAAGCTCTCCGACGATTTCGGGTCGAAGAAGACGTTGGGCTGGTTGGTGCCCCGGTCGATGGCAGGACAGCCGAGTTCGGTGAAACGGATCGGTTTCGATTGCGGCACCCACGCCGTCGGCGTGCCGCTCTCCACCCCGCCCGGGCGATTATAGTGCTCGTTCGACCACCAGCTGCGCAGATCCTTGTAGCGGAAGACCCATGGCTTGCCCGCAGCTCCATCGGTGATCGGCGTCCGGACCTGCGCCGACCGATCCGCCGCCGATGCGTAGAACCAATCGAAGCCTTCACGGCCCGCGATGTTCGCCTGCAGATAGGCCCGGTCGTAGATCGCGGGCCAGCCCTCGGCCGCGTCCGCATGCCCGAACCCGTCCCGCCAGTCCGACAGCGGCATGTAGTTGTCGATGCCGACGAAATCGATGTTGGCGTCCGACCAGAGCGGATCGAGGTGGAAATAGACATCGCCACTGCCGTCCCCCGGCTGGTGGCCGAAATACTCTGACCAGTCGGCCGCGTAGCCGATCTCCGTGCCAGATCCGAGAATGGCGCGCACATCGGCGGCGAGCGCCTTGAACGCGGTGACGGCGGGATAGCTGCTGGCGCTCGAGCGGATGGTGGTCAGGCCGCGCATCTCCGAGCCGATCAGGAAGGCATCGACCCCGCCTGCAACCGCGCAGAGATGGGCGTAGTGCAGCATCATCCGGCGTAGGCCCCAATCGCCGGACGGACCGGTCCAGGAGACGGTCTCGCCCGAGATCGCGAAGTCGGAGGGGTCCGCGCCGCCGAAGAAGGCCGCGACCTGGCTCGACGCCGTGGCCGTCTTGTCCACGCTCCCGGCATAGCCCGCCGCGGGCGAACAGGTGATCCGGCCGCGCCACGGGAATGTGGGCTGTCCCAAATCGGCGGCATTGTCGGAATACGGGTTCGGAGCCAGGTTGCCGGGCGGGACGTCCATCAGGAGGAACGGATAGAAAGTGACGCGCAGCCCACGCGCCTTCATCTCCCGGATCGCCTGTACCACGGAGAAATCGGCGGGCGTGCCGCCGTAGACGGGTCGATCCTGATCGTCGCGGCTGACGAGGAAAGCACTGGCGCGGCTCACGCCATTGACCGACCATCCGACTGGCGTCGTGGATTTCGCAGTGACTTCGACGCCCGGGCGCAGCTTGCAGGAGCCCGCGCGCAGGTCGTCCCCGAACCAGGCGACGACGAGGCTCACACTCTCGACGGTCGGTGCCATGGCCTGCAGGCGGTCAAGCGCCACGACCATGTCGGAGGTGTCGGGCAGCGCGTTCAGGTTTTCGGCCTGCGTCGCACCGTCCGAGGATTTGCGGATGGCCTGCGTGGCGTAGCTGAACTCGCCCGAAGCCGGGATCATCGTCACAGCCTTGACCAGCCCCTCGGCGGTGTCGGGATCGGCCAGCGGCCGGAATACCTCGAAGGAGAGCTGCGGCAGGCGGTTGCCGTAGCTCGACAGCGGCAGTTCTGTTGATTTCCACTGAGAAGTGACCCGGGTTTTCCATCGAGATTTGACCCACCTCTGATTATGGATTTCGGTTCAGTTTTGGGTCAAGGGCGGGTTTCACTCC
>NZ_BMYI01000023.1:0-59037 GCF_014652195.1 Gemmobacter nanjingensis
GTCAGGGGCCGCAGGTCGGCCGGGATCTCCACCGTCTCGTCGATGGTGAAAAGCGGCGCGATTTCCACCAGCCCCCCGATGGACGCCGCGACGATGATCGCGCCAACCAGCCCCATCGACAGCTTTTCCAGGTTGTAATGCAGGCGCAGGACCATCGGGCTACTCCGCCGGTTGCACCGCCAGCGGGCGGTCATGGGCCAGATCGCGCGTGCGGGACTCGTGCAGCGTGGCGCGGCAGTTCAGCGCACAAAGCACCGCGCCCCCCAGGAACATCGCCCCGCCGAGGGTCCGCAGCAGGTAATAGGGCGCCATCGCCTGCACCGATTGCAGGAAGCTGTAGGAGAGCGCCCCGTTCGCATCATAGGCCCGCCACATCAGCCCCTGCGTGATGCCCGCGTTCCACATCGCGACGACGTAGACGAGGGTGCCCACGACGGCGAGCCAGAAGTGCCACTCGACCGCTTTCGGCCAAGCCATCGCCTCGCGCCCCGCAAGCTGGGGGACGATGGAGTAGATAGCGCCGAAGATGATCATCGCAACCCAGCCAAGGGTGCCGGAATGGACGTGGCCCACGGTCCAGTCCGTGTAATGCGACAGCGAGTTCACCGGGCGGATGGCAAGGAACGACCCCTCGAAGGTCGACAGGCCGTAGAACACGGCTGCTACAAACATGAAGCGCAGGGTGGCGTCGTCGCGCACGCGGCCCCATGCGCCGTTCAGAGTGGCGATGGCATTGCCGGCCGAGGCCCAGCTGGGCACCAGCAGCATGACCGAGAAGGTCATCCCCAGCGTCTGCACCCAGTAGGGCAGCGCGGTATAGTGCAGGTGATGCGAGCCGACCCAGATGTAGAAGAACACGATCCCCCAGAAGGACAGGATCGACAGGCGGTAGGACCAGATCGGCCGCCCCGACCGGACGGGAAGGAAGTAGTAGAGCATCCCCAGAAAGCCCGCGGTGAGGAAGAAGGCAACGGCGTTGTGGCCGTACCACCACTGGATCATCACATCCTGCACGCCCGACCAGACGGTATAGCTTTTCGCCCCCGCCCAGCTGACTGGCAGGGCGATGTTGTTGACGATGTGCAGCATCGCCACGACCAGGATGAAGGCCATGTAATACCAGTTCGCGACGTAGATATGCGGCTCGGCCCGCCGGGCGAGGGTTCGGAGGTAGAGGGTGAAATAGATCACCCAGACCACGACCAGCCAGAGGTCGGCATACCATTCCGCCTCGGCATACTCTTTCGACTGGGTCGCGCCCATCAGGTAGCCGGTGACCGCCCAGGCGCAGAACAGGTTGTAGCCGATCAGCACGACCCAGGGCGACAACGCATCCGCCGGACGCGCGCGCGAGGTGCGTTGCAGGACCCAGAACGAGGTCGCGATCAGTGCATTGCCGCCGAAGCCGAAGATGATGCCGGTGGTGTGGACCGGGCGCAGGCGGCCGAAGCTGGTCGCAGGCCAGGTGTCGCGTTGCCCTTAAAGGCGAGATGACAAACCCAACAAGGGAGTGGACAGAACATGGGGGTCGTCGTCGGTGATCTGGCCTGTGCTAAGGTAAGCTCTTTGTATGGGGGGCTGCCATGGACGTACGGATTACAATCGAAACGACCTTCGACAACGGGGAGAAGCGCACTCATCAGCTTGACGGCATTTCTCGACCATACCGGGTGACCTGCCCAGACGGGATCGGGCTGCGCCTCGAGGATGGGAAAAGGATCCTCGAACAGATCCAGAGGGTAATCCTTTACGATCAGGTCGATGAGATCATTCGAGAAAGCCGCGTATGCCCGGATTGCGCCTCGGTTCGTGCCATTCATGACTATCGCACGCGCGATCTCGACACGCTCTTTGGGCGGGTTCGGGTCAAAGCCGCGCGCATGCGCCGCTGTTCGTGTGATGCCAGGTCAGCGGCGATGCCCGGTGGACCTATTTCTCCGCTGGCCTATTTCTTTCCAGACCGGGCTACCCCGGAGCTGCAACGGCTACATGCGGACCTTGGTTCCTGGCATACCTTTCGCGAAGCGGCGCGGCTGATGAAAAGCTTCCTCCCCTGCCATCCGCCCCATCACACCACGGTGCGTGACCGGTTGGGAAGAGTAGCCACTGGGCTCGAGAAAAGTCGAAGGGCATCAGGCGATCCCGTTGAAGCCCCGCCCAAAGGTGGTTTGACGGTTTTTCTGGACGGTGCGCATATCCGCTGTCGACCGGAGTATCAGCAGCGACACCTGGATCTTGTGGTCGGCAAGATTGAAAGTCGCAATATGTGCCGACGATTTGGCTTGGTCGCCAATGCGACGGCATCGCCAAGCAGCCGCATGCGAGAAGAGCTGTCCGACTATGGATGGAAGCCAGGCCGTCTGTTGACGGTAATCTCTGATGGCGAGCTTGCTCTCCCGAACCTCATACGGAATGCCGTGGGTGGCGACGGTCAGGTGAAACATATCCTCGACTGGTGGCACATCTCGATGCGCATTCAACATATCGAGGCCGCCGTTCAGGGTCTGGTCCAGACACCGGGGTTCACTGGAGTTCCAGTGCTGTTCCAGCGCCCCGCGAAAAGCCTCCGTTGGCGGCTTTGGCATGGCAGAGCACGGGTGGCGGAAACATATCTGAAGGCGCTGATGCATGATTGCGTCGGCCTCGGGGAAGAACCTCTGGCTGTCCGCACCGCTGCCGCTCGTGTGCAGGCCCGCTGCGAGACACTGTACACCTATCTCGCGAACAACATGGAAGCCCTTGTCGACTATGGCCGACGGTACCGTAACGGGCTGCCCATCTCGTCTTCTCGTGCCGAAGGATCAGTTGATGACATTGCCAATGCCCGCATGGGAAAGCGCAGGAGGATGCGTTGGTCGCCCCAAGGGGCTCACCGAGTAGCCGTCACAAGGGCCGCAGTTCTCGATGGTCGGCTGACCGTCGCAAACAGAAAACGCCCCGCATGACCCCCATGTTCTGTCCACTCCCCGGATTAACACAGTCCTTCGCCTTCCCGGGCATTGGCCCAGTGGCACGATGAAGGACCGCTACCGCATACAGTCGCGGGGGCGGCTGAGGCCTCGAGCGCCGCAATTGGGTCCGCCCTTCCTCATTCCCGATTGAGTTCCGGGACTCTGCGCCCCTTGAACACCAAACAATGAGAGCTTCGCGCCGAACCCCCGCGAAGTCAACTAACTACCCGGGAGTGAGAATGCTGCACCGGTACTGCTTTGCCGCTCTGCTGTGTCGTGCAATCAGATCCATGCTCCACCCCGTGCCCGAGGTCAGCCAGGATCGGGCAGTCGGGCCGGTGATCGCCGCAGCATGCGTCGGCTAGCTGGCGCAGCGTGTCGATCATGGCCTGCATCTCGCGCACCTTCCGTTCGAGGCCGTCGATCTGGTCCGTCGCAAGGCGTTTCACATCCGCGCTTTGACGGGTCCGGTCGCGCCAGAGTGCCAGAAGCTCTTCTATCTTCTCGACCGAAAAGCCAAGGTCGCGGGACCGACGAATGAACCGCAGCATCTGCACTTCAGTCGGAGAGTAGACGCGGTAGCCTGATCCGGTCCGCCCTGCGGTCGGAATAAGGCGAATGGATTCGTAGTAGCGGATCATCTTGGCCGACACGCCCGAGGCCTTTGCCGCCTCACCAATATTCATGATCATGCCTCCTTCAATGCATAACTGCGGCCCGGAACCGCCGCAACCGGAGCGCGTTTCCAAGAACAAAGACCGACGACAAGGCCATCGCGGCGGCAGCGAAGATCGGTGACAGAAGAACGCCGAAGCTCGGCCACAGCACGCCCGCGGCTACCGGGATCAAGGCAGCGTTATAGGCAAAGGCCCAGAAGAGGTTCTGCCGGATGTTGCGCATCACGGCCTTGGACAGCGAGATGGCGTCCGATACCGCCGTCAGGCGACCGGTCATGAGCACAACATCCGCCGCCTCGATTGCTACGTCGGTCCCCGTTCCGACAGCAAGGCCAACGTCAGCCTCGGCCAGGGCCGGGGCATCATTGATGCCGTCGCCGACATAGGCGAGCTGTCCCAACGCCTTCAGTCGCTTGACTGCGGCGACCTTGCCGTCCGGCAGCACTTCGGCCACGATCTCGTCGATGCCGAGTTGGCGGGCGATGGCGCCTGCGGTGCGGGCGTTGTCGCCAGTGATCATCGCAACTTTCAGCCCCATAGTGTGCAGGGCGCGGATTGCCGTTGGCGTGGTCTCCTTGATCGGGTCCGCGACAGCAAGGATGGCAGCGAGTTTGCCGTCGATGGCGGCATAGAGCGGCGACTTGCCTTCGTCTCCCAATCGAGCGGCAGTATTCCCAAAGGGCGATACGTCAATCCCCAGTCGGGCCATGTAGCGATCAGCGCCGATCTCGATCCGCTGCCCGCCCGCCTGTGCAGTGACGCCGAAGCCGGTAACGGAGTCGAAGGCTGTGACGGCGGGCAGGGACAAACCTTCGTCTTCTGCGGCCTTTACGATGGCGCGGGCGATCGGGTGCTCGGACTTCGCTTCGACGGCTGCCAAGAGTGACAGAACGGCGGCGCGATCGAAACCTGGTGCAAGATCGAGGTCGGTGAGGCTCGGCCTGCCCTCGGTTAGCGTGCCGGTCTTGTCGAGTGCCACGACCTTCACCCCCTGAAGAGACTGGAGCGCCTCGCCCTTGCGGAACAGCACCCCCATTTCGGCCCCGCGCCCGGTGCCCACCATGATCGAGGTCGGCGTGGCGAGGCCCATGGCGCAGGGGCAAGCGATGATCAGCACGGCTACGGCATTGACAAGACCGAAGGTCAGCGCGGGGTCGGGGCCGAAGATCAGCCAGACGGCAAAGGTCAGTGCTGCAAGCGCCATCACTACCGGGACGAACCACATCGTGACCTTGTCGACGAGTGCCTGGATCGGCAGCTTGCCGCCCTGTGCCGCCTCGACCATGCGAATGATTTGAGCGAGCATCGTCGCCTCGCCCACCGCGGTGGCGCGGAACGTAAAGGCACCTGTCTGGTTTACAGTTCCGCCGGTTACCCCATTCCCAGCGGTCTTCTCCACCGGCAGCGGCTCGCCCGAAATCATGCTCTCGTCGATCCAGCTTGCGCCAGTCATTACCTCACCATCGACTGGCACCCGCTCACCGGGGCGGACCTCGACGACATCTCCCGGGCGCACCTCGGAAACAGGCACCTCGACCACCCCGCCGCTGCGGATCACCCGGGCTGTCTTGGCCTGTAGGCCAACCAGCCGCTTGATCGCCTCGGACGTGCGACCCTTGGCGCGCGCTTCGAGGTAGCGACCGAGCAGGATCAGCGTGACGATCACCGCCGCCGCCTCGTAGTAGACATACGTTGTCCCGGCAGGCAGGAACCCTGGGGCGAAGGTGGCGACCAGCGAATAGCCGTAGGCGGCCGAGGTGCCGACGGCGACCAGGCTGTTCATGTCGGGGGTGAAGCGGGCAAGCGCAGGCAGGCCCTTGCGGAAGAAGCGCAAGCCGGGGCCGAAGAGGACGGCCGAGGTCAGGGCGAACTGCAGATACCAACTGTTCTGCATCTCGATCGTGTTCATTATGGCCATGTGGACCGACATGAACAGGTGCGACCCCATTTCCAGAACGAAGACCGGCAACGAAAGGGCGGCAGCGATTACAAAATCTCGCTTCAGCAACGCTTCTTCTGCGGCCTTTTTCGCTGTCGCGCCATCATGCGCAGCCATAGCTGGGGCTGCGGGGCGGGCGTCATATCCCGCGTCTGCTACCGCTCGGGTCAGCGCCGCCACATCGGCCGATCCTCGCACTGTTGCCCGCTCGGTAGCCAGATTGACGGTGGCAGACGCTACCCCCGGCACTGATGCCAACGCCCGTTCGACCCTCGCCACGCAAGAGGCACAGGTCATCCCTTCGATTGCTAGGTCGATGGGCTTTGCTGGCACATCGTAGCCCGCATCTTCGACGGCCTTCACCAATGCAGCGCGATCGAGCGCCACGCCCGTAACCTCGGCTCGCTCCGTGGCAAGGTTAACTGATGCCGTCGTCACCCCCGGCACAGCCTTCAAAGCCCGTTCGACATGTGCGACGCAGGACGCGCAAGTCATCCCGTCGACGTCGATCATCATAAGATCGGTATCAAGTCGAGACGACTGCTTTGCGAGCATGTTCATCACGGAACTCCTTCCAAGGATGCCTCTGCTATATGAGATAGGGCTTCCCATCATGGTAAGGTCAAGGGGTAACCTGAGATTCGTCATCACGGCTTTGTGGGCTTGACCTTACAACCGTGGGAACCCCTATCTGATGGCGCATGAGGCAAAACCCCAAAGGAGAAACTCATGCAGTTCCATATCGAGAACATGACCTGCGGCGGTTGCGCCCGCAGTGTGACGAAGGCGATCCAGTCGGTGGATCCGGCCGCCGACGTCAAGGCGGACCCGAGCACGCACAAGGTCGAAGTCACGTCCGCAGTTGCGCGTGATCGGCTGGTCGCGGCCCTGACCGAGGTCGGCTACGCCCCGGCCTGAAGCATCCAAAACATTACAGGACACCCGAAAATGAAAAAACGCACAGTAGTGCTCTCCGCAGCAGCCATTGCCCTTGTTGGCGGCCTCGCCATCGCCCAGACCATGGAAGGGATGGACCATTCCAACATGGGCGGAATGGGAGACATGGGCATGATGAGCCACACGTCGCTAATCCCGCCGGAACTCGCCGACAATCCGTCTGCACAGGCCTATGCCGCCGCCATGGACAAGATGATGGCCGACATGATGGTCCCCTATACGGGTGATGCCGACGTCGACTTTGTGCGAGGCATGATCCCGCACCACGAAGCCGCAGTCGCCATGGCGCAGATCCAGCTGGAACATGGAACCGACCCTGAAATCCGCAAGCTCGCGGAAGAGGTGATCGCGGCTCAGGAAGCCGAGATTGCCGAGATGAAGGCCTGGCTCGCCGCCCGCGGCCTGTAGGGCTCTTCAGTGGCGTGCGGGGTGGCTTGCTCCCGGCCATCCCGCCGCCCGACTGGCAGGGGGTTTTGATCCACCCTGGCAACGGGAAAGGAGCGCAGCTATGTCGGATCCACACCAGAACAAGCATCATCAGCATGGACATGGGATCGCAGCGGGCTCTCGGCCCGCCGACGTTCAGTCGGGCGCTTCGGCAGCCACAGATGAGGGACCTGCAACTGCACATGCAGGACATCATGGCGGGCATGGCGACATGGTCGCCGACTATCAGCGCAGGTTCTGGGTCTCGCTGGTACTCACGATCCCTGTTCTGATCCTTTCGCCCATGGTGCGCGACTTTGCGGGGCAGGGGATGACGCCGCTGTTTGCCGCTGAGGAGTGGGTCGCACTTGCCCTGTCCTCCATCATTTACTTCTGGGGCGGTTGGCCTTTCCTGACTGGCGCGCTTCCGGAGATCCGGACGGGCCGTCCTGGGATGATGACGCTGGTCGCACTGGCGATCTCGACCGCGTATTTCTATTCCGCCGCCGTCACGCTGGGCCTGCCCGGTGGTGAGCCGTTCTATTGGGAACTGGCCACGCTGGTGACCATCATGCTGCTGGGTCACTGGCTGGAAATGCGGTCGGTTCTCGGCGCATCGCGGGCGCTGGAGGAGCTGGTGCGCCTCTTGCCCGACACCGCGCTGCGGGTGACGGCCGATGGCGGCACCGAGGAGGTGGCGGTGGCGGCGCTGATCGCCGGCGACCGGGTTGTGATCCGCCCGGGCGCGAAGGTGCCAGTGGACGGCGTGATCACCGACGGCGTCTCATCGTTCAATGAGGCGATGCTGACGGGCGAGTCGAAGCCCGTAACGCGCACGGCCGGCGAGACCGTTATCGGCGGGGCGGTCAACGGCGAGGGCGCGGTCACCATCGAGGTCAAGGCAACTGGGGAGGCGACCTACCTTTCGCAGGTCATCGCCATGGTAAAGGCCGCGCAGAACAGCCGGTCGCGCACCCAGGACCTTGCCACCCGCGCGGCCACAGTTCTGACCTGGGTCGCCATCACCGTCGGCCTGGGTTCGTTCGTCTGGTGGATCTGGGCGGGCGAAAGCGTCACCTTCGCACTGGAGCGGATGGTGACGGTGATGGTCATTGCCTGCCCCCACGCGCTTGGCCTTGCCGTGCCGCTGGTGGTGGCAGTCTCGACGTCGCTGGCGGCCAAAAACGGCCTCCTGATCCGCGACCGCGCAGCCTTTGAGCGGGCGCGCGACCTGAACGCTGTGGTGTTCGACAAGACAGGTACACTGACCGAGGGGCGGTTCGGCGTCAGCGATATCGTCATGCTCGACGGTGGCGATGCAGCAGTGGCGCTACGCATGGCAGCTTCGGTCGAAAGCCAGTCGCAGCACCCGATCGCGCAAGGCATCGTGGCCGATGCCAAGGCCAGGGGGATCGACTTTCCCGCCCCGGAGGGGCTGCACAGCATTACTGGCGCCGGCGTCACCGCTCGGGTGGACGGAGAGGACGTGGCCATCGTCAGCCCCGGCCACCTGCGTCGGCAGAACACCCCTGTGACAGATCCGCGCCTTGCGGCACTGGAGGAGGCGGGCAAGACAGTTGTTGTCCTTGTGAGGGGCGGCAAGCCGCAAGCACTCTTCGCGTTGGCCGACATCGTGCGGTCGGAATCTCGCGATGTTGTGGCGCGCCTCAAAGCCAGGGGTGTGCAGTCGATCATGATGACGGGTGATGCGGAAGGCGTAGCCCGGTCGGTCGCAACCGAGCTGGGGCTGGACGAATACTTCTCTCAGGTCCTGCCCGATCAGAAGGCGGCCCGGGTCAAGGAATTGCGTGCCCGGGGACTGAAGGTTGCTATGGTCGGTGACGGTGTCAACGACGCCCCGGCGCTGGTCGAGGCCGATCTTGGCATCGCCATCGGCGCGGGCACGGATGTGGCGGTAGAATCAGCCGATGTCGTACTCGTCCGCTCCGACCCGCGTGATGTCGAGGCCATTCTCGGCCTGTCGCGGGCGACCTACAACAAGATGGTGCAGAACCTGATCTGGGCCACAGGATACAATGCGTTTGCAATTCCGATGGCCGCGGGGATCACATTCGGCACAGGATTTCTAATGACGCCGGCCGTCGGGGCCGTGTTCATGTCGGCGTCCACCATTATCGTCGCTATCAACGCCCAGCTTTTGCGGCGCTATCGAGGCTGACGCTCCGGTCACATGCCATGCAGGCCGTGCAGGCTGCCGGTCAGCAGGACCGGCACCAGCAGGGGCGCCGCAACGGCAAGGACCAGTGCACGGTCGCGCCATCTTTCCAGACGCCAGCAAAGAAAGCTGGTCAGCCCCACGACCAGCGCAACTTCGAACATCCCGAAGGCCTCGCCGTAGAACTGCGGATTCCAATAACTGACCGGACTGCGGAAAACCCAGTCCGAGACAGGCCAGAGCTGGCGGCGGGCATCATCGTGATGTGTCAGAAAGTCCGCAAGGGCATGCAGAAGACCGGCGCCCGCGAAGGCGCGCAGGATCAGCCGTCTGCGCCAGAGTGCCAACCCGAGAAGACTTCCCCAGACGAAAAAGCTGTGGTCCACGGCGAAGACAGCCTGCCAGCTCTCCGAAAAGAACAGTGTGCTGAAGACCTCATGTTCCGGAATGCCCGAAACGCGGGTTGAGCAAAGGACCATTGCAAACATCGGAAGGTCCGGAGCGAGCCCACCTGCGAGCGCGGCCACCAGGGTTGCGACGCAGAGGGGTCGTGCGAAGATTGCAGCCCCGAGCAGCATGTGGGACGGCGTGTTCATCGGGTCAGCAAACTGGCGCTGCCTGGGCAGCCTCGTCTTCCACAATCTGGCGAAGGAGCGCGTAAGGGATTGCGCCATTCAGGACGGTCCGCCCGATTACAAGACCTGGCGTGCCGATGAAGCCAAAGATATCGGCGAGCGCTCGTGTTCGGTTCATCTCTTCCTGCACCTCTGCAGATGCCATGTCTTTGGCCAGCCGATCGACATCGAGGCCGATATCCGCCGCCACCCTGAGGACTGAGGCTTCTTCGGCGACCAGAGGTGTTCGCATGAACCGACGCCGAAGTTCTGGTTGTTTGCCTTGCTTCGCGGCAGCGACCGACGCCCGCGCTGCAAGCTCGGAAGCGGGTCCGAAGATCGGAAGTTCATGCTGAACCAGCCAGAAGGAAGCAGGATGATCGGCCATCAGCGTGTCGAGGTCTCGCTCCAGCGCCCGGCAGTAGGGACAGCGGAACTCGCTGAAATAGGCAATGGGAATGACCCCCTCAGAACCGCTGTTGCCAAAGAGGGCAAGGCAGGGGTCAGCACGTACCGCTTCGGCACGCGCGCGGCGCTGGTCTGCATCCTGAGGCGGCGCATCGAGTCCGACAAGGGCCAGCGGTGTTCCGGAGGTCTGGCCAACCCCGTCAAGTCGGCGAAACGGCGGCAGATCCGCAATGTCGGCATAGCGCGGCCCGCGGCCCGGGAGCCGGTCCCAGGGAAGGGCACGCAGACCATAGATAAGGGCAACGATCCCGCCGAAGACGAGAAGGTCGCGGCGCCTCACGTTCACATCACAGTCACCGGTGTTCCAACCGGCACCTGTTCGTAGAGCTGGATCACATGCTCGTTCAGCATCCGGATACAACCGTTCGAGACGGACTGACCGATTGACCACGGCTCGGTCGTGCCATGGATACGATAGTAGGTATCGCGCCCTTCCCGGTAAAGGTAGAGCGCGCGCGCCCCAAGGGGGTTGTTCGGCCCGCCGGGGACACCATCGGCGAACTGGGCATAACGGTCAGGATTGCGGCGGATCATGTCGTTCGTCGGACGCCAGGACGGCCATTCGGCCTTGCGCTCGATGATCGCGGCCCCCCTGAAGGCAAGCCCGGCCTTGCCGACACCGACTCCGTAGCGGATCGCCCGCTCGGTATCGAAGACGTGGTACAGAAAGAAGCTTCGCGGGAACACGAGGATCTGTCCGGGCGCGTGCTGCTCGCGGACGCGCACCTCGCGCGGCTGGAACTCGTCGGCCAGCACAAACGGCTCTGCGGTATGGGCCCGAAGGATGTTGGGCGAGGACAGCGCTGCAAGTGCGGCCCCGCCAATGAGGAAGCGTCGGGAAATCATGCTATCTCCTGAGAGGAACGAGAAGGACCGTATTTGTTCAGGAGAGGTGTCGCGGCGGAGGGGTGCGGGGACCCAAACTACGGCTGGAGCCCATGACCGGCGTAATCTCGAAATGCGACGATCCGGCCACCGCCATCAGAGTGACGAGCACTGGCTCGCTGGGGAAAACAAGCTGACATGTCCCGTGGCCTGATCCCTCGCCGCAGAGAGCATCCTGTATCAGGGGCTGGGCGTGAAGTGTGTCAGCATGCGCTCCGTTCGGCGATCGTTCTGAATGCGCCAGTCCGAAAAGGATGGCGAGCAGGAAGAAGCTGCACAGAAGGGCGGTAATCAATCGCATGGTTGGAGCATACACCCTCTCACCTAAGCGCCGACTGATCACATCGGAGTGAGGTGCCAAATTCCTTGCAGGGTTGGCGAAAACGCAACGCATTCACCTGTTTGTGACCCGGCCGCGATGCAAAGCCGTTTGACCTTCCCACGTTGGAAGGAAGCAAACCTTGCCCAAAAAGGAGCAGAACATGCGATTCACTCGACGGCTTTTTGTTGCCGGAGCACTTGCCGCGCCTTTCGTGACCGGTCGCGCCGCCAGCGCGTCGGAAGACACGCCTGGCCCGGTCCGTAACAACATCTCGGCTTTTCGCACCCACGAGTGGCAGGATCACTTCGATGCTCTGGGCGTCGGGATCATCATCTCTGACACGACGGCCAAGGTCCTCCAGCACTGGACGAGCGACGGTCAAATGTACCTCTACCCGACCTCGGTCCCGCTGTCGGACGAGCTGACCCGCCGGGGCTATACCGAGGTCGTCGAGAAACGGGTGAACCCGAGTTGGGCCCCGACACCGTCGATGCGGGAAAGGAACCCGGAATGGCCGGCCTTCGTGCCCGGCGGCGACCCGGCCAACCCGCTCGGCACCCGCGCCCTTTACCTGTCGTGGCAATACTACCGTATCCATGGTACACACGACACGCGCAAGATCGGTCGCCGCTCGTCGAACGGCTGCATCGGGCTTTACAACGAACATATCGAGGAAGTTTTCGACCGGACGCCGGTCGGGACGCAAGTGAAGGTGATCTAGACGGATGAAACCATCTTCGACCTCACCGAACGCACTCAAGAACCTGTTTTCGCACAGGTTCTTGCGGTTGGTGTCGATGTGGCTGTTGTCCCTGGTCCTGGCGCTTGGCCTGATCCTGGGACAGACCGCAGAGGCGGGCCCTGTCGAGGATCATCATCCCGAGACGTCAATCGAGATCGCGAGTAACTTAGGGCAAGAGACCACGCCGGCACCTGCATGCCACCCGGGCCTCGCCTGCACTGTTTTCGTGCTGCCCGATGGGCCGGTCACAGCACTGTCGTTGTCAATCGTGATCACTCTGCGACCGGACCTGACACAGTCGCAACGCCGCTTTGGCGGCCCGTCCGTCACCCTGCCTCCCCCCCGAACCCGGATCTGACAGTCAGGCCGGACGTGCGTCTGACGGTTCGATAGGCTCTCCGCAGCTCTGTCGACAGTTCAATCTCTGTCAGCCTGACACCAGACAGTTGTGCAAGCCGCACGATCCGCCGGAAGGGCGGGTCGCGGGATCGGTCAACAACAAGAAACCAAGGGCAGTCAGGCAGATGAAACCACAATGGACAGGCGCTTTGGCGCTTGCCGCTTCCGCAGTTGCGGCAGTGGCGCTGGCACATAACGGGGCGACGGGTGTCGTCCTGGAACGGATGAACGGTATGACGGCGATGCGGGACACGGTGGCGGAGCTGGCGCCGATGATGCAAGGCACGATCCCCTACGACACATTTATCGTGTCGGAGGGTGCGAGCGTCATCGCTGGTCACGCGGGCGAGACGATGCTGTCGCTGTTCCCGGAAGGCAGCCTCGAAGGGGTGACCTATGCCAAGCCGGAAATCTGGTCCGACTGGCAGGACTTCGCAGCGCTTGCCGAGGAATTGAAGACCTACGCCGACGCTCTCGCCGTGGCGGCTCCGAACGGGCTGGAAAAGGCGCTTCCGCCCGCCGACGATATGGCCGGGATGGATCATTCGGCAATGACGATGACCCCGGCTCCGGAAGTCAAGGAGGGTTTCACAGTAGCGGAGCTGATGGGCTACGGCGAAAGAACCCAAGAGGTCCAGGTCGCGCGCGGCACATCGGACCCGGCGACGCTGGCGTTCGATCTGACGACGTTGGCCGCTGACGACCTCTTCACCCGGATCAGCGCCACCTGTTCGTCCTGCCATTCGCAGTACCGTGCGGGCCGGAACTGACCATGCGGGGTTTGATCCGCGCTTCCGTCATTTTCCCGGCCGTGGCGGCGAGCCTCGGGGCCGGTGTCCTGGCGCTATGGCCCATCGGCGCGCCAGAGCCCGCCGCATTCCCGCCGGGGGATGCGGAACGCGGCGCCTATTTGGCCCGCGCCAGCGGTTGCGTGTCCTGTCACACCAACGCGACCGCCAAGGGGCTGGCGCTCGCTGGAGGTGCCCCGCTCGACACACCCTTTGGCACTTTCGTGCCCCCGAACATCACCCCGCACACCACTGCGGGGATCGGTGCATGGACCATTCAGGATTTCGCCAAGGCTGTTCGCCAGGGAGTCTCTCCGGAGGGTGACCCCTACTATCCGGTCTTCACCTATTCGTTCTACGCAGGCTTCACCGATCAAGAGATCGCCGACCTGTGGGAAGCATTCCGCACCGTTCCGCCGGTTGCGGATGCTGCCCCGACGCATGATGTCGGGTTTCCGTTCAGCTTTCGCTCGGGGCTGAAGCTCTGGCGCGCTGCCTACCTCGACGCGCCGGAGACGGATGCGCTGATGGGCACATCATCGCCCTGGAACCGCGGGCGTTTGCTCGTCGAAGGGGCGGCGCATTGTGCAGCCTGTCATACCGGCCGAACGCTTGCGGGCGGCCTGAACGCTTCTGCCCGGTTCGCCGGAAACGACAGCCTTCCCGGCGGCAGCAAGGCACCGTCGATCCTGACAGCCGACCTTCTGGAAGGCGGCTGGACGGTCGCGAACCTCGCCTATGCGCTCCAGTCGGGGCTGCTGCCCAATGGGGATGCTTTCGGCGGCAGCATGGCCGAGGTCGTGGCTGAGGGCACCTCGTACCTCACCGACGCCGACCGCGAGGCAATCGCGACCTACCTGCTCGACCCCGACGGCAGCGGGGACATCCCGGAACCCGCGCCTCCTGCCACGGAGACCCCGATGGCGGGGATGGACCACTCGCAAATGGAGATGGGCAATGAGAACTAGAGTGCTCGCAGTGGCGCTTGCTCTGTGCGTCTTTGCCCTTGTTGCCGCGTTCATCTGGGCAACGGTGCGCACACTCGATCCGCGAGACACCGTTGCGGATCAGAGCGTGCCGACAGCCGAAGTGTCGGAAGTCCTTCCGGATGGTCGGATCGACGTCCAGGTCTATGCGCTCGGAAACCGGGATGTCCGCCTCGAGATCCAGTTCACACCGGATGCCGATGCCATCGAATCTGCTGCCATGAGGCCGGACGTGAACTTCGCGATGTTGGAGATGCATATGGACGGCTTTGATCCGCCGCTTCAGTTAGTCGAGGCCGGGGTCTGGCGAGCAAATCTCAAGTTGCCAATGGCTGGACGTTGGGTGGTCAGTGTTGGCTTTGGCGAGGATCGTGCAGAGGTTGAATTTGATGCACAGTGACGGAGCGACACAACAGGCAAAGCAGGACGACACCCTGCGCAGGGGGCTTCGCGGCACCGCCGTCGGTGTCGCGCTGTTCGCCGTCCTCGGGACGGTGACCGCAGTGTGGGCGAACCCCCTCTTTGTCCGCATGACCCCGGTCGGCCCGTGGGAGTTCGGGGCCACCGTCCTGACGGCACTCTTGGCTGGAGTGACAGTCGCGCTCTGGGTTCCCAGATGCAGACTGCGGACGTCCGGGGCAGGCGGTCTTGCGAGTTTCCTCGGGATTGCCTGTCCGACCTGCAACAAGATCCTGATGCTGATCTTCGGCGGACCGGCGTTGCTTGCTTGGTTCGACCCGGTAAGGCCCTGGCTCGCCGCGGCCGGGGTCATCATCATGAGCATGGCGGCGCTCAGGACGTGGCGTGCGTTTCGCGATGACAGGGCAGGTGCCGCCGTCGTCGTCAGCAGCGAAAATCCTCCCATGGGAGGGCTAAAGTGAATACTTCAACAGGTTCGCTTTCTGGGATGCGCCGACTTGTGCGGAAGGTGATGGTCCGACACGCGCTTGTGGCCATGGTCGCGACGGGTCTCTTGATCGGCTTTGCTTCGGTTCATGCGGAATGGAGCCCGATGCACCGCTGGAACCGCGCGTTCGGTGATGCCTCGCTCGTCTTGATTGCCCTGTCGATGGGTTTAGGGCCGCTGACACGCTTCCTGCGGGTGGCGGTTCCGCTTCTGCCCTTCCGCCGAGAGATGGGCATTTACGGCTGCCTTCTAGTACTTGTGCATGCATCAATCATCCTCGTCGGCTGGGTCCAATGGGATCTGATGCGGCTCTTAGGGTTCGAATGGCATCCCGAACTTCTGGCCTATGTCATGTACCAGCATGGCTTCGGTCTCGCCAATGCCATCGGCATCGCTGCGCTGGTCCTCGCGGCACTGCTGGCGGCAACCTCCAGCGATTTCGCGATGCGCCGTCTTGGCGTCTCGGGATGGAAGTTCCTGCAGATGGGTGTTCTGCCGATGTGGTGGCTGACCGTGGTCCATGTTGCCTATTTCCTGTTCATGCATTTCCTGAGCTTCCACCGGGCGACACCAGAGCCGAACCCCCTGCAGTACTGGTTTGTCGGGCTGGTTGTGATCGTCCTTGGGCTCCGCACCGGGGCCTACCTGCGTACGATTCGCGCCAAGGCTGCTCTTGAGCCGCAAAGAGAGCAGGGAAGCCATGCGTAGATCGGAACGTGACCTCGTGCAGGCGGCGAAAAAGACAACCCGCCGGGCACTGATCGTTGGTGGTGCGATGACGTCAGTGGTGGGCGTCCTTGGTGTCCGGATGTGGCAACTGAGCGTCCGTGATGCCGAGCAATACTACCTGCTGGCCGAGGAAAACCGGATCAGCCTGCGGCTGGTGCGACCGGACAGGGGGCGCATCCTTGATCGGGCTGGAAAAATCGTTGCGGACAATGAGCAGGCATATCGCATCACGCTGGTGAAGGAAGAAGCCCGCGATGTCGACGACGTTCTGGAAAAGCTGCAGGTGCTGCTCGGCCTGGACGCAGAGACTGTCTCCAAGGTCAAGGAGCAGATCGACCGTGTTCGAGCCTTCGTGCCGGTAACGGTGAAAGACCGCGTCACGTGGGAAGAATTGTCGATCGTGGCACTGAACTCACCTGTCCTTCCCGGTGTGCAGCCCGAGATGGTCCTGTCGCGCGTCTATCCTTTCGGGCCGGATTTCGCGCATCAGGTCGGTTATGTCGGGCCAGTCAGCGACAGCGATCTGGAAAACGAAGCGGCTGACAATGAGCCGTTGCTCCGCCTGCCCGATTTTGAAGTCGGCAAGACAGGAGTTGAACGAAGCCACGAACGCACCTTGCGCGGCTTGCCAGGCACGCGCCGCGTCGAGGTCAACGTGTCCGGCCGCACAATGCGCGAACTCGCTCTCGATCCGGCCACCCCGGGCCCGGACATGCAGATCACGCTCGACCACCACTTGCAGAACTTCATGCGCGTCCGGCTGGAAGGCCAAAGCGCGGCCGCGATCGTGATGGATGTGACGAACGGCGATCTGCTCGGCTGCACGTCCGCCCCCTCGTTTGATCCGAACCTTTTCGTGCGTGGGATTTCCAGCCGAGACTACAATGCGCTCCGAGACAGCGAGTATCGGCCGCTCGCCGACAAGTCGGTGCAGGGCGCGTATCCACCTGGATCGACGATCAAGATGTCGAATGCGCTGGCCGCGCTGGAAACCGAGCTGATGGACCCGGAAGAGACTGTCGCCTGCAATGGCTATGTCGAGATCTCCGGCCGAAGGTTCCACTGCTGGAAGCGCGGTGGTCATGGCCGAGTGAACATGGTCGGCGCGCTGCGCGAGTCTTGCGACGTCTACTTCTACGAGGTCGCGCAGCGCATCGGCATTGACGGCATCTTCGCGATGAACGACCGGCTGGGGCTTGGCCAGAAGTACGACCTTCCGCTGTCCGGCATGGCGCACGGCAACAATCCATCGCGTGCTTGGAAGCAGGAACGGTACGGGCAGGACTGGCTGATCGGGGACACCATCAATGCCTCGATTGGGCAAGGCTTCACGCTCGCCTCGCCGATCCAGCTTGCCACCATGACGGCGCGACTGGCTTCGGGGACCGCCGTGTTGCCCCGACTGGTGCGACCGCGTACCGGGCAGGACCAGGATACGGCTGCTCCGGCCCCGCTCGGTCTGTCGGCCGATGCACTGGCCATTGTGCGACAGGGCATGTTCGAGGTCTCGAACCACGAGCGCGGGACGGCCTATTCCTCGCGGATCGCCGATCCGACATTGGCGATGGCCGGCAAGACGGGAACGAGCCAGGTCTTCTCGATCACCGCTGCCGAGCGGGCGGCAGGCGTCCGCTCGCAGGACGAGCTGCCGTGGAACCGGCGCGATCACGCGCTGTTCGTGGCCTTTGCACCCTTTGACGCGCCCCGCTTTGCTGTCACGATCGTGGTGGAACACGGCGGTGGCGGGTCAACGGCAGCGGCGCCAATTGCGCGCGACATCATGCTGTTTGCACAGCATGGCGGCCTGCCGCCTGAGGACGCCTATCCGGCATCGCAGAGGGCGCGCATACGGGAGGACCTCGCCCTGCTGTCCGAACGCATCCTGCCGCCGGACGGCATCACCGCCACGGTGAGCCGGACATGATGCACCGTCTCAGAAGGGTGTCCTGCCGAAGCTTTCTTGGGGTCGCCATGACCGGAGTCGCCCTAGTTCTTCCGCCGGTTCCCGCGCGAGCGTTCTTCCATGATGCGCCCGACATCGAAGACGGGCGAGTCATTTACGCGGCCAAGTGCGCGTCCTGTCACGGTGCCAACCTGGAAGGGCAGCCGGACTGGCAGTCGGCGAGGGAGGACGGCACCTATCCCGCGCCGCCCCACGACGAGACGGGCCACACCTGGCACCATGGGGACGCGATGCTGCGGGACTACATCCGTCGCGGCGGGCAGGCGGTGCTGGACGATATGGGGGTCGACTTCACCTCCGGCATGCCCGGGTTTGGCGGTGAGCTGACCGAGGACGACATCGAGGCCGTCCTCGCTTATATCCGGTCGACCTGGCCCGACCGCATTCGTGCCGCACAGGCTGAACGCAGCCAGATGGAAGCAGGTTCGCCTTGAAGCCGCAAGTAAGGCCACCGACCTCCCAATTCCCGCTTGCCTCTCCAGGGACTAGAGGGTGCAGACCGCCTGAAACTCAAAATCTTCATCCGTCACACAAGGCTCTTCCCATGCGCGTCACGTCAATCCTGTTTGCTATCACGCTCGTTTTCGCTCCCGGCCTCACCCTGGCGCAGGAGATTACGGAAGATCGGATCAAGGAACTGGTCGCCGAAACCTTGCGCGAGAACCCGGAGCTTGTGCTCGAGGCTCTCCAGACGCTGGAGGCGCGCCAGGCAGAGGCCCAAGCTGCCGCCGTTGCCGCGACCCTGGCCGACGAGCGCGCCCTGCTGGAGCGCGACCCCAACGCTCCGGTCCTCGGCAACCCGGAAGGCGACGTGACGGTGGTGGAGTTCTTCGATTACAACTGTCCCTATTGCAAACGCGCGATGCCTGAAATCGACGCCCTGCTGGCCGAGGACGGAAACATCCGTCTTGTTCTGAGAGAATGGCCAATCCTCAGCGAAGGATCAGCGATCGCGGCGCGGGCCGCTTTGGCTGCACGGAAGCAGAACAAGTATGCTGAACTGCACAATGCACTGATGGGTGCGCGGGCGAAGTTGGACGAGCAGTCGGTGCTGCGGATCGCGGGCGAGGTCGGACTCGATGTCGAGCAGCTCAAGGTCGACATGCAATCGCCCGAAGTCGAGGAACATATCGCCACGTCGCTACGTCTGGCCGAGGCTCTCGGCTTCAACGGCACACCGTCATTCGTGGTGGGTGATCAACTGATTCCGGGCTTTGTTGAGAAGGCTCAGCTTGCCGAGGTGGTAGCCGCCGCGCGGGCCGCCGAATGAGTATCCGTCTTACGCGTCTTTTCGGTTTCCGACTTCAGCGGCCTTTCACGATCACCGAGACGGTCTTGGGCCGGATCAGGCATTCCGTCGTGGCAGCCACTTTGTAGATCGCCTTGACAGGGATTGCTTCGGCGCATTCATTCACCGTCGGCCTTCTGGTCGTCGGCGAGGACGTTGACGCAAGTCTGGCAGAAGCGGTTCGCGGTTTCCTCCTAGCGGCCGACGAACGGGACGGGCACGCCAACGAAACATCGGACGGACATCTCGGTGGGGTTGATGTGCAACTGCTGCCGCTGCCACGAGATGCGGCGGGGCTGGTCGAAGGACTGTTCGGTACGCCCGACGAGCCGACCGATGTCGTCATTGTCATTGGCGCCGAACCCGCGGCCAGCGACGCCGCGCGCGCGTATGCCTCGGCAAGCACGGTCTTGCGGCAGTTCGTACTGCCGGATGGGTGGGACAGCGCAGACGGAACCGACGGTTTTGTGTCGCGTTACCGGCTCGCCTATGGCGCAGCGCCCGGCGTAATGGCGGGGACGGCCTATCATTCGGCTCGCAGGCTCGACGCCGCAGTCAGACCGTTGGACGGTGTGGTACCCAAGGAAGCACTGCTAAACGCCTGGAGGTCAACCGAATCCGGTCTGTCCTGGTGACCCGGGAACCAATGGCGCAAGGCGTCATTGGTTCTGGGCAGTCCTTGCACGACTGAACGGGATCAGGCTGCAGGGTAGCTCGTGAAGACGCTACTGCTGCCGTCCAACCCGACAAGGATGACGTCATAGGCTTCGCGCTCGGTCTCGGGTCCCATGCCGGGTGACCCGTAGGGCATGCCAGGCACGGAGAGACCGACGGCGACGGGTCGTTCAGCCAAAAGACGGCGGATGTCGGCGGCGGGAACGTGCCCCTCGACAGTATAGTCGCCGATGGTGGCGGTGTGGCAGGACGCGAGGTCTTCCGGAATGCCACGCTCGCGCTTGAACGCCGCAAGCTCTTCGATGCTGCGTTCCTCGAAGGATACCCGAAAGCCGCTGTCGCGCAGATGTCCGATCCACCCGTTGCAGCAGGGGCAGCCGGGGTCCTTGACGACGTGGATGGCTTCGTCGCCCTCGGCAAGTGCTGGGGTAGCCGCAATGGCGGCCAGCCAAGGAACGGCGGCGAGAACCTTGCGCCGGGACAGTGTCATGATGTCGGCCTTTCGTTGGAACTTTACGGGAAACATAGCTGCAAGTGCGGGGATCGGCGAGCAAAGTCTGATGAACCCGGCGACAGATCACCGAAATGCTACTCCAGCCTTGGGTCCCCGGCTTGAACCAGCAGAACCCCGTGGTTCTCGTCGGCGTCGTCGTCGGTGATCGTCCGTGTGGAGACGCCCGGCAAGTCGGCAAACCCCTCCATCATCCGTTTCGGAAACCAGGTCATCGGCAGGCTTTCAAATCCGGGCACCCCTTCCAGCACCCGCGACAGCGCGATGGTGCAGTTTGCTTTCGGCACCGCGCCATAGGCCATTGCCCGCTGCATGATCAGTGCCGCAACCTCGGGCGATACCTCGATAGTCTGTTCAACCACGTCGTAGGTCTCGCGGGCAT
Organism: Gemmobacter nanjingensis; assembly: GCF_014652195.1. Classification (NCBI taxonomy): domain Bacteria; kingdom Pseudomonadati; phylum Pseudomonadota; class Alphaproteobacteria; order Rhodobacterales; family Paracoccaceae; genus Gemmobacter; species Gemmobacter nanjingensis. Next base: position 20,786 of record NZ_BMYI01000023.1, read on the forward strand.
GGTAGTCGATGTAGAAATCCACCATCTTCGGGGTGACCCCGAAGTGCACGTCGTTGCGCTCGGGCAGCCGGGGATGCCGCCAGGTGCCAGCCGGATCGAACAGCACGCGCTGCGATCCGTTGATGAGCAGGCCCGCATGCGCTCCCGCTCCGCTGCGTGTCGAGAGGACCGTGAAGAGCGTGACCGAGGTCGGGCCGGGATGCTCGTAGCGGGCGGCGGCCACGGCCTCCTCGGGTGCCCAGATCGGTTCGGCACCGCAGGATGCCAGGCCAAGGATTGCCGCCATGGCGAACAGAAGTTTCCACATCGATTCACTGTCCCGCGTTTTGCGCAGGTTCTGCGCAATCGCGACGGATTCCAGTAAACTCTGCGATAGTGGGGCAGGGAATTCGGAAACTCGGCATTGATGCCGCAGCTTTAGAGATCAGAGTGCCCCTCAGGGACACCAAACTGTCAGGTGACGGAAGCAGGCTATCCTGATAATTGTCCCAAGCATGGCGTTCCTCACATTTCGCATGCATGTCCTGATCCTCGCCGCCTACGTCTTTGCGGCGATCATTCCCGTATTGGCTCTCGGCGAACGGCAGCAAGCTCAGGCTGACCATGCACAGATGATGGCGATGGCCGGCCATCTGGCGCACATGCCCGCGACTGACGGCCCGAAGGACCTGACACAGCAGCTGATCTGCCAACAGCACTGCCTTTTCGCAGCGGCGACCTTTCCTGCGCCGGACCGGGTTGCGGAAACTGTCGCGCGGTCCTCCGATGTGGAGGCTAGTGTCGACATCCTTGCCGCCTCGCTGGCCATTCCGCCCCCAGGTCCGCCTCCGAAGATCGCCGTGATCTGAGCCTGCGGCTGCGGCATTCGCCGGGGACCGCTTGTCCAATTCACGACGCGATACAGGAGAATTCGCATGTCGCCCTTTTCTCGCCGCGGCTTTCTGGCCGCTTCTGCGGCCACGGCCGCTTCACTGATGCTTCCCGCACGGGTCCGGGCCCAGTCCGGCCGAATGTCGCTGACCGCCGCCACCCGCACCATTGACGTGCGGGGCAAAGCCGCAACCGTCTGGGGGCTTCTGGACGGCGCTGGCCGGTCCGGCCTTGTCCTCGATCCGGACCAGGCGTTCGCGGTCGATTTGACAAACGCGCTGGCCGAGCCAACGATTATTCACTGGCATGGTCAGATCCCCGACAACGCGCAGGATGGAGTGCCCGACCTGCCGATGCCGATGCTGCAACCCGGTGAATCCCGCGCCTACGATTTCGCGGCACGGCCCGGAACACACTGGATGCACGCCCATATCCCCGAGCATGAAATGATGCTGCTGGCCGCGCCTCTGGTGGTGCGGCGAGCCGAGGATGTGGCGGCAGACCGGAAGGAAGTGACGCTGTTCCTGCACGACTTTTCCTTCAAGCCACCTGCCGAGGTGCTGGCCGAGATCACCGGCGGCGCTTCGATGGCCGGGATGGATCATGGCCAGATGGGGCAGGGCGGCATGGACCATTCCGGAATGGACATGGGTGGCATGGGTCAGGGGGACATGATGGCGATGCCGGGGATGGATGGCATGGCGATGGACCTGAACGACTACAACTTCGACGCCTATCTCGCCAATGATCGCACGCTGGACGACCCCGAAGTGGTTCCGATCGACAAGGGCGGCCGCGTTCTCGTCCGCGTCATCAACGCTGCGGCCGCCACCGTGTTTTGGATCGACACTGGCGCGCTGCCGGGACGGCTGGTCGCGGTGGACGGCGAGCCGGTGCGGCCTTTGCCCGGCAGCCGCTTTGGCGTCGCAATGGGCCAGCGGCTGGATATCGAACTGGATGTGCCGGGCGAGGGCGGGGCCTTCCCGATCCTTGCCCTGCGCGAAGGTGCCAAGGAAAGGACGGGTGTCATCCTTGCCACGCCGGGCGCGGCGGTGACCAGGATCGCCGAGATGTCGGAGGCCGACCATCCGGCCTTCAGCGGTGATCTGGCGCAGGAGGGTGCTCTGCGCGCCGTCACCCCGCTGCCCGAACGCGCGCCAGCCTCGCAGCCGATGCTGATGCTGGGCGGCACCATGATGCCCTATGTCTGGACGATCAACGGCCAGACTTGGGGGTCCCATGTGCCGGTGACTGCGAAATCCGGCGACCGAGTCGAGATCATGTTCCACAACATGTCGATGATGGCGCATCCGATGCACCTGCACGGCCACGCCTTCCAGGTAGTGGGTGTCGGCATGGACCGGATCGCAGGCGCGGTCCGCGACACCGTGCATGTGCCGCCGATGGGCATGGTGACGGTCGCGGTGGACGCGGGCGAGGCGGCGCGGTGGATGCTGCATTGCCACCACATGCCGCACCTTTCGACCGGCATGATGACCGAGTTCGCAGTGTCGGCCTGACGCACGGCCGGACCCGCAGCCTGCCTGCGGGTCCGGGCCCTTTCCCGGAGAGAGCGGACCCATGCCAACACTCATCGGACGCCGTGCCGTCCTTGGTGCCCTCGCCGCGCCCTTCCTTGCAGGGTCCGCCGAGGCGCGCCCGCCCTTCCGGCTGCGCGAGGACCCGCAACCGCTGCTGTCCCCGCCGATCCTCGACGAAGCAGGCACAACGCGGAAACTCGACGATTTCGCCGGCCGGGTGATCCTCTTGAACATCTGGGCGACCTGGTGCCCGCCCTGCAGGGAAGAAATGCCGACACTTGACCGGCTCCAGTCCCGGCTGGGCGGCGCCGATTTCGCGGTGCTTCCGCTCTGCATCAACGACGCGGGCATCGGAAGGGGGCGGCGCTTCTACGACGAGATCGGCATCTTCGATCTGCCGCTCTATTGGGCTGAAGCCCTTCGGGTTCAGCTTGCCCTTGCCTTCATCGGCCTGCCGACAACCCTTCTGATTGACCGGAAGAGCCGGGAGATCGGACGTCTTCAAGGCCCGTTTGCGTGGGACAGCGAGGACGCCGTTGCCCAGATCGTTGGTGCCTTCTGAGGGATAAGTCGGTGTTGGTCGAAGACCATCAGCCAAAGATCGGACTCCGGGCGGATGTGATTTCAGGCCGCCGGATAGTTGGTATAGACCTCAAGCTCGCCATCGCGCCGGATCAGTACCATGTCATCGGCATCGCAGTTTTCTTCTGACCCAATGGGTCTCGGGTCGCGTTTGAACGCGACGCTGGCAACTCGAAAGGATCAACGGTCAAGCGTCGCTCAGTTGCAACATTCTACCTTAGTGCAGCATTCTCTCCTCTATACGTGAGACGAGGTCACAGGGCTGATCAGTCAATGATGAAGCTAAGCAATAACGAAAAAGATGAGAATCCCGTCGCGGAGAGTCCGCGACGGGCATCGATCTTGCGCCGACTGGTCGTGGGCTATTCTTCCAGGCCCGGCAGTTTCGAGAGCGGAAACTTCGCGCTCTGACTTACTCTTGGTGCGCAATCAGATTCTGGAATTGAAGCGTCCAAAAAAACCTTTGTGAGATTCAACACAACCAAGTTGAAAAGTATGTCACAGAACGCCCGTCAATACACTCTCACCTAAGGAAAATCCCCCCTGCCATAACTGAAACCCATCGTTTGGGCTTCCGAGGGTCCTGCATTCTCAAAAAGGTGTATCCTGTCTTGTGAGCTACTCCCCGAAAATCGGACAGTTACGGAAGCTATGATCTGACGTCTGCTGGTCTCTAAGAACGAGGAGATCAGGATATGAAGAAACGTAGGAACCATGACGCTGGGTTCAAAGCCCGCGTGGCGCTGGAAGCCGTGAAGGGCGAACGCACGGTTTCGGAGTTGGCTGCCGAATACGGTGTGCATCCGACGATGATCCACCAGTGGAAGAAGGCTCTGCTGGAGGGGGCAGCTGACATTTTCGAACGTGGCGGCGGCAAGAAGGCCCCTGAGGTCGATGAAGACACGGTGCGGGCGTTGCATGCCAAGATCGGGGAACTGGCCGTCGCCAATGATTTTTTGTCCAGAAAGCTCAAGCCCTGGACCGGGAAGTGAGGCGTAGCATGATCGAACGGACCCACCCAAAGCTGTCGGTCGGTGAGCAGTGCCGCCTGCTGTCGATCTCGCGGTCGTCGTTCTACTACGCGCCGCAGGGCGAGACGGCGATGAACCTCGACTTCATGCTGCTGATCGACAAGCAGTTCCTGGACACCCCGTTCTACGGCGTGCGGCAGATGACTTGGCACTTGCAGAACGAGGGCCATGCCGTGAACCAGAAACGCATCCGGCGGCTGATGCGTCTCATGCGCCTGATGCCGATCTACCAGAAGCCCGACACTAGCAAGCCCGCGAAGGGGCACAAGACCTACCCCTATCTGCTGGGCGGGCTGCGGATCGACCGACCCAATCAGGTCTGGTGCGCCGACATCACCTATCTGCCGATGAGAAAGGGCTTCCTGTATCTGGTCGCCATCATGGACTGGTTCACCCGAAAGGTTCTGGCCTGGCGCATCTCCAACACGCTGGAAGCCGACTTCTGCGTCGAGGCGCTGAACGAAGCAGTTCACAAGTTCGGCACGCCCGAGATCATGAACACGGATCAGGGCAGCCAGTTCACATCCTTCGCCTGGACCGACCGGCTAAAGCGTATCGGCACCCGGATCTCGATGGACGGTAAGGGGCGCTGCCTGGACAATATCTTCATCGAGCGTCTCTGGCGGTCCCTGAAGTATGAATGCGTCTACCTGCATGCTTGGGAGACCGGATCGCAGGCCAAGGCCGGCATTGGGCGCTGGATCATCTTCTACAACCACCATCGCCCACACACTGCCCATGGCGGACAGCCGCCCGCCGTGGTCTACTTTACCGCAACCCAAACCGATCAGCAGGTGCAGGCAGTAGCTTAAATCAGCCGGAAAACTGTCCAAAAGTTGGGGAGTAGCTCACTCTCCTCAAAGTCGCCAAACCAGCCGCGAGCTGATTCTTGACGGGTACTAAGCGGGATAGTCTGCCGACACCTCATTATTCAGGTCGTCAGAACTGTCCCGCCGTATTCGGCTGCTGTACAGCGCCTACGGCAAAAATTGACGTCGATAATCCGACGTTGTGCTGAAACCTCGGTTAGTCAAAATAACATGACCGGACACCATTTTCTGCGTGAGCACCAAAAGACGCACAGGCAGTCTGGCTGATCCGATATAATTACAGTTCATGTCAGGCGGCCGGATAGCTTGAAAAAACTTCCAGGCTTCCATCCCGGCGAACCAGCAGAACGTCATAGGCGTCCCGACCGTCTTCTGATCCCATGCCCGGCGAGCCGTAAGGCATGCCGGGCACGGCGAGGCCAACTGCGTCAGGACGCTCGTCAAGAAGCCTGCGGATATCCGCAGCCGGGACATGGCCGTCTAGCGCATAGCCGTCAACAGTGCCCGTGTGACAGGAAAACGCCTTTGCTGGTATGCCCTGATCCATCTTGAAGCGGATTAACAAGGTTCCCATCGACACCTCATCCGTAACCGTGAACCCCTGTTCGCGCAGATAGTCCACCCATGCATCGCAACATTCGCAGCCACGCCCCTTTACGACATGGATCGGCGGTTCTTCCTGTGCCCTTGCAGCAGGGGCTATGGCCAAGGCGGTCGCTGCCAGAATGACCTCGCGGCGGCCGATGCGATAGTCCGTCATCCACGTTCTCCATCGATCGCCGTCATGAAGCCGGTTTCGCTGCGCCAGGTGGCGAGGGTATCGAGATCTTCTGCCGAAGCAATCTCTTGTTCCGGCAGGGCATCCTGATCTTTCGGGTCAACCGGTCGGCCGTCGACACGAACTTCGTAGTGAAGGTTGGGGCCGCTCACGAGCCCGGTCGCGCCGACGGCACCAATCTCGTCTCCAGCCTTGACCCGTGTGCCCACGCGAACGTCTTCGGCAATTTCAGAGAGATGCGCATATCGCGTCACAACCCCGCCGCCGTGATCGATGTCGATCGTGGTGCCGTAGCCGCGGATCGTTCCCGCAAAGATCACCCGCCCGGCACCAGTTGCCGAGACGTCGGTCCCCACAGGTGCCGCATAATCGATCCCGGTATGCATGCGCACGCCGCCCAACACCGGATGGTTTCGGCGGCCGAAAACGGATGACAGTCGTGCGCCAAGTATGGGCGCCGCTGAACGCTGCACGGCTTCACCGTCTTCGAAGACTATGACTGGACCCGCGGCTTCGGTCGCAACGAGTTCGAGCACGCGATCCGCAAGTTCAAGTCTGGCGTAACTCAGGCGAGGCTCTCCCGCGATGCTGCCATCGGGAAGCTGATCTTCCTGCCAGACCAGCGCGAAGGTTTCTCCGCCTTTGAGATCGCGCCTGAAATCGACCTGACCCGCAAGCAGTGCGGTCAAATCAACAGCAAATCGTTCGGGTGCATTTCGTGCCATCAGGGCGTCATAGAGAGTTCCGTTGAGGGTCAAGGTCTCTCGCCGGTCTGTCTCACGAACCGGCGGGTCAAGACGCTGTGCCGCGATCGGCCCGTCGAACGAGAGAGCGATCTCCACACCATCTTCCACGAAGAGCGATAGGCGTGTCAGCGATGCCGGATCCCAGGACGCCGTAGTCCATTCGATCCGGTGGCCAGGTCGCAGGTCCGTCAGGTCGTAGACACCTGAGAGCGCAAGGGCTGCTTCTGCCCGGACCGTCCCGGGGATTCCTGCGTGACCAAGGACGCTGTCCAGGGTGTCACCGGGGGCGATTGTGGCTTCGAATGCCACGGGCAAATGCGCCGTCGGAGGATCGGCCACTGCCTGGAGCGGGGCGAAAGCCGCGATAGCAAGGATCAGAAATGCGGAGCGGATCATCTGGCAGAATGACCTTTCAACTGAGGGTTCGGCGGAGTTTGGGGACGGCGAAACGCCGGTCTTCATGGAAGTCTATGATGCTGGCAAAGCGCCCATCGGGGTGGAAAAGAAATACACCGGCGGTGTGGTCCATCGTGTAGTCGCCGCCCTCCTTATCGACGCGGCGATAGGTTGCGCGAAAATCCGCGGCCGCCTGAGCGACCTCGTCAGCAGGGCCCGTCAGCCCAATGATGCGTGGATCGAAGTTGCTGACGTAACCGGCTAGGGCATCGGGCGTGTCGCGCTCCGGATCGACCGAAATCAACGCCACGATCAAACGATCCGCGTCGGCACCCAGCTCCTCGAGCCAGAGCGATATGTCGCTCAATGTGGTCGGGCAGACGTCCGGGCACCAGGTGAAGCCGAAAAATACCATGACAGGGCGACCGGCCCAGTCAGAAGGTCGGACCAAGCGACCCTGGTGGTCGGTCAATGTCCAGGTCATCTGACCGATCGGCACGGGCAGGACCTCGCTGCGGGCTGGCCGATTGCGCGTGCGATAGGCCCCGACGCCCAGCATGAAGGCGACGGCTCCGACTGCCCCTCCCGCACCCAGGATTATTGCCCTGCGTCGGCGCAATCCGGACCCTCCGCGCGCAACGAGAGGACGTCGACATTCACGGTAACCTCGCCAGACTTTTCGAAGGAAAGGGTAACCGGAAAGCTGTCGCCCTCCTTGAGGGCCGTCGTCAGCTCCATCAGCATGCCGTGGTAGCCACCCGGCGCGAGCTGGACACTCTGACCGGCAGGGACCGGGACTGACATCGCATGCGGCATCGATGCGATGCCATCCTGTACGACAGTCTCGTGCAACATCGGCATTCCGGCTGCTGGCGTCGTGATGCCAACGAGCGCATCGTCGGTCGTCCCGGAGTTCTTGATCTCGACATAGAACACTCCGGGCCGTCCCGCGCCGATTGTCGCCTTGGACCAAGCGTGTTCAACGGTAAGATCGCCGATTGTCACGGTCTCACAGGCCATTGCTGCAGGTGCGGAGAAGATCAGTGTTGTGGCGAGAAGGAAGTGTTTCATGGGTCAGAGCCTTGTTAGAAGGTCGGAAACGATTTCGGCAGCAGATGTACCGTAGGTGAATTGACGCAGCCACTCCCCGTCTGGGCCGATGAGATAAAGGCTAGGGCTGTGCGCCATCGTGTATCCGTCCGGCGACGAAGTGTCGGCCTCCTGCTCGTAGAAGATCTTGAAGCTTGCGGCCGCAGACTTTGTATCCTCTTCGCTTCCTGCCAAAGCAAGGATCGCTGGATGAAAGGCCTTTGTGTAGTCATCCAGCCCTAAACGCCTGTCCCGTTCTGGATCGATTGAAATGAAAATCGGCTGCACCGATCCCGCGGCAGATCCAAGATCATCCATGACCTGAGCGACTTCGGAGAGCGTCGTCGGACAGACATCCGGGCAGCTTGTAAAGCCGAAGAACACCAACAGGAACTTTCCGCGAAATTCGGCAGTCGTGCGCATACGGCCTTCGCTGTCTGCAAGCGCGAAGGTAGGCATAAAGGCTGAATCAGCTGTTGCGGTGTCGTCCGTTGCAGGCCACCACCGCACCGCCAAAAACGTGATGACCGCCGCAGTGGCGGCGATCCAAAGGATAATCTGAAGAGAACGAAGACGCATGAACAGTCCGGAAGGCGAGATCAGCCTGTCGTCTAGAACCTCGAGCAACTAGAGGTTCAACCGACGAAAAAGTGAGGATTTCAGGATCGGCGATGTTTCGCCGATCAGGCTGCCCCAAGATACCTTGCGAGAGCGATTCCAAGGAGAGTGCCGAGCAGCCCGAAGGCGATGGCGAAGCCTGCGCCGTACTGCAGGCGGTCGACGGTCTTTCCGCCCCGCCGCCGTGCAACGAGGTAACCCCAAAGGAACCCGATGATTGCGAAGAGCGGCCCGATCATTTCGATGCACCTTTCAGGTTTGCCTGTTGCTGCCGGGCCCAATAGCCACTGATCGCCCACGAAGTGAGCATGAGAAAGAGAAGCGCCCAGTCTCCGAAGCGGGCGTAGATGGTTGCGGGCAATGGGCGGGGCAAGCGGATGTCGATCACGCCTGACGTGTCGATTTCGAGCATGGCCAATGTTGCCCCGTAGGAATCAACCACTGCCGAAATTCCCGTGTTGGCGGCCCGGACGAGAGGCAGGCCCTCTTCAATGGCCCGCATCCGGGCCGATGCCAAATGCTGCCATGGCCCGATCGAGGCACCGAACCAAGCGTCGTTTGTCGCGTTGAAGATCCAGTCCGGTCTGATCGCATCATCGACCACGTGTCCGGGAAAAATGATCTCATAGCAGATTGCGATCCCTGCATAGGGGTGTGGGCCGAACGCCAGTGTCCGGGGCCCTGGCCCCGGCGTGAAGTCTCCGAGCGATTGAACCAGACGCTGAAGGGGCAAAAGGCTCCGCCACGGAACGTATTCACCGAACGGGACGAGATGATGTTTGGCATAGCGGGTCAGGATGGTGCCGTCACGAGAGATAGCAAGCACGGCATTCCGGTAGACTGTCCCGGCCCCGGTTTCCTCCCGTTCCGGGCTGCCTGTCAGCAAGACGCCGGTCTCGGGCAAGAGCCAGCCCAACATTGCCCGGGCACCGGCATCCTCTGCCAGGAACCCTGGCCAAGCGGTTTCCGGCCAGAGCAGAATGTCGAAGTCGCCGGGCTGGGCCGAAAGCGCGATGAGTTTCAGGATGTTTGAGTTTCGGGTGGCATCATCCCATTTGGCACTCTGTGCGATGTTCGGCTGGACGACACGGATTTGCGCGCCGCGCTCTGACGGCACATCGGCGAACAGCAAGCGCATTGCACCAAATGCGGTCACCGACAAGGCGATCGCGCCCGCAGTGGCGAGGCGGCTGATGCGTTTCCCGTCGGCGGCCGAGACAAAAGCCAGTCCGGCCAGCGCGGCGCAGAGCACCAGAAGAAATCCCAGGCCGTAGCTTCCGAAGACAGAGGAAGCCTGCGCAGCGACCGGCCAGTCAGAGAGTGTGTAGGCAGCCAGGTTCCAGGGAAACCCGGTGAGAACATGGCCTCGCAGCCACTCCGTGGCGGTCCAGCTTGTCGCCATCGAGAGTGCCAACGGCAACCCGGCGCGTTCCATCCGTGCCGCCAGAGCGCAGGCCAGGGCAGGAAAGACCGACAGAAGCGCCGAAAGACCAAGAACCGCCGGCAGAGCCAGCCAACCGAACCGGTCCGCCTCAACCTGAAAACTTTCGGTGATCCAGAAAAGCCCGGGCACGAATTGACCGAGGCCGAAGAAGTATCCCAGCCTGAACGCGATGAAACCGGATGCGCGACGCACCAACACTGCCAGCAGAGCAAAGGCGATCAGCGCAAGTGGCAAGATCGAGTATGGCTGCAGAGCCAAGACGAAAAGGACACCTGCCACGATGGCGGCCCCCAAACTGGCCCAGCTTTGGACAGGCTTCCGGCTCGAGAACTGGTGTGCGCTTGAAACGTACATTCTTGCCACAACCCCTAAAATGGGAGGGATAGATAGCTGCTCTAGTAGCTTGAGGTGCAACGCATATGTTCGAAGATCACGGCATTGTCAGATTGGTGGCGCAGCGGTCGATTTTCGACGTGGGCTTGAAACTGTGGAAGGATCTTCCGCTTAGAACAAAACGACCAAGAGTTGGTGGGACATCTTCGTCGCTTGCAAGCCGCCAGATAAACTAGTGTGCGGTTGCGGGGAGAAAGGATGGTCGCGCTCATCGCCCCGAGTGCCGCGTGCTAACGGCTGTTTGATTTGCCTCGTCCACGAGCGAACGATACTCACACTCGAAAAGCGCTTGGAGGAGTGTTCCATGACCAGCGATTTGATGAAGCGGCGGGCTTTGCTGAGGGGCGCAATCGGGGTGGCCAGTTTTGCATCCCTGCCAGCCTGGGCGCAGGAAGGCAGCACGGAGTTTCAAGCTCCCGTCTCCAGCAGCGTGCGGAACAACGTGTCCAGCTTCCGGATGCCTCAGTGGCAGGATTACTTTGAGAACACCCGCGGTGGCGCGATCCTTGCGGACACCAAGTCACGTGCACTGCACTTTTGGTCAGAAGATCAATCGATCTACCTTCTCTATCCATCGTCCGTCCCTCTGTCCGAGGAACTGACCCGGCTCGGGCGAACCGAGGTTGTCCGCAAGGCCGTGAACCCGCCGTGGCGCCCGACGGCTTCCATGCTCGAGCGAAACCCAGATTGGCCGAAGATGGTGGAGGGCGGTGCACCTGACAACCCACTGGGTGTTCGGGGATTGTATCTGTCATGGCCAGCCTACTTGATCCACGGTACTCACGACACCCGAAAGATCGGACGCAGATCATCGAATGGATGCATCGGTCTATACAATGAGCATGTCATAGAACTCTACGACATCGCACAAGTTGGCACTCAGGTGCTGCTGATCTGATTTCTTGTACCGCCACACTCTTTGACCCAAGCGGGTTTCCGTGACGGGTTTCACCCTTGGAATCCAGAAGGAACAAGCAGGCGTTAGCCCAGCACAACAGTCGACAGCAGATTCACGTTTAGCACGATGATCACCGTCGCGATCAACCAGCACACGGCAGTCAACCACCATGGAGCCACCAGTTCGCCCATCTTGGCGCGGCTGGCGGTGAACATGACCAAAGGCACGATGGCAAAAGGCAGCTGGAATGACAGCACGACCTGACTGAGGATCAGAAGCTGCCCCACGCCTTCGGTGCCATAAAGCAGGATCACGAAGATCGCGGGCACGATCGCAAGGCAGCGGGTGATGAGCCGCCGCGCCCAGGGGGCGATGCGCAAATTGATGAACCCTTCCATCACGATCTGGCCTGCCATGGTAGCGGTCACTGTGGAATTGAGGCCCGCACACAACAGCGCCACGCCGAACAGGATCGGCGCCAGCGATGATCCCAGCAAGGGCTCTAGGAGCAAATGCGCCTTGTCGATCTCGGCCACGTCGTTTTCGCCCGCAGTGTAGAAGGTGGCGGCCGCGAGGATCAGGATAGAGGCATTGATTGTCAGAGCGAACATCAGCGCGATGGTGCTGTCCCAGGTCGCCAGTCGCAGCGCCTCGCGCTTGGCGGGCAAGTCAAGGCCGAAGGCGCGGGTCTGCACGATGCCGGAATGTAAGTAAAGATTGTGGGGCATCACGGTCGCACCGATGATCCCGAGCGCCAAATAGAGCATGGTCGGGTTGCCCAAGATCTCGCGGCTGGGGGCAAACCCGGCGATGACCTCACCCCACACCGGATCAGCCTGCGCGATGAGCACGACGAAACAGGCGGCGATTAGCGCCATAAGCGAGATGATCAGAGCCTCGATCCAGCGGAAGCCCTTGTTCTGGAGCCACAGGATCAGGAACACGTCAGCAGCGGTGATGAAGATGCCAATCTCCAGCGGAATGCCGAAGAGCAGATTTAGGCCGATGGCGGTGCCGATCACCTCAGCCAGGTCGGTGGCGATGATGGCCAGTTCGGCAAAGATCCAGAGGGGAATGGACATCCACTTCGGAAAGGCGTCGCGGCAGGCTTGTGCCAAATCGCGGCCCGACGCGACCGCCAGGCGCGCGCAGAGAGATTGCAGGAGGATCGCCATGATGTTCGACAGCAGCGCGACGAACAACAGCGTGTAGCCAAAGGCCGCACCACCCGCGAGCGAGGTCGCCCAGTTGCCGGGGTCCATGTAGCCCACGGCCACTAGGTATCCGGGGCCGATGAAAGCAAGGAAGCGCCTGAACCTGCTGGTGCCGCCATTGCCGACCGCGATAGTGCGGAAGACTTCCGAAAGGGAGGGTGTCTCGCTCTCTCGACGCCAAGCGTTCGCGGACATGGATTTTGCTTTCTGCAGTCATATGGTCGCGCCAAAGTCTTGGCGCACAAAGTTAGACAGGGCTAACAATCTGCCCTATGCCTTTACTTGTCAATCCATCCCATGCGACACTGACGCGATGACAGAGTTTGATCCTGCACCCCACGCCACATCGGATGACCGGCCTGCGGACCTGCGCGCCGGAGCGTTTCAGGGCGTGCGCGAAGCCCGGCGCAATGAGCTGGCCGAGGATTACGTCGAACTGATTGCGGAGTTGATCCACGACCAAGGTGAGGCGCGGCCCGTGGACATCGCCGCGCGGCTTGGCGTGAAAGTGCCGACGGTGAGCAAGACGCTCGACCGCCTGGCGCGGGAGGGGCTGATCACGCGCGCGAAGTATCGGTCGGTCTTTCTGACAGATGACGGGCGTTCGCTGGCAAAGGAATGCCGGCGGCGGCACGAGATCGTGCTGCGCTTTCTCATCAGTCTAGGTCTCGACCCCGTAACGGCGGAGCGCGATGCCGAGGGCATCGAGCATCACGTCAGCGAGCGGACGCTGGCCCTGTTTTCGGCCTTCGCTAGCCGGTCCTGAACGCCGTCAGCTATTCTGGACCGCGAACCGCACATCGGCGATCAGGCTGTCGGCGCTGAAGTTTTCCAGCCGCTTTCCGTTCAAGAAAAACGTCGGTGTCTGGCGGATGCCCAGGGCTTCGACATCGGCCGCGTCCTGGTTCAGAATTCCGGTGATCCCCGGGAAGAACTGGTCGGTTTCTGCCTTCTCGAGATCGAGACCTGCCGCACCAGCGATTTCCCAAGCGACATCCATCTCTGGCGAGCCGTGAACGGCCCAACCGGGCTGCTGCTCGAGAAGTGCGTCCAGCACCGGCTCGAACTTGTCCTGCATCCGCGCGGCCTCGAGGATGCGCACGGCCTCGTCCGAGCCTTCGTGGAAGACGGTGTAGCGCAGCACAACGCGGACCTGCGTCGGAAACTGCCGTCGGATTTCCTGCACCACCGGGTGGTAAGCGCGGCAGGCCTCGCAAGAGGGATCGAAGAACTCGACCAATGTGACGGGCGCATCGGCGGGACCGAAGCTGGGGGAATACTCTCGGACCAAAAGCGCCTGATCTGCGGTGGGCGTGGCGGCTGCCAGTGCCTCGGCCTCGGCTTCACGGCGACGGTTCAGGATGATGGTGCCAGCTGCAAAGGCGGCAAGCCCGACTGCGGATGCTCCGATCAGGAGGTTGCGGCGATTCATGGGCGGTGCCCTTTCGGCAAGAGGAGACAAACAAGGATCGCCGCGAAGGCGACCGCTGAAAGATAGGGGATGGGCAGGCCGAGGATCATCTGCGCCTCGCCGGTGCAGGATGGGCCATTCTCAGTGCAAGGCACGATAGGCGCGGGCAAGAGGCCGGCGTATAGGCCCGAATGCCAGGCCGCTAGCGCCAGCCCGGCCAAGGCCAACGGCAAGGCGTATGTGCGCGCTATGCCGTCTGCACGCCAGAGCGACAGACCAAGGATTGGCACGAGCGGGAACATGGCGATGCGCTGATACCAGCAGAGCGTACAGGGCATCTGTCCCAACACTTCGCCGATAAAGAGCGCGCCAAGCGTCGCCGCCAATGCAATCAGGAAGGCGGCGATCAGTGAGAGATCGTCGCGCGACAGACTCTGCGGGTCAGCTTTGGTCAAGAACAGGCTCCTTGCGGCGTCGAAGGGGAAGAGAGGCGGCAAGGATCAAGACCGCGCCCAGAGTGATCGCAATATCGGCGACGTTGAACGTGGGCCAATGCCAGTCGCGCCAATAGAAATCAAGAAAATCGGTCACGGCACCCTGTCGCAGGCGGTCGATGATGTTGCCAAGCGCCCCACCCACAACCAGGCCATAACCTATTCGTTCCAGCGGGTGCTGCGCCCGAAAAGCCATGACGGCGAAGGCAAGCGTCAGCGCGCCCGTCAGCGCCGCCATCAGGAGCGGCTTGCCCGCCATGACGCCACCCATCATACCAAAACTCGCACCCTCGTTGAAGCCAAGGGTGAGGTTGAAGCCCGGAAAAACCGGGACCGCAATCCCCTGCGACAGCGCAGACAGGGCCGCTGCCTTGGTCAATTGGTCTGCCACCACTGTGGCAGCGATCAGGCAGATCAGCACCGCTCGGGTCATCGTGCAGCCTTTCGGTTTATGCCGATCCAGCGCGGGACCGATGCGGCGTAACGGTCATAGTCAGACCCGATTGCGTCATGCAGGGCGGCCTCTTCCGACCGGACTTGCGTGCTGGCCGACCAGAGAAACAGGATTGGCGCGAGGACTGTCGGGACTGCCGGAACCGCCATCGCAACACCTGCCAGCAGGGCAAACTGACCGACAAAGGTTGGGTTGCGGCTAAAGCGGTAGAGCCCGTTCGAGACCAGATCGCCGGTCTCGCCGCCTGCCACGCCGACGCGCCACGACGATCCCATCGACATCTGTGCTGCAAAGGCGACCATCGCGCCAAGTCCGGCGACAAATACTCCGATCAGGCCGAGGACCACGGCACCCCCCTCGGTCCAGAGGGGATCGACCTTGTGCAGGGCAGGCATGGCGAGCCAGAGGAGTGGCCCGAAAAAGGCAAGTACGAAGGCGAGACGGAAGCCCATCGCAGCCAGACGGTCGCGTCCCGTGGCGCGCGAAAACAGCCAGACAGGCCGACCCGCCGCTTGCGCCGCCAGCGCACTACCCCAGAAGAACAGAGCCAGATAGCCGAACAGAAGGGCCAACGCGGCCCAGCCAAAACCTGAGATCATGATGTCAGCTCTCACGCTCAGGGTTGAACCGAAGCAGGCGCAGGGCGTTCAGGGTCACAAGCACTGTCGCCCCGGTATCGGCCAGGATCGCAATCCACAGGCCGGTCAGACCGAAAACCGAGGTCACCAGAAACACGGCTTTCAGCCCCAATGCGATGGTCACGTTCTGGCGGATGTTGGCCATCGCTACACGCGACAGGCGGATCGTGGCGGGGATGTCTGTCACCCGGTCGCGCAGGATTGCCGCATCGGCGGTTTCCAGCGCCACATCGGTGCCCGAGCCCATCGCCACGCCGACCGACGCCTGCTTCAGCGCCGGCGCATCGTTGATACCGTCGCCAATCATCATGACGCCACCCTTGGAGCCAATCTCGCGGATATAGGCGAGCTTGTCTTCGGGTAGCATGTCGGCCTCGAACCGCAGGCCGAGGCTTCCGGCAATCGCGGAGGCTGTGCGGGGGTTATCCCCGGTCAGGATCACAGAGGTCACCCCCATGGCCGTCAGCTGGCGCACAGCATCCTTGGCGTCCGCCCGTGGCTCGTCTCGCATGGCGATCAACCCAAGTGGGGTCTTCTCCCGGAACACCGCAACAGCGGTCTTGCCATCCTCTTCGAAGATTGTGGCCTGTCGCAAACCAAGGGCTTCAAGCCCACCATGTTCCATCGCGTAACGCGGAGAGGTGACCCATGCAGGCGCACCACCCACCGTCGCGACCACGCCTTTCCCCATCAACGCCTTTGCATCCTGCGACGACAGCGCGGCCACGCCTGCGTCCTTTGCCTTGTTCAGGATGGCGATGGCCAGCGGGTGGCTCGACCCCGTCTCGACCCCGGCCGCAACGGCCAGAAGCTCGGCTTTGGTGGTGGCCCCGAACGGCACGACGTCCGTCACCTGTGGACGACCATGTGTCAACGTCCCGGTCTTGTCGAAGGTCACGACATCAACCTTCGCCGCCGCCTCGATCACGGCACCGCCTTTCATCAAGAGGCCGCGCCGCGCGCCCGTGGACATAGCCGAGGCAATGGAAGCGGGGACCGAAATGACCAGCGCGCAAGGGCAACCGATCAGCAGTAGGGCAAGACCGCGGTAAACCCAGGTGTCCCAAGGCTGGTCGAACGCCAGCGGCGGCACCAGCGCCACCAGCGCCGCCACGGCAACGATGGCGGGCATATACCAGCGGCTGAAGCGGTCGATGAAGCGCTCGGTCGGCGCGCGGGCCTCCTCGGCCTCTTCGACCAGACGGATGATGCGGGCGATGGTGTTGTCTTCCGCGCCCTTAGTGACTTTTACCCGCAGCGCTGCCTCGGTGTTGATTGCGCCTGCGAAGACCGCATCCCCCGGCCCGCGCGTCTTGGGCACGCTTTCGCCAGTGACCGGGCTTTCATCGACGCCCGACGTGCCGTCCACGATCTCGCCATCCGCCGGAATCCGGTCGCCGGGGCGGACCAGCACGGTCTGGCCCACGTTCAGGCTTGCGGCAGGCACCTCGCGCGTGGTGTCGCCGGTGACGAGTTGCGCGGTCTTCGGGACAAGATTTGCCAGCGCCCGGATCCCGTCGCGCGCTTTGCCTGCCGCGACGCCTTCCAAAACTTCGCCCACGGCGAAGAGGAAAACGACCAACGCCGCCTCTTCGGCCGCATTGATGAACAGCGCGCCGATGGCAGCGATGGTCATCAGGCTTTCGATGGTAAATGGTTGCCCCATCCGCAATGCCGCAAAGGCACGCTGCGCCACCGGGGCCACGCCGATCAGACAGGCCGCGACGAAGGCCCATTTGCCGATCTCGGGCGCAAGATATTCGATGATCCAGGCGGCACCCAGCAAAAAGGCAGTGAAGATCACCAGCCTACCCTTGGCCGTTTGAAACCACCGCTTGCTCCGGTCAGCAGGGTCGTCATGGATATGGCCGGCGCTACCGTGGCTGGACTCGTCCTGCTTGGTGCCGGCTGCCTTTAGGCCGTGATCGTGACCGGCATGATTGTGACTGGCATGATCGTGTTTGGCGTGATTGACATCCGCATCCGCGTCAGTCTTTTCGACTGCAGCTTGTCCGGGCAAAACGAACTCTTTCTTCGCCGATGCCGTGCGTGGCGCAATCTCGTAGCCAAGTGCGCGGACAGTCTTCTCGATCCTGTCTTTCCCGGTCTGTGTTTCATCGAGCGTCAGTCGCAGGCGCTCCGACATGATCCCGACCTCAACGCCGCTTACTCCCGGCAGACGCGCGACAGCATCTTTGATTTTAGTTGCGCAGGACCCGCAGTCCATGCCTGTCACTGTCCAGTCGCAGGACGTTTCGCGTGCAGCTTCTGGCATCGTCATTCCTCCTGCCGCAGGGCGGGCAGTTGATTTCATCGAATCAGTAACTTAATGTCTCTAGCAACTATAGCTTCAAGAGGAATCTGATGCTGACCATCGGAAAATTGGGCGAAGCCGCCGGGGTGAAGGTTCCGACGATTCGCTACTACGAGCAGATCGGCCTTTTGCCCGAAGCGGAGCGTAGCTCAGGTAACCAGCGGCTTTACAGCCGCAAAGCGCTGGAACGGCTGGCCTTCATCCGCCACGCCCGAGACCTGGGCTTCAGCCTCGAGGCAATCCGCGACCTCCTCAGCCTGTCGGACAAGCCCGACCAATCCTGTGCCGGCGCCGATGCCATCGCCAAGGCGCAACTGGCTGAGGTCGAAAGCCGTCTTGCGAGGCTGACGGCGTTGAAAAGTGAACTGGAACGCATGGTCGTGCAATGCGCAGGCGGGAAAATCGCCGATTGCCGGGTGATCGAAGTGCTGGGCGACCATTCCCTATGCTCTGCTGATCACCGCCACCCCGAGCCTGAGCCGAATTGACGGCCGCCAAAAGCGCGCGTGCGGTTGATGCCGGAGCGGCGTCGGCGCGAGATCGCGGTGTGCTTCATCTATTGGACATATACGCGCCAAGTCGCAACAAAACTTTGACTGGTTCCCGGTTTGGCAAGTCCTGCCATCTTCTCCAGTCTGTTAACCTTGGTACTTTCGAATCTTGCAAGAAGGTCGGGTGCGGTGAATGATGAGATCTACATCATTTCCTTTCGGTTCCTGGCGTGCAGAGCAGTAGTGGTCGAATCATGTCTGACTAACGCACCAGTCGTTCTTTTTTCCCTCCTGACCGGCGCGAGACGTCACGTAACAAGCAATCGCTCAAACCAAAAAGCTGGTCAACGACTGCTTACCGTGGCCACGATGAATTAGAATTCGGAGTTTCTCTTCTCATCGCGATATCTCAGACGCGATGACCGCGTAGCCATGGACCGCAAGGATGGCCGCGAACCTTGCGCATCCGAATTGTTCAGCGACTCTAATAACCCGGGCATCGTAGGCCGCTTTGCCAATAAGCCTGCAGAGATCAGATGCGTGAAACTGCCAATTCTTGCTCGGAGCAGCCGAAATCAGCCGCTGCAGTTCCTGTTCCTTCAGGGTTGCCGCGCGCTTCGGCTCTACGTGCACAGCGCCTTTCACTTTCGTTTCTGGCAAGGCGCGCCACCGCCGCATGAAGCCCAGAAGAAACCCCGCGGGCACAGCTGCATTCCCGCGCGCTCTGTTGAAGGCAACGAAGCGCTCCCAAATGACCTGCGCATCGACGTTCCAGCAGGCGAGCGACGCTTTCGCAGCCTTGATCAGATCCGCCCAAGGTGTGCGATAAACGTTGCTCCCTGCATCAATGTCGATCCTGCCTGCAAAGATAGTTTTGTTCTTAGAGTCTCTAGATAGTGATGTGTCGCCTGAGGCTGACACGACATCTGGCGGCGCATCGGCAGCCTCGTGCCCCCCAAACCTGAAGAGCCACGGCGCGAACTTACCGTTTGGCTTCCACCGGACCAGCGCCAATCCTGAAGCCGCAAGCTCGACCAACAGTGCCGTGAGGTGCTGACGCGACACTCCCATCTTCTCGGCGAGATGCGCCAGCGTGAACGCGGCTGTTCCGCGCTCCAGGCCGTTGTAGCCATCCTTCCAGGCGATCCCGTCGAGGATGATCGTCGCGAGCTTGTGCGCCGCCGTGGAGAGCGGCGTTTCGGTGATACGGCGCAGGATGGCACCGGTCGTGAGTTCCATGATGTGTCGTTCCGTCTTGGGGCGACACCAGACCGTGAGGCGTGCAAAATTTCGTTTCGGCAAAGGCATTTGCCGGTTGAACGGACCCAAAGCTCGCGCTAGATTCCCACTACCACGAGGGAATTCAGTGCGGCGTCGGGCCTATGGTCTGGCGTCGTTTCTGTTTCTCGGTGCTACGTCTTCCGATCGTTATGTCAGAGGGGGGTCGTTCAGGGCTCAGTAATGAACCTCTTCGTGTCCGTAGCTGCCTTCATAGTCGCGCCACTCGACGAAGACTGACCGGTGCCGATAGTCGCGGCAATCCGCAGGAACAGCGAGATCTGATGCAGCTGGAACAGCAGAAACACTGCTCCGGCGACGGCTGTAGTCGCCCTGATCGCCATAGGTGCCCATGTACACGACGCCCCAGCTGTTGCAGTCGCCATGCTGATTGCGTCGCTGCTGGTAGGTGATCTCGAACACGCGGATCGAGCGGACGAAGTCAAACGCGGGATCGGAGATGTCGACATCTGCCCGGTCCTGGACGAGCTGAAGCGCCCACGGCGTTTCTGGGATCGAGACGAGAGGTTCACCGCGAACGGCGATGTCGAACAGGCGCTCGATCGGTTGCGCCTCACCATGGAAACTCGCCCGCATTGGACAGTTCCAGATCTGCAGCGGCGGTTCGATCGGCCAGGGTGTGATGCGCCGGATGAAGACCGCCCGCGCGTGGGCGCATTCGGCGGAGGCCGGCCAGCCCCCTGCGAGACAGAGGAGGATCGCGCAGTCGACCGGATAGGCAGCGGCCGGTGAGACGACGGCAGTCGAAAGCCCAAGACCAAGGAGCAGGGCATGGAGGTGACGTTTCACGGGAGATCCTTTCTCACAGGGATGGTGTTGATGAGGCGGGTGTAGGCCTTGGTCGCCGCCCGGGCCTCATCCATGACGCGGGCGCGCTCTTCATCGAGGCAGGCGATGTGTTCCGTGATCGACGAGAAATACGTCTCGAACTCTGCGGCAATTTCTGCGCGGTACTCGGTCAGGACGTCGACTGGCAGCTCGGTACTCGGTGCTTCAGGGGGCAGGCAACGAATCACCTCAGGTTGTGCCGAGGTGGGGGCCACACCGAGCAAGGTGCTCGTTGCTACGGCGTATGCGACACGCAGCACGCCCATCTGACGTAAATGCATCGCGCTGATCGGCACCGGAGGCGGGGCGCTATTTCCCTTGTTCCGTAGGTCGCGCGAGGTCTGTTGATCTTCTGAATTCGTCGACACCTTCGGTCCTTCCCCAGTCATCAATCTCGCGTCTGGCCGACCAGGAGCGACCCTTGTCGAACGCCATCGAAGACTTATTTTATAGTGTTTGTCATTTTTACGTTGTATGCGCCAGACTTTCTGTTAGGCATCGCCGCACGGAAAACTTTCCGTTACAACGATCCCCGACAGATCGAACCCGAGGGGAACCCATGACGACAAGAAGACGTGCTTTGCCCGTCTTGCTGGAACGCGATTTCCGCAAGATGGCGGCAACGGAAGGAGCAACGGTTGAGATCGAGTGTGTGTCAGCTCCGGACCCCGAGGGGCGCTTTTCCGGCGAGTGGCTGTTCTATGTCGTCAACGCCTCAGGCGAACGCTTCATGCTGGTCACGGCCCTTGCACGGGAACGGATCGTCAACTCGCCGATCGGGATGTTCGGCCTCGCCTTCGGCAAACTTGCCCTCGATCATCTCGACGTGCCTGCTGTCGCTGGCGATGTCCGGCGCGGCATGCGGAGCCTCGCAGGCCGAGGTGATCCGGTGGAATGACAGGGGCGGGCAGGGGACAGCGATCGAGCTTGCCGCACTCGATACATCCGTCCTGCGCTATGACGGACAGGGCAAACTGATTGCTCCGATGCGGCAAGAACCGGAAGAAGAGGCCCGGGAAGGGGAGGGGGAGACAGTCGACGTCTCTTTCAGCTCCAAAGGCGTTGCGGCACCGGCTGAGGTGCTACCCGCGATCCGGCTGATTGCAGCCCGCTATCAGGATGATCCGGCTCTCTTGGCGCTGGATCTCTCACCAGCTGAATGGGCCGCGTTCTTCCAGGCGATGATCAAGGTCGAGAGCAATTACTCCCAAGGGGCAGTCAGTCATGCCGGCGCCCTTGGCCTCGCACAACTGATGCCCGGAACAGCGGACTATCTGCGCGTCGATCCGGCCGACCCGATCGAAAACCTTGACGGTGGTGCGCGCTATCTCCTCGAGCAGATGGCCGAGTTCGGCAGCCTCGAGCTTGCGCTTGCCGCCTATAACGCCGGGCCGGAAGCCGTGCGCAAATACGACGGCATTCCGCCCTTCGACGAGACCCAATCCCACATCGTAAAGGTGATGGCGGCTTACGACCGCATCCTCGCCGATCTCTGACCAGAAGGACAAATCCAAGACATGCGTAACGAACAAGTGGCTCTTCTGGGCCTGACTCTTTGCACCCTGGTGTTGGCACAAGCCGAGCCCGCTCTGGCACAAGTGGTCTTCACCAAAGCCGAGACCGTGGCGACCGGCATCCTTGCCTCGTTCCGGGGTACGCTCGCGACTGCCTTCTTCGGCATCGCCTTCGTGGTCACGGGCTTCCTTGCTGCCTTCAACCGCATCTCCTGGGCCTGGGTGGCCTTGGTCGTGGTCGGAGCCTTCCTTGTGTTCGCGGGGCCCGCCATCGTCGCCAACCTGCGCTCATCCTTCAGCTGAGGCGAGGCCGGACCCATGGAGAAAAGCGCGGTCATCCTCGGGCTCTCGCGGCAAGCCAAGTTTCTCGGCCTGCCGATGCCCTATGCCATGGCAGTGGGAGCGATGACCGTGGTGCCCTTCATCTTGTTCAAACCGGTCTGGTGGTTCCTGACGGCACCGGTCTGGTACGGCATTGCCCGCACGGCCGCAAAAATCAACCCGAACGGCCACCATGTACTTGCGGTCATGATCGAAACCACGCCGCTCGCCATTTTGAACCGGAGGCGGCGCCATGTTTCTTGAGAGTACGATAACAAAGGGCAGGGCAGGGCGGTTGATCCCGGCCAGCCCGAAGATCTACGCCCATCTGCCTTACGTCGTCGAGCTTGATGACGAGGTCGTCCGCACAAGGGACAATGCGCTGATGCTGTCACTTGAAGTGACGGGCATCGACGGGGTCACATCGGGTGCGGCTACGGTCTCAACCCTTCGGGCAGGCTTCGCGCATCTCCTCGACACGTTCGACGAGCGGTTCACCTTCTATCTGCATCGGATGATGCGACCAGCGGACACCGGCATCGTGCCGATCCATGGGACGAGCTTTGCGGCCGACATCGACAAGGCCTGGGGCAAGGAGCTTACACGCCGCAATCTGCAGGATTCCGTGCTGATCCTGACGGTCGTCCGGCGGCAAGTGGCGCCGCTGGCCGTGCCACTGTTCGGCAAGGCCGCGGCCCGGGTCTGGGGCGAAGACACCGCCCGCCGTCTCGAAGAATTGCGCGAGGTGGCCTCCATCCTCGAGACCGGTCTCGGCATCAAAACCCACCGGATGAAGATCAGTGACGGCAGTCTGGTTGGCTTCTACGCCTCGCTTCTGACTGGTGAGTTGCGGGCGCACCCGCGCAGCCCGTACTGCCTCCTCGCGGAGGATGCCGCCGGGGCTTCCGTGCAGTTTGGCAAAGGCGTGGTCGAGATCGAGGAGGGGACGTCCACCCCAAAACTCGCCGCCGTCCTCTACGTCAAATCCTATGCCACCGCGACCTGGCCCGGAATGCTCGATGCGCTCGGGGCCGCGCAGGATACGATCATCACACACAGCTACACGCCGATTGAACGGGGCAGCATTGCAGAGCGGGTGAAGCGTCGTGTGGCCCAGATGCGGTCCGCGGAAGACATCGCCGCCACGGTGGAGGCTCAGCTTTTCGAAGCGGCGGACAAGGCCGAGAGCGGCGCACTCGGCTTCGGCGTGCACCAGATGACGATCACGGTCTTTGCCGAAACGGAAGCGGCGCTCGACTCTGAGGTCGCCCGCATCCGCGGAATCGCGCATCAGAATGGCATGCGGCTTGTGCGCGAAGTCACAGCGCTCGAGGCCGCCTTCTTTGCCATGCATCCCGGCAACATGGACTATCGGGCGCGCGACATGACAGTGTCGTCGATCAACTTCTCAGACATGGCAGCGCTCCATGCCGCCGATACCGGGACGGAGAAATCACGCCTTCCTTGGGCGACGCCGATTACGGCCTTTCAGACGCTGCAGGGCTCGCTCCACCGCTTCAGCTTCCATGAGCCGGGCGATCCGGCCGCGGAGCCGACCAACGGGCATACTCTCGTCCTCGGAAAATCCGGCGGAGGCAAGACCACGACCGTCGCCTTCCTTGCCGCCCAAGCGCAAAGGGCAGGGGGCCGAACGATCATCTTCGACAAGGAAGCTGGTCTCAAGATGGCCGTGCACGCCTTGGGCGGTCGCTATGCCGAGGTCCGCGCGGGACGCCCGACAGGGCTGAACCCGCTCGCCACGGAAGCCGGAGAACGCGGGGAAGCCTGGCTTCTCGATTGGCTGGTGGCACTTCTCGAATCCCGCTCCGGGCCAATGACACCGCTACAGTCCGAAGCTCTCAAGTCCGCCATCGCCCAGAACGGCAAGGCGCGCGAGGGTCTAAGGAACTTTCAGTCCTTCCAGGAACTCTTCGGCGATGTGGGCGACGGCCTCGATCTCGCGCAGCGCCTGCGCGAATGGGGACCGGATGGCCGCTATGGCTGGGTCTTCGGCGAGGCCAAAGAACCGGTGGTGGATTTCGCCAGCCATGACGTAACTGCCGTCGATCTCACCGAGATCCTCGATCTCGGCACCGAGCGCACCGCGATCCTCGGCTATCTCTTCCGCCGCATCGAAATGCTGATCGAGGAAAAGCGCCCGACGCTGATCCTGATCGACGAGGCCTGGAAGGTCCTCGACGACGAATACTTCGCGAAGAAGCTCGCCGAATGGCTGGTGACGGCCCGGAAGAAGAATGTGGTCGTCGTCATGATGACCCAGTTCCCAAGCCAGATCCGGGGATCGAAAGCCCGATCAATCTTGGAAGCACTGCCGAACCAGCTTCTCCTCCCGAACGGTGAAGCGGCCTCGGCCGACTACGACAGCTTCCGGCTGACCGATGGCGAGCTGGATTTCGTGCTGAACCCGATTCCGGGTCAGCGGCTGGTCCTGTCACGTTCTCCGCGCGGCTCAACCGTTCTCAACGTCGATCTGAAGGCACTCGGGCCTTTGCTGACGGCTCTTGGCGGCGGTCAGGCCGGCCTCAACGCTTTCGGTGCCGACTATGCCCAACGGCCAAAATTCTGGAAGGAATGATTACTCAATGAAATCAATACTTTACATAACAATGATTATCGGACTCGGATGTTCCGGCCTCGCGGGCTGCGCCGAAATGCCGATCGCCAAGACCAATTGCTGGGCCACCGCTGGGTCCACTGTGACGACTTCCACCAAGGGCGCAAGCCCGGATGCGGGCCTTGTCTCGCGCGGCCATACCTCGCCCGTCGATGTCAATCCCTGCCGCTAAATCTTCCCGTTCTGTCAGGGCGCTCGTCCTGATGGCGACAGCGCTGCCGCTGGCGGCCTTCGCACAAGGCGTGCCGATTGCCGACGGCAAATCGATCATCCAGCACAGCCTCGAGATCGCGCAGATGTCCTATCTGACCGGCGCGCGGGAGCTTGAGGCGGACAAGAAGGCGCGGATTGCCGAGTTGCATCAGGAACAACTTGCTGCGCTCGACGCCACACTGGCGATGATGACGGGCAATACGCCTTGGATCGGCGATCTGGAAGTGTTCCCGGGAGCCGAGGCAGAAGTCCTCTATGACGTCGAGGACGACAGCCCCTATGCGGCGCGGCTCTTTGGCGACGGCAAGACTGGCATCGAGGAGATGATCGTCACTACCGCGAAGAAATACGCGGGCCATCCGGGCCTCGCGCGCGCTGGTCTCAACCCGGTCGAGTTCCGCATCTGGTTCCAGAGCCTTGTGAAGCAGGAATCCGGGTTTTCCATCGGGGCACGGTCACCCGTCGGTGCCTTCGGCCTGACGCAGGTGATGCCGGATACTGCCAAGGATCTCGGCATCTATCCGGCCTACTATGACGACCCGATGCTGCAGCTTGATGGGGGTGCCCGGTATTTCCTGACACAGCTCAACAAGTTTGGCTCAGTCCCGCTGGCGCTCGCCGCCTACAACGCCGGTCCCGGCAATGTCTCGAAATACGGTGGCATCCCGCCCTTCAAGGAAACTCAGGACTACGTGGTCCGCATTACCGGGTTCTTCAACGCCTATGCAGCAAAGATCAGCGGCATCGATCAGGTCGGCACCTTCGATCCGCGCGACATGGCAATCGCCACGGCCTCCAATGTCTCGGACGCAGGGTTGCACTATGGCATGGAAGCAAGCCTCGAGATCGAGGCTTCGCTGAAACGGCTCCGCGTCCTCATCGAGAAGATCCCGACCACCAAGTCGGCCAAGGAAGCGCTGGATCTCAATACCTATGCCCGGGCCGAGGCCGTGCGGATCGCGCTGATGGTAGACCGGGTCAAGGCCGCAAGGGTCAAGGTCGACCAGGCACGCTACGCGCTCTGGATCGAAGCTTACGCCCGCGACGCAACATTCATCAAGGTAAAGGCTGGTTCGGAATGATCCCCAAGCGCATCCGGGGCATCGGCCCCTTTCTCTTCACCGCAGCACTGGCGCTACCGCTCCCAGTGGCAGGCCAAGGCGTGCCCACCATCGACCTCACCAGCATCGCCAAGATCGGAGAGGTGCTGACCGAGGCCAAGCTGCAGGTGCGCGAGATGATCGCCTCGAACCTGAAGCTCGACGAGCAGATCCTGAAGCAGATCGAACAGATAGCCACACTGAAGGCACAGCTCGATGCGCTCCGGAACGGGCTGACGCTGGAGGCCTTGGGCATTCCGGACCCTGACACGTTCTTTGACGACATCCTGCCAGATGTCGCTGACCTGACCGGCGGTCTCATCGCGGCGAAGGACGGGAAGTATTCGCTGATGACGACTTCGGGCAAGGTCGGCGACAAGCCGGCCGGGCAATATGTGTCGGATTTCTTCGCCTCGGTCGGTTTGGACACCGCCACCGTCGACACGCTTTCGAAAAGCGAGGATCCGGGCGCGGCGCGGATCGGCACGCAGGCCAACACGGCCGCCTTCCTGTCGGCCGCGGCGGAAACATCCTCGGTCAAGGCGTCCGAAAGCCTCGAACGGGTGCACGAACTTGTCCAGGAGATCCCGGACACCGAGGGGCTGAAGGAAGCCATCGACCTCAACACGAGGGTCACGGCCGAGCTGTCCATCGCCATGGCCAATATCTGGAACATGGAATCTGCGCAGCTCATGGGCATGGGGGAAGCCGGCGTCATGGATGCCGCGACGGCTGCCGAGGAAGAGAAGTTCATCAAAGTGATCCGGAAGGAATGAAAATGGGCAAGCTCCAACAGAAGCCGTTCAGTGCGGCCCTGATCCTGGCGACCCTGTGGACGGGGATGGCCTCGGCCGAGACCCCTGCCCCGGCCGATCTGGCGCAAGAAGAGACCTTCCTCGACGTCCTGCCGAAGATCGATGTGCCGGACGACGTCCAGCCGATCCCGGGCGCGGTGAACGAAGAGTTCCGAAACTGTGAGGCCCAGTGGCCGCCGCAGTATCGGGAAGCGCAATCCGGGGCCGAGGCCCGCGCGCTTCGGGACATCTACAGCTTTGTCAGGGCGCGGAACGTCATCGCAACTGCTGATTGTGGCTGCGCTGGTAAAGTAGCGAACTGGGACGATGTAGAGGCGGTCGCCGCTGCCTTGCGCGAAAGTCAAAAGGTTGAACGACTGTCCTGGCAACATACAGCGGCTATCTCGACTGAGGCTCGAAAGCTTATCGCTGTTGCTGAGACCATGTGCGGCGGCTCCTTCTGATGGACAGCGTCTCGACCATTCTGACGACTTTGGATGCAGCGATCACGGCGGCGGGCCAACGGTTTTTCGAAGCAACGGCCAGCGCCGTCGGCCCGATCTATTCGAGCCTTCTCGCGCTCCTCCTCGTCATGGTCGGGATCAATGCCGCCCTCAATGTCTACCGCATCGCCATGCGCGATGCAGTGCAACTCGCCTTCCGCATCGTGATGGTGCTGATGTTCGGTCTGACGTGGTCGAATTTCAACCAGATCTATCAGGCAGCGAGCAACGGGCTGAGCGATCTGGCACTGGAATACTTCCGCCTTGGCGGCAGCGGTGTCGCAACTTCCGCCACAGCAGCCATGGATGACATGGCCAACATGATGGCCGGCAACGTCGATAGCGTTTCCTCTGCCATGTCCTCGATCATGCGTGGGTTCGTTGCCGCGATCCTCTATGTCGTCCTCGGTATCCTGATGGCGGTCTATGTCTTTATTGTCGGCTTTGCGAAGCTGATGATCGCCTTCCTCCTGGGCGTCGCCCCGCTTGCCATCGGCGCCACGATCTTCGAGAAAACCAAGGGCATCTTCGAGGCCTGGCTTTCGGCGATGATCGGCTATCTGATGTACCCGGTCGCCTCCGCAGGAATCATCGTTGCCGTGGTCACGGTGGCCCATGATGTTTTCCGCGAAACGGAAGATGTCACCGATCTTGGCTCCATCCTCGGTTTCTTCGTTATCGTCTTCGTCGGCATCTTCGCCCTGATGGCCATCCCGAATGCCGTGACGCATATCACAGGCCAGATCAGCCTCGCCAGCATCGCGCCCCAGGCCCTCCGGGTTGCGGGCAAACCTTTGGAAAAAGCCAGCGACTATTCGGCCCGGCGCATGAACGAGTTCCGCTCTGGATTCATGACCGGCAAGACCGAACACCACCATTTGCGCGATCAGGCGCGGTCGGATGCCGAACGGGGCCACGCGGCGCGTATGCGGCTCGGCCAGTTCATCCGCGACAGCTGATCCAGCCAACGCCAGCCGCGCCAAAACCCATTTTCCGGAGCAATACCATGACAGGTTCACCCCCTGAATTGAGAAGTTTTCTCGAGGCCGAGATGTTCTTCGGCGTGAAGAAACGCGAACGCATCGCCTATGCGGTGGCAGGCGGCGGTCTCGCCATCGGCGTCATGGGGATGATCGCCGTCGTCACCCTCCTGCCCCTGAAGGAGACCGAGGCCTTCCTCGCCATCGTCGACAAGGACACCGGCGTGGCTGAGCGGGTGGTCGCCGTCGAGAAGGCCGGAATGGAGCAAGCCGAAGCCATCCGGCAAAGCCTTCTCTTCGCCTATGTCACCGACCGTGAAACCTATGACCAGCATGACAACGAGGCCCGGATCCTCCGCGCCTATACCTGGTCCGAGGCCAACGCAAAGTCGTCCCTCGTGGCGCTCTGGACCGAGGGGCACCCGAACTATCCGCCGAAGCTTTATGGCGAAAGTTCCAGGGTCCGGGTCGATATCCTCTCGATCACACCGGTGACTGAGACGACAGCTCAGGTGCGTTTCACCAAGACCTGGGTCGCGGATGGCGAGGGCATTCCGGACCGGGAAGGCAAGTTCACGGCGACGGTCACCTACCGGTTCGAGCCAACCAGAGAAACTGCGCTCAATCTCGTCTGGCAGAACCCGACCGGGTTCGTCGTGACCGACTATCGCCTCACATCCGAGGCCCTCACCCCTTCGGGAGGCTGATATGACCCCAGGTTTGACAATTTTCGCGATGGGTCTCGTGGCTACCCTCACAGCCCTGCCCGCTCTTGCGGAGACCTCCCCGAAATCCGGCAGCCGCGACGCAAGGGTGACCTATGCCACCTGGCAGGAGGGCCAAGTCTACCGGATCTCCACGCGGCTCAGGACAGTGACCCTCGTCGAGCTGGGCGACGGCGAGAAAATCCAGTCCATCGCCATCGGCGATCTCGAAAGTTTCAAGATCGACAAGCTCGAGCGGTCGAACCTCTTCATCGTCAAGCCGGTGGTGGCGGGTGCCACAACCAACCTGACGGTCGAGACCCAGAAGAACATTTACTTCCTGCAAGTGACGGAAAGCGCCAAGGGCAGTCCGAACTATTCGGTGAAGTTCACCGTACCGGGCAGTTCCCGCGGTTCCTCGCCTGGGACCGACATTCCGGCGGCCCTGCCGATGACCTACAAGGTGATGAAAAAGGGCAAGCGGCTCCCCGACTTCACGCCGGTGTCGATCTCTGACGACGGGCGGAAGACCACCTTTGTCATCCCGCCCGGCGCGCCGATGCCAACGATCTTCCGGGCTGATGCCAAGGGGCAGGAGTATTCGGTCAACTCCGCCGTACGCGGCACGAGGATCACTGTCAGCACCCGCTCGGAACGCTGGGTTCTGCGCTACGGCGATGAATATGCCTGCGTAACCGCGGAAACGGGGGGCGGCCAATGAGCGAGGAAGATCAGGACGGCAAACTCGCCGCGCGCATGGCCCGCATGAAACCTGCCGAGGCGCCGAAACGCCGCCGCGGCGTCAACCCTTACGCGCTTTCGGCCGTGACTGCTGTGGCGGGCGTCGGCGTCGGGGCATGGCTTGTCCTTGCCGCTCCGGATGCCCCTGCCCCGGCACCCGCGCTGGAAACCGCCTCGGTCAGTGATTTCCAGGGTGCGGGTGGGGCAGACGGGTTTTCGATCACGAAGGAAAAGCCGCAGATCGTCCCTGCCGTCCCGGACACTTCCGAAGCGGACCGGCTCATGGCCGAGATCGAGGCGTTGAACGCCCAGATCGCCGATCTGAAAGCCAATCCAGTGACCGTCACCGATGAGGCGGCGCTCGCGGATCTGAAAGCGCAGGTCGCGGCCCTCGATGCGGATGCCAAGGCACAGGAAGCCGCCCTCTCCGACCTCGAACGCGAGAACATCCGGCTCCAGACCGAGCTTGAAACCAAGGCGCTCGTCGAGGGCGACGCAGCGGCCGAGGCGGCACGGGCCCGCGAAGAGGAACTGGCCCGCAAGCGCCAGGAAGCCGAAATGCTGAAGGAAGCCCAGATCCATTCCGACATGGTCGCGATGCGCTCTTCCATGGATATGGGCGGGGAGACGGGTGGTGCAGCCCCGACCGGTCCAGGAGGTGGAGGTGCCGCTGCCACTGGCGATGAGGCCTTCCGGCGCGCGGGCGCAAAGTCGGCCGAGGTCCGCCAAGCGGAGGTGATCGCCAACCCTGCCTATACCGTAATGCAGGGCACCCTGATCGAGGCCTCGCTCGATACTGCCGTCAGCACCGATCTCTCCGGCAATGTCGCCGCCATCGTCAGCCACGATGTCTGGTCTTTTGACATGTCCCGCGTCCTCATCCCACGCGGCTCCCGCCTCTTTGGCCGCTACGATTCCGAGGTCGATGCCGGTCAACGCCGGGTGCTGATCGCCTGGGACCGGATTGTGACCACCGATGGCCAATCTGTGGACCTCGCGGCCTATGGAACAGACCGGATCGGGCGCTCCGGCCTGCCCGGCAAGGTGCGCAACCACTTCCTGCAGCGCTTCGGCACCGCCGCCCTCATCTCGGTGATCGGGGCTGTCCCCGCGATCGCGGCCAGCCGATACGAAGGCGACGAGGTGGCATCCGACACTGCCGAGAATGTCGGCAATGACCTTGGCGAGACGGTGAATGATGTCATGGCCGATTACCTGCGCATCCCGCCGACGATCAGCGTCAATCAGGGAGCTGTCGTCATGGTCCGGGTCGATGCCGATATCGAGTTCTACTGATGAGCTACCTCGACACCTATCTCGGGCAGCTCGACGCGGCGCTCTTTGACACTAGCGTCATGGAGCTTGCAATCAATGCTGATGGCGCAATTTGGGTGGAGCGGTCGGGGCAGATCCACATGGGGCCAAGCGGGCTTGCACCCCTGCCCGCCCGGTCGGTGCGCGACCTTGCGGCCCAGATCGCCAATTCGACCGCGAACACCTTCACGGAAGCCGCACCCCTTGTCTCGGCGGCAGTCCGCTACCGCGACCTGATGCTGCGCTGTCAGGTGGTTGGCACGCCCGCCGTTTCCGGCGGCACGGTGATTGGCATCCGGGTGTTTCGATCCCGGCAGGGGGATCAGAGGCGCGCACCGCGATCCTTCAGCTTCCTGCGAGGACAGGAGAAGTCCCTGGAAGAGGAGCGGCGGGTCATGGTCGCGGAAATCCGCGCCCGGTCCGAGGGGGCGGATGTCGAAGCCTTCCTCGGGCGTCTTGTCTCCGAGCGGCTGAACGTCATCGTCTCGGGGGGTACCTCGACCGGCAAGACCGAGCTTGGCCGCAAGCTTCTGGAAATGGTCGACCCAGACGAGCGCATCATCACCATCGAGGATTCCCTCGAACTCCTGCCCGGTCAGTCGAACACCGTGAGCCTGATCGCGCAGCGCGACGAGGCCTCGCCCCGCTCGGCCGACAAGCTTCTGCAAGCGACCCTGCGGCTTCGGCCCGACCGGATCATCCTCGGCGAATTGCGCGGGTCCGAGGCCGCGACGTTTCTCGATGCGATCAACACAGGCCATTCCGGCTCCTTCACCACGCTCCACGCCCATTCGGCGAGGAAGGCGATGGACCGGCTGGCGCTTCTCGTCATGGCACAGGGCACAAAGCTCAGCTTCGCTGAGGTCATCCGTTACCTCGAGACCTCGATCGACGTGATCCTGCAGATGGGCCGCCAGGGCGACCGCCGCGGGATCATGGAGATGTATTTCCCCGGCCTCGAGGACTGACGGGCTGCGGTTTCCACTCCTCCTTTCCCACTTTTTGATCGGCCAGCGGGCCAAAAGGTTGCATTCATGGATCAGGACATTGACGGCCTGCAGAGGAACGGGCCCGCACGGCATGACGTAGCCACGGAGCCCGAGGCAGGTGCGGCCACGGAGCGGAAGAAGGAATATTTCTCCGTCCGTTTGACCTTCTCCGGGTCTGCGCAGGAGTTCGAAGATCCGCGTCTCGCAGGCGAGGCTTTCTTCCGGGCCGATCCGGCTGAGAGGCCTTCGGTGACCCATGTCGACGGCAACACCGCCCGGACCATGGCCCGCACGGAACTCCATGGGGTCCAAGAGGGGGGAGAGACGCGGTACTTCAAGTCGCTGCCGGACTCGCACGCCCCCGATGCGGAATTCCGGGCCGGGTTTTTGGCAGCGATGGAGGCTTCGATCTCTGAGCGATTGGGGAGAGTCGCAGATGGCCGCGATGGCGCAAATGTCGTCGAGCGGCTGGATGCCGGGCTGAAAGACGACCTCGAGGCCTTCGCGCGCCGCGAACCCGAGAAGGCAGCAAGCCTTTGGTCCGATCGGACAGAGGAACCTGCACCGGGACCCATTTTGCAGGCGGCGGTGAAGGCCCGGGAAGGAGTTGTGGAAGCGGAAGCGCAGGTTGGTCAGGTCGTCACGGCGGAGAAGCCGCAGGTGGTTGCGACCGGAGATTGGGTGACCACGGACCAGAGTGTCGAATTGCGCCCGGTGGCTGTCGCGACCGACAGGGGGTTGCATGCCGGGTTCGAGGCAAGGTTGCCGGAAGGAGAGGCGGAGATCAGCTTCTCGGACCGGACCTTTGCCACCAGCCTGGATGCCCTGCGTCACGCCTGGGATTTCTACGAAGGCGGCGAAGAGGGGCTCGAGATTGCCGTCAGCCGGGCCGCGGCCATGGATCGCGACACGGGCGACGATG
Organism: Gemmobacter nanjingensis; assembly: GCF_014652195.1. Lineage (NCBI taxonomy): Bacteria > Pseudomonadati > Pseudomonadota > Alphaproteobacteria > Rhodobacterales > Paracoccaceae > Gemmobacter > Gemmobacter nanjingensis. The sequence goes on from NZ_BMYI01000023.1 coordinate 53,875, forward strand.
CTGACCGCAGGCCGTCGGGCCTCGTGCTCGAACATCGCGAACAGCCGGAATTCCCCCGCCCGGAAACCGCGATCTACGCGGGCGAAGAAGCCCAACTGGTCCTGACCCTTGGCCGAGACACGGAAGCGAGCCGTGATCTTGCCGAACGGCTGGTTGCCGATCCCGCGTTTCGGAAGGTGGTGGCCGAGCATATCCCCGATGCCGAAGCCACGCTTGGCACTGGCCGGTTTGTCGACGGCGAAGGCTCCGCAGGGTTTCTGCCCGAGGAACTTCTGGCCGTCACCTCTTACGGCCGTGATGGCAGCGCTGAGGTTCTGGCCAAGTTCCCGGATGAAGGGCCGCTGAGTGAGACGCTGGCCAGGCATTTGGCTGAAAGCCCGGTTCTTGCGGCCTATGTCGAAGAAGAAAGGTTGCGCAGCGACTTCACGGCTGATCCCGCGCGGGCGATCTCCGCCTGGGTGGCGCAGTCGGATGCCCGGATCGACCGACTGCCGTCCGAGCAACAGGAAGAGCTTCGATCAGAAATGCTGGGTATCGCCAAGGAAGCCGCGGCAGCCTTTGGTCTCGACAGAGATCACGCCGGGCGCGAGGCCCCTCCCCGTTCGACGCTCTACAGCACGGCGATCAGACCGAATGCGGTGGTCGTCGGTGATGAAGAGACCAAACTCGAAAAAGGTCACGGCGAGACGCTTCATGCAGTCCTGAGCTTAACGGCAAATCTCGCGGGGATCGAAGCCAAGAAGCTCCAGTCTCGACTCGAGACCGGGGCAGCAAACGCCCGCGAAGAGGAAGCCTGGGTGACATCCGATCTCACCGACCTCGCCAAGCGTCACGGCTATGACCTCGACAACCCGCAAGGCCGCAGTACGGCTGCGGAGCGGCTCGACCGTTTCTACGAGCGCGCAGCCGAACTCATCCAGTCCGCACGCGGCATCGACGTTTCGCGCGCCCCTGATCCGATGGTCGAGGCCTTGGACAAGATGGCGAAACTTCATGCCCAGCAAGGCTCTGTCGCATTCCGCAATGAGGCCCAAGCACGGGATTTCACTGAGGAGATGAAGGAGCGTTATGGCGCTTCCGTGTTGAAAGACATCGCCGCCGGACGCACCGACGCCTTGGCCATGGATGTTCCCGAGGCCAGTGCCCGCCAAGCCATTGCAGCGGCCGTCATCTCCGCGGCAAAGGAACACCCCTCTCTCGGCCTCAATGCCCATGAGGTGGAAACCGCCGAACGTCGCATGATGGCCGAGGCCGCTCCCAGGCCCCCCGAACATGCGCGCACGCCTGTCCATGACCGGGCGCATGTCAAGGACAGGGAGTTCTGATCATGCAACGGATCGCGCTTCTCCTCCCGCTCGGTCTATCGGCCGGTCTTCTGGTTGGCCTCATTGCCGGCGGCCTCGTTCTCAATCTGATCCTCGGTCGCGATCCGAACGCGACCAGCATATTCGTCCTGATCGAGGATTTCCCCGGCTTCGCCCGGCTGACTTCCATGCCTTGGGTTCTGCCCTGGCAGATCGTCGGTGCGTCGACCGTTCTCTTCGCGATTGCCGCTGTCGCCCTGACCTTCCGCCAGCAGCTCACAGGCTATGGTCAGGCCAAGTTCCAGGCCCGCGCCGAGATGAAGGCGAATGGCCTTTTGCAGCCCTTGGGCGCAGGCATGGTTTTCGGCAAGCTCGGGGCGCCTACAAAGCGCGCACCTTACGTCAGCGCCACCTTCCAGAAATTCCCGCACTGCCTTGTCGTGGCCCCCACCCGCGCCGGCAAGGGCGTGGGCTATGTCATCCCGAACACGCTCCTCTTCAACGGCAGCATCGTCGTCCTCGACGTGAAGGGGGAGATTTTCGAGGCCACCTCGCGGCACCGGCGGGCGGAGGGCGATGCGGTCTACCGCTTCTCGCCGTTCGATTTTGAACACCCGACCCATCGCTACAACCCGCTCGAGCGCGTCGCCCGCATTGAAAATGCCGAACAGCGATACACGGAACTCGCCAAGATCTCGGACTACTTCCTGACGGTTTCGGACAAAGGGACGGCCGGCGACTTCCTGACCGAGGGACGCGAGCTGTTCGTGGCTGCAGGGCTTCTGGCGATTGAGCGCGGCAAGCCCACCATCGGCGAAATCAGCCGCATCCTCTTTGGTCGGGGTGCGACCCAGGAGGTCTACGGCGAGCATGCCAAGGAGGTGAAACACCCCAACGCCGCCCAGACATTCCGCAAGTTCGCAGGTTATTCCGACCGGACCTTGTCGTCCCACGCTTCAGTCCTGGGTGGCGCAGGCATGACGCTCTGGAACAACCCGGCCGTGGACCGGGCTACCTCCGGCAACGACTTCTCCTTCACGGATCTGCGCAAACGCCCGATGTCGATCTATGTCGTCGTCAACGCCGATGACATCCGCACCCTTTCGCCGCTCGTCCGGCTCTTCTTCGGCGAACTCATTGCCACCATGCGTTCGACCCTTCCTGACCCAAAAGTCGAGCCCTGGCCGGTCATGGTCATGCTCGACGAATTCGACCAACTCGGGCCAATGCCCATCGTCGAGCAGGCCCTGAAGCAGCTCGCCGGCCACGGCGCGCGGGTCTCGATCATCACCCAGTCGATCCCCGGCCTCGACAACATTTATGGCGAAAACGTCCGCATGTCCCTCGAATCCGCCGCCGGCATGAAGCTCTACCTCGCGGCCAACGACAAGAAGACCGCCGGGGAGATTTCGGATGCCTTGGGCAAGACCACGAAGCTCTCGGTGTCGGACAGTATTTCGCGAGATCGGGACTTCATGCAGCGCCGCTCGGTCAGTCGGCGAATGGAGGAGCGGCCGCTCCTGACCCCCGACGAGGTGCGCCGCTTGAACCCGGACCAGGCCATCCTCATCCCGGAACGGCAGAATCCGCTCCTCGTTCATCGGATCGTGTATTTCCAAGACCCGACTTTCAAGACGCTGTTTGACGCACAATCCGGGCTCCTGCCCTACCCGCCCAAGGAGGCCGCAGCAGTCCAGGTTTTGACCGCGCGGATGGAAGCGCTGGAGCGCCGACTGGCCGAGAGAATGGTCGTCGATTTTGTGCTGCCGGAGAAGGCGAAGTCGGACGCCCCGGTGGAGCCCGAGCCGAAGCTGGCGGCTGAGATTGTGGCGCGGCAGGGCGTCTCCGCGAAGGCAGCGCGGTCAGAAACCGATGCCTACGTGCAGGCTGAAGGAAAAGCGGTCGCCTCGCCCAAGGTTGATCTCGATGCCCTGAAGCCATCCGTCACGATCGCAGTTGCCAAGATGAGCAAGTTTTCTCAAAAGCTCACAGGCATGGAGGCTTGAAGACCTCTGGCGGAACCGGCCCTTTGCGGACGGTCGCGCCTCGGCAGTGCTGCGTTGCCGCATTCCGGGAAGCTGCCGTTCGTCGTGCGCTACAACAAACACCCGGCCAGTATGGTAGCGATGCCGGACAAAGCTGCCGTTGCGCTCGATGAAACAGCTCTACTAGTTCGGTTAACGTGGGCGGGCGCTGATGATGTAGCCGCCCACCTTGGCACGTCGAAGCCCTCAGGGGGCGGTTAAATCATCAACGCCGAAGGGGAATGACAAAGGCCGCGCCGCGAGCAAGAGGAGGCAGGCTCCCTGTCATGTACATCTTTACCTCTACTCAATCCACGCCTAGCATCATCTGCAAAGCTGTGAGCCAAACAAAAAAGCTAAAGGAAGTACTGGATGGCGGCTACCAAGACGGCGGCGGAGGTTATTGTATTAAGAAACCTGATGCGAGGTCAGGGAAGTCATCGACCAGCACGACATCGTATAGCGGACACTCTGCTTCGTGCAAAATTCCGCTTTTCAGCTGAGCTGAACCAGTTCCTGCTAGAATCGACCTATCGCATCGATCCCGGCCAATGGCAGAATTTTCCATTTAGTGACGGCGACTGGGAGGACGCAAGAAAAATATCAGCAAGCCGGCGATCTGTGATGCTGGAAAACGTTGTTGATCTCGTCGAGCAGCATATAGTGGTGAACAAGGAAACCGTAAATAGACTGATAGAATTTTCTGACTTACTATCCTGCGCCCTTCTCGAAACTCCAGAGGCAGACCCAACAGGTCTATTTGAGAAACTACTTCCCGTTGATCGACAATCTTTATTCTTCTGGCGTGTCGTGGCTGCTGCAAATTCACAAAATGGGAAGCTCCTCGCGAGGCGAATTTCAGACGAAATGCGCTCCACCTGGGCAACAAGAAAGTTCCTCTATCCGTTCGTTTTCTTCTCTGTGAATCAGCCACCCGAAGGTCATATTCAGACATCTCTGAAATACGTATTGAATGGGGGTGAGAAAGAGTGGGAGCGCCGCCTTATCGAATACGCAGTGGGGCACCAGAGTTCCCTGATCGGAAATGAAGCAGGGTTCCTTTGGCTCTCTTTGCTAGCGCACCCCTTCGATGCGCTGAACTTGCTTTGTGATGTACTTGAAGAGCACACATCATGTGGAAACACAGCGCCCGATGCCTTAGTTGAGTGCGCCGAAAGAATTAGTAATCAGGTGAATTTTCGACGCCTGAATAGTATGATCCGCCGCCACCGTGGTGAGCTTATTAAGTTTGTTAATGAACCTGATATCGAAGGGATACAGCTCCCAATCTCCAAAGAGGCAAAGTCTTTCTACCAAAGCCTTATACTGCCGCACCCGCTAACCGCTCCACCCAAAGACTCTGACTTCCTGAATAGTTTGGCAAGGCTACGAAAAGAAAAGTATCCATCTCAGCTAACCTATGACCAAGTTGTGTTTTCGTCGAGGCGCTGGCGGTTTACTGAGGCTGGCCGGCTTTTGAGTGGCATCGCTTACTTGCTATTTATGTTTCCCCGATCGGAATGGCCAACTGAGTACAAACAGTTCCTAAGGCTCGTTGATTTCTACGGAGGCGCTAGTGTCCTTCTTCTAATGGCGCCGGGTGTGGCGACGGCAAGCAATAGGAACAAAATATTCAGTAAACGCTGGGCGGATCTGGCATCCGAGATGGAAGTGAGGGTGGAGGCAATTGGAAGTGTCGAAGATCGGACGTGGATAAACTTGCTCCATAGATGTTCCATCCCGGATGATCACATAGACCCTCGCCGTTCTGCCCTGTTCATGGCAAGATCGATCCTGCGCGAGGTTCGGGAGGGGGTGGGGACATGCTGATCTCT